>CAMDGV010000136.1 GCA_945898055.1 Akkermansia muciniphila | reverse complement strand
TTCAGAACCCAGAGCTCCCAGCGGCTCTCACCACCTACTTTGCTGACCGTGAGTTCCTTGAGGGTTTGCTTCGCGCACTCCTCTCTGGCCTTGCGTGTCTCGGCCGAGACCGAGTGCCTAAGGCCGGTGCTGCGTTTGTTCCACTTGTCCCCTTGCCGGTATTGGATGAACCAGAAAGGGCTCTTTTTGCGCTTGATGAGGCTGGCCATGGTAGCGATCTGCCAACCAGCCATCATGCTGCGTGTGCGCTCCCCACGGAAACTGGTAAGCGCCGACACGCTGAAAATAATCTGTCGAACCACCGCTCAGACGTCACCATGAAGCCCGTCGAGAGGGTCCTTGGGATGGCCGTGGAACTCCTTGGTGGCGCTGAAAAAATCCGTCGGCCGATTGTCATACAGTGTCATACGGATGGCCCCCTGGTGGCTGACAAATCGCGCATTTTACGCCCATTTTCGATGATCTTGGCTGTTCCTACAGAAACGAGGGTTCGATTCCCTTCACCCGCTCCATTAAGAAATCAACGGCTGATGAGGCAGAGCAGTAAGAGTGCAGTAAACTCGTCAAGGCGAAGACCGACTTCTTCTTCATTCGGCAACTCTCGGTTTTTGGCCATTCCATAGGGAAATTCGATTTTCTCGACGCCTGAAATCAAGCCCCGCCGGATAAACTCACCCGGTTTGTTCGCCACTGCCACGGCCCGAGTTTCTGCAGACGTGCAGTAATGCAGTCTCTCGACCAGATCGACGCCTCGATCGATGACTGAACTGGCAATCCGCGTGGGGACGATGCGTGCCTTTCGCTTGCGCACGTTCACGAAATATGTCATGTTCACGGTTCCGTGAACACGGTCCATACTATGAACAAGGCAATCCTTTCAGGAAAGGCGTTGGAGAAAGCTCTGGCGGCGAAGCTGGAGGAATTGCTGCGGGGTGTGGGCTGGCTGCGGGGCTGGGAGGTCGAGCACGTCGGTGGCGAGTCGGACGCCGGGTTCGATTTGCTGGCCACCGTGCCCTTGTCGGACGGAGGCAAGGCGGCGTTGTGCGTCGAGTGCAAAGGCGAGATGCGACCGAGCGTTTTCCGGATGATGGCGGACAGAGTGTTTTCACCAACAGGGCACCCCAAATTGGTTGTGCCGGTGCTGGCGCTGCCTTGGGTGTCGCCACGCGTGGCGGAGTTGTGCGTGAACCGAGGTTGGAGTTGGTTTGATCTGACGGGTAATTATCGGCTGGATGTTCCCGGCTTGCTCCATCTCCAGCACACTGGCAACAAATCGGTGCAGGCGCAGCCCCGTCCGACTGCGAACCTCAGCACGAGGGAAGCCGGACGGGTCATCCGCGCATTGCTGCTACCGGAGCACGCCGGGATGCGATGGACGCAGCGTCACATGGAAGGGCATTTCGGCGAACTGGCGACGCCTATTCCCGAGCCCAGTCTCGGCTTGGTGAACAAGGTCGTTCGCTATCTGCGCGATGAGGCATTCATCGAGGGCGCTGAGGACGGCGGCTTTCGGTTGCGCGATCCTGTAAAACTATTGTTCGCGTGGCGTGACGCCTATCGCTTCAATCGCCACGAACGTCGCGGTTATTTCACATTGTTGCAGGGAAAGAAATTGCGCGATGCGCTGGCCCGACTTGGATCCGAAACGGGTGGTTACGTGGCTTACGCGTCGTTTTCCGCCGCAGATTTACAAGCGCCGCATGTCCGGCAGCCCAAGACATGGCTGTATGTCCGCGAGAACGAAGTTTCCAAATTCGAGGAACGGGTCGAAGCCAAGCGCGTGGATTCGGGCGAGAATCTAGTGGCACTGATTCCCGATGATGACGGGGTTTTCTACCTGGGCGACGGAGGTTCGATGGATGACAACCGCATGGCCTGCACGAACGCGGTGCAAACCTATGTCGATTTGTATCACTGCGGCGGCAGAGGTGAGGAGGCGGCGGAAGCGTTGCTGAATCAGCGCCTGAAGCCCGAATGGAAATTGCGAGGGCTGAACGTATGACCCCCGAGCCCCGGAACGAGTCAGACTATAGCCAGCGCCAAACGATAGCAGCGCGCCGCGTCTTGGTGGACGTGGGCCAGGTGCTGGCCTCCTTTGTCGATTGTCTCGTGGTGGTGGGCGGATGGACGCCGGACTTGTTGTTGCCGGACGCCGACGAACCGCACGTCGGCAGCATCGATGTGGACCTGGCGTTGGATGCGGCCAAACTGAAAGACGGACGATACGCTGAACTGGTGAAGCTGTTGCTGGACACGAAACGCTACCGGGCCGGCGAGAAGGATTTCCAATTGGTGGTCGAAGTGGACCTCAAGGACGGCGAAAAACCCGTGCAGGTGGAGGTGGAGTTTCTTGCTCCCAAAGCGATCAAGCTGAAGAAGAACAAGCCCAAGCTGCTCCAAGATTTTCGAGTTCTCCAGATCGACGCCTGCAGTGAGGCATTCCACAATCCCGATGAACTCACGATCTCGGGGGAAAATGTGCGCGGTGCGACGAACACGGTCCGACTACGGGTTGCTTCCTTGGCCGATTTTCTCGTGATGAAGGCGCACGCCATCGGTGGCCGAGACAAACCGAAAGATACCTATGACTTCTGCTACTGTCTGGAACACTTCCCGGCAGGAATGAACAAACTGGCCGAAGGGTGGAACCATCGAACCGGGGAGAAGAACATCGACAAGGCGATTGAAATATTGCGGGAGAAGTTCGCCAGTGTGGGAGCCTTCGGTCCGCAGCAACTGGTGGAGTTCCATTCTGCGCCTGACGCTGACACTCAGGCGATGCACGCCCGTCGCGCCTACGAATTGGTGCATAGATTTCTGGGCCTGTTGTGACCTACCAAGAAGCACGAACGAGCAGCGCGTTTTTGGCATGACGACAGCGGATGCATTTGGCATGAGCGAGCGATCTCAACCATGAGCGCATCCGATTTCAATGACGCAACACTTGCTGAAGCGCTTGCGGAATGCGAACGGCTGCGCGAGGAGAATCGGCAATTGCGTGGCCGATTGGAGATTCCTCTCGAGGAAGTTCAGACCTCAGAAGAATGGGGGTAAAGCCTAGGAATCAGGTGCGAGTTCAAATCCCTGAATTTTGAGCGATTTTTTTCGTAGGCAGACTTATTGTGGGGAATGCCAGACGATGAAAGTAGCGACTTGTTTCCAGGGCTGGTCGCTGC
>CAMDGV010000135.1 GCA_945898055.1 Akkermansia muciniphila | reverse complement strand
GTAGGCATGGATCAACTGGGTGAACTTTTCTTGCTCAAGTTCTCTGAAGATCTTATCTCGATTTACGATGCGCGAGATGCAGTGATAATAAGAAATAGGGGTATCAGAAGCCCCCGTGAATCGTCGTTGTCTCATGGTTGGCCTTTGGAATTCATTTGTTTAGCAGCAGGTAGTTTATGGGCAGAAACCTACGCCGAGTGCCTGGCGCAGATCTATCAGTGCGGGACCCTACTGCTTCAGAATAAATTTAGGAATGGGCACTTGGCGCCCAGGGGCGGTCTAAGGAGAAGGTTGCTGACACGAACCTTGAAAGAAGGCGATACGACCGTCGAAATGGACGTCGCTAAAAACTGGCTGAAGAAGGCAAAAAAACCGCGCGGTATGGCGGCACCTTTAGAGGCTCATTCAACTTAGATTTAACCGCCTAAAGTCTTGAGAGAGGGAAGATACAACCTCTCTAGTGGGTAATAATTTCCCAGTTGCACCTCACCTGTTGGGGGCCTCCTTTAGTAAAAAAGGCTCTTGAGGGAATTAAAAAATCTTCGTCTTCTGCCTTAAGTTCAATCTGACACTCGACTTCCCCAATGCTTCCTTTCTAGGTAGACTCTACCTGTGATCGGACTCATCGCTGGCAGTAAATCCCTACCCTTCCTCTTCGCACGCCAAGCACACCACCAGGGAGAGAAAATTGTCGCTGTCGCTTTTGAAGGGGAGACCGATCCCGCCCTTGCATCTCTTGTCGACGAGATTGTCTGGACCCGAGTCGGGCAGCTTTCCAAAATGATCCGCGCCTTCACTGATCGTGGGGTGACTCGCTGCGTCATGCTTGGACAGATTGCTCCCAAAAACCTCTTCGATCTCCGGCCCGACCTCCGCTCGATGGGGATTCTAATGCGTTTACGCGAGAAAAACGCCCACACTCTTTTTAGTGCGATTGGAGACGAATTAGCCACCGAAGGTGTGACCCTGATTCCCCCTGTGCCTTGGCTTGCGCCGTGGATGCCCAGCGTCGGATACCTCGCCGGTGCCGCGCTTCGGCAAAGCGTCACTGAGGATATTGTCTTCGGACTCAAAATCGCCAAGGAAGTGTCCCGTCTGGAAATCGGTCAACTGGTGGTTGTTAAAGAAGGAACGGTCCTCGCGGTGGAGGGTTTTGAAGGAACAGATGCCTGTCTCGAACGCGGAGGTCAACTAGCAGGCAAGAACGGCGGAGCCGTGGCAGTGAAGGTGGCGAGGGAAGGTCATGACATGCGGTTTGATATCCCCTGTATCGGCCCGAAAACGTTGGAAGTCTGCGCCGTTCACGGCGTGTCAACCTTGGCCTTTGAATCCGACAAAACGCTTCTTATAGATCGACCTGATCTCGAGAAACAAGCGACACGCCTCCGAATAGCTCTGGTCTCTTGCTAAATGAAGGAAGTTCTCTTTTTCAGGAACTGACCTTCATTGCGACTTTCTCCTTGGCCTACGGACTTTAAAAAACCGAACCAGAACCCGCAAAGGTTCTGGCCTGGCCAAAGTAAAAAGCCCACGCAAGCCTAATTAAGCGATCCTAGTTTTGCCCGGAATTGGCAGTGGATCCATGCCCAAGGTCATATTCCAACTCATGTTCTCGGGGACCATTTTGGTCTGTGAATTAAGCGCTTGTTCCCAAGTCACTTCTTGCCCCGTGTAAGCCGCCATTCGCCCCATGATACCTGCCAAAGTGCTGTTAACCATTCGGTCGCCATCATTGTAGAATTCTCCAGCACGAATCGACCGATAGAGGTAACCGTGTTCCACTACATACATATCAGGCTTTTCACCCCGATACTTCCAACCTGCCGTCCCATCCGCATTTTTAAAATAACTATTGCTCCATCCATTCCAACCCTTGCCTTTGCCGCCCAACACATAATCGCTGTTGTCGTTGTAACAATTGGCAATCTGGCGCTGGGCAATGATTCCACGTGCTCCGTTGGCCCACTCATAAGTAGCTGAAATATGATCGAAAATGTTGCCCTGATAGTTGGGATGAACGCGGCCTCCATTGGCGACACACTTAGTCGGGGGCTTGTCACCAAATGCCCACATCATTTTATCCACGGTGTGGATGCACTGCTCAACCATACCGTCGCCTGCTAACCATGAAAAATTCATCCAGTTTCGCAACTGCCACTCCAAATCTGTCATACCCGCTTTGCGCTGTTCCGGTGCCTGCATCGGTTTCACAGGGCTCGTCAAATAAGTACCATACATCGCCAATATCTCGCCTAGTTCACCTTCATTGATCCGTTTGAAAAATTCACGTTGAGGCGGAGAATACCGCCAGCAATAACCAGCGACGATGTTCAACTTCTTCTCCTTGGACATCCGTACCGATTCCATCACGTGCCGAATGCCGGGTCCATCAGTGGCCATCGGCTTCTCGCAGAAGATGTGTTTTCCTTTTTCCACGGCATAACGAAGATGCGTAGGTCGAAATCCCGGAGGCGATGCCAAAAGAACCACGTCCACCCCCGCATCGATCACCTTTTGGTAAGCGTCCAAACCGCTAAACCGCTTCTCCTCGGGAACCTGCACCCGGCCCGGATATCCTTTATCCAGACTGGCATGACTCTGCTTAAGCTGATCTTCAAAAACATCCCCCATTGCCACCACGATCAGGTTCTTGTCGGCGTCCATGGCGTTACCGGCCGCCCCGGTGCCCCGGCCACCGCACCCAACGAGTCCGACGCGGAGCGTGTCGGGATTGGCTGCGAATACCTTCTCGCGGACCAACAAAGTCGGCGCGGCAAAGGCGATGGCGGCGGCGGTGGATCCGGACTTCAAAAAAGCACGGCGATTCGCTGGTTCAGAATTCATAGTCAGTGAGATTACCAACCACTAGGTCCGCCATTCGAATCCCAACGTCAAGCACCAGAAACATTGAAGATCATAATTTTTTACTTCTCTCTAAGTCCGCGACCTTCCAAAAAACCTCGCAATTGACAAAAACAACCTCGCTCAAGGCAACCAAGAATCCCAATTAAGGACCTATTTTTAGACCAATTTGATCGCAAGATTCCCGTTTTCCCACCTTCTGAAGGCTTCCTTACCGCTCCCTCTTTTTAAGCAGTTAATCGTCCTATTCAACCCTGCTAGTTCTTGCCAAGTTCGTCGAAAAGTAGAGGGTTGAACTGAGATCAATGATTCCTTTCTCGCATTCGCTTCGCTCCCAATTCTTCCTCCG
>CAMDGV010000134.1 GCA_945898055.1 Akkermansia muciniphila | reverse complement strand
CAGCTTCAAGGCAGACTTCGAGGCTGTGGACAATTTTGGACCCGCGACGGCCTCACTTCCTTGCTCCGGTTGACCGTGCTGGTGAAAAATGACGATTATTCCCACCTTTGGAACTGAACTTTGCCAACAACATCGGGATGCACCGGGTGAAGCACGGGTGCTGACAGCGGCGGAGCTACAGCTCCTGCGGTAGCTAGAAGAGGGTTGCCACTCGCGGCCGCCTGGCGGAGGGCCCCTATCATTTGCGCGATAGCACCCGCCCAATCACCCAATTTTGGTTGGCGAAACAACGTCATGGTGGGATACCATGGGCTGTCCGAGCAACCTAGCATCCACCGCCAACACGGGGCATGGGACAGGAGGCCCCAGGCGGGCCGCCCCAGGGCACCAGCCAAATGCAGCGTCGAGGTGCAGACGGAAATCACCAAATCCAACTGGCCCATGGCCGCCGCAGTGTCGCCAAAGTCGCGCACCCGGCTGCCGAGGTCTTCGATCTGAAGTCCTGTAGGTAATTTCATCAGGTCAGATTTTGGGGATCCACATTGGAGGCTGTAGAACTGCACGCCTGGCACCCGCAACACCGGCAGCAATTGGTCCAGGGAGATCGAGCGAATGCGGTTCTTCCGGTAACCGTCGCCGCCGGCCCATACCAAGCCCACTTTGAGGCTGGCGGACGACGACAGTGGAAACGTTTCGGCGGGTGGCTCACGGAGATAAGGAACCTCCGCCGGAACCGTCTCCAAGGTGGTTTTGAGCAGATACGGGAGGCTCATCAACGGGGCATGGGTGTCAAATGCTGGGAGCGGTTCATTCGATCCAAACAATTGCACGATACCTTCCATATGACGCACCAGCGAATGCAGAGCCGCCGGACAGACCAGCAGCACCCGCGCGCCCATGGCCGCGACGACTGGAACATAGCGAATAAAATGGATGGCGTCGCCGAAACCCTGCTCAGAATAGAGCACAATGGTTCGGCCCTCGATTTCCCGCCCGTCCCAAGCCGGTTGCCGGAACGAGGGCCGTTTGCTGGGCGCGCCCGGCCGGATCCAGCGCGCTTCGTAATCCGCCCAGCCTTGGAGAAAATCGCCGCTGGTGAGCAACGCAAAGGAACGGTTGTAGCGGGTAGTGGCATCATCGGGATTACGGGCCAGCGCTTGGTCGAACATCTGGACAGCCTCGGCAGGCCGCCCTTGCCCCAATAAAGCATTGCCGAGGCTGATAAAGGCGGGAGGATAAGCCGGTTGCCTTTGCAAGGACCGGCGCGCAAACTCTTCGGCGCGGACAAAGTCACAGGCCTTCTCTAGGGCGGCGGAAACGGTGTTAAGCAATTCGGCATCCGGCTCCTGCTCTTGGCGGAGCGCCAGTTCCAAGATGGGCATGGCTTCGTCGGCGCGTTCCAGTTGGGTCAATGCCGTCCCGAGCTGACGATGAAGTCCCGGCATATTCGGCTGCAATTCCAAGGCTTTGCGGGTGTGCGCCACGGCTTCGTCATGCCTTCCGAGTGCCAGCATGATGGCACCTCCCACCCGCTGCGCCGCCGCATCCGCCGGCGCGAGCTTGATTGCCCGTTGAATCCAAAGCAAAGCCTGCTCGTGCCGACCCCGCTGCTGTTCGATCAACGCGCCAAAACTCAAGGCCAGAATATTCGCTGGTTCGCGCTGAATCACCTGAGTGCACAAAGTCGTGGCTCGTTCGAAATTACCAGCCTCAAATTCTGTGACCGCGTTTTGGAGAAGTCGGATTGTTTTGGACATACATCGCGGATACACCGTCATCAACTGCCAATAGGCTATTTGCAACCGGCACTAACTGATTCAGAATGGAATTATCTATTATAAAATTGCAGTTTATACAAGCGTTTTCCGAGGTCCAGCGTTTTCCGAGGTCCTGTCGGCGACGGTTCAAAACTAGACAGATTTCAACGTGAAATGGCCGAGAGTCGGCAGCCATGTTAACTTTGGTGAGTGATCGAGAACCCAGAGCTTGCAAAACGAGTGGAACAGCACGGTGACCCCCTTTCGGGAGGTGGGGGCGATCTCGTAATCCTGTCCATCGAACTTGATGCAAGGGCCGGAGTGAACTTTGCGCGTCGAGCGAAGGGATAAGTGGAGATCCAACAGGAATGACGCGGGAGCGGGACTCAGGCGGGCGCTGCGTTTGAGAATTTGCTCTTTCCAAACTTCGGATGGAATCCTGCCGGTGGTCCGCTGGGTTTTTCGGCCTTGGCCTTGAATTTCCATCTGGAGAATCAGATCGGCGGACTTCCAGTTGTTGACTTCTGCGTGGGCCATCAGGGTGACGAGACGGTTTTGCAAGGTTTGAAAAGCGCGCTCGATCTTGCCTTTGGCTTGCGGCGTCGGTGCCACGAGGTGCGCGACGTGGGGTGCCCGCAAGGCGCGCTGAAACTCGCTGCGCGGATTGGCGTGAGGGTTGCTGGAACTCGGCCCGAAGAGGCTCAGGGCGTCGGTATAGATCGCCTCGGGCAGACCGTGACGTTCGAAGGCCTCGCGGAAAGGTTGGAAGTGGTTCCAGGTGGTATCTCGCTCGACGAAACGGCCCGCGACAAACAGGCCCGAACAGTCATCGACAGTGAGCAACAGTGTTTGCTTGTTAGGTGCAGGCCACCACTGGTGGATCGAGCTGTCGTGCTGCCAGAGTTCGCCGACGTGGGCGCGGCGGAAGCGCCGATCGGTGCGCTTCTTTGGGGCGAGCGTGGGAACCCGGTGGGAGAGGTTGGTTTTGACGTAGGATTCGAGAGTTGCGCGGGCTCGCTTGAAGTGGCACAGCCGCTCCATTTCGTCAGCGACGAGCTGATAGTTGGGCGGGCTTTGAACTGGCAGGAAGCTCTTGAGAAATTTGAGGACCGCAGGCGGCCACTCCGTGTGAACATGAAACTGAAACGACTAACCGGTGAAAGACCGAGTACGGTGCTGGCATGGCACCGTGTAGCTGAAGGTAACTGCGTCGCCGAGAGGCGGGGTGGGGAATGGCGGGGTGGGGAACAACCTAAAGCGAACCTGTCGTCCCAAAGCAGTCAAACAAGACGGCTGAATCCGATTCGGCCTATCGGAGTGGCGAGCTTGCGGAGGAAAGGCGAAGCCCTGGCTCTGAGCCTGCCTGAAGCGATCACTAAGCATGACCACACGATCGCCAAGGACTCCGAGGGTGGTTGGGATGAGAAGGCAGGGAAAGCCGAGCAGTTAAGTGTTGAGATCCTTCCCGGTGCGACGGAGAGCGGGGAGGAAGTCAGAGC
>CAMDGV010000133.1 GCA_945898055.1 Akkermansia muciniphila | reverse complement strand
AGACGCAGGATCCTGCAAAGCAAGAGGCCTATAAGAAGGTTTACCGTCAGCAACTAACCGAGGTTCTAAGCCGCTACGGCCCAATGATGGAAGTGTGGTTCGACGGGAGCGTTCGCAAAGACATCATGGACCTAACGGACCTCCTCGACCAACACGCACCCAAGGCAATGAAGTTTCAGAGTCCCTGGGCGACGATTCGCTGGGTAGGCAATGAAGAGGGATTCACGCCCTACCCGTCCTGGAGCACCGTGTCGCGCGCGGCAGGAACATCGGGTGTCTCCGAATCCGCAGACAGCGATCCCGCAGGCGACGCCTGGCTACCCATTGAAGCCGATGCGCGCATGCGCGACGGCTGGTTCTACAGTTCCACCAGTGAAAAGACCATCAAGAGCGTGGATCACTTGATGGACATGTATTACCGAACGGTGGGCCACGGTGCAGTCTTGCTACTGGATTTGACGCCGGACAAAACGGGGCTGATCCCCGAGGCCGACGCCAAGCGGGCTGCCGAATTCGGTGCTGAGATCACGCGCCGCTTCGGGGTGTGGACTGCTCGCACCAATGGGCTCGGCTCGCAACTCGAGTTGATGCTCAGCAAACCCACCGTGATCGACCACGTAATATCCATGGAAGACATCCGGTCGGGTGAACGGGTGCGCGAGTATGTCGTCGAGGGCAAGACGAGTGGCGGATGGAAACCGCTGGCGGCGGGCACGATGATCGGCCACAAGAAGATCGATCGGTTTAAGCCGGTGGAAGTGTCGGAAGTGCGCCTGCGCGTCACGAAACAGGCGGCTCCGCCGATCATCCGTGAATTAGCGGCCTACGCAACGGGAGCACGGCCCGAGGCGGCCGAACGCAGCGATCCCAAGGCAAGCCTCGGGCTTCAGCCGGATTGGACCATGGTGAGGCGATGGACGGCGAATCAGTTCGATGGGACCACCGCGACGTTAAACATGGATCTGACGGCGCAGGTTGACGCCGCCCAGCAATATGAACTGATGGTGCGACAGACTGAAGGTGACGGGGAATTGGTTATCAAGACGGTGGACCTTTTTCTAGAATCGAACAAGTTGCCGCCCGAATTTGTGAAGCGCACGCCGCAGTCCGGCGTGTTCAACTTGAATGTGACCGCCTTTCCATCGAATAAGCCCGACTGGTGTCGGGTTCAGGTTATTTTGTACAACGCTCACCCGACCACCAGCAAGGGGGAGGTGCTTTTACGAAAACGCCCGCTCAAATGAGGCGCAGAACGAAAGCAACCGTCACTAGGTGTCCGCTTGAAACCAGCCAATCCAAAAACTAAAAAAGTCCCTTCAATTCAGAAAAGTAGTTTTCGGAGGTTCGCTATAAAAACACACTTGGCATTCTTGATTGCGTTTCCGGTCGTCCCGACAGCTTTCGCCGAGGTCCGTGTTTTTGTGCAGAGCAGTAACGCGGTGGCAAGGGTCAATTATGAGTGTACCGCAGGCGAGGTGGTCCGCGCCTTTGGCTTGGACGTATCGGTAGATACGGGTCGGATAATTGGTATCTCGGATTACTTCAGAGGCTTGAGCACAGCGGAGAATCAAGGTTATGGGATATTTCCCGCTTCGTTTCGTGATAATATGACCCTAGGCCCGGGGAACAACATAAACTGGAAGGCCAGTGAGTACACCCCTCTGGCCGTTATGGCTGACGCTCCGGAGGACACCTTGGCCGGCCTCAATTCGAGCGGCGTCACCTTGGAATTCGGGGGGCTTTGGGATCCGAACGTGCCGGAGGCGGTTCCTAGACCGACTGGAACCTTGTGTTCACTGCACGTCAGTGCGGGGACGACGGTGACGCTCAAAGCCAATCGAAGTCGAGGGGGGGTGGTTCTTGCAGAGCCCGGCGTGATCCTCGATCCGGTGTTCATCGGAGCGTTTGTTCAACCGCCTGAGATCACCGAACTGTCGCTAACGAACGGGCTTTTGAGCATCAAGTTCGCAGGGGGAGAGCTCGAAATGGCATCCACGGTTGCTGGTTCTTGGACTGCAACCGGGAGTTTCGACGGTCGATTCATCGAATCGGTAAGAGACACTGCACAGAAGTTTTATCGTGTTCGCGGTAACTAGCTTGTGACCGGCGTGATGAACAGCGGACTGAGACTCGTAATTGTGGTAGCGGCGTTGCTGGTTGGCGTGGACTTGGCCCGGGCGCAGAGCGTCGCTAGAATGGCGGGTTACTTGTATTTATCACCGGAGCCCGCGGCACCCTATGTCTCCGCACAGACCCGTTATGTGTTGGTGCGGCTTGCGAATGTCGCGCCCACGGAAGTAACGAACCTGACGACAAGTTTTATCACGGTGACCGGAGCGATCAGCGGGCCTCATTCCGGGGTGACCCAAGTGGCCAGTGACGGAAGGACGGTGACTTTTACAATGCCGGTGGATTTCAGCCAGAACGAACTAGTTACGGTGACGTTGAATCCACAGTTGGCCGGCGGAGCTCGCGGGAGGCTCACCTTGTATGAGTATCAGTTCATGATAACGGCCCCGATGCCGGCTCCGACCGGAGGTACTTCTGATGACGGAGGACTTTCGGAGGGTTCAAGCCAGGGACCTTCGCCGACGAGGGACACTTTGATGACCCTGAATACAACAACGACTCCCGACGACCGTAAGAGACTGTCGCTGACTGGGGGTCCTGTGATGGCGGCGGCGGCGATCATGCCCAACGGCGTTTCCGTGCCCAGCGACTTCCCTAAGGTTACGGTCACGATTAACCGTAATCCGTCCCCAGGGCATCTGTTTCTTGATACGGGGAACGGCAGTAAGCCATACACGATGATTCTGGATAACAACGGCTTACCGATCTGGTATCGCCGCGGTCGAATGGAGAACTTTAAGACTGAGCAAAATCATCTGATTACTGGGTATCTTGATTCATCTATCGGCGGTTTCCCCGCATTTGATCGGAACTTTAATTACATCCAAACTTTTCGAACGACGAACGGGTATTTGACGGATAGGCATGAACTCAAGGTGCTGGCGGATGGCTCATATTTAATGCTTGGGGTCCGGTTTAACCCAGTTGACATGAGTAAATATGTTGTTGGAGGAAGGACCAATGCCGTGGTCACGGAGGGAGTTGTTCAGGAATTTACGGCAGCGGGCGAACTGATCTTCCAGTGGCGAGCTTGGGATCATTACGATATTAGGGATAGCACCGCTGATTTTCCTCACTTCAACGCCATCGATGTTGATGAAGACGGTCATATCCTTGTTTCCGCCCGGCATCTCAGCGAGAC
>CAMDGV010000132.1 GCA_945898055.1 Akkermansia muciniphila | reverse complement strand
ACCGCCTCGTAACCCTGATGGCTCACGCCAAAGTCAGCGACTGGGAGGCAGCCGATTCGATCCTCCAGATGGAAATCCAACGCCAAGGCCGCAAAACCCTGCGAACCACCGGCAGGATCCCGTCCGAAGTTTGGGAGGAACAGCTACTTAAACGCACCGCCCGCATGAGGCCAACGCCAGCGCCAACCTTGCTAGATCTTCACTTCTCACTGCGTGCAACGCGCAAGGTTCACACCGGTCCCTACCTCGAATTCGACGGCCTGTACAACGACGATTATTATTCCCCCTGGGAATAATAATCGTCGTTGTACACTGCTTCTCTGTCTTTCCAGCACCCCGCCTGTAAGGTGGGATGCAATTGGCCTCGGGAGGCCGTTGCCAGTTGGTTGGGCGCTACAAATGCCGCCGATCCCCTTTGCGCAGAGAAGATGTTCGGAGTCTGGCCCGGACGCGGCCTACCGCCGCGATGACCAACAGGCCGAGCGCGCACAGACCTACGGTGGTCGGTTCCGGCACCACCGTGGTCACCGTCATTTGGTAGGGCGTGAAGGCAGAGTTGGCGAAGACTTGCCCCGCATAGTAGACGTATTCATTGTCCACCCCGATACCCACATTGGTCGCCGTAAAGCTCCATTCGCTCGTGGTCGAGGTGCCATCGAGTTCGATCCAATACCGCGTGTTGGCGGCGAGCGGGTACGGCGTCGGGAGTTGGTAGTTGAACGTGCCGAGGGTCGCCGCGAGAAGGCTGTCATCAACCGTGGCAATCGTCGTCAATGTCACCCCGGGCGGGACTGGTCGAGTTGTCGCTGAGGAGCTGATAGGAATTTGCTTTTTGAGTCGGAGTTCAAGATTTTGTGGTGGGCGGATCGGTAAGAATGTCCATATCCACATCAAGTGATTTAACCGTTGTTGGCAGTATGAGTTGCGGTGGTGGCAGTGGGTTTGTAATTGCGTCAAAAGGTTATATCGGAATGTCTTGGGTTGGGGTTATGTCCCTGAATAACATTTCTGGCAACGACTTCGGCAGACTCCAACTAGGGGCACCACGGACGCCTTCCCATCAATCGCCCGAGATGGCGCAGGCATTAAATTCACCAGAGCCTCAGCAGGCTCAACGTCTTGGATCAAGGTTCCTGCCGCTGCAACCGCTGGCGTTGGTGCCCGTTCGTTTGTCAACGATGCGCTGACTCCGGTCTTCGGTAGCGCAGTGACTGGCGGTGGTGCTGTCACGCCCTCTTCCATGGCAGGAATTTGCTTTTTGAGGCGGTGTTCAACACTCCGTCTCCGCGTTCGCCGGAAGCTTTTCGGTTGCAGTTTGCTCGCAGCCGCTGGTGTTGCCTCGACACAGACCGCACCTTGGCTTACAGCTTAACCATGCAGTTTCCAGACATCCACCGCATCACGCTGAATCCCAACGTCATGGGTGGTAAGCCGTGCATTCGAGGCATGCGGGTGACCGTGGGGACGCTCACAGGCCTCTTGGCTTCGGGCATTACGCATCAGGAGATACTGACGGAGTATCCGTATCTTGAAGAAGCAGATATTCGTGCAGCGCTCATGTACGCTTCCTGGAGGTCTCAGGAGATGGAGGTTCTCCTGGAGTCAGCATGAAGATCCTTGTCGACATGAATCTCGGATTGGGGTTCGTCGCAGAGCTTCAAGCGTTGGGAATCGAAGCCCGACATTGGTCGCAGGTCGGTGCGCTCGACGCTCCTGACAGTGTGATTATGGAGTGGGCTCGACGAGAGGTCTTTGTGGTACTAACCAGCGATCTGGACTTCGGAGCGCTCTTGCATTCAACCAACGGAGTGGGTCCGAGTGTGATTCAGTTCAGGGGATCCGATCTTCGAGTTCACGCCATCCTAGGGGACCTCATCCAAGTATTGGATACCTTCAGGGATTCGCTGATAAAAGATGCCTTAATCACGGTTGCCGGAAAACGTGTTCGGATTGTTGAGCTGCCGGTAAAGCGGGCCAATTAGTCATTGGAGACCACAGCCGATGACGCCGTTTCCTTGTTTCATAGTTGGGTCAAATCTGGCTGCGGCGAGTTGTCTGATCAGACCTTCAGCTTGAAACGCACATGAGCGCTTGGAGACGAGAAGCCCTGCAACGGTTGCCCGAATGCCGGAAGGTCATCGAGTTCGCGGAAAATCCGATGGCGTTGTGGACCTCGAGTTGCTGAGCGAATGCGAGGCGGCTTGCCAGAAGCAGAGCAAGGATTTGATTGGCCGCTCCTTCGACTTGGCTCGTTGGTGCTGGCAGTCGCCCAGTGCCGACGTTCGTACTGCGTTTGTCTGTGCCTTTTATGAGCATTTGCCCAAGAAACCTGTTTTAAGGCGCGACATGCCGCGAAGGTTCGGTCGCGTCGCTTTCACCGAGTTGCGAGACGTGTTCCGGTATCACCTGTCGCCGGATGAGGCCGCCGCCTTCGAGCGAGAGTTCTTCGAGGCGGAGCAGAGGTAAGCGTACGCCCAGCCCCATGGTTCCCAATTCGTCCTGCTTGTGGGTAGCCTGCGCGGATGAACCACCGATAGGAATTTGCTTTTTGAGGCAGAGTTCAAGATGTGTCTTCTCCGGCATGCCAGTTAGGGAACCCCGGGCCGTGGGGAACGCGATCTGAAGCAATTCGCAGAGGTCGTGTCCTTTCCGCAAGAGTGCGGAACAGGGGGTGTGAAGGGGTGGTAGTGTCGTTGGCGAGATCAGAACGAAAATTGGTAAGCACGGAATTTTGGCTGGCTCGGGACTGACACCGCTGGCGCAGCGCTTTGAAGCCCGGCGAAGGGGCAAACGAGGGGGGGAACGCATTCCCGAAGAACTTTGGAATGCGGCCGTCGAAGCAGCCCTTATCCACGGGTTGGGCCGAACCAGCAAGGCGTTGCGGCTCAGCTTTTATGATTTGAAGAAGCGCGTATCTCCAGACACTAGGCGATTGGCCAAACTTTCCCGGCAGACGTTCATTGAGATGCCGCCGGCCGCGTTAAGCCCGGGTCCCAGTGAGCACGCAGGCATGGAACTGACCCGTCCCTGTGGCACGAAACTCTTCCTTCGATTGCCCAACGCCCGTGCGGGAGATTTTCTCCCGAGGGTCGAAGCCTTTCTTGGCTCATGATCCAGATCACGCCGCACATAAAAATCCTGTGGCCGTGGAGCCCGTGGATTTTAGAAGAGGCCTGGATGGCCTAGCGGCGGTGTGCCGTCAGGCATTGAAGGCCGACCCCTTGAGTGGTGCCCTGTTCGTCTTCACCTCGAGGCGGCGTCATGCGATCAAGTGCCTGGTCTATGATGG
>CAMDGV010000131.1 GCA_945898055.1 Akkermansia muciniphila | reverse complement strand
GGGGTCGGGGTCGGGGTCGGGGTCGGGGTCGGGGTCGGGGTCGGGGTCGGGGTCGGGGTCGGGGCCGGGGTCGGGGCCGGGGTCGGGGTCGGGGTCGGGGCCGGGGCCGGGGCCGGGGCCGGGGCCGGGGCCGGGGCCGGGGCCGGGGTCGGGGTCGGGGTCGGGGCTGATTGCAAATTAGCAGTGCCCGCGAGAACCGACGCCTGCGGGGTTCGAGTTGGCTTGCTAACCGAATCCATTGGCAAAGAGTCGACCGGCTTAGATATCGATTTCTCCAACAAAGGAACTCTGCCTTCGAGAACAGGCTCTGTCGAGGCCACCGATTCGATCCGCGCGGAGGCAGGCTCTAGTTTGGGATTCGAGCGGTGACTCGCATCAATAACAGGAGATTGAGGAACCGGCGCACTTAGAACTGAGACTGGCAAAGAAGGGGCAATGACCGGTGGCGATGCATGGACAATAGCTACCGGAGTAAATTCGATAGGCTGAGAAGCCTCAAAGGGCTTCGCAAGAGGTGTCAGTTGTTCCTCAAGATACTCAGCAGTGATCTTGTCGAGCGTACTCGACGACACCTTAGCTGCGGAAATACCCATTTCCCTCGCCTTCATGAGCACAAATTTGCTCTCGAGGTTGAGTTTCTTGGCGATCTCGTAAATGCGAACCGGCATACTGCTTATAAATTCAGACCTAAGTTTTCGGACTTAGAAGAGGACGCCGATACTGCATGGACCGGACGAACATCCCCTCCCCAGAACCGACTACACTCCCGCAGACTCTCCATTATCTCCACTGCCCAACGCGCGACGTGCTAACTCGTCACGAAGCGCGCCAAGGATAGCTCCCGCAGCCTCCCCGATTCCTTCCAATCCCTGCAAATCCTCTTCCGAGGCCTGCTGCACGACGTCCTCCAGACTATGAAAGCCCGTCGTCACCAAAATCAAGGCCTGTGCGTCGCTAATCCCAGGTACCTTGGAGAAATCTTTTACCGCTCCAGCCACCTTTTGATCGAAACCAGGTAAAACCGACTGTTCAGCCTCAATATCAATATTCCATCCAGTTAAACGAGAGGTAAGACGGGCATTTTGACCTCGTTTTCCGATCGCCAGCGAAAGTTGATCGGGCGAGGTGTGTACTAAAACCCTCTTCCGACCTTCGTCCACTTCAAAAGTCTTTAATTTGGCCGGGGCCAAAGCGTTCTCCACGTACCGCCGAATGTCGGGCGACCAAGGAATAATATCTACTTTCTCGTTATTTAATTCGCGGACGATATTCTTCACCCGCTGTCCCCGAAGCCCGACACACGCCCCAACTGGATCGACCTTGGGATCACGGGAAAAGACAGCTAGTTTGGTACGAAATCCAGGCTCCCGAGCGATGCCCTTGATTTCAATCGTCCCATCACCGATCTCCGAGACTTCAACCTTAAACAATTTGATAACAAAATTAGCGTCTGACCGAGAAAGAACGATCTCAGGGCCGCGAGGGGTCTGCTCTACCGCCTTAACCAAACAACGGATTCGCTCACCGACCTGATATTCCTCCGTCGGGACCCGCTCTCGGTTGGGCATAATCCCCTCGAACTTACCCAAATCAAAAACGACATCCGAACGTTCAAAACGCCGAACAGTCGCACTAACGATATCACCCACCCGATCTTTGAACTCGTCATAGACCATCGCCTTCTCAGCTTTACGCAACAGAGACATCATTGCCTGCTTGGCAAACTGAGCAGCAATTCGTCCAAAGCCGGCAGGGGTAACCTCAATTTCCACCTCATCCCCCATCTTAGCCTCAGGAAACCCAGCACGGCGGGCATCAAAGACACTCAATTGATCGTGCTTAGAAATCACCCTTTCAGCGACCATCAATTTAGCCCAAGCTTTGATATCACCCGAGCGAGGATCGATGGAAACACGGAGTTCGCGCGCGGGGCCAACGGCCTTCTTGGCGGCCTGCATCAACGCTTCTTGGATAGCACCGAGCAAGACATCTTTTGCAATGCCTTTCTCGCGCTCCCAATACTCAACAACAGCCAAAATTTCCGCATTCATAGTCGTCGCTCAATCCCAGAAACTGGGGTAACAAAAAAGCCGGTGTTTAGCCGACTCTAGCGTGCCGCCCATGATGGCAGCAGATAAGTTCCTTACGGCCTGAAACTGTACGAAAGTTTACTAACTAACGTCAAGATGTGATTCGCGAAACAAACCCTGCAGATCTAATTAGATCTTCCTGTCTCGAGTTCGATCGAACAACAACCGTACTGTAAACTGGTTTACGCTCTGAGGACCGGACCGCTACTGGCCCGAATTACCAGTTCCGCGGGCAATCGAACGGACTTGGTCACTTGCCCCAGTAACCTTTCCTGAAGTAAGTCCATCGCAACGGCTCCCAACCGGAACTTGGGTTGACGAACGGTGCTGAGTGGGACTCGAAAAAATTCACTAATTAACACGTTACCAAAGCCTACTAGACTTAAATCTTGCGGGATTCGAATGCCCTGATTCAAGAGCGTGTCGCCCGCTCCAATCGCAACGAGATCGTTGACCGCTTGAATGGCTGTCGCACCCGGATTTTCTTGAATGAAATGGAGCGCGGCTGCGGATCCTTCCCCAACCGTGGCTCCGGCACTAAACACCAACTGATCATCCACCGGCAATCCAGCCTCTCGATGAGCTCGCCGATACCCCTCCAATCGGTCACTTGCCCACGGTGCGTTCATCGGCCCAGCCAAAAAAATAATTCGTTTATGTCCCAGTTCAATTAAATGCCGAGTCATCAAAGCTGATGCCGCCAAATCATCTGTTTCGACACTCGAAAATCCCTCGCAAAAGGGTGCACTAGGTCCAAGTAGGACCACCGGGATCTTTTGCTTCCGAAGGTCATCAAAGACAACCGACGAATGAGACATTCTATAAACCGGAACAATCAGTAGCCCATCGATCCTACGGGCGAGGAACCTCCGCACAACCGCTTCCTCTCTTTCCACTTTACCCAAGGAATGACCCAGCAAAATGTCATAGCCCCACTGGTGTGCATATTCTTCCAAAGCCACTAAAACCCGCGAATAAATTGGATCGGTAGGCGTTGGGATGACCAATCCCAGCAACTGGGTCTTTTTATTCCTCAATCCTGTCGCCGCCGCATCGGGTACATACCCCATTGCCGAGGCCAAAGCCCGAAGACGCACTTTCGTCCCAGTCGCAAGGTCTGGCTTATCGCGAATCGCCTTGGAGACGGTCATTACCGATACTCCGGCCGCTGCTGCAATGTCTTTGAGTCGCACCATAGTCGCAGTCGCTTTTCGGCGACCCGGTAATCAACACACGCTGCCCGTCTACTGTCCACCCAAAGGACAATAATTTGTTTCAGACAAATCCTCATCCACTGAACCCCAGCTGAGCCAAGCCTGTATTTTACTACTTCGTTCCATTCAATCCAAACCGGTGCGCATTCAAAGAAACTCTTCCAAACACTTCGATCAGAATTTTTATCGATTGAGCCTCACAGATCAACGGGACTAGGCTACCTTCAATCGTTATGAAACTAGATCATTTACTTTTCTTAGGCGTCCTTCTGACGGGTTTAGCGGGGTGCACAGGCAAGGATGAACCTGCGGGTCATGCACACACGGCACCCCATAAACATGAGCACCAACCGCCGCACGGAGGAACGTCCGTGGTGCTGGGCGAAGAACAGTTTCACCTCGAATTTGTCCGCAATGCCTCGGCTGGTTCTCTCTCCTGCTACATTCTCGATGCGCACATGGAAAACTTTGTGCGGATTGAGGCCCCGAGTTTCACGGTCCAAACGGAGATAAATGGAGCGCGCCAAATTCTGGAATTTAAGCCGGTGACTAACCCCGCAACCGGTGAGAAGGAAGGCTCCACCAGCCAATTCGAGGCGACCGCCCCATGGTTAAAGTCGACGGCTCAATTTAGAGGAACGATCCCAAAAATGAGCTTTCGCGATCAATCTTTCACTAATATCAATTTCCGATTCCCCGAAGGCAACGAGTAAATCTAAAGGGGCTCGATCGCACTCCTCTGGCATTGATCCCATAAAGAAAGGCCGAGCATTTCTGCTCGGCCTTTCTGCTTTTTCCGTACTGAGACCTCAGTGAGCGCGATAGAAGCGAGCAAATCCCGCCGCTTGAAGCGTCAGTGGACTACTGCCGGTGACCGCACTAAAGACACCGTTGAGGGTGTCAGCAGAATCCAAGATTCCTGTCCAAGTCAGGGTAATAGTACCATCCGAATTGCGTTTCACGGCAACAGAGGGTGTCACACCACTGGCCGACGGAGTCGGGTCTTCAGCCGGAGCGGGATGGGAGAACACCGTGTAGAAGTTGATCTCCTTGAGAGGTGCGCCCGTGTTAGGATTCGGCGATGCTCCATTTGCCGGTTTGTTCTGCAAATTGATCTCGCCCTTAGCCGCCACAC
>CAMDGV010000130.1 GCA_945898055.1 Akkermansia muciniphila | reverse complement strand
ATTGATTCCGCTCCCCTTAATTTGGTTGGTGAATTGGAAGGAGTGAAAAGTAGATTGATGGGTCGCTGCGAGGGTCTGAGCTTGGTGACGACGTTCCAAATAACTTAGCGTCACAGGGGAGCGTAGTTCAGCGGTAAGAGCTGAAAATTGCAGGCAGCTGCCAACAAAAACAAGCAGGGGCTTAGTCCAATGCGATAAGGTTAAGTTTGGAGTTGTTAGCATAGAGCGTTTTCATTTGGGACTGGAAAGAATTGAAGGCGGTGAGATTGCGAATGTAGCAGGGGCAAGAGAGCCGATCAGAGGGAAGTTGAACGTGGATGGCGAGGTTTTATAGATTGAGTGCCGGAGGGGATCTTGACTGTTTCTTTAATCCCGCCCGGCCAGAAAATCTCAACGCTTTCGGGTGGTTGAAAGCCTCCAAGAATCCAAGAAGTTGAATCCTGCGACCAATAACCCGAGCCGGCATGGATTTCGTGAACTGGCCCCCTCGACCCGTCCTGAAAGCGGGCGCGAATTTGTGCTCCGATTGCTTTTAAATTGGTGTTTAATCCGATGAGTTCAATTCGGAGAGCGGATTGGGCGCTCAGGTTGTGAAACAATCGCGAGGGGCCCCGGTTCTGGGTGACCACGATGTCGAGTTTTCCATCGTGGTCGAAATCACTTAAAGCAGCTCCGCGACCTTCACCTGTTAACCAAAGACCGCTCTCGGCTTCCGGCACCGCGCGCCAGTTGCCTTGACCGTCCCCTTGGAGAATGAGGCCGAATCCGGCATCGAGACGACTTTCGGCTGAGCTCACTCCAAAAAAGTTTTGAGCCAGAAAAAGATCTTCCGCTCCATCTCCATTCAGGTCACCCACGGTGAGTCCAAAAATCGGAGCGAACTGGGCTTCGATTGGTAAGGATCGAAGCTCGAAATGATCGCCCCGATTGAGGAGTTGGATGGAATCAAATGTTGCGACCGTGGCACGGTTCATTTGAGGCAATCCGGCGGCAAGAATGGATGCTGCGGTGGCCGTGCTAAAGCGGGTAAAATCGGGGAAGCGATCGCGTAAACTGGGAAAGGAACTGCTTAAAGTGGCCCAATCTCGGAAGGGTACAAATTGCTGCAATCCCGAATCAAAGTGAGTTTCGAGCAGCGCTAGATTTCCTGAGCCATCGGTGTCGCCAAAATGAATTTCAGCCGGTTGGTCCAAGAAAGCCTGTCGTGCGTGATTACGCCCCCAATTACCAACCACAAGATCCAAGCGCCCGTCGTTGTCTAAATCTCCGACAGCAACCGAGTTCCACCAACCGGTGAGAGCGCTGAGATGGCTTGGGGTGGAGAGGCCTTTAGTCCTAGGCACTTGAGTAATTGGGGGATCCCAAAGTGAAAAGGTTCCCTTGTCGTTTCGTAGAATTCGTATTGGACCCCAATCGCAGGCGAGCACAAGTTCTGGCCACCCATCGGCATTGAGGTCGGTAAAGACAGCCCCGCTGACCATGCCGATTCTGGTGAGGATTTGGCTCGCCTTGGAATCGTATTGGAGTGCTCCGCCATGGGCGCGCAAAAGGGAGGAACTCGCCGCCTCTGGGTACCGACCGGCAATCACTCGTCCGCCGACGAAAACATCAATTTCTCCGTCGCCATCATAATCACCGAGGGCTATCGGACCCGTACTACTTGCGGAATGAAGAAGTGAGGAGTCGACCTCGCCGGTATTCAGAGAAATTTGGCGAAGAGCAGGGCCGTTGGTTGCCCCTGATTCATACTGAGATAGCCCCAAAAGGAGCACTGAGTTAGTCCGGCTAGGATGCCAGGCGAGCACGGTAGTAAGGTCGGCTTCGAGGAGGGGTTCCAAGGGTTTAGCCCGCTGCGGAACAAAGGTTCCTTGAGTGTTGTTGCGGAAGACCGACAAGCGTCCCTCGCGTCCGGTTCCGATGATTAAATCGTCCCAACCATCTCCGTTAAAATCGAACCAAGTGACTCCAGGTCCCAAGTGACTCAGTTGATGGGGTAAAAGGGGTTGTCGAGCAAAGTCATCAAACGGCAGGTCGTAATGTTGGTGAAGGAGGCGATCGCTGAAATCCTCAAACCATTTGGGTTTAGAAGAGTGAGAAGAAGCGAGCAAGGGAGTCGTTTTCTTTGACGCGCTGAGAGAACCTAGGTTGATTGGAAGAGCCGAGGTTTCATTGATTTCGTAAAGACAATTTGGGAGGGCATTGGAAACGATGCTTATTGCTCCACTGCGCCAAGTAATAGTTAGAGTGAGTCGATTAGTTGGGTTGCCTGCAGCAAATGTGCGGATAAAGTCGTCGCTCGAAAGATAGCGACCTCCGGCCATCATTTCTTGGCTTTGCTGGGGTAAACCTAGGGCTAAGACACTGATTTTTGCCCCAACCCCCCGAGTATTGGGAGGGAGACCGTTCAATTTTACAGCGAGTCGAGCTCGAGTGGTTCGGTTTTCGAGGATTAGAGGGGCGTCATTAAGGCAGTTAACGATGACATCGAGATCGCCGTCGAGATCGAGATCGGCCAAGGCCATCCCGTGAGAGATTCGACGAGAATCAAAACCCCAAGGAGTGCCTATTTCTTCAAAGGTCAGATCGCCTCGGTTACGAAATGCAATATTCGGTGTGTCCAATCGTGGAAGCCGTTTTCGCTGTCGGAGTTGTTCACTGGGCGACCAATTTAAGCGCTTCGCTTCGTCATCAAGTTGCTGGGCAATGTCGGCCTGTTGGGCATCACGCCAATGCCCTGTGGTGACCAACAGATCTTCGTAGCCATCGAGATCAACATCAAGAAAGGCGGGACACCAAGACCATTCAGAGGCTTCAACCCGGCTCAATTGAGCGATCTCAGAATAGGCCTGATTATCCCGATTTAGAAACAAGGTATTGCGGGGAAATTGAGGGCGCTCTTCGAAGAGATTACGGACTTGAGCAAAGGCGGTTGGGCCCATGACTTGGACCTGACGACGTCGATGGTCTCGGCTTAACATATCCGCCACAAAGAAGTCGTCTAATCCGTCCCGATTGACATCGGCGAAATCGATTCCCATCGAGAACAAACTGGTTTGTCGTAAAGCGTTTTTTGGCAGTGCCTGAAAGATACCGTTTCCCTTGTTCATCCAGATTCGATCTGGCGATTGGAAATCATTACAGACATAGAGGTCTGGAAAATTATCCCCGTTCATATCGCGAAATCGGGCTGAAAGACCCCAATCATAGGGAATTAAAATGGGCTTGCCCTTTTCGTCTAAGAACGCGCCTTTCGTCCAAGGAACTGGCGTGAAATGGCCTCCTCCATCATTGTGATAGAGAGTATCCGCTTCGCCGTTTTCGAGGATCCCACCGGCCTGATCCAAGGTGTAGCGACCGAGCAAATCGGGGGCCTCGGCGGAGCGCCCGTTGACGCTCAGTAAGCGGGAAAATCCGTTCGTGACTCCGACACGAAAGCGTTGATCTAATTGATCTCGAAGAGTGTCATTTCGATAATTAACAACGTAAAGATCTAGCCATCCATCGCCGTCGATATCGGCGAGGGTCATGGAAGTGCTTCCAGCGCGGCTTGCTAGACCTGATTGACGGGTGGTTTCTTGGAATTTCCCTTGGCCGTTGTTTATAAAAAGTCGGGTCCCAGATTGGATACCATTGACGAGCAGGTCTAGGTCTCCATCGCCATCAATATCGACAAAGGCCGATCCAGTGGAGGCTTGATTGGCGCAAGCAACACCAGCTTCGGTGGTGATATTTTCAAAATGCCACCCTCCCCGATTACGCCAGAGCGTATTGGTGGAATCTAAGCCGCAGAAATAGAGATCAACCCAGCCGTCGCCATCAATATCTCCAGCGCTCACCCCTGATCCGTTCAAAAAAATCTGATTGGTGAGGCTACGGTCTTCGCTGAGTCGGTTGGTAAAATTAATGCCTGAAATAAGAGGGGAGACACTTTGAAATCCCGAGGACTGACTTTGGGGCGGGCTTAGAAGGGGCAGACGCCGTCCGCCAGGAATGGTCTCCCATTCCAAAGAGGCGCCAGTCATCGTGTTGCCTAAGAACAAAAAGATCCAAAAGGCGAGGAAACGAGACAAAATGGCCGTCATGAAGAAACGAAATATAAATAGAAACGAAGCAGCCAATAAAAAGAGCAGGCGAGCGTTTTTTAACGCCCGCCTGCCTGCCTCTTGTTTAAACCTCTGAACACCGTCGTCGAGGGAACCGAGAGTGATTAGAGTTTGAGTCTATAGAACTGAGAGGCATCTGCGCTGGCTGGGACAGTGATGCTGGTGCCCACCGGCGGGGGAGTGACGTCTTTCCACACATCACCGAGTTTACCAATCGATTGCAAGACACCTGGGCCAGCCCAGCTAATGACCACGTTGGCACCCTGAACTGATAGCCCGGTGAATCGTCCCACCGTAGGCACTGATCCCCCTTTAATTTTGGCGTTATCGAAGAAAGCGACCACACGGTTAAGGTTCTCGTC
>CAMDGV010000129.1 GCA_945898055.1 Akkermansia muciniphila | reverse complement strand
CGAGGAGTCCGCGCGCCTGCGGGCACCCCCCACCGAACAGCAGAGGTGGGCAAGCAGCATCGATGCCGAGTGATCGCGGTGAATACGGTGGGCATCAGATCCAAGTACTCCCGACTTATCAGGTCCCAAATCGTTCGTCATTTGGGATAAGTCCATCACCCGAGTGATTAGAGAATCAGCCGGGTCTTTTCCCGCAGCCAACGCTCCGATTCTTGGTATTCTGGACACAGGCGCTGCACCTCTGCCCAAAACAGTGCGGAATGATTCATATGACGACGGTGCGCCAGTTCATGAAGTAAAACATAGTCTCGAACAACTTCCGGCACCTGCACTAATCGCCAGTTGAGGGAAATCGAACCGCGGACCGAACACGACCCCCAACGCGTCTTTTGATTACGGATCGAGACGTGCAGCAAACTGATTCCATGGAGGGTCGCCAACGCTTCTATCCGAACCGGTAACTCTACCAGAGCGAGTGTTCGCAAAGCTGCTTCGGCTCGGGCTATTAAATCTGGATTGCGCAGCCGAGGCATTCGGAAAACGGAAAGGCCGACCTTCAATTCCCCACCATTTTCGGAAGCCACCACTGGGACCATTTCACCCCGAAACCGAATCCTGCCCGCCACCACCTCTTGCGCCTCCGCAGCACGCCGATCCGCCAGAACCAGCAAACGTCCCGCAAGCCAATCGGCATGACGTTGCAAAAAATTACGAGCCTCAGCCAAGGTACCGTAACGAGGCACAGTGATTCGAACCGACCCATTGGACCGGACGACCAACCGATACACCCGAGCTTTGGGATGGCGCACATAATCCAAAGCAACAGGGCGTCCGTCAAAGCGCGCTGTTTCGCACAACATCAAGGCGGCACCACCGGTGAGACGCACCGAACGTTCGGCGGGCAAAGCGTTTTGAAACAAATCAAGCTGCGCCTCATTCGGTGGGAAAACCGAGCGGGCGACAGATGAAGGAATGTTCCAATACGGGCCGGCCATGGATCAAATGTTCCTGAAGGATTGTTTCAAGTACCTCCGGGGTGCAACCATGGTACCAAACCCCTTCGGGATAAACCACAGCAATGGGGCCTCGGGCGCAAATTTGTAAACAATGGGCCTTGGTTCGAAAAACCCGGCCGTTACTCCCCACTAAACCTAATTCTTTCAAACGCCGTTTCAGATAATCCCAAGACAAACGTCCAAGCGCTGGATCGCAACATTTCGGCTTTGAAGCATCAGCACACAGTAAAATATGCCTCTGAATCGTGGGAATTCCCAACTGTACAGCGGCCTCATAAGTGGTGATAGTCTCCAATTTCACGGGCCCACTGAACCATACCATTGGATATTTTCAAAGCTCGCTGCCGATTTCCAGCAATGCTCTGGCTTGCGCCCGCGGCCGCACTTGGAATAGTCAGACCTATGGCTGTGACCGTTACTAGACAACCCCGATCGGATGCCGTCATTCAATTCACCGTCTTCATCCCTAACCGGATTGGTCGGTTACATGAAGTCGTCCGACTCTTATCGGAGCGCGCTGTCCATATTCTAGCTCTAACAGTCCTCGACACCACCGACAGCACAATTCTCCGCCTGATTGTCGATGATCCCGACTCCGCCCGTCCGCTTTTAGAAGAACATTCCATTGCTTTCACCCAAACCGCAGTCGTGGTCGTGGAACTGCAAGGTGAACGTCAACTGAGAGATATCCTCGCCGCCCTGCTCGAAGCCGAACTTAACGTCCATTACACCTACCCATTTCTGACTCGGCCCGGTGGAAAATCGGCTCTCGTCCTCAATGTAGAACATCCAGATGTGGCCTCGGAAAGCCTTCGCCGGAACCTTTTCACTCTTCTTTACCAAGGCGATATCGCACGGTAAACAGCCTCACATTCCCTAACTCTGACCGAGACGCCACTGGATCAAAGATCAATCCAGCGGCCGGATTGTGCAGATTCAAGAGCCGCATCCATGACAGTTTGAGCCGCTGCCCCCTCATGAAAAGTCACGACACAGGGGCGTTGTTCTCGAATCGCGTTAATGAACTCAACCGCTTGATCGTAGCGAAATGAAACCAAGGGGTCACCGACTCTGGGATCGCGATTAGATCCAGGCCAAACCCAAAATTCCGGAGGCACAGGCAAGACGGCCATTCCAGGTCCACCGAGTCGCCCGTACTGCAGCTCATTCCATTTCCCCGTTGTAAACTCAAAACTAGCCTCTGAACCATTGATCTCGACATAGTCAAGACTCCTCCAACTTTCGTTTCGACCGCTGGCCAACTTGCTACTCTCCAGCACCCCTGTCGCTCCATTGCGAAAATCGGCAATGATCGCCACCCAATCGTCGGTATCGTTCGGTTTCCCCCCGCGAATCGGAGTCAAAGTCTTCACGTTAGCAACCAAACGGGTCATCGGTCCCACAATATGCTGCGCGAAATTTATCCGGTGACTTAACATATCACCGAGCTCTCCTGTGCCGGCGAGTTTCTTTACCATCCGCCAACCCAGATCACGCGTACCCCAGTCCTGAAGCCGGCAAGAACGATAATGCCGAGGTTCGCCCAAATCCCCTTGCTCGACCAAATGCTTGAGATATCGCATTGCCGGAACAAAAAGGTAAGTGAAAGCGGTCATATGGCGTACACCTGCTGCGTCAGCCGACCGCGCTAAAACCAAAGCATCGACCGCGTTCATCGCAATCGGCTTCTCACAAAGCACATGTTTTCCAGCGGCAATCGCCGCCATGGCGATGGGGAAGTGCAACATATTCGGCGTGGCGATAATCACCGCTTGAATATCTTCGCGAGCTAGTAATTCCGCATACTGCGTTGTCACAAAAGAGCAACCTGTCTCAGTACGGGCTCTCTCTAAAGTTTGCGCGTCGGAATCGCACAGTCCAGCGACATACACCTCACCACAAAGGGCCAAACCCGGAAGATGATTCTGCAGTACAATGCCGCCGCAGCCGATAATGCCAACGCCTAGGATACTCATTTGCTATCTAATTATTCTTAAACCAATGCGGCCCCAAGCTCAAACTCGGAAAATAGGTACAGTCGATTTGGACGACCAACTCTCACCGCCTTGCTTCAACTTTAACAATACGATCGAAATCGCCTCGTCTTTTGCCGCTCTTTTCTCGGGCCTTTTGCGTTATTTTGACTCAACCAACCTAGCCCTTGAGGTTTTACTTCCTTCCTTCTTAGAGCCTAACCAAAGGATTGCGTGAAGCCTGACTGGATCAAAGATCTCACTTACCCTAATGTCTCCCCATGGGTTCCGAACCACTTGTCATCCGTAACTCTTGGACCGCTGTGCGCGACCACGCCCGGACCTATCACGACTTTACCTACGTCTATCCGGTTATTTCTCGGCGATCCCGTGGGCTCTCGATCGGAATCAACTTAAATCCAGACAAGGCCTGTAACTTTGACTGCGTGTACTGCGAGGTCGACCGCAAGATTCCGGGCAAGGCTCGATTAGTGGATTTGGCGCAGGTCCGCGACGAATTGCTTTGGCTCATTCAACACGCCCAATCGGGAGGTCTAGCTCGAGAACCTAAATTTGCCGATACACCCGAGGCATTGACGCGACAGGTCCGCGACATCGCTTTCAGTGGCGACGGTGAACCAACGATGATTCACAACTTTGATACCTGTGTGGATCAAGTGGTTGAGGTCTTGAAGCAGTGCGGCCTTACCGAGACAAAAATTGTCCTAATCACCGATTCAGCGGGTCTCGACAAAGCAACAGTGAGGCGAGGACTCCAGCGAATGGATGCCAATCGTGGAGAGATTTGGGCCAAGCTGGATGCTGGTTCTGAGGCCTATTTTCGAACAGTGAATCGTTCGACGATTCGGTTTGATCGAATTCTCGCTAATCTAAAAGAGACAGCTCGGATCCGGCCGATTATTATTCAAAGCCTTTTCCTTAAGGTCCGAGGTGAGGTTATGTCGGCGACGGAGTTACAGGAGTATTGTACTCGCTTAATGGAAATCACCACTGCGGGAGGTCAGATTTCGGAGGTCCACGCGTACACCATTGCTCGACCTGTTCCGGAGCCTTGGGCGACCCGCTTAGAACCTTCCGAGTTGACGATTTTAGCCGATGAAATCAGGCGATTGACTGGTTTGCGGGTGGTCGAATTCCCCTAAAACAGCAGAACTAACTGAGAGCCAGTTGCAGTGACCGAAGGGACTCCCTTTAACCACTACCTCTCCATGTCGGGGCCGGAACAAATCCGGAATTCTTCTTTTTGAGTGGTTATCAGCGTTGATACCCGTCTCCGCACCCGCGCCGCTTCGACGGAGGCCGGTGCGGGGTGCCGGCCGAAGGCGGTGCGTGGCGAAAAACAGGAGGGCACTGCCTCTACCGGATCTCTCCCATCTTGCGCCAATCGGTCATCGTCCTCTTGTACCCAAACTTTCCGCTTCTGATTCCTCGAACCGACCCCTCCTCCTCTTGGCCTACATCCTTGGCGCTTTTACTCTCTAATTTCCCTATCCGGTTTTAAACCGTCGCCAAGCGTCTTTTTTTAGCCTTGTAGAAAGGACTTAAAAAGATCACTAACTCCCTCAACCCCATCTAAACGGCCGTAAAAGACTTCACGCATCACCCGTGGAGGGATCTTGCGCGTCCTTTCGAGGGATAAACTGGGTAAAAATACCATTTAACGTCATCCAACATCTATGCAGATTGTAAACCAACCTCCTCCTCAACGATTTCCAATTGCCTTTCCGCAATCGCAACAGTGCTCTCGGATCCAGTCTCTGCTGAGACACCTTTCAACCCATTCGGGGGCTCTCCTTCTCGGCCTCTTCTTGGCCACGGTTAGCTCGGCCTCTGCTCAAATTTCTTCTGTCTTATTTCAGGACGACTTTTCAGCGGCGACGATTGATGCCACAAAGTACAGTCCCTCAGCTCCCTTCTTCGAGGGTGGGGTGGGTGATATCCATGCCGTCGCCGCTGGCGGGGCCATCGAATTTGTCGGCACGACCACCACCCAATGGTGGTCAGGTGGGACCTTGAG
>CAMDGV010000128.1 GCA_945898055.1 Akkermansia muciniphila | reverse complement strand
CTCGGTGCCCTCGACGGGTTCGATGTAGTGGATGCGGCGAATCATCACGCCGGCAAGCCCGGCGACCAGTTCCACCGATTGGATGCCCGCGTTGACCGGATCGGTCCTGTCCCATTTTGGAAGACCTTGGACGCAGAGCTTCATGTTCTTCTTCTCCACGCTCAGGAAATAAAGCCCGGAGGACTGCTTCCAGCGGTGCCAGGCATGAAAGTCGATGTCGGCCTTGTCCCAGACGTAGAGCACCTTACGTCCCTTCGGGGCGTGTTGGCGGAGTACATCGGCATCCAGGCGCTTAAGGACATGCATGTCATGCTCTTTCTTGCCGAGGCCGACCCCCAGATGACGGAGGGTGTGGCGGCGCATTGGTGAAGCACAGGTAGCCTGCCCCATAGTTTTGCCCCTCCTCTTCTCCCCCTTTGCGTCTCCGCGTCTTTACGTGAGACCTCATCCGCCCTTTCCCCTCCTCGTTAAAAAGCAATTTCCTATCAGTATTTCACGCCAGCTTCGCTCAAGACGCCAAGGCGCAAAGGATTCAAGGGAGAGAAACAGATAGCCTGCCACATAGTTTTGCCCTCAACATGTAAAACCAAAACCTGCCCTCAGTTTGAAACCCGCCGAATTTACAGAAAAGAATTTGGGCCGCCCATTTTGGGATCAACCAAATCACCAGCTATCGGTGCATTGAGTATAAAAAACTCAAGGGCCAGGTGGAGGACCGGGAGGTTCGCAGCGGCATCCGCAAGGCATTGGATCAGCGACTCCACTAGGCGACCCGGGGCTTGGCCAAGGATCTGCTCGCCGAGGAACACGCCCTCCTGGCCCACACGCGTCGAGAAGTGTTTAACGACAATTATTCTTCCCCTGGGAATAATAATCGTCGCTGTACAGAGAAGGTCAGATTCAGGAACTGACCAGCCTCACTCTGGAAAAGTGGTGCAGGCATCTTGCCTGCTTGGTCAGTTCGCCCGATCTCCCGGAGTCTTGGAAGTGAGTTCAACCGAGGTCCTGATACACCTCTTTCCCGGTGGCAGCTACGGCAGCGAATTTAAACGCAGTGTGAGTCAGACCCTTGAGACCATCAATCAGCGGCAACTGGAGCACCCGAAGCTCCCGAGCCGCCGATTCCGCTTTCGCCTCGCGCACCGTTCGGAATTCGACCCCAAAGTCCGGATTGGAACCTGAGCAAGCCTCAGCAAAATTACCCGAAATTAAGGAATTTGAAGTATCACCTGATTTTGGGGATTTACCCCGAATTTTCTGAGGTCTGAAAGTTGTGCACTCAAGGCGATCATCGCCTTGGCTTTCAACGGATTATCGGTTAAGGCATCGTGTATTTTCAGCAAGGGGACTGAAGGGCAGGCTAGCCCTGATCTCGACTCCCTCAGGGATCGCACAGTCCTATCCTTGCCTCCGAGAGTTCTCCTCCTCACCGTGTCACCTGACGGATGCATCTTCTTTTACCGCTTATCGCAGCAATCTCCTTTGCGGCTGGCTCGCTTGTTACAAGCGAGCCCTTTCCGAAGGGGCTACCCTCACTCATGCCGTTGTCGTCAATCATATCGTGCTGGGGATCGTATTTCTTCCGCTCTTATTCCTCGATTCACATCCCATTCCATGGAATCAACTGCATCTCCCCGCTCTCACTGCCACCACCTTTTTGCTCGGACATTCTCTAAATGTTGCCTCCCTCCGCTCCGGCGATGTCTCGGTGGCCACCCCCTTGCTTGGAGTCAAGGTTGTCTTCGTTGCCTTGGTCGCCCGTTTCGCTTTTGGTGAACCTATTTCGTGGCTCAAGGGCTTGGCCGCAGTCCTGACCACAGTCGGCGTCTTGTTGACGGGTTTCACTGACTTTAAACCGGGTCGCCGAACTGGGTTGACCACGCTTCTTGCATTAGGCTGCGCCTTAGCCTTCTCGGTCACCGATGTCCTCATCCAGATTTGGGCTTCGCGCTTCGGCGTGTTTAATTTTCTCGCACTCCTCTTCGCGTCCCTAGCGATTGAATCCCTCCTTCTGTTGCCCTTCTTTGGCTTCCGAACACTGGTAGCTCCCGCAAAGGCGTGGCGCTGGATCGGTCTGGCCACCACTCTCACCGCGATCCAAGCCATCTTGATCACTGGGACTATCGGCTATTGGAAGGATGCGGCCGGAGTGAATGTCGTCTACGGAACCCGTGGTCTTTGGAGTCTTGCCCTAGTCTGGTGGGCCGGTCCTTGGTTTGGGAATATCGAGCGTCAAGAAACCGATACCCGCCATATGCTCTCGCGAATAGCTGGGGCCGTGCTGATCCTTTTAGCCGTGGCTCTCTCTGTTCTAGGAGCAAGCTGACCTCTCTATCACTGAAAGGCACACCCCTCGGGATTTTTATTGAGTACTCGCCTGAGCGATGACACTTGGAACTAACTTCCAGACACGGCCTTTACCCGGGGTCAGCCCGATATTGCCGTTGGTCATCACATAGATTTCACCTTCGTTATCCTGACCAAATCCAATCACGTAGGCAGCAAGCTTGGCAGGTGCGACAACTTCGATGGCTTCCACAGGCCACTGAACCTTGGGATTAACCGAATGACGAGCCAACAGTAGAGTCCCGCCCGGGACCCCCCAAACCCGACCCCAATCTCCGTAAACATAATCACCCACCCATCCGGGAAAGGCTTTGCCACGATAAATATATCCACCGGTCACACTAATCCCGTAGGCCTCGGGATCTTTCTTGAAACCATTACGGTTCTTGTAAACCGCAATCGGACCAACAAGCGGTTCACCAGAAGGCCCTACACTCGGAGTTTGCGCTAGAGGGGTTCCAGGCATTTTAGGATTAAAACCAATGGCTCCTTCGCGCAAACGCCAACCATAATTAGCCCCGCGTTCGATCCGGTTGACCTCCTCCCACAATGTCTGGCCAACGTCTGTTGAATACAAGGCGTGCGCCCCACCGCGGTCGAAGCTAAGTCCCCAAGGATTGCGGATTCCGTAGGCCCATATTTCCGGCAGAGCGTTCACTCCATTTGCAAACGGATTGGACTTAGGAATGCCATGCCCGGTCCGTGGACTCACGTCGATACGCAGAATCTTACCTAGCAATGTCCTTAGATTTTGCCCGTTACCTGATTCAGGGCGTTTTCCATCGTCGTTACCGTTACCGCCGTCTCCAACACCGACATAAAGATAACCATCGGGGCCAAAAGCTATGCGTCCACCGTTGTGGTTGGCATAAGGTTTATCGACCTCGATCCGGACTATTTCAGAAGCGGGATCAATGGTTAAAGGCTCATTGGCAGGCAGAAGGAACTCAGAGACGCGGAGTGTACAATCCCAGTTGGTGGGCGCTGATTCGCGACGCGGTGCGGTGTAAGCTACGAAGAGACGTCGGTTTTTTTTGAAGTCCGGATGCAACGCCAAACAGAGCATCCCACGCTCGTCAAAGCCACCGTGGTTGAGTGGGGAAAGCCGATGCACCAAAGAGAGAACGGGGGATTCTCGGAGTTGACCTGGTTTTTCTAATAAACGGAGGAATCCTGGTTGATCCACAATCAAGGCACGCCCATCGGCTAACGCGGTATACGACAAAGGAGACGTTAATCCATCGGCCACCAGATCGAGCGCTACTTTTTGGCCAGCATAGAGAACTGGTGCCATGCAAACCAGTGCAAGAATTAACGTGAAGATGAACATTGGGAAAGGGTGCGCGCAATTCGGTAAAAAGGCAATTGTGAGTCAGCGAATTTTCGCCGGTAGTTCACAAATCAGAGATGCTATTCGAGACCAAACGAACCTCACCAAGACAAGCTGACCCAGCCTAGGCAAAGCTCTTCAGTCCCGGTCTTAATTGATGGATCAATTCTCTTAATTCTAAAAAAGTAAGTTAGGGGTTAGAATTCCTTTCGGAGCGGCTCACGCACGAGATTAACGAGGTTATTCACCGCGCCATTCAAACTTTGATAAGGTAGATCGTTCTCCCTTAACCCAAGAAAGCGGCTCTGAAAACCAGCCACGAAAAGCACCTCATAACCTGCTCTCTCTAGGCCAACCCCCTAGAAAAGCCCCGATCTCTCTAAGTCTATCCCTTAGGGTTCACCCTTTCTAGTTTTCCATCTGCATCGTTTTCATCTCCTCCGCGTCTCCGCGTGAGCCTCTTCCAGTTTCCGGGTGAGGTGCGCTTTGAGCGACTCGTCCACCCTGTAGTCCACGACGGAAAACGGGGTCAGGTGTACAACGACGATTATTCTTCCCAGGGGGAAGAATAATTGTCGTTGTACACTCGGGCGTAGAAATGCCCCACGGCCCACTTCGTCTCATCAATCCGGGCGTCGTGGGCGGCAGCCCCATGCCAATGTCCGTCGCCTGCATAAAGGTCGAATTCCTCCAACTCCGGATAATTGGCCAGCGGGGTGACCGGGTCGGGGTGACAGCCTAGTTGTATTCGGTGGCAAACATCTAACCTGTCCCTCAGTGATTACAGTGATTCGAATCCAATTAGGCTGTCCCTTGTTATCAGGAAGCGATGCAAGGCTCATTTTTTCGCGATGACTAGATTTTCTCAGAGCCGCCTCGATCTAGGGGGTGACCGGGTCGGGGTGACAGCCTAGTTGTATTCGGTGGCAAACATCTAACCTGTCCCTCAGTGATTACAGTGATTCGAATCCAATTAGGCTGTCCCTTGTTATCAGGAAGAACCGTGTTTAACATTTAGGGCTACAAAGTGGCGTAGAGGGTGCGTAGGCGTGGCGTGGCAGCCTCCCAGTCAAGTCGATCGCGAAGGGCGGAACGGAGCCAACGGAGGAGTTTTACGGAGCACTGGGTGAGGCGCTGGATGGCAAGAACACACGCTGGAATGCTTCGGTTTGCCGCCACAGCCGCCGCCTGCATCAGGGTCAGAACTTTCTGACGTCGGAGGATTTCGGCCCGGTTTTCGATCCCCTCCCGGCGAAGCTTTTCCTCCAAGAACTGGATGAGGTTGTGCACCAAGCAGATCAGTTGGGCCTGGACCGACTTGGCGGTGTCGGTGCTGGCCCAGGCTTGCCTTTCGTTGAGCTTATTTTTCAGGACGTCGAACACCTTTTCCACATCCCACCGGAGCTTGTAGAGGAAGGCCACTAACCCGGGACGAAGGTTCAATTCGCTGGTGATGAAGTGGTACTCGGTGCCCTCGACGGGTTCGATGTAGTGGATGCGGCGAATCATCACGC
>CAMDGV010000127.1 GCA_945898055.1 Akkermansia muciniphila | reverse complement strand
CTGCTATCCGGGTCAGTCGCTTTTTTTAGCGCCTGCCCACGAGGGTGATGTCCGTAACGTTTAAGGATGGGAAAGCGAGCGCGCCCAATCTATCAATCGGTCGTTGAAGACCAGGAATTTGAACGGGTCACGCACCGCTTTCCGAAAAGAGGTTAAAAGAAGTTTTAGTTCAGTGAATTCGAGGGCGAGTCTTTTACGCTTCGGTCAGTATCCAACCAAACTGTTCGGACGTTCGCCGCCCAGTTTTCCAACGCCAAAGATCCACCAAAAGTTGTCGGGCAAAGGCTATAATTGCCCGTCTTCGTGCGCGCGAATGCGCTTTGGGATTGTTGAGAACGAACCCCCATTTTTTCACCAAGTAGTCGTCAGGTTGGTAGAGCAAAAGGCGCCACGATAACTCGACTAACTCGGTCCGTAATCGTCGATTCCCCGCCTTGGTAATACTTAAATCAGACCGACTTTCCCCCGATGAACTGACCCATCCGGTCAGTCCTGAGTAACTCGCGATGGCGCGGCGGCTTGAAAAACGATTCCAGTCGCGAACCTCTGTCTCTATGTTCTCATGGGCTAATCGCCCCATCCCTTTAGGTAAAACTTTGGGGGCATCTGCCTCAATGCGTTTACTAAGATCCTGAACCGCTTTATTAATGACCAAAATTAAATCTCGGAAGATCTCTAGTTGTTATAGCAGATTGGGGATTACTAACTCTTTGAGAAATTCCCAACGATCTAATTGAAAAAGTTTTGTGATTGCCGGCCAAATAACGATCTAGGCGGGTTGCCAGCTCTAACGCATCACTCTTATCGTTATTGACTCCACTTCGACGCACCTCCAGGCAAGTCGGACAAACAACATAATTTACAATCCCTATCTCAATCAGCTTACGGTGAAGCCAATACCCAGTCGGGCCCGCCTCGTAGCAGCCGAAAACTTCTTTAGCTTGAGATTTCTGTTTAACGACCCAGCGAAGAAAGTTGTCATAGGACATTTTCTGTGGGGCTGAGGCTTCGCTCCATCGACCCTGCGAACCACCATGAGGTCTCCGGCATGGACGTCGAGAGCGAGTTTAATTTGCCGATCGGGAGGCGGCGGTGTTGGTGGAGCCTCAGGGAGAGGGTCTACTGCAGTGAGAACTGGCAACGGTGGGTCCGATGCCACGCTTAGAGACGATGAAGAATTCGAATGTCTTTTCATGGGGAGAGGCCTACTTTGAACTTTGTTCCGAGCGGCCGCTAGGTCTCATGCCATCTATCAGTTCTCCTATTGCTATTGAAAAGATGCAAGAAAGTGACTCGCCGCCCCGATATTGAGGTGATCTTGGTTGATAATGGTTCAATAGACAACAGCCCCGAGGTTCTACAAAACCTGCTGCCCCAGTATCCCGGCTGTCGTAGCGTTAGAGTTGAAAAGAATCAGGGTTACGGGTTTGGCATTCTCTCGGGGCTAAGAGCGGCGACAGGTGAAATACTCGGATGGACTCATGCCGACATGCAGACCGATCCACAGGATGCATTGCGAGGCTTAGAACTGTTTGACAAGCATGGACTGGACATCTTTTTAAAAGGCCGACGCTACGGGCGCCCATTAGCGGATGTGGTTTTCACACTAGGAATGAGCGTTTTTGAAACACTGCTACTCGGCAAACCGCTGTGGGACATCAATGCTCAACCCACGATGTTTTCACGAAGCTTTTTTGAAACCTGGCAAGAGCATGGCGTTTGGCTGGTGGCTGGAAAGGGCCGATGGAAAGGGGGTAAAAGAAACGGCTAGACATAAGCCGCTGAAAATCTTGAACTCCGCCTCAAAAAGCAAATTCCTATCAGTTTGTGTTTTACGCATACGTCTATGGTCGATCTAAGCTGTATCTAACTCAATGCGACATTCCGAGAAAATCACTTCACTCAGCGAAAGACGTGCCAGTGTCATTTCCGAGTGTCCCACAGTTGGGACAACAGGTTCAGGTCATAAATAGATGACCCGCGCTGCACTCTGGCGATGGGACGGTGTTTGCCACGACTGATTTCACGCATTCGAGCGTGGTTTGCACGCTGTCGAAGCTTGAGGTGCGCGCCACAATCAAGGAAGGGGCAGCCTCCCGTTCGAAGACAAAATGACCTTTGGGACCAACGGATTATTCGCCCTGATAGACGGGTGCGGGTGCCTTGTACTCGGTCAGGAAAACAATTCCTTTGTAGCCAACCAGGACGAAAACGATTACGAGCAGAATTTTGAAAGGGGTGATTTTTGGATTGGCTCCGAATACTCGCTTCTGCAGGCGTCTCCAGAACGTACGATGGATACGCTGTCCGCACTCACCGCAGTTGGTTATGGACCGCGGGTTCGAGTGGCCACATTTCCGACACGTAATGTAAAGATGCGCGCTACAACCAAGACATTGGTTCGCTCCCGATGAATTCAGATGCCCGCATTTGGAACATGCCACCTTCCGATTGGACTTTTCTGCGGTTCGTTCGGCAGTCATGTTTATCAGTCTCAGAACTACGCTGCTAATGCACGGGCGAGATAGCGGTTGCCCCTCAGTTGCCCCTGCGCCGATTTTGGTATTCCAATCCAGATTCTCTGTCAATCTTTTGAAACATTGTTGACGGCGTTGACGTTGTGATAGTGTGAATGGTTCCCCGCTGTTTTCAGTGGACCCATTTCCGTGTCCGGGCTGGAAAACTCACTCCGGAGGGATGCCTGGAGCTTGGACATTTTCCAGCCGCGTGCTGTTGTAGCCGATGAGGTTTGCGACTCACATCTCCCGGAGAGGAGATTCGAGAATAGCCCACCCTTTCAAGGGTGGGATTAGGTAGTCAATAGCCAGAGTCCCGAAGGGACGGTTGAGCCATTCTGGGGCGATCCTTTGTCCTGAACAGACAGTAGGAGCTGGCGTAGGACATTGGGGGATTCGGCCGTCCCTGCGGGACTTATGCAATCGCTCATGCGAACCCGGCAGTGAACTCTTGTACAACGACGATTATTCTTCCCAGGGGGAAGAATAATTGTCGTTGAACAAACTCTCATCTTTACCCTCAAAAGTATCCGCTAGACATTTGAATCATGCGTAAAACCTCAGAATTTGGAATTCGGCAGCTCGATTCGTGTCCAAACTAGCCACCCAGCTTTGTCGGCATCCCGAGAAGGCCCAGCAAATCCACATATTCCAAAATGTTTCGGCCTCCATTTAGAGGGTAAAGATGAGAGTAAACTGTCGGGCTATTCTCGAATCTCCCTCCGGGAGACGAAGGCAGCCAATAGGTCCAAACTCTAGTCAGCCTGGCGGGATGAAAAAAAAGGTCTTCATCCGCTGTGGACCTATTCCAATGAAAACAGCGGGGAACCGTGTGAATCGATTCGGGCAGCCACGCATCAGCGTGAGTCGATGCGCCGCGTGAGGGGCGCCGCTGGCGGTGGGTCGTTGACTGGCAACCACGAGACGTAACGCGTGCCTGACGCTCCGGCGCTTGCGAAATCACAGAGGTTGACTCTTCTGCCATCGTTCGTCGGCAGCTCCACCAGAATCCAAGGTTGCAGGCTATTGCGGTTGCTCGTCTGGGGGATGAACGTTTCTTTGGCCTCGTCCAGTTGCCGCAAGTTGAGTGGGGGAAGTCCCTTTTCTTCGGAGATATTATGCCGTTGATCGAAAACGAGCAGAAGTGGGCCTCGGTAAATAGACACGCGTCCGAGCGCTTCGCGGTCGCCTGAAACTGGACGCAGCCGCAGATCCATCTCCATCGTGACGCGGTCGCCCTCTCGCCAACGTCGATTCAACTCCAGATAGCGGCCTGGGATCACATTCGTTACGATCGAGTTGTTCACCCGAACCGTCGTTGACTCGGACCAAGTCGGGATGCGCAACCTTAAGTTAAATTGGCGAGCGGCGAGCGGCTCCACTCGGAGACTCACCTTTTTGGCGAGCCGGTAGTCCGTTTCTATTTGCAATGCTATGGGAGTGTTGTCCGGAAGCCTTCCCTGAAACATCCCCGGCCCATAGTAGTTCAAGGCCAAGCCATCGGCTGTTTTCATGACAGCCCATTCCGATAGTGATCCCATCTTGAACTCCGCCTCAAAAAGCAAATTCCTGCTATGTAAGAGGGCAAGGATATTTTTACTATTTTCTGATTCTGAGCGGATTTGTTCATTTTATTGAGTTTTTTTAGAGCTAATTTTTCTTTGAATTTGGCATTGGGTTTCACTAACCAAATAATTCGATATTGAACCGAATTGGCTCTTCTCTGCTGTCTTTTTCTAGGGGTGTTATTTCACTAAATTATTCTGATAACCCATTCACTTAAATCGTTTCCATCTCATATCCGCCTTTTCGGTTCAACTTCTTTCCCACGGTGTGGCCGCTTTGAAATCAAGCGTCACAACCTGCTATCCGGGTCAGTCGCTTTTTTTAGCGCCTGCCCACGAGGGTGATGTCCGTAACGTTTAAGGGTGGGAAAGCGAGCACGCCCACTCTATCAATCGGTCGTTGAAGACTAGGAATTTGAACGGGTCACGCACCGCTTTCCGAAAAGAGGTTAAAAGAAGTTTTAGTTCAGTGAATTCGAGGGCGAGTCTTTTACGCTTTGGTCATTATCCAACCAAACTGTTCGGACGTTCGCCGCCCGGTTTTCCAACGCCAAAGATCCACCAAAAGTTGTCGGGCAAAGGCGATAATTGCCCGTCTTCGTGCGCGCGAATGCGCTTTGGGATTGTTGAGAACGAATCCCCATTTTTTCACCAAGTAGTCGCCAGGTTTGAAAAACGATTCCAGTCGCGAACCTCTGTCTCTATGTTCTCATGGGTTAATCGCCCCATCCCTTTAGGTAAAACTTGGGGGGCATCTGCCTCAATGCGTTTACTGAGATCCTGGACCGCTTTATTAACGACCAAAATTAAATCTGGGAAGATCTCTAGTTGTTCTAGTAAATGGGTGCTTACTAACTCTTTGAGAAATTCCAAACGATCTAATTGAAAAATATTTGTGATTGCCGGCCAGATAACGATCTAGGCAGGTTGCCAACTCTAACGCATCACTCTTATCGTTATTGACTCCACTTCGACGCACATCCAGGCAAGTCGGACCAACAACATAATTTACAATCCCTATCTCAATCAGCTTACGGTGAAGCCAATACCCAGTCGGGCCCGCCTCGGAGCAGCTGAAAACTTCTTTAGCTTGAGATTTCTGTTTAACGACCCAGCGAGGAAAGTTGTCATAGGACATTTTCTGTGGGGGGCTGAGGCTTCGCTCCATCGACCCTGCGAACCACCCTGAGGTCTCCGACCTGGACGTCGAGAGCGAGTTTAATTTGCCGATCGGGAGGCGGCTGAGTTGGTGGAGCCTCAGGGAGAGGGTCTACTGCAGTGAGAACTGGCAACGGTGGGTCCGATGCCACGCTTAGAGACGGTGAAGAATTCAAATGTCTTTTCATGGGGAGAGGCCTACTTTGAACTTTGTTCAGAGCGGCTGCTAGATCTCATGCCATCTATCAAGTTGAAATCCTTGAGAAGACTGCGGATAAAATCGGGCGGCAGGCGATGAATGAGTGGTTTCTTTGCACGCCGGGCCGTATCGGCTCAATCGTGTGCCTTCGCCAATCCAAAAAAGCCTACTCATCTCGGTTCGGCTTTTGCTCTG
>CAMDGV010000126.1 GCA_945898055.1 Akkermansia muciniphila | reverse complement strand
TGGCGAGCTTGGGATCATTACGATATTAGGGATAGCACCGCTGATTTTCCTCACTTCAACGCCATCGATGTTGATGAAGACGGTCATATCCTTGTTTCCGCCCGGCATCTCAGCGAGACCACCAAAATCAATCGCAACACGGGCGAGATTATTTGGCGACTCAGTGGCAGCAAGAGCAGCTTCACTTTTTTGAACGATCCGCTGAACGGTACCAGCTATCAGCACAGCACCAGCGCGCTGGGCAACAGCCGCTATATGGTCTTCGACAATGGCAATAACCACAACCCTCAGGTATCCCGTGCGGTGGAATACCAACTGAACCTCACAAACAGGACTGCGACAATGGTCTGGGAGTTCCGCGACACCCCAGAGGAGTTCAGTGGTTTCATGGGAAATGCCCAACGCTTGCCCAACGGCAACACACTGATCAACTGGGTGTATGACAAAATCGTCGAAGTGGACTCGAACGGTGCGAAGCATTTTGAAATGAACCTGGTGGGCTTCAACACCCTCTACCGGGTGTATCGCTTTCCTTGGGAAGGAGTGGTCAAGGTGCCCTATCTGATCGTCGAACCGTATCCGGACAATACCACGCTCCTCTTCAACAAGTTCGGCGATACCAACGTGGCGTATTATCGCATTTACGGAGGCACTACTCCTCAGTCGACGAATCTGCTGGCTACTTCCTCGACGACCCTGAAGCGCCTGACGAACCTGGAGAATGGCAGGCTCTATTACTTTCGCGTCACCGCCGTGGACAAGGGGGGCGTGGAGAGCAGTTATTCCAACGAGGAAAATGTCACGGTCAACATCCTCAAGCCCGGCCAGAACAGGGTGGCGAATGGCGATTTCGCGCTCGGCCCGGATTCGTGGAGATTGACCCTCGGAGGCCCAGCGACCGCGGCTTTGAAACTCACGAACGGCGCAGCGTATGTTGATATCACCAACGCTGGCACGGCACTCGCCAACATTCAGTTAAAGCAAGCGGGGTTGCGGTTGATTCAGGGGAAGCAATGCGTTTTGGAGTTCGACGCGTGGGCGGATGCCCCCCGCTACCTCGAGGCGCGACTCCTAATGAACCAATCTCCCTCGACGACCTACAAGGTGGTCACCCCTTCGCTGACGCCGACCAAGCAGCATTTCAGCTATCCGTTCACCCTGTCTTTCGCGACTGATTTAAACACCCAGCTGGCCTTCAATCTGGGAGCCTCTGCGATTGATGTCTATTTGGACAACGTCAGCGTGTACAGCGTGGCGCCGGGCGATTTCAACCGCGACAAGGCCGTCAACTTCAATGATCTATCAGTCTTTGCCAGCCAATGGCTCAAGCAAGGCACAGGTTTCACGGCGGATTTGAATACAGATGGAAAAGTAGATTTTAAGGATTTTCAACAGGTGGGTGAGAACTGGTCCGATCGTCACTAACCGGACGCCGGCAGCAAACGATTTAGTAAAAGGAATGGAAACACCGATATGAATATGAAGACTGTTTTTTTGTATTTTCTAACCATCGCAGCCGCTCTCTGGGCCGGCGGCAGCATTAATGCGCAACTCCCAGCGGATTTTCCCGCCATCACGACCCGCACGTTCGATACGAATGCAGTTGGGACGGGCTACGTTTTCATTGCGTCCATGCCGCTCAGCAAAGGCAATAAAGGTCTGCCGCATTACATGCTGATATTAAAGAACGACGGCTCGCCCTACGCCTACAAAAAGGTCTGGTATAAGACGCCTGGGGATTTTTACGCGAATGATTTCAAGGTGTTGCCTAATGGCCTGTTGCATTACTCGCAGTTCTTCGGTTTTTACTCCTACACCGGCGGCGGCACGGTGGAACATGTCATCTTGGATGAAACTCTGAATGAGATTCCGCCGCGCATCCAGATGGGCAACGGCTATGTGTCCGACAGTCATGATCTCGAGATGATGCCCAACGGCCATACCGTCTTGGTGGGTTATTACACGACGCTCACGGACCTAAGCCAGGTGGTGCCCGGGGGTTATCCGCGCGCCGAAATTTCCGGAGGCATCGTGCAGGAACTGGACGCCAATCGAAACGTCATCTGGCAGTGGCGCTCTTGGGATCATTTCACGCTCCAAGAATATCCGTATTGGGATGCCGGTTCGACGGCGTCGGCGAGTGCCGGTTGGCACGTCAACGTGGTGCGGCAGGATCCCAAGGATGGCCACATGCTCCTGACCACGAACGAGGAAGTGATGAAAATTAATCGCCAAACCGGCGAGGTCCTGTGGCGTTTAGGCGGTGGGGCCAACCAGTTCACGTTCGTCGGCGTGGACACCGCGGAGGGAAATCTTCAATTGGGTGGCCACGACTTCAACCGGCTTCCTAACGACAACGTGATCATCTACGACGGCGGCTCTGCCGATGCGACCCGCACTTCGCAGGTGCATGAGTATCAACTCGACGAACAGAACAAGATAGCCACGCGTGTTTGGACTTACACCGCCCCTGAGATGACCCCGAATTGGGCCCGCGGCAGTGCCCAGCGCTTGCCGAACGGAAACACCTTCATTGGTTGGGGGACGTGCACGGACACGAATCGCAATCCGCCGGACTGCACGGAAGTCGCCCCCAACGGCAGCAAAGTTTGGGAGATGTCGTTCAATGCAGTGTTGCTGAACAGCTACCGCGCTTCCCGCAATCCATATCCTCCCAGTTCGCAGCGCGTCCAACATCAGCACACCGAAGTCGCCTCCGGCAACACTTACCCCTTCACGAACACCGGCGTTACCCTTGATGTGGTTGACCGCACGGGCGATGGCTACAACGAGGCCACAGTCGCGCGCGAGCCCTACGCGCCGCTGTTTCCGCTCTTTGCCGGGAAAGCGCCGCGCCTGCTGTCCGTTCGCGTGTCCGTGAGCCAGAGCGCCATTGACAAGATCACCGGGCAAATTCTGTTTGATACCAGCAGCTTTGGGATCACCGAACCTACCAACACCACCGTCTATTACCGCGAAACGCCGGGCCAGGGATTATTCGTGCCGCTGACCACGCAGTACAACCGGGTAACGCATCAACTGATCGCCCCTCTGGATGCTTTCGGCGAATTTACCCTCGGCTTTCCCGACGTGGCCGACGCCGTGTTTCCGCCGCTCTTGATCGAACCGGAAAGTCTGCAATCCAACGGGTTCGTGACCCGCGTACCGCCTGTGGTCCAATCTAGAAAATCCTACTCCGTCAATCAGCAACACCCAATCGCCTTGTCCTGGACGCCGAAAGGATTTGCGACGAGCTACGCGCTGCAAGTTTCCACCAACACCGATTTCACCGCGCCGGTGGTGGATCGTCCGTTCCAACAGGAAGCGCGCTACACGTTCACCAACGCCAGGCCCAACATCACTTACTTCTGGCGGGTGAGCGCAGCAAATTCAGCCGGCGTCAGCGATTGGGCCACCAACGCCTTCGCGACCGTGCCGCCGCAGGTACATGTCACCGCAGCGAACGGCGGCGAAGCCTGGCAGCGCGGGTTGAAATACTTCATTCAATGGGACGACAACTTGCTCGAAAACGTCGCCATCGAATTATACAAAGGCGGCTCGTTCGTGAAGAACATTACCACGAATGCTCCCAGCACGGTTAGCTACAAGTGGGCCATTGACTTGGAACTGCCGCCGGGGAGCGACTATTCCCTCAAAATCCGGAGCGCAACCAACGCCGCAGTGTTCGATACGAGCGACGCGACCTTCAGCATCGTTGACGCGCCGACGATCAACGCCAGTTCCGTGACCCGCCTTCCAGATGGCCGCGTGCAATTCAACCTGACTGCGCCCGGCGCCGCGCAAGCCACTGTCCTCAGTTCGACCAACCTCACCGTTTGGAAGGACTTGCAGACCCTAACGGTGACCAATGGGAGCGCGGTTTTCACGGACGCGCCGGCGGCGAGCTTCGGCAGCCGTTGGTACCGCCTCCGGGTGCCGTAAAATTATTGATAGCAAATTGCTTTTTGACGTGGAGGGGAAGGCGCTCAAGCCGGTCTGCTGGGCGACAACTCGATAGCGAGCAAGGACCGAGATTTTCCCAGGCGCTCTCGTTTCTCAAAACTCGTTTCAACCTCTGGGTTGGCCGCGAAGCGGGTTCTTCCACTTAAGGCCACGTTTAGAGACGATGAAGAATTCGAATGTCTTTTCATGGGGAGAGGCCTACTTTGAACTTTGTTCCGAGCGAAAGCCGTTGCTGCGGAGCGGGAGTGGTCGTTCGCCGAGGTGGTCCGACGAGGGCTCGAATACATCACCGCGGTGAATCCCTCAGGACGCACCCCCGGCAGTGAGTGGAAACTCCCCCCGCCGGAAGACTTGGGATGCTTCCTCGCTCCGGAGGAACAGTGGACAGAACTGTCCCACGATCAGCCGTGATTTCATTCGACACCAACGTGGTGATCTACGCGGCCAACGCTAGCGCGCCAGAACAACAGGCGGCGGCCGCATTCCTCCAATCGCTCGGGAGGAGGCGGGATGTGGTGGTCTGCGAACTCATGCTGGTGGAGATCTACCTCAAGCTGAGGAATGCGCGGATCTTGAGCCAACCCATGAACGCCGCGAGGGCAGCCGCCTACTGCGCCACGCTGCGAGCCAATAACAACTGGGCGGTGGTCGAGTCGGCCCCGGTGATAGAATCCGTGTGGGCCATGGCCGGAACGGCGGATTTTGCCATTCGCCGGATCGTGGATGCTCGGCTGGCATTGACCCTGCGCCATCACGGCGTCACCGAATTTGCCCCGTCCAACGTGAAGGATTTCGAGGGCTTCGGCTTCACCCGGGTCTGGAATCCGTTGCTCCCAGCCTGACACGCCCATCCCCCATCTCCGCAGCCTGCTTACCCGTCCCGGGTTCGCCCGACCTGGTACTGGGGGGCTCTTGTCGTTGAGCGAAATTCGCCGCTTTTCGACAGACAAATTCCGGGGGGCCTGCGTCCTCCTTATGAACACCAATCTCGATGGCAGGCCCCGACTCATTGGAAACCCTTTACGAAGCCCATGCGGGAGCGCTGTTCGCCTACGCCCTGAACCTGACCCGGTCTGAGACGGACGCGCGTACAACGACGATTATTATTCCCAGGGGGGAAGAATAATTGTCGGTGAACAGGCGAGGCCGTTTTGCGGGTTGTGCCCGCCGATGGCATACACGATGCCGTCCTTCGCGACGGGCGTGGGGCACACATACCAGCCGATGCCGGTCTGGCAGGTCCAGAGCGGCGCGCCGCTGTCGGCATCGAAGGCGAATACTTGCTTGATGCAGGCGGCGACGACCTCGGACTTGCCTCTCGGCGTGGCGACAACCAGCGGCGCATGCAAACTCAGCCTTCGAGAGTCCCGAGCTTTTAAATTCAGCGATCCGTAGTTGGATTTCAGCAAGACCACGACGCCTCCAAGACGGTACCATTGAGTTCAGCCGCGCAGGCGACACCCAAGTAGGACGAATTGGGAACCAGAGGTTGGGCGTCCGCTTACTAACTAACTCAGCCACCTCCTTATCGACAAATTAAGCGCTCTCTCGACGTCGATGCCGGCGACCTCAGATTGGTTCGAAGGGGCGATGAAACTAAGCCTCAGCCGCCAAAGAAAAGGACCTAGGTAACCTTCTCGGGTGGGTCGTTAAATAGAGATTCCAAGCTAAAGAAAGTCCCAACTGCTCCGAGGCGAGCCCGACCGGCTATTCGCTGCACGGTAAGCGGGTGCATTGATGGCAATTCGTAG
>CAMDGV010000125.1 GCA_945898055.1 Akkermansia muciniphila | reverse complement strand
GATTTTTTCATTTTATTGAGTTTTTTAGAGCTGATTTTTCTTTGAATTTGGCAGTAGGTTGCACTCACCAAATAATTCGATATTGTACCGAATTGGCTCTTCTCTGCACTTTTATAGAAGCTCTTCTCTGCTGTCTTTTTCTAGGGGTGTTATTTCGCTAAATTATTCTGATAACCCATTCAATTAAATCGTTTCCATCTCTTATCCGCCTTTTCGGTTCAACGTCTTTCCCTCGGTGTGGCCGCTTTGAAGTCAAGCGTCACAACCTGCTATCCGGGTCAGTCGCTTTTTTTAGCGCCTGCCCACGAGGGTGATGTCCGTAACGTTTAAGGAACAGTCACGATTGAAAAAGATTTGTGATTGCCGGCCAGATAACGATCTAGGCGGGTTGCCAACTTTAACGCGTCACTCTTACCGTTATTGACTCCACTTCGACGCACCTCCAGGCAAGGCGGACAAACAACATAATTTACAATCTCTATCTCAATCAGCTTGCGGTGAAGCCAATACCCAATCGGGCCCGCCTCGTAGCAGCTGAAAACTTCTTTAGCTTGAGATTTCTGTTTAACGACCCAGCGAAGAAAGTTGTCATAGGACATTTTCTGTGGGGGCTGAGGCTTCGCTCCATCGACCCTGCGAACCACCATGAGGTCTCCGGCATGGACGTCGAGAGCGAGTTTAATTTGCCGATAGGGAGGCGGCTGAGTTGGCGGAGCCTTAGGGAGAGGGTCTACTGCAGTGAGAACTGGCAACAGTGGGTCCGATGCCACGCTTAGAGACGATGAAGAATTCGAAATTCTTTTCATGGGGAGAGGCCCACTTTGAACTTTGTTCCGAGCGACCGCTAGGTCTCATGCCATCTATCAGTTAAAGACAGCAAAACTAAGACCGGAACCTGGCCTGACCCTACGAATAGAGACGACATCAGGAATTTCTGATTCGTCCAAGTTTTTCAAGCCACCGGCCATTCGCCACGGTCTTCAAGCAGTCTGCGGAGGAAACTACGGTCAACGGCGTCTTTATCCCGAAACGTTTGTTTGGTCTTCCATAAAAGAGCCGGTAAGGCGAAGGGGATTTTCACTCCGAGGTGGTCTCAGAACTGGATGAGTGATTCGGCGTCCGAATAAGTCATTCCACAGGCTTTTGCCATGAGATCCACGGTGAATTCATCGCAGACACGAACGACCACGTATTTATCGATCTCGCCTGGACCGATTTCAAGTATCGCCTGATCCGGAAGACATCGCAGGGCCTCACGGATTTTGGCGTCGTTCTCGGCCGACACGTCCACCAAAAGATCAATGTCCATGGTGGCCCGGGCGAAACCCGCCGCGATGATCGCGAATCCTCCTACAACGATATATTTTGCGCCCAGTTCGTTGAGTCTGGATGCCAGTCGCGCCAAATCCTCATCCGAGGGCGGACGGGTTTCATCTAGCTCAGATAGAGTTTCATCATCCATTCGTCCGCTTGTTCATGGCTTTCAAACCGATAGACCCCACGCTTTACCCGAAAGGGGCGGATCCTCAATCGCGAACAAAGGTCATTGATCTGAGCGGCCGCTTTTAAGCATTCACTGCCCGGAGCCGGCGGACGGCGCTTGCCGACCACCTTAGCTCTTGGATCTCCCGATTCGATCAATTCATTCACGACGCGATTAATAACGCAACCGATAGTGCATCTTGAACTCCGCCTCAAAAAGCAAATTCCTCTCAGTAATTGCTCGAGGGCGACAGCACGGCAATGGCTGATAAAATCGAGGATGAATCTCTGCCTTTTTGGTTCATAAGTCACCTTGACAGCTTACTTTTGCGGAATGTAAGATCTGAAAAATAGTTGGCAAAAACAATTCTCCCTCTTGAACTCCGCCTCAAAAAGCAAATTCCTATCAGTAGTTGCTCGAGGGCGACAGCGCTGCAATGGCTGATAAAATCGAGGATGCATCTCTGGCTTTTTGGTTCATCGACGCCGCTCACACCTACGGAGGTTGCAAGCGCGACCTGAAAGCGTGGGCTCCGAAGATTGGCAGGATCGGAATAATCGCAGGCGATGACGCGCAGCATGAGCCCGTGATGCAAGCGGTCAAGAAGTGCGTTCCTACGCATTCGGTTTCTGGGCCATGCTGGCTTGTCGATAAGCAAATCCGGTTCGACGACCCGTCACATTTCCGCCAATGAAAACGTTTTTATCATCACTTTACGCATCCGCCAACCTGACGGACTACATGCGCAGCCACGCTGCATCCGTGCCTGAAAAGGTGCGCGTTTTTCGTGACTACATCCGCTATGTAAATGGTCCGCTTTTAGACTGGGGATGTGATCACGCACCGGATGCAAACATGGTGAAGCACGTGAAGCCAGATGCAGAGTGTCACGCCTGTGACGTTCGAGAATCCATTCCCGAACCGTTTTGCTTCAATGTTGAATACAGGCAGATAACACCGAACAAGCCGCTACCATACGCGGACGGCTTCTTTGACACCGTAATCGGTGCTGGAACATTTGAGCATGTAGCATGTGAAGCATTGGCGTTGCAGGAACTTTTCAGGGTGATAAAGCCACATGGGACATTGATTCTCACGCACATCCCTAACGCGTTTTCACTGGCTGAGTTTTTATGCAAGGTCATTGGACGCACCATGCACACACGAAAATATACGCAACGTGAAATGCGTCGGAAGCTACTCGAAAACGGATTCTATCCTCGTGCGGTATTTCGTTATAACAGTGTTCCACTAAACAACCTTTTTGATGCGAACCAATTCGCAGCCATTGACCGTATTCCGGTTGCGAACTGGTTTTGCAACACGATGACAATAGTAGCCACTAGGGTCGACTACTTTGGATCGCATATTGTCTCTGGCACTACGGTGGATCCATTGATATGAAAACGGCACTGGCAATCCTCGCGCACGCGGGCACGGAGAAAATGATGGAGGACTTTTGGCCACTGTGAGCGTGTCTTCATATTCCGATTTTCGGGATTCTGCCAGATGCCGATACGGTGAAATGGCCGGGAGCAGTCCAGGCGGAATATCATTACGGCAAGTCGGCGCACAAAGGACCGTTGACGTTTCAGCGCATGGTGCATCAGTTCTTGAAATCCGCCTCAAAAAGCAAATTCCTATCAGTTCAACGAATACGAAATGCAAAGGTGCACCGAGGTCAAAGAGTATTACACGTTGCATCCAGAATACAGAATTTTGCCTAAACTCAGCAAACAGCCCTTGGGATTGGAGTACAACTCGGAGAACACTCGACAAATGACGACACCTGAGGAGATTGGGGAATCACTTGATCTCATGAAGCCATTGAACAGTTTGAGCTAAGTCGCAAAGTCATGAAAGTTCTTGTTTTAGGCCATCGCGGAATGCTGGGGCATGTGGTTTCGCGCTATCTTTCCGATCAAGGGATGGAAGTTATGACCATTGAGATGCGGTACAAAGGGGCGCCCGACGATGAATTGATCAGTGCTGTCCGTGATTCCGAAGCCGCCTGGATAGTCAACGGAATTGGCAAGATCAAACAAAAGTCTGCTGATCAGTTTGATCTCTTTCTGGCGAACGCGCAGATGCCCGCTCATCTTCGGCTTTTTTTGCGGCCCGACCAGCGGTTAATCCACGCCAGCACCGATTGCGTTTTTTCGGGACGTCAAGGCGATTATCGTGTCGATGATTATAGAGATGCGGGTGACCTGTACGGCCTTTCCAAAATTCTTGGTGAGATTTCTGCCGAACCCGGGCGTTGCCAGGTGATAAGAACTTCGATTATCGGACCGGAGTTGGGCAAACCCTCGGGTTTGATGGGGTGGTTCCTTGATCAGGAAAAACAGGTGAATGGATTCACCAACCATCTGTGGAATGGGGTGACCACCTTGGAATGGGCCAAAATATGCGAAGCCATTATCTGTGGAAATCTCAGGCCCACCTCTCCTATTTTGCAAACGGGCAGTTCTGACAAGATTTCCAAATGCGAGTTGCTGGAATTGATTGGGGAGTTATGGCCACATCCCGTGCGGGTGCATCCGACTGAAGCGAAAGACCGGGTCGACCGCACTCTTCGTCCTGAGCTGGTTCGGGCGCCGCTTCGCCAGCAGATACAAGAACTGCGCGACTGGTATCCATTCAAATAAAATGTCATTTCAATTTCTTAAACGAACGTTGTTGCCAGACACTCTAGACTTCATAGGTCGACTGATTCGTTCCGAGCATTGTGGAACGGCTTTGGATATTGGGTGCGGCAAAAGCTCTCACCTAAGCTCTTTTCGCCCTAGTCTGAAAACGGTTGGACTCGATGCATTTACCGGGGCCATTGAGACTTCCAGGCGGCTAAAAATTCACGATGATTATATTTTGGCGAACGTTATGGAAGCGTCGGCTGAAGACATTCTTTTCAGGAACGGTGGGGAAAAATTTGATCTCGTGACGATGTTTGACCTGATCGAACACTTACCGAGAAAAATGGGTTGGGAGTTGCTTGAAAAATGCGAAAAACTGACGAGGAAATTTATTCTGCTCCAGACTCCCTACGGTTTTTTGGAACAGGGACCGGAAGATAACAATATCTATCAATGCCATCTTTCTGGCTGGTTTCCTCATGATTTTGCCAGCATGGGCTACAAAGTAGTGGGATGCGCTGGAACAAGGCTTTTCCATGGGTACGCCGGAGAGTTCAAATGGAATTTTCCCGGGGTGAAGTCGCTAGATTTTGCGGCAGGTGTTTTGCTCAATCTGGAAAAAAATCCTAAGCACGCCCTCAACATGGTGGCCTGGAAGGATGTTCGCCCCGTTCCTGTCAGGCTGAAATTGTGATATGGGCATAATCACCACTGTAATCCCGGTTTTCAACGGCGAAAAGTACATCGCTCAAACATTGGACTCTCTCGCAAGGCAGACGCGTAAAGCGGATAGAGTGATTATTGTCGATGACTGCTCAACAGATCGCACAGAGGAAATTGTGCGGAATTTCGCCGGGTTAAATTGTGAATGGATGCACAATCCCAAGAACTTGGGATTATTTGGCAATCATAACAGTGCATTGAGGTTTGCGGCCGAGACACGATTTTTTCATATTTTGCACGCTAACGATTTGGTGGCGCCTACGTTTTTTGAAAAGCTTGTTCCTTTGATCGAGAACTCTTCTGGATTTGCGATGGCATACTGCGGGCACCAATTCATCCGTGAGGATGGCTCCGCGACTAATCAGAAAAGCTGCATTTCAGGCTCCGTTCCACGTCGGATTGGGTTGGGAAATTTTTTAGCTTCGCAAACGGAGCTAAAAGCGGTTCAGCTGCACTCTGTTGTCATGAGGACTGACAATCAACCTTCTCCGATCGAATTCCGGCTGGACCTTCCACAATTGGGAGACGTGGTGTTCCATGCCCAATTTGCAGCGCATTGTAAGGGTATTTGGGTGCATCCTGACATCATGTCCTTGGTTCGAATCCACACTGATAGCGCAACGAGCCGAAATATCAGCAAGTTAAATTCGTGGGTTTTAGACGAATGGAAAGCGATGCAGTTGGTTTATGAAATTATGAAAGATTCTGGGGTGGCTGGATGGGGACGTGCGAGTAAGCTTCGACTCCTCTTCGCAGCACGATGCCATGTGAAGATTGAATCTATTATCGCGACTCATCCGGCTTATGCCCGGGAAATTCGTGCTGCCGTTGAGCCTTTGACGGGCCAGGGCACTTGGATCGCCGCTCGTGCTATTGTGGCTTTGCGTAATAAATTTTTCCCGAAACCCAATCAGATGAGTGATAGGTTGTCACAAAAGAAATCCTGATATGC
>CAMDGV010000124.1 GCA_945898055.1 Akkermansia muciniphila | reverse complement strand
GCAGCTCTTGCAATTTCTTCCCCAGAGTTTCTCACGACCAATGATGTGCGGAAATATTTTGGGATCAGGAAAGGCACTCTGTACAACTTAGCAAAACTGGGAAAGGTGCGTGGCAAAGCGTTGCGTGTAACCGGGCAATTTAAAGGTGTCCGAATCTGGAGCGTTGACAGCATCCGGAGTTTCATTGACTCGCAATCGTCTGAAGTATCGAATTGGTCTGAATAGTTACAGTTTGAACGATGGTAGGTTCTCGATGTCCCGTCTCAGCGTTTCCATTTGGACATGAGTGTATTGATTGTTGATTTGTTGTGAGGCATGACCTATGAGCTTCATTCTGTTTTCTTGGGATACCCCAGAGTTTGCTAGCATGCTGTTGAATGAATGTCGCAGTGAGTGAAAGGTTTTTGCTGAGAATTTTCGCTTTCCCTTTCCATTCACGCGTTCAGGGTCAATTCCGGCTGTTGCCATTAGGCGCGTAAATGCTCCGCTAAGACCTGACTTACCTGAGGTTGATTTGCCAGCTAAGGAAGGCGATATATACGTTTCTTTTGTGTTTTTTGTTTCTAATGACTTAAAATAGTCGTGCAAAGCGGGGTGAAGCGGTAGAATTAGGACTTTTTTGTTTTTAGTTGAAAAATATGTTATCTGACCTTCTACAAGGTCGATGTTATCCCAACGCATTGTCGTGCAGTCAGTTAGTCTTGCTCCGCAGTAGACTCCGATAAGGATTACTGCTTTCCATTCAGGGTTTGCGATTGTCACCAGAGCTTGGATTTCGTCTTTGGTGAACACAGCCTTTTTGCTGGATGATACGTCGATTGGTTTAAGCGCTAAGGCCTTTTCAAAAGGATTCTCTTGAATGATTTGGAGTCGTTTGGCCAGATTGAAAGCTGAGCTTAAGATTTTGGCATCAACGCTTAGAGTTTTTGGAGCAATATTTAACGCTGATCTCTGGTTTAGGTATTCAATTGCGTCGCGGTATGTGACGGAGGAGAGGAGTGTGTTTGCTTTTGCCCCCAAGGATGATTGAAAGCTGTTCACAACGGCTTGGTACTTTTCCTGGGTGTTTTTATTTTTTTTTCCATCTATCCAAGCGCAAAGAAAATCCTTGACAGTTTCACGATTGATAATTTCTTTGGTGTGGCTCTCAAGCATCTTGTTAAGGTATCGTCGAATTGCCCCTTCGGTTATTCGGTTTTCCCGCCCTTCGTTTTCGATGCACTGGAAGTCATCCGCGATTCGTTGAGCCTTTTTCTTGTCCGTAGTCCCTGTGCTTCGGTTGGTGCGTCGGCCATCTGAGAGTCTTAGTACTGCTATCCAAATCTTACTTGTTTTTTTCTTAGTGAGTGAGGCCATGATGGTTACTACAGAAAGTTACAACGTGCAAGGTCGTCAGGCAAGGTTAAGACTGCCACAATAATTGCAAAAATGCTGATATTAGGGATGTGAACTGAGACGAGGGTTTGATTCCCTTCACCCGCTCGATTCATTATCAAGCACTCACGAGGGTGCGCTTATTTTCTGGCAGCCGTCATTGATGCCTCGTTGGGTGTCTTGGGAGCGTCTGGGTTTTGCGCGGAATTATTATGATCAATTGTGGGCTTGGGCAGGTGTGGCAACTTGCTTTTCTCTGCGCTTTGGTACGATTTTTATGTCGCATGCGCATCATCAAGACCGGACTGTTTCTCGGAGCGTGCTACGTTACGCTCTTTTATACGCCGATCTTGTGGTTTGCCGGGAATCTGCTGGTGGTGCGCGATGCGCCAACGACAGTAGATGCCATTGTGGTTTTCAGCGGAGATGGCGCCCCAAGCTACGTGAACATGAATTATCTTAAACGATCGAAGGACGCTTTCATGCTTTACAGCGCCAAATATTCCAGCCGAATCGTCTTATCCACCGGAAAAAAATCATCGATTTCGGAAGATGAAGTGGTTCGCTCTCTGTTGCTGAGTTACGGTGTTCCCTCAGGCGCTATACCGATTATTGAAGCAAATCCGAAAAGCACAGAAGAAAATATCCGATTAACAGCAGCCAAATTGAGGCACGACGGCGCCCACAAAATTATTTTTGTCACCGCACCGTATCATTCCCTAAGGGCACATTTAACGTGGAAAAAGTTGGCTCCTGAATTGATAGTTTCTACCGTTTCGGTGGTTGATACACCTTCAGAAGAGCTCCAGTGGAATACCGGCTTTAAGACTGCCAAAGTGATCGCCGATGAGTATATGGCTATTGCCTACTACCGGTGGAAGGAGTGGTTATGAGCGATGAACTCAAGCAGATCGCTCGACTGCGGTTGCCCAATGGTCAGACCGTGCATCCCGATGTTGTTAGTGGTTTAACTGAACTACCTGGCTGGCAGGGGCCACAGTCGGAGCATCGAAACTGAATTTGCATTACAGGGGCGGCAAATAGCGCCCGGGGATTTACCATGGCTGCAGGGCTGGATTGATGCGAATCCGGACTGGAGCCGCAAACGGATTGCGCGCAATCTGTGCCAAGAGTGGAAATGGGTGGACCGACGGGGTCGCCTGAAGGATTTTGCGGCGCGCAGCATGTTGCTTAAACTCGGAAGTCGGGGTCTGGTAAAGCTGCCGGCACTGCGAGTCAATTACCGGCGTGCCCGACCGCAGGTAAGGGGAAGACTAATTGTCGTTGAACATTCGTCCACGTCGTCCACGTCGTCCATGGGCCAGTCAGGTTCCACGCCGCTTCCAACTTAGCTAGGCTCCCAACCTGACCTTCTACTGTCAACTCAGGTACCAACGCACTCAGGTACCAACGCAATCGAACGTCCAAAGTCTTCGGCGGGGCTTCTAACACCACCGTGGGTAACCCCGTGTACCCAGTCCCAGCCGTCAGCACCAAAATCAACGCCACCTTGTCCCCAGCCAGAATTACTTTCCTACTGGCTCCACTACCACCCCCCACCGCTGAAGATGACCGCTGGCTCACTAGTATACCCCGATCCTCCAGAGGTCACCGTAAGGCCGGTTACGAAGCCTGCAGTGACCGTGGCGACCGCCCTCGCCGTTTCACCGACCAAGAGGCGCCCTATCGCAAGCGACATCGCCACCGCAACGGTCATCAGCCATCCGGAAACCTTACTGATCCGAATTCGCTTTGAGGCGGAGCTTAACATTTAAGGAATGTGACATGTTGATCTCGAGACGAAGCTTCATTTTACACTACTTTTTTGGGGTGGAGTTCAAGAACCAAAATGCCGCGTAGCCTTGTTGGCGCAGGCATTGCGACTGGAAAAGACAAGTCACTTGCGTAAGGAGCATAACTTTTGGTATGCTGTAGTCACATGACAAGTGTAACATCCACAATCACCTCCAAGTGGCAAGTCACCATACCAGCGAACGTGCGCAAGGAAATCCCGTTCCAGGTCGGCCAGCGCATCGCATGGGAAGTCGAGGGCGACAAGCTGGTCGGCCGACGGGTCCGCTCCATCCGCGAACTCGCGGGCTGCCTGAAGTCGGATGTGTCGCCGGCCGGCGGCGACGATCATCCCGGCCCCTTCGGCAAGGCGGCGGTCGCCCGCCATGAGCGTATCGCCAAACAGAAGCCATGAAAGAGCTGCTGCTGGACGCCAACGTGCTCGTCCGTTTCCTCGTTCAGGACGACCCCAAGCAAAGCCCGGCCGCCACGGCACTGTTTGCGGCGGCGGAGCGGCGGGACTTTCTGCTGCACCTTGACAGTCTGGCCGTGGCCGAAGCGGTGTCTGTGCTGGTCGGGCGGTATCGCCGGAGCCGGGCTGAGGTGGTGGGTGCCCTGTTGACCGTCATTCGCAACGCCGGCGTGGCAACGGCGGAGGCCGATGTCGTCACCGCTGCCTTGCAACGCTTCGCATCCGCGAACGTGGACTTTGCCGATGCTTGGCTGGCGGCCCGCGCCACGCATCTCGGCCACGGCGTCGCTTCCTTTGACCGCGACCTCGACAAGTTCAAGGACGTAAAGCGATTCGAGCCAAAGGGCTAAGGGCTTCACTGCCCTAGCGCCGCTGCTTACTCGCCCGTCGCCAGAGTATCAGGCCGGCGGCCAACCCGCCGAAGGCGACTCCGCATTCCGTGGGTGCTGGAACGGCGGTGAGCGCCGGGTGGTAGAGGCGCATCCGCGCGACTTCGCCGCCGGAGTTCTCATTGTCGACCACGCCGTCATCACGGAAGATCTGCATGAGGTGGTCCACGCTGACCTCGGCATCGGAAGTGGTGCTGAACTGAAACACTCCATCGACATAGCCGCCCAGACTGCCGTGGTTGTTGACGAAGGCGACCTGCTCGAAGCGGTCGGCTTTATGGACACCGCTTGGTCCATTGCCCCCCGGATAGAACTCGAGGCGCGAGGTGTTCCAATAGAGACCGTGGTCGTCGGTGAAATTCTTGGTCTGAAGGATGCGCCTGTATGCGATGGGCTGGTCGAACTCGAACAGGGCCACGAAGGTGAAGCTGTCCCAGTCGGGCAGCGCCGAGACATCAAGGGACAGCCCCGTGTTGTCGGTGAAGCTGAAGACCGTCCGGACAAGCCATCCGCCGTCGCCGTGGTGAATCCGTTGGCCCGTAAATCCACCAAGTCGAGCGCATGGCCGATCGAATCCGTCTTCAATTTCGAGATCGTGCTAAAAACCTCGAAAATATTTACTTTTTAAAGGGTGATGAAGGGCACGATTTAGCAGGTTTGGCGAGTTCAACTATTGCGCCGGGTTGCGCGGATCAGGGTTCGCAACTTTGCGTTTCCGGTCGTGTCACTACCTCCACGTCAAAAAGCAATTCCTATCAATTCCTATCAATTTAATTGAGTTAAAGTTAGGATCTTTAACCGATGATCCCAGTCCAGCTGATCGCCACAGTTCCTTGTGAACTGTGTGGAAACCACCACGTGGAAATCGTTGCAACTCACGACCGTGACGCATCTCCCCTGCAAGTGGTTATGTGCCCCCAATGCGGACTAGTTTGGAATGATCCGCGAGCCAGCGCCGATGCCTTGGCAGCCTACTACCGGGAAGAGTACCGGCGGGACTACAAGGGAGCCTTGGAACCCAAACTCCGTCACACCTTGCGGGCAGCCCGCGTCGCCGTGGATCGATGCCGCCAGCTTCGGGGCGACTTGACCCGTGGAGAACCGGTTCTCGATCTGGGCGCTGGAGGTGGGGAGGTTGTGTATGTGCTTCGTCAGTTAGGATTCCCGGCAAGCGGCATCGAGCCCAACGCCGGCTATGCACGGTTCGCTCGAGAGCGTCTGCAAGTTCCGGTGACCTCAGGTAGTTGGCAGGAGGCTTCCGTCGAACCGGGCTCCCTTTCGGCCGTGACGCTCTTCCATGTGTTGGAGCATTTGGACAGTCCTTTGCACGCGATGCGACTCATCCAGGGATGGCTCCGCACCGGCGGACTATTGTGGATCGAAGTCCCGAATGTGGAGGCAGTTTGTCAGGCACCCAGTCATCGATTCCATCGGGCCCACCTCTACAACTTCAACGCTGCCACGCTGGATGCCATGGGTCGCCGGGCCGGGTTTGAAGTCGTTCGAACGTTTAACTCGGCTGACGGAGGAAATGTGACGTCCGTGCTCCGAAAAAACCATACTTCCGTTGCCACCGCCCCATCTCTACCGGGGAACGCGGATCGCATTCGCAGCATTCTTGCGACCCACACACCGCTCCGACATTTCCTGTCCGCCGCCCCGTATCTACGCCCCCTGCGCAAACTGCAACAGCGGTTGTCCGAGTCTCTGGATCTCGTTGGAAACAAAAACCCAAAGAAACTGATGGAGCGAGTCCTTCAGGACGCCTTCCGATCAGGCGTCCTTTCGGTCGTCATCGACCTCAGTGAACTGGCCGCCGCTGCGATCTGAACCTCAGCGCTTGCGATTC
>CAMDGV010000123.1 GCA_945898055.1 Akkermansia muciniphila | reverse complement strand
CAGCTTCAAGGCAGACTTCGAGGCTGTGGACAATTTTGGACCCGCGACGGCCTCACTTCCTTGCTCCGGTTGACCGTGCTGGTGAAAAATGACGATTATTCCCACCTTTGGAACTGAACTTTGCCAACAACATCGGGATGCACCGGGTGTTTCCCCATGAGGAATCGATCTTCAAGCTCTACTACATGGCCTTGGATCGGATCAGTAAAAAGTGGACGATGCCGATTCCCAACTGGAGCGCAGCACTGAACCGCTTCGCCATTGAATTTGGGGACCGGATGCCTCGACCCAATTGAGCCTCCCATGTCCGCGGAAAGCCACAATAGTTCGACCGCAGAGGGGCGCGAGCTGTCGGCTCACAGGCCGCCCCCCTGCTCGTTTTAGCTCGCTATCGAGCGCCCCAGAAATCATCAAAACAGAAAACAAAAACCAAACAGAAAAAACATTTACACAAATTTCTTTACATAACCGAGCGACTGACCGTTTGGGAAGCGACTCATCATCTCATCCGCTCCCTCGACAGCGGCGAGCAAGCTGCCGCCGGACTGCTGAAGAAACTGGGTGCAGTTGCTGAAATCGCCCGAGACTTGAGTTATCGCCTTTACACCGTCTGTGAACGCCGCAAGTGGGCGCAAGACGCCATCGGCTACAACGCGCTCGTGCTGGCGTGGCCCGATTTGAAACGTTTGGCCGACGAGCAGAAGACTGCTGGACCGAGCCAAGGGGAACTCATTTAGCGAACAGCCGAGCAACTTATGCCAACGCAACGAGGAAGATACTACCTGTCGAGAGTCATCAAGCTCGGTAGCCTGACCCAAGACAAACTGGCTCAAGCGATTCGGGGTGCGCCCGTTCTGCACATCGGAAAATTTCAGTGGGCGATCACGGATGCGGTGGATGGACGAGAGAGCAACCCGAAATTCATTTTCGGCAAACTGGCCAAGTATTCCGCCGAGGGCCACGTCACGATTGTTGATCCAGCCCTGAAGTCTCAGCTCGATGCGCTGGCTCCGAATCTTCTGATGGCAAGTTCCCCGTTTGTGTATCTGCCGGACTTTTCCGGGATCGCATTTCTCCATGTGTGGAATGGCATTCAGGAAGATTTATTTCCAAAACGCTTCTGCTCACTGATCGAAGCGGCTTACCAAAACTTTTTCGTCGATTGCGCGGTTGAGCCAGTGGCGGATTACCGGGTGTTCGTTGAAAAGTTGGACCATCTGGATCGAATCACCGAGATGAGCGCCAAGGTGTATCCACCCAACCCGCTGTTTGGCCATCTCTGGGGATCTTTGAAGGACTACATCGTCCATCGCAACGCGGAGGAGGTTTCCGTAAGGGAAAAGAAAACGGACGGAGAAGGAATCAAGACGGCGTTGCGGGAGCTGATGCGTGAGCTTTTGGCTGGCCCGCCGGATGCGATGACGGCGGCAAAGCAGCCGACCAACGTCGGGCAAGTGGACATCACCGACGCGGCCATGCTGATGGCGGCGGATGGCTACGGGCACGGCAAGGTGATCGGCGAGCAGAATGGAGAGGAAGTGATCATCCGCACGTCGGATACACATAAAAGTTTTCTCCACGCCAAGGAGCCTGACCCGGTGGCATTGGCCACGGCTGCGGTGAAGTTGTTCCAGGGAATTTCCGAGGAACGGCACATGGAGCATTGATGAAGGGCATTCCGACCATTCTTCGTTCGGTGTTCATCGCGCCGGAGTTTCTGGTGGCAGTCGCAGGACTGGCTTTGAGCGTGGCGTTCCCGAGCGGATTTCTTTGGTTGAGCGAACGTATCGGCCAGCAATCAGACCTGTTGAAGTATGCATGGCTGCTCCCAGCCGGGCTGGTCGCCTACGACTTGAAAGTGGCGAGGAGCATCCTGCTTCCCGATGCGGACAAGCGAACGGTGTTGCAAGGGTGGTCTCGATATTGGGATGTGAAGTGCGCCATTTCGGTCGGGTTGCTCTACGGCGTGGCTTTCGCCGTCGCGGGTCTTTTTACGATGCTGTTCGATTGGAAAACCCCTGCGTCGCATCAATCCGCAGTGCTGCTGACATCCGTGAGCGGAGCTTTGACCGTTTCCGCCACCCTGTTCTATGCGAACATCCGGATGGAGGAACTTTTCCGAGAGCACTGGAAACTGAAGGGTTCGGGATGAGCCGCATCCCGGAGAAACGTGGACAAATTCCCGGCAATGGCGTTGACAGAATGGGCTTGTGGAGAGGCTTGGATTCCTGTAACAAAAACTGTGCAGTGTTTGTTACAGTTGCCATCGAGATATTGCCGTGAAAACCATTGATAAGAGCATTCTTGCCCGCATCCGCAGCAGCGGAAGTGGTCGCGTGTTTTCACCGAGGCAATTTCTGGACCTGAGCGGACGTTCGGCGGTCGGAGTGGCTCTGCATCGGTTGGTGAAGGCGGGGAAGATTCGGCGGATTCGGCGTGGGCTTTACGATCTCCCGCGTGCCCATCCCATCACAGGGCAAACCGCGCCGAACATAATGGCGACGGTGCAGGCGTTAATGGACGGCAGCCATGCACAGTGGCAGTTCACAGGGGCTTACGCCGCGAACGCGCTCGGGCTATCGGAGCAGGTTCCAGCCAAGATCATTATTTTGACGGATGGCGTGCCACGAAAGGTCTCGCTGGGAAAGCTGACGCTGGTATTTCGCCGCGCCGCGCCGCGCAATCTGCTGGGCGTTGGCCAGCGGGCAGGATTGGTGATTCAGGCTCTCCGTTATCTGAAGGGCAGTGCAGACATGCCGAAGCATGTGGACAAACTCAGGAAAACCTTGGACCTGGACACCAAGAAGAGTTTGGCATCCCTCACTCTCGAACTCGTGGCTTGGATGCGCCCTATTGCCCAGGAGATTATTCGCCCATAGATCATGGATACCGTTCTTCAACTCTCGCAGCGGCAGCGCATCGAACTATTCGAGCAAACAGCGCAGCAGACCGGCATTCAGGCTGTTATCGTCGAAAAGGACTTCTGGGTTTGCTGGACTTTGCAGGAATTGTTCCGGCTCCCGCAGATGGGCGAACATTTGATTTTCAAAGGCGGCACGTCGCTGTCGAAGGTCTTCAAGATCATTGAGAGATTTTCCGAAGACATCGACATATCCATTGACCGGGGTTTTCTCGGTTTCGGCGGGCCGAACGAACCAGAGGCGGGCGGAAGCAACAAGGAGAGGCAACGACGAATCGAGGCTCTTAAAACCGCGTGCCAGCAAAAAATCGCTTCCGAACTTCAACCTGCGCTGACTTTGGCCATCAAATCCAAGGTGCAGTCGAAAGAGGAGTGGTCCCTTCGGACGGACGAGGAAGACGCCGACAAGCAGACGCTACTGTTCGAGTATCCATCGAGTTTCGCGCCGGACGCAGTAGGTTATATCCGGCGGGTGGTGAAAATCGAAATGGGTGCGCGCGCGGACCATTGGCCGCACGAGGCGAAGTCGGTCACTCCGTATGTGGCCGAGCAGTTTCCGCAGGGATTCAAAGCAGGAAGTTGCCCGGTTAAAGTCTTGTCGGCGGAGCGGACTTTTTGGGAAAAGGCAACCATCCTGCACGCGGAGTTTCACCGACCGACCGACAAGGCGATGCCGGAACGGTTCTCACGGCACTACTGCGATTTCCACGAACTGATTCGCAAGGGCGTTGCAAAGTCAGCCACGGCAAAGCTGGAGTTGCTGGCTCGAGTTGCGGAACACAAGACCCTGTTCTTCAAATCCTCTTGGGCCAAGTATGGCGAGGCCGCAAAAGGACAACTGCGAATCGTGCCACCGGAACACCGATTGAAGGCGTTGCGGGACGATTACGCGAACATGCAGCAAATGTTCTTCGGGAAACCGCCAAGTTTTGAACAGATCATAAATCTCTTGCGGGAGTGGGAGAGCGAATTCAACCAGCACTAATCTATGGCACAAAGCAACCATGAGCGCATCGGTGAAGCTCTCGAAACGCTGAAGGCGGGACTCCCGTCTTTCGTGGAGCGCGAACTTAAATCAGCGCACGGAGCCAAATGATGGGCGACGGTAAAACAAGTCACCGGAGCAGGAATGCAGGTAGGTGGATCCGAAGTCGCGCCTGAGTGGGACGCTGGGTCCGTGTTGAAGGTGCTTTGGGAATGCTGGAACGACGTCTTCGCCAAGACGCTGGGACGGGCCGAGCGCAGCCTAACCAGCGAGTTGATCGAGGTCCGAAACAAGTGGGCGCACCAGAAGACGTTCACCACGGACGACGCCTACCGTGCGCTTGATTCGATGCAACGATTGCTCAATGCCGTCGGAGCGCGCGAACAGGCCGATGAACTGACCAAGCAATCCGCTGAGCTGCTCCGATTGAAGTTTGACGAACAGGCTCGCCACGAGCGCCGCAAGAGCCAGACGACGCTCGGCCTCGACGCGCCGCTGGCGGGTCTCAAGCCTTGGCGGGAAGTCGTGACCCCGCATCCTGATGTCGCATCGGGACGCTATCAGTTGGCCGAGTTCGCGGCGGACCTGTGGGAAGTTTACCAAGGACGCGGTTCCGAGGAATACCGTGATCCGCAGGAGTTCTACCGGCGGACGTTCCTAACGGTCGGGTTGAAAGACCTGCTCGTGCGAGCGGTGCGACGGCTGGCGGGGGATGGCAGTGATCCGGTGGTGGAGTTGCAAACCAACTTTGGCGGCGGCAAAACGCACTCGATGCTGGCCCTCTATCACCTGTTTTCAGGACGACAGGTGACGGAGTTGGCTGGTCTTGAACCCGTGATGCAGGAAGCGAAGCAGGCACTGACGACGGGCGTGAAACGCGTGGTGCTCGTTGGCAACAAGATCAAACCGGGACAACCCGACAAAAAGGATGACGGCACAATCGTGCGCACTTTGTGGGGTGAACTCGCTTGGCAACTTGGAGGCAAGGAGGGTTACGCCTTGCTGAAGGAAGCGGACGAAACGGCGACGAATCCTGGCGACGCCTTGGGCAAGCTTCTGCGGAAGTTCTCGCCTTGCCTGATTCTCGTGGATGAGTGGGTCGCCTACGCGCAGCAGTTGCACGATGATAAGGATTTACCCGGCGGCGATTTCGAGACGCAGTTCACTTTCGCTCAGACCCTCACCGAAGAAGTGAAAGCCGCTCCTCAAGCCATGCTCGTGGTCAGTTTGCCCGCCTCGACCGACGGCGGCGGAGGCGTGTCGCCTACCAACGACGCACACGATGAAGAAGTCGGTGGCGTGAGAGGTCGAGCAGCTTTGGCGGCATTGCGGAATGTCGTGAGCCGCGTGGCTACTGCCTGGCGTCCGGCGAATGCCGACGAGAGTTTTGAGATTGTCCGGCGGCGTTTATTTCAGCCAATCACCGACAACACGCTCTTCACCGCGCGGGATAACACCGCCAAAGCTTTCTGCGATTTGTATCGGCAGCATCACCAGGAGTTCCCAGCGGAATGCCGCGAGGCTGACTTCGAGCGAAAACTCAAGGCCGCGTACCCCATCCATCCTGAAGTCTTCGCCCGCCTTTATCAGGATTGGTCTGGTCTGGTGAAGTTCCAGCGGACGCGTGGTGTCCTCCGCTTGATGGCTGCGGTGATTCACCGGCTCTGGGCCGACAACGACAAGGGGCCGTTGATCCTGCCCGCCAGCATCTCGCTTGATGATCCTGGCATCGTGTCGCAACTCACGAGTTATTTGCCGGGCGGATGGGAGACGGTGATTGAACGCGACGTGGATGGCCTCGGTTCCTTGCCCCGAAAACTCGACGGCGACCGCCCGAATCTAGGGCGTTATCAAGCTTGTCTCCGCGTGGCGCGAACGCTGTTCTTGGGTTCGGTTCCTACTCCCGGAGCGGCGAACCGGGGTGAATAAGACCGCCGGATTAAGTTCAGACCTCAGAAGAATGGGGGTAAAGCCTAGGAATCAGGTGCGAGTTCAAATCCCTGAATTTTGAGCGATTTTTTTCGTAGGCAGACTTATTGTGGGGAATGCCAGACGATGAAAGTAGCGACTTGTTTCCAGGGCTGGTCGC
>CAMDGV010000122.1 GCA_945898055.1 Akkermansia muciniphila | reverse complement strand
CGCCGCGGGACCACCCGAGGGGCTGTAAATTAGATCTTGGTAAAGGTGTCAGTTCTTGAAATTGGATTCTCCCCGCCCAACTTCCTCCGGCGAGACAAGAGACGGTTCAGATAACCCGTAGAACCCGCAGAGAGGAGCGTGTCAGACGCCGGGAAAGGGCTTCACCAAGCTCAACCGGCAGGCCGCCGAACCTCAGATGCTGCAATCGACCGGAAACCCGGCCGATTCGTCCACCTACCCAAATGCAGATGAATCCGCCTTGGGGTGAACCCAGTGTTATTGCTTCTGTATTGTTGCAAAATAACGGGTTATCTTGCTTAAATTAGATTTCAACCCTGTGACAGCGTTTTTTCAATCGAAATTCGGCCGAACGTTACTGCTTTGCTTCACGGCCATCGCGCTGTCTTCTGCGCCGATCGCCGATTCCAAAGCCCGCGAAGCGCTCGGAATTCTGCGGGCGGAATGTTTCTCCTGTCATGGCGAAAAGCAGAAGGGCGGGTTTAGTTTTAAAACACGGGACCTCTTATTAAAAGGAGGCGATGAAGGAGTCGTCGTGGTGGCAGGCAAACCCGAGTCAAGTCGGCTTCTTAGACTTCTGGAGTCCGGTGCTGATCCCCATATGCCCCCGAAGAAGCAACTGGCCCCCCCGCAAATCCGCGCGGTGCGGCATTGGATTCGTGCGGGAGTCCCTTGGGAGGCTTCTGCATTGGAGGAAGATGCGGTGAAGCTGGAAGCTGTTCGGTTGGAGGCGCTCCCTCCCTCCTATGGCCCAGTATTAGCCGTGGCTCTGTCGCCTGATGGAACGCGTTTGGCAGTGGGTCGTGGCGGGACTTTGATTTTACATGATCTTTCGAAGCCCACCTTTCCAATTCTAGCCCAAGTGACCGCTCAAGAGGATGCGATTCAATCTTTGGCGTGGAGTCTGGAAGGGCGGATGATCGCTTCCGGTAGCTTTCGCTCCGTTGTCTTTTGGGATGGAGAAACCCTTCGACGAGAGGGTACAATGACCAACGGACTCTCGGGGCGCATCACTGCACTGGAGTTTGCTCCTGGTGGGGGAGTATTAGCTTTGGCCGATGGAGGCGAGGGACGCGGAGGGCAGGTGAGGTTTATCGAAGTGGCAGGACGACGGGTGACAGCCTCTTGGCGAGTTCATTCGGATACCGTGTTTGACCTAGAATACAGCCGCGATGGGACTCGACTATTGACTGCCGGAGGCGATCAGTTGGTCAAGGTCTGGGAGGTGGCAACAGGACAGACCATTGCGGTGTTAGAAGGTCACACGGCGCAAGTCTTGTCGGCGGTGTTTAATACCAACGCGACCCAAGTTCTTAGCGGCGGTGCGGATCGACAATTGAAGGTTTGGAATGTGGTTACCCGCGAGAAAATAGCTCAATTGGGAAGTCCTGCGACGAGCGTGTCTGCAGTGGCTTGGCCGGGAGCGGGATTACGCCTCTATTCGGCAAACGAAGGCGGAGAGGTTTTCCAATATTCCCAATTGAAGTCCCATAGCGGGGAACAAAGTTCGGGAACGGCAGACGAGCGACGTTTAGCCGAAGGGGGCGAGGCGGCTTATTGTCTGGCTGTTTCGGCGGATGGCGGTCGGGTTTGTGCTGGATTTTATGATGGCTCGGTGAGGATCTGGGACGGGGAAAGTAAGTTGATTGCGACGCTGGTTGACTCATCACCGAAGGCCGCGGTGGTGGCGACTCAGGGTCTGGGTTCAATCCGCGGTAAGTCGCCAAAGGCAGGAGCAAAAGTAGACGCAATTCCCCTTCAGAGGGAGCGAGCTCGTCCAGCCACTTTTAAGGTATCAACAGTGGTTAAATTATCAGCAGAACCGGCGCGTTTATCTTTATCCCAAGGCGCAACAAGACAGGGAGTTTTAATAACCGCTCAGACATCAGATGGGTTTGAGGTTGATGTCACGGACACGGCTGTATTCCGAGTCGAACGGGGTGCCCCGATTCGCTTGGGTGAACAAGGAGAGATTGTGGCGGTCCGTTCAGGGAAAAGCCTTTTAACGGTGCGTTTAGGTCGGCACGAGGTGGTCATTTCTGTGGAGGTGTCCGGAGAGGGGGAGTTGGTATCTAATCCATCGGGATTTGTCCGAGACATCCTCCCTGTTTTAAGCCAAGCCGGTTGCTCTGCTGGAAGTTGCCATGCCAAACCTGAGGGGCAAAATGGATTTAAACTCTCGGTGTTTTCCTATGATCCAGTGGCCGATTACGGGGAGATCGTCAAGGAGGCCCGAGGGCGCCGGGTGTTTCCAGCGGCGCCCGATTCAAGTCTACTTTTACGAAAGCCCCTAGGCCGAGTGGCGCATGAGGGTGGGCAGCGATTTAAGGAGGGATCTGAAACTCACCGAGTGCTGTCGGATTGGATTCGGCAAGGAATGCCCTTTGCGCTGACAAATGAGCCGATCTTGCTGGGAATTACGGTTTCGCCGGCGCAACGGCGGTACCGTAAAGGAGCGGTCCAAAAGTTGTTAGTCGTGGCGCGGTATTCGGACGGGAGCCAACGGGATGTGACCCGCTTGGCTGCGTTTGATTCTAACGAACGGGAGATAGCTGCGGTAGATAGCCAAGCGCGGATTCAAGTGGGGCAATTAACGGGTCAAGGAGCGGTGGTAGCCCGGTATATGGGATTTGTGGGAGATTCACGGATTGTGGTCCCAGCCGAGACACGATTCCCTACCGAGAGTTATGCGGTACTGCCGACTCATAATTTTATCGATAAGTTAGCCTATACGCGTTTTCAGGAACTCGGGATACTGCCCTCAGAACTTTGCACGGACACGGAGTTTCTACGTCGATCGAAACTCGATGCAGTAGGGCAGTTACCTACGGCTCTGGAAGTGCGTGAGTTTTTGGCGAATACAGACCCCAACAAACGCGCCCAGTGGATTGATCGAACCTTAGGAAATTCGGCTTATGCGGATCATTGGGCGAATCGGTGGGCTGATTTACTCCGACCCAATCCGGATCGTGTGGGGGTAAAAAGTGTTTACCTATTGGACCATTGGTTGAGGGAACAGTTTCGAAATAATGTGCCGTATGACTCCTTTGTTCGTTCAATTCTGTTAGCTGAAGGGGGGAATCATCGTGATGGTCCCGCGGTCATCTATCGAGATCGCCGAGAACCGGTGGAACTGACCACGATGTTTAGCCAGCTTTTCCTAGGAACTCGGTTGGAATGCGCGAAATGTCATCATCATCCAAACGAGAAATGGAGTCAGGATGACTTCTACCGGTTTGCCGCCTATTTTGGACCCTTAAAGCAAAAAGGTGCAGGGCTTTCTCCGCCTATTTCTGCGGGGATGGAGACCTTTTATTTTACCCCAGGTGGTAACGTAAAGCATCCGGTGACCGGTCAGATTGTGGCTCCGCGTCCACCGGATGGTCCGGAGCTTGTTGCGGGCAGCCAAGATCCTCGGGTAGCCTTGGCCGATTGGCTGACGGCACCAAAAAACCCATTCTTTGCGCGGGCCGCTGTGAACCGAGTTTGGGCTCATTTTTTTGGACGTGGATTGGTCCATCCCGTGGATGATTTCCGGGTCACAAATCCTGGGGTCAATCCAGAGTTACTCGATGCGTTGGCCAACGATTTCGAGTCGAGTCATTATGATCTAAAACACCTTATCCGAACTATTTTGGGTTCACGACTTTATCAGCTTAGCTCGACAGCGAATGCTTCGAACGTCGCTGATACAAGGAATTTTTCTCGTTCCTACCGGCGTCGACTTCCGGCCGAGGTTTTAGCCGATGCGGTGAGCGGGGTCACCGGTGTGGTGGATACCTTTGAGGCTGTCCCGACGGGAGGGAGCGCCAACCAAGCTTGGAGTTACAAAATTCAATCGCATTTTCTTGATGCGTTTGGACGTCCGAATTCTAGTAGTGATTGTCCCTGCGAGCGTGAACTGCAATTGAGTGTGGTTCAGTCGTTACACCTGATGAATTCAACTCAAATTCAAGGTAAACTCGCGCACGCAGAGGGTTGGGTGCGACAGATTGCCAAGAGTGACCGTCCTCCAGTCACTTTGATTGAAGAAGTGTATTTGGCCGCATTGAATCGTCCACCCACCGAAACTGAGCAGGTTCGAGCTAGTGCGGTTTACAGCGCGGCGGGTGCGACGCGGCAGACCGCCACCGAGGACCTTCTCTGGGCACTTTTCAATTCCCCTGAATTTATTTTTAACCATTGATGGAAGTCCGCTGAGAAATGGAGTCGTGAGGAATTTCGCGATTTAATTTCAAGGCTGCTTTTTTAATCTTACTAATGACCTCGATATACCGCTCTCTGCCCCTGTTGTTTCTTGTCCTCCCATGGATGCTACGAGGTGCTGACCGTCCGCAGTTTGGGGATGCTTGGTCGAGGAACATGACCTCACCGGAGCGAGGACTTTCGGCGACCTTTAACCCGACGAATCAAGCTGGCATACGCTGGTCGGTGGCTTTGGGAGCATCGGGTACCGAGTCCCATTCGACCCCAGTTATTGCCGACGGGCGTGTTTATATAGGCACCAATAATGAACTATCCCGCGATCCGCGGCGGACGGGTGATCGAGGTGTTCTGCTTTGTCTTTCTGAGAAAACAGGCGAACTGGAGTGGCAGCTTGTGGTCCCCAAGCGGGAGCAGGATATTTATCATGATTGGCCCAAGATCGGGATTAGTTCACCGGTGACTGTGGAGGGTAACCGAGCCTATTTAGTCGATAATCGAGGCGTTGTTTTGTGTCTGGATGTGCGAGGATTAGTGAATGGTAATCAAGGCGAGACCGGTGAATCAGCTTATTATACACCGAAGAACACCAACGGAATTCCGGTAGGAGAAGTCCTTTCGTTGGGAGCGTTGGATGCCGATATTTTGTGGTCTTTCGATCTGACGCGTGAGTGCCAAATTTGGTCCCACGATGCCGCCCATAGTTCGGTGCTGATTCAGGGGGACTATTTGTATTTAAACACGGGCAACGGGGTGGATAGCACCCATCGGTTAATACGTCGCCCGGAAGCGCCGAGTCTGGTAGTGCTCGACAAGCGCACTGGGCGTTGGGTGGCGCACGATGGATTAAAAATTGGGCCCCGAATTTTTCATTGTACTTGGTCCTCGCCTTCTCTCGGACGAGTTGGAGGGCGATCGACCGTCCTGTTTGCGGGAGGTGATGGAGTTCTCTATGGATTTGAGCCTTATAAAGGGGCAGGAAGCGGAGTGAGCCTCTTAGAAAACCCTTGGCGCTTTGACTGTGATCCGGAGGGCCCTAAGAGTTCAGTGGGCAGTTATTTAAATAATCGCCGAGAGGGGCCGAGTAATATTTATGGTATGCCGGTGGTGACGGGCGGCAGGATTTATGTGGCGGGCGGTGGCGACTGGTTTTGGGGCAAGAACGACGCGTGGATAAAGTGCATTGATACACGTGGCAGCGGGGATCGGACCCGGACAAATCTCCTTTGGACCTATGCCTTAGGTCGTCACACGATGAGTACACCGGCGGTCGCCAACGGTTTAGTTTTTGCGGCTGATTCCATGCGTACAATCCATTGTGTGGATGCTGCGACTGGGGCTGGATTGTGGAGTCACGAACTGGATGGAGAGATTTGGGCGTCGGCTTTAGTGGCCGACGGAAAAGTCTATATCGGGACCCGGCGCGGAGGGTTTTGGACCTTTGCATTAGATCGACAGAAAAAGGTGTTAGGAATGGTACAACTTGGTTCGCCTATCAGTGCGACGGCGACGGCGGCCAATGGGGTTTTGTACGTGGGAACGGGCACCCGCCTTTATGCCGTTAGAAAGTGATTGAGAGGTCGGGCGTGAAGTTAATATCAATCTGAATGAGTTGCTCAATTAAAAGGGAGTAAGTCCGTAGGTAGCCTGTGCAAAGTTTTTGTGAAAGAACAGACGTGTTCTTCTGACCTCAATTCACAACCGATCCGATAGGTTGGGTGCATGGCAAGCGACAGGGTCATCCAACGGCGAGAATTCAAAGCCTCGGATATCAATCCCTCCTCTCATTCACTCAGGGCCCTAGTTTGGTGGAGTTCTGGCGTGAAATTCTCTCAAATCTGAT
>CAMDGV010000121.1 GCA_945898055.1 Akkermansia muciniphila | reverse complement strand
ACTGAAAGCAGTCGCCCCCAAATTCATTCCCGCCATCGAAAAGGTTCCACCCGTTTCGTCGGTGTTGATCGCCAAGGCTGTTGCCGAGAAGAGGGATGTTCCGTTAAAATCCTTGGTGGCCGTAGTGGTAATAAAAGCACCTAATTTCTGAAATTCGGCATTATACGCCGTGCGATCATCGGTTGATTTCGTCACGTCTTGAGCAAGCATGGCGAGTTCACCCATCCGATCGAGCGCTTTGCCCACCTTCTTCAGATAACCATCCTGGGCCTGGGTAAAACTAATGGCGTTGGCAATATTCGACTTTGCCGCATCGGTGCGCTGCGCTTTGGCATCCAATTGGAGGCTGACCGCCAATCCGCCGGCGTCATCTGAGGGATTCACAATCTTCGATCCGGAACTTAACCGTGCCAAAGATCGCGATAAAGCGACTTGATTGGCACCGAGGGCGTTAGCGGAGGACTGGGCTGCGATATTTGAATTAATAACCATAATTTTTTATTTTTTAACTGAGTTATTGGATATATTTTCTGAGGTGAATTTTTGTTTTAAGAAACTTTTTTTAAGCCTGAAGGTAACTTCGGTAAGGATTTTGGCCTCTGGGTCGTTAGAGCTTCTCGATTTGACTTCTGGATTTCGTCGTAGACTTCTTGTCGATGCACCGGGATGTCTAAGGGTGCCTCGATACCAACCTTCACTGTGTCGCCTTCAAGTCGGACAATTTTGACAATAATGCGTCCGTCAATGACGATACTTTCACCAATTTTTCTAGATAAAATAAGCATAGGATACCTTCCGTGGTTCCGGATTGTTTCAATTCGAACCGAGTGGGTGCTGAATAACGTACGGTGAATTGGCAAGAACAACTTGCTTACCAATCATGGTTTGACGGTTGATGACAATGGGTCCTTTGAGATTAACCGTCGATGTTCCGTCGGCACGTAGTGTCACAATCGTGTAGATCAAGGCCTCTTCAGGGCTTTCCAGCCCTAGAAATTCGACATCGAGATCCGATAGATTCGGGGCGTAGTCGTGCAAAACCGAAAACGCTGGGACCACCAGAAAGGCCAGATCCACTTGATCGGGCACCTGGAGCCAAGCGAAGGGGGCGTCTTCTGGATTGGAAAGAATCCAATAGGACTTGGTGCTTTCAAATCCCAAAAGGCCCAAGGGCAACCGTAAAGTCACGGTGCTCATTTCAATTTTTTCAGCCACAGCGGTCATCTTGTTGTAAAAGATAAAGCAACAGGCATGCCAGCCTATTTTCCTCCAGTTATTAAGGGTTTTAGCCTCTTTTTTATCACATACCATCACTTTTTGCCGTCCTTTTTTGCCTCAGCTAGGCAAAATTTATCCTTTGCCGACTCCTTCGTTGGTCTAAAAATCTTCACCCTAGATTCGTTTCTTCAATAATGTCCTCCACACTGCTCCTCAGTCCTTTTGAGAAAACACTCAAGCCCGCCAAGAACCCATCTTTCAACTGACTCCTCTTCTCAATGAACCCGACTTATCAACAGCTCGCGGCGATGATCGATCACTCCCTCCTTCATCCAACTCTCACCGATCAAGACTTGGCTGAGGGTTGCCGCATCGCCGCACTCTATGGAGTCGCCTCGGTCTGCATCAAACCCTACGCCGTCAAAATGGCGGTCAATCTCCTGCGCGGAACTGGGGTGAAGGTAGGTGCTGTCATCGGATTTCCTCACGGAAATGCGACAATCGAATCGAAACGCTACGAAACTGAACTGGCCTGCAACGACGGTGCAGTGGAAATCGATATGGTCATCAACATCGGCAAAGCTCTCGGTGGCCAATGGGACTATGTCGAGGCGGATATTCGGGCTGTTTGTCGGGAAGCTCATTCTCACCGCGCCCAGGTCAAGGTCATCTTGGAAACGGATTACCTAACCGAAGGCGGTGCAGGTCTAGATGCGGATACCTTAAAGAAAAAGCTCTGTGAACTGAGTGAACGCGCCGGTTGCGATTGGGTCAAAACTTCCTCCGGTTTCGGGTTCGTTAAACAAAAGAATGGCTCCTACACCTATCAAGGTGCAACCGAACACGACCTCATCCTCATGCGAGCCAGTGTGTCCGACCGTGTTCAAGTAAAAGCCGCCGGAGGCGTTCGGGATCTCGATGGACTTATCCGCGTCTTTGCCTTGGGCGCCACCCGATGTGGAGCTACGGCTACCGCTGCGATGCTCGATGAATATCGACGACGTGAGTCTATCAAGGGCACGAGGGGCGTTTCGGGGGCGATAAAGCCTACCGAAAATACCCTAGGCTCAGGCGGTTACTAGTCGCTCCAACCCCTCTAAAATTCCGAGGCCGGCGGGGCGGGTTGCTACAAAGCCACCCTGGTTTAACACTTGGAGTTTCACGATCGACAAGGCATTGGAAGGTGCCAAGAGATGATGGGCATGTTCGCGTCGCAACATTGGAAGATCATTCAAATGATCCCCCGCTGCCACACGTTCGTGAGGGCCGATCGCGATCAATCGCCCCAATTCAGAAAGAGCGGTTCCCTTGCTATAGCCGACGTGACTCAACCGGACATAGATATCGTTACGCACCACGGTTAACCTTGTTGCAGCTCCACAGAAAGCTTCTAATTCCGCTTGAATTGCGTCCATTTGCAGATTGCTTTGGGCGATAGCACAGATGGGGGAATAAGGGTCTGCATAAAAACTGGCGTCATAGGTTGAGGTGAGGCGCCTCAGTAAAAGCGATAGATCTGAAGAAAGGTCATCGAAAAGACGAGAGTGATCCTGAGCACACTGAGAATTCCAAGGCTCGATCGGGGCATAAATCCCAAGGTCACGCCGATAAATCTCCCTTTCTACGAGAATTAGATAGTCGGGCTGAATCCGAAAGCGACCTCGTCCTAGGGCTTCCATGAGTCCGGCCATTTCCCTGCCAGTGTTAATAACCCATAGGCCGCCGCGAGCTTGGAAGGCGGCGATCCAATCCTGCAAAGCGGCAGGAATCCGTGGGTCGGAAAAATCATCATGGATCGTCCCATCGAAGTCGGTGGAAAGGAGTCGGACAACCAAACTTGAGCTCATGCGCGGCGAAGCCTGTCTTGTCTTCAGCGCGAAAGCCAAACCTTCCTATCACGCTCCCTTGCAGACAATCGCTTCCCAGCGCACGCTTCGTTTGTCAGAGCCACACCATGTCCGACCTCCAAGACCAGTTCGATGACGCTATGTTCGACTATTCGACCAGCGCCTATGACACAGCGATTGTTAAACTTCGCCAGATCCTCGCCGAAGATCCTGACCACTTTGATAGTCGGCTCGGCCTCGCGATGAGCCTTTACCGATTAGGTCTTTTCGCTGAAGCCATTGAAGAAGGGCATCGGGCGGAAAAACTTAAGCCAACCGAACAATTGGTTCATACCAATCTTTCGCTTTTCTACATGAAGTCTGGCGACAAACAAACCGCCGAAAAACACGGACTTCAGGCCCGTATCGCCTCTTGGAAAGAAAATATGACGGCACCAACTCAGCCAACTGCGAGCGATGCCGACCCGGAACTTCGCATGGCTCAGCCCAAGGCTCAGGCGTTTAAAATGCCGGAGAAGTTTCCCGATATGCCATGGAAGAAAAAAATACCACCTCCCCCTTTTTCCACGCCCCCTCCCCCAAGCCCACCCGAAGTTTTGGGTCAATAAACGACCCCAGCTTCTCCTCTTCGAAAAACAGTTTCACTAAACGCAATGAGCAAAATCGTCGGAATCGATCTCGGTACAACCAACTCTCTGATCGCAATCGTGGACAGTGGTATCCCCTATGTCATCGCTGATCGCGACGGACAACGCCTCACTCCTTCAGTCGTACATTTTTCAAAGCCCGGTGCCGCGCCAGTCGTTGGGCATCTGGCCAACCGAGTTCGGGCCGCCCAACCCGAACACACTTTCTATTCCACAAAACGCTTCATCGGACGTCGTGGAAGCGACATTGCTCGAGAGGAATTGAATGTAAGCTACGCAGTTCGCGCGGAAGGGTCTGGTCCCGTCCGATTACCTCTTCACGGTCGCGATTGGAGCCCAGAAGAAATCGCCGCGGAAGTTCTGAAAAAATTAAAAGAAGAGGCTGAGGAGTCCACTGGCGAAACTATTTCACGCGCGGTCATTACAGTTCCCGCCTACTTCAACGACGCCCAACGTAACGCCACCATTCGAGCGGGCGAACTCGCCGGACTCCAAGTCGAACGAATCGTGAATGAACCCACAGCGGCCGCCTTGGCCTACGGTCTCGACAAACTCAAAGAGGAGTCGCGCATCGCGGTCTATGATTTGGGCGGCGGCACCTTCGACCTCTCCATTCTCCAGATGAGTAAAGGTATGTTCCAAGTCCTTGCCACCAGCGGCAACACCCGTTTGGGGGGCGACGACTTAGATCGAGCACTCACTGAATTTCTGATGACAGAGATCAGCCGAGCGGGCGGACCGGATCTCACCCGACCCGACCCCTCCAGTAAGCCAATGATCGCGCGTATTCGAGAGGTCGCTGAGCAGTCGAAGATCCGACTAAGTACGGAGAGCGAAATCCAGGTTCAGCTACCCTTTCTCACCACTGAATTTAGCTTCGAAATAAGCCTCACGCGAAGTGTTCTGGAAGATCTCTCTCGCCCAATCATTGAAAAAACGCGCACTCACTGCCTACGCTCCCTTTCCGATGCCAGGCTGGAAGCCAAAGATCTGAATCAAATTATTCTTGTTGGCGGACAAACCCGAATGCCTCTTGTGCGCCGGATGGTTTCGGAATGGTTTGGTTGCACAGAATTCTCAGAAACGCGGGGAGACCTCCGACTAGGTGATAACTTCCACCGAGCGGCTGGGCCTCAACTGAATACCTCACAAAATCCGGACGAAGCCATCGCCATCGGTGCGGCCATCCAAGCGGAGATACTCAGCGGTGGGTTCAAAAACCTACTACTCCTCGATGTAACGCCACTTTCTCTGGGTCTTGAAACATTTGGCGGGTTGATGAATGTCATTATCCCGCGGAACACCACTATTCCGACGAAAGCAGGTGAACTCTTCACCACCGCCGTCGATAACCAACCCAACATGCGGATCCATGTTCTCCAAGGCGAACGCGAGCGAGCCAAAGACAACTGGAGTCTCGGTGACTTTCTGCTTGAGTTTGAACGTGCTCCAAAGGGAGTTCCGCGAGTCGGAGTGCAATTCGAAATCGACGCCAACGGCATCCTGCATGCTCTTGCCCGCGATGTTAAAACAGGGCACCAAAAAATCGTAGGCATGAGTTCTGCCGTCGATGTTGCGGACGAAGATGTTCAACGGATGGTCGAAGAATCGGTAGAACATGCCTTTGATGATCTAAAAGCGCGGCAATGGATCGAGGCCAAGCTTCGTTCTGGCGAGACGTTAACCGCGACCCGCAAGACGATGGCTGAGTACGATAACGATCTGGATGCAGATTATAGGAAGCAGTTGTATGCGGCTATGGAAGTTGTTGAGACGATCCTTTCGGGCGAAGATTCTCGAACGAAAACAGGGGACCCAGTGGCATTACGTGGGGCGAATTTGCAACTTGATGAGGTTACCAAGCCTTTAGCAGAGCACGCGATGGATCAAGTTATGGAAGACATGCTCCGGCAGCGCGGTGGCTTGGGCCCCAAAGCCTAACCTTAAAAACCTTGGGACAGCCTAACTGTCAGGGCGTTTGACTGGCAGGCTCATAGGATTGGGTGGGAGTTCAGGATCAGTCGCAGGGCGCGGCTTGGGTGGCGATGGTAGAGTTCGAAGAAGTGCGTCAAGGGTTGGCCGGGCTCGAAAGGGATTAGGGCCAAGAGGACGTTACGGGTGAGCGCCAGATTGAGCGCAGCGGCGGGTTTCCGATGGTGGTGCCGGTCTTCCTGCCAGAGGCTGGCGTCGCGTTTGTAGTGGTTGCAGTTTTCCACCGACCAGTGCCAACGCGCCGCCTGGGTCGAACGTTTCTTTTCGTCCACAGCGAGGCTGCAGATAAGGTGTAAGCGTACGCCAAACCCATGGTCCCCAATTCGTCCTGCTTGGGTGTAGCCTGCGCGGAAGAACTCAATGGTACCGTCTCGGAAGCGTCGTGATCTTCCTGAAATCCAACTACGGATTGCTGAATTTAAAAGCTCGGGACTCTCGAAGGCTGAGTTTGCTGCGTGACAGGGTGGTCCAATTTTAAGGTGACAGCCTAGATGTATTCATAAGTAAACATCCAACCTGTCCCTCAGTGATGACGAATCCAATCAGGCTGTCCCTTGTTATCAGGAAGCGATGCAAGGCTCATTTTTTCGCGTGTCGGCGACGGTTCAAAACTAGATTTTTTGCCGGAGCAAAACTAGACAAATTATAGCGTGAAATGGCCGAGAATCGGGGGCCATGTTAACTTTGGTGAATGATCGAGCACCCAGAGCTTGCGAAATGGGTGGAAAAGCACGGTAAC
>CAMDGV010000120.1 GCA_945898055.1 Akkermansia muciniphila | reverse complement strand
CATCTTGGTAATTTTATAGACCTGTTCCTTCTTGTCGTAAGTAGTCCACTCGCCAGTCTGCTCACCGTGCTCGAAGTGGCCTGAGCGCATCTTCGTCCCGTCCAATCTGAACCACTCCCAATATCCAACGGGAACGCCATCGGCTGTCTGCCCTCTGGCCCAGACGCTGCCATCTTTGTGATACTCGATGTGTTTCTTTTGGGATGTTCTCATGGCGGGCATGATGCTGATGCACTGTGCGTGATGCTGCCTAACGACCCCAAGCTCAGCGACGGCGGAGGCTGTCGCGGCCCGTGCATGGCGGGTGGAAAGGCGGCGGCGGAAGCACGGGCCTTAGCAGCCGTAGCCGTTCGCTGCAGCGCATGGTTAGCCGTTGCGGTCATTGTCATGGAGCGGCGCAGTAGTTCGGAACGTTGAAGGTGCGGACGTAGGGCAACGGTTCGAGCCAAGAACCAGAAACCCCACTGGCGGCTGTCGTAAGAAACAGAAACAATAAGAGGAGGTTGCCATCCGGTGTGTCGGCAATGCCCCAGTGGAGGTCTGGATGCGCCTTGCGTAGTTCATCTGTGGTGAATCCGATTGGGCGGTTATCGAACTGGATAAAGCCGCGGCCAAGAACAAAAACGCCGTCCACGGTTGGACTGGCAATCGGAAGCCACGCCTCAAGCGACGGAGGCATCTGCGGGGTATAATACCACACTCTGCGTGAATGACGGGAAACCAGCCTGCGACAGTCTGCATCGATGCAGGACCGTCGTAGGCGACGACGTAGTTAAGGATTGCAGGCGGCTGAAAGCCGGTAGTGAAGGCAGTGGTGACGTTGCGAGTGAGCGCCTTGACGTTCTTTGCGGTTTGGATGCTCTGCCGCATAGCGCCTACGTCGAGAACCGACTTGATTTCGATTGTGGCGACGACGGACTCGGCAAGGAAACCACTAATGCCGCCACCGAAATCCAGCTTCGGATAGCTGCGACGGTAAAGAACGATGTCGATTTGGTTGCGTGGTTCGCGGGGCTTGGAGTTACAGTCGATAATCTCGCCGGTGCCCAAGGCAATAGTCTCGCTCAAATGGTCTTGGAGAAACTGACGGATAAAAGCCTCGCGCGGAGTTCCTTTGTGCAGCGGATGTCCCGAGTTGGCAGGGATGCGGGACGTGGCAAGTAACTGCTGCTCATGGGAGTCGATGTGTGCCTTTAGCATGGGAAGTGGGGAGCAACGTCTAACGACCCAAGCTGAGCGACCCGGCCCACGAGGACGTTCGATTGCAACCAGAGCGCGATGGCCGGGTTCGCTGCAGCGCATGGTTAGGCGGCACGGTCATCTTTATTGCTTCTTCTCGCCGGGAACTACGCCCTTCAGATACTCGAACTGCATCGGCCACCCTGACTGATTGGGCTGGACGACGCGCTCAGTCTCGACGCGCTGGATGATATTTCCGTCGGCGTCTTTCGTGACGGTGACTGCCTTTTCGTAGGTCGTCGAAACGCAGCCCGATGCCAGCAGTCCGGTGGTGAGGGTGAGCAGTAGGTATGTCTTCTTCATTTGGTTTGTTTGTTGTTGTTTGTTCGATGCGCGTAGTGCCGCCTAACGACCCAAGCTCAGCGACCCGGCCCACGAGGACGTTCGATTGCCACCGCGACGCGATGGCTGGGTACGCTGCAGCGCATGGTTAGGCCGTTGCTTTCTTAAGCGTGTTGAATGCTCGCGCACAAGTACCGTGTAGCCTCTCAAGCTGTGTCTGCCAAGCGTGAGAATCGGTTGTGTCGAGAATCGGTCGCCGCGACAAATGCATCGCCGAGCGCCTTCGGATGGCAGAACTCACCGAGATGGAACAGCGCCTCTTTCTGGGCGTATCGGTCAGGGCTGCGAACGTCAGCAAGAAGCTGCTCCAACTGCACCACCCAGCGATCGCATGAACTCCGGCGCAATATCTCAACGGTGCGCTCAATCTCTGTGACTGCGTTTTCAAGCTCTGGAATCACGAGGTGTGTGCAGCGGCCTAACGACCCCAAGCTCAGCGACGCGCGGAGCAGTTCGCTGCAGCGCATGGTTCGGCGTTGCGGTCATTTGGGAGTTGCGGGTGACTCTGGCTCCACTCGCGATGCCGAAGTCGGCTGCTGCGGGCGAAGCGTGGAATGATGAATGGACCAGTAAATGGCAGCAACGAAGACGCCGCCGAGCAATGTAGCCAAAGCCCACAAACCGCGGCCAACAAAGAACGTCTTGCGACGAAGATGCGTCCAAAGCATTTGGCTGTCGTTGAGGACGGCCAATGCAAAGCCGATATGCACGATGGCTGTGAGAATCCACAAGGCAAAGACCCACACAACGCCAGGCCCGGGGATGAAGTTACCAAGAAAGGAATTGAAGGTGAGGTTCATTGGAAAGTGTGCCTAGCGACGCCTAACATGTCTCATGTGACGGATGCGGCAGGCAGCTTTGGCGTCGTTGAGCACCGGGGAACCCAGTGAGGGTCCGGATCGAAACGGCCTAGATCAATTCCTCGCCATCCCACCTGAGTTATGGGGAGAAGGGGAGGCGCGGCCCACGCACCGGCAAGGGGATCCCAAAGTGCGCTATTGGCGGATGCGTGGGGACCCGTTCAAAGACGTTTGGACGGACATCTTGCTCTGTCTGCAGAAGGAGCCGAAAAACCGTTAGACGACGACAAATTCTCCCCAAGAATTATCAGCTTTATTCCACTCAAAAGATCGGGGTGAGGTTCAACCGATAAAGAGTTCGATCACCACAAAAACCCATCCAACCGGCACCTTGACACTTTATTTCTGAGCGAGGTAACGTCTCAAATCCCCCTCGGAGAACCAATTTTTCCTCTTCGCCCTCAGCTTAAACCAAATTTATATTAGTAACCAAGGTGGACCAGCCCTTGGTATTTGGCCTGTGGATTTGTGGAAGTGTCCCGCTAGATCCATTAGGCACCGGCCCATTGATCGAGCATCCAACCAACCCAACCACCATGAATGCATCGGAGAATCAATCTCTCGGAATCGGTCGAACACGAACACTCCTTTGGACATGGGGGTGGCTTTGGTTGGGGTTGTGGACGGTTTTTAGTGCGGAATTGGATGTGAAGAAGACGAGTACTTTCAAACGAATCCGTGCGTCGTTGAAGGCGGTTCCGGCCATTGACACGCATGACCATTTGCCGCCGTTTGATCAGATTCAGGGTCGGATGGAGACGGATCGTGGATTTGGGATGAACCTCAGCACGCTGTGGCGGAGTAGCTATTACATCTGGCACAACTCCCTAGCGCCCTGGCCGAAATCAGGGCGTTTTGATGAATGGTGGCCAGTCGCGAAGAAGGATTTCGACAATGCTCGGGCAAGCAGTTTTTACCGCTACCAATTGGCGGCCTTCACCGATCTCTACGGGGTTGATTTCGACACCATTACCGATGAACAAGCGCGCTCCCTGAACACCCGGATCTTTGATCATTACAAAAATTCGAACTGGATTTATGAAGTCGTCACGGAACGTGCGAACATCGAGTTAATGCTCATGGATCCCTATTGGGATCGATCGGGGATGGAAGTAGAATATCCGTTCGCGGTGCCCGTGGTGAATGTGACGGCCTTGATTCGGGGAGTGCATCCGTCGGACTTCAATAATCCGAAGGATTCGCCATTCATGTTCGCGTCGAAGAACCAGCGCCGAATTGAATCGTTGGACGACTACGTTGCCGAGATTGAGCGGATCTTGGAATTTGGCAAATCCAAGGGGGCGGTATGTTTAAAGACCACGACGGCGTACGAGCGTACGTTGGAGTTTTCGAAGGTGAGCAAGGAACAAGCCGCAAAGGCCTGGGGGCGTCCTAGGGCGCAATCCGTGCCGGAAGATGTGAAGGCCTTTCAGGACTACGTGCTTTGGCAAATCGTGGCATTGAGCGCGAAGTTAGAATTACCGTTCCAAATCCACACGGGGCACGCGCGCATCCAAGGAAGCAATCCGATGCTCTTGGTGGACATGATCGCGGCCAATCCCGACACAAAATTCATTCTCTTTCACGGGGGATATCCGTGGATTGGGGAGACGGGAGCGATTGCGACGCGACATCGAAATGTCTGGGTCGACTCCGTATGGCTGCCAACGATCAGCTACACGATGGGAAAACGGGCCTATCAGGAATGGCTGGAAGTGATGGGATCAAATCGGATTCTTTGGGGAGCCGATGCGCATCATGCAGAGGGAATTTACGGGGCGACGGAATATACACGTCGATGTCTGTCCGAGGCTTTAGCGGAGAAAGTGGAGCGAGGTGAATTGCGGGAGGAACACGCGCTGCGCATCGGACGGCAAATTCTCCGGGAAAACGCCTTGGAACTGTTCCCAAGGTTGAAGGATCGGTTGTGGAAACAAACGGGTCAGCGGATGCGCCCGGTCGCCAAATGAACCGACCGAATTGGGTTCGGACGTCGCAGAGGTAAAATCCGGATTGAGCACCTTACTTTAGCGCATCAAAATAACTATGGGCAGGTTTGGAGAGAGGGGTTTTCTCCATTGAGAGGGTGTGTCTCTGGGCGTGTTTTACAACTGCCTCAACGACTCGGTGGGTTCCCGCGAGTTTGGCGGCTTAAGCGAAGGCCTCAACCGCGTCTTCGATGGAAGTACCGAGACTGTCGAGGAGTTGGCGGCATTGAATGAGGGAGGCGGCGTCTTGAAAACCAACGCCACCGGCAGCGCGATGTCCTGATTGCTGAGATTGACAGCGACTGGGTTGGATTCGGCGAGTGCGGCTGGGTAGCTATTGAAGTGTTTCCACCGTCTTTTGCCGGTCAGACAGTCGACGACAATTAAAGAGGGGTATTGGCGCTTCTTATCGGCGCACTGATAGGAAATCGCTTTTTTGACGGGGAGGGGAAAAAATGGCTTGCCTTGGCAACACGGTTAATAATAAAAGAGGAATCTCCCTTTTCACCCCGTATAAGACGAAATCACATGACGCTGCCTCAGGCACTTGAAATCGATGCTGCGGTTCAGTCGATGAGGCCAAGCCCGATTCACTCCCGGGCCTTCACTCTCATCGAGCTGCTGGTGGTCATTGCGATCATCGCCATTCTTGCCGGGATGCTTCTGCCGGCTTTGGGACGCGCTAAAACCAAAGCCAAGAGTATTCAGTGCACGAGCAACCTGAAGCAGATCGTCCTCGCGAACTTCATGTACGTGAACGACAACGGATGTACCATTCCCTATTCAATCGGCAACGATCTTTGGATGAAAAGTCTCGTCGTTAATTATGCCCAAGTGGATAAGGTCCGAATCTGCCCAGCGGCACCTTACAGCAAGAAAAAGCCTTCTGGCAGCGCCACGACGGCGTGGGTGTGGGGCGGCGATATCAATTTGGCGACCAAAGAGCCGCGTTGGACCGGGAGTTATGCGTTTAATGGCTGGATGTACAAAGGGGGGTTTTGGGAAGCCGGCGGTAATCGACCTCTGACCGCGAACGCCTTTATCAATGAAGGAGACATTCATAGTCCCTCGCTAACTCCAGTTTTCTCCGACGGGTACTGGGTGGATGTGTGGCCCCAGGAAATCGACCCGCCGGCCCGGGATTTGTTGGAGGGAGGCCCTGTGGCAGCCATTTCGACCATCACCATCGCGCGGCACGGAGCGGGCCCTGGTCCAGGATATAATAAATGGCCGCCCGGTGCCAAATTACCCGCTGCCATTAACGTGGCTTTCGCCGACGGCCATGTTTCCCTGATTTCGCTGGAACGGCTCTGGGAACTTAACTGGCATAAGAACTGGAATCCTCCCGCCTCTCGGCCGAAATAATGCGTAAAGGGGTCAATCTCGGACTTGTGATTGTTATTTATCTGCGAAACGGAGTGGCCTCTTCTTCCCTCTTCTCAAGACGTTCTTTTTGGTTTTTGCCAAATCGCTATCCCGTTTTCCTGCCTGTCCGCCACGATTGCCTTGTGGCGTCGATGAAAAAGGTGGCCAAACATTTAGTGCCGACGGCTATAGCCCTTGGGGGGAGCGCATGCCCAAAGCCACCTAGGAGGGCAACGTTGGATTAAGCGGGCGGTTTCCATCTCGGCAATCTTGGGAACCCGGCTGAATCAATCGCCCCAACGTCGCCACTTGCTCGGCGATCCGCCGCTCCAGCTCAGTCTACTCCGCGACATAGACCACGCCGCACCTGCCTTCACCGACGCGATCTAAAAGCTTGTAACGCCAGAGCGTCTGGCCTTCGGCTTCGGCCGGAGCGTCGGCAGGATCTAGCTTGATGGTGGCTTTCACCGTGGCCGCGGCGAGCAGAAACAGTGACAGGTCCAATTGATTTAATAAACCGATTGCCTGCTATCTCCTCCCAGCAAGTTGGCTTTCCTCAGTGGATACGCTCTTCCCCACTCGAAGTCGAAATTGATAGGAAATTGCTTTTTTGACAGGGAGGAAAAAAGCCTGCCCCATAGTTCACACCTTCCCCCATAGGAATAGGTAGCCTGCCCCATAGTTCACACCTATACCTCCCCCATAGTTCACACCTTCATGGTGCGGCCGCTTTGGCAACGGTCATGAGCACAGACGAATTTCCATCCGAATAACGCAACCCCCAGACCCAAAATAATTATGTGGCACTACACCGACGGCACCAACACCAACGGTCCAATCGACGAAG
>CAMDGV010000119.1 GCA_945898055.1 Akkermansia muciniphila | reverse complement strand
ACGGACACGGGCGGTTTCGCCATGACCGCGTCTGCCCCTGCGGATTCGGCCTGCCGCGCGAATCGCTCTGAGACTTTTGACGACTCCGCTCCGACGCTGATAATCACGGCGCCCCGAGCGCGTCCGAATCGGCACGTGGCTTCGGCCAGTTCCACACGTTCCTCACTCGACAGTCGGAGCAACTCGGAAACCATCGCCATGACGACGCCCTGCGCGCCGCAATCGTAAAGCTAGGTGTTCTCGCGTTCGAGCGTCGCATAGTCGATGATCTCGTCGGCGTGTTATGGCGTCTGAAAGACCGGCAGCACGCCGAGCAATTCACGTGGGTAGAGAGTTATTAAGAAATGATTCCGTGGATCGGCTCGCCGAAGTCGATGGCGAGCCGTTGGCGGCCGGGAATGGTGAGGCGTTCCGAGTTAAGGCCGAGTTGGTGCAAGACGGTGGCGTGGAGATCCGTGATGTAGTGGCGGTCTTCCACGGCGTGGAATCCGAGTTCGTCGGTCGCACCGTGGGCGATGCCGCCGCGAATGCCGCCGCCGGCGAGCCAGACGGAGAACCCGTAGGGATGATGATCCCGGCCATCGGTACCCTGAGCGCCCGGAGTGCGGCCGAACTCGGTGCCCCAGACGACGAGCGTTTCGTCGAGCAGCCCGCGCTGTTTGAGATCCTTGAGCAACCCGCCAATGGGCCGATCCACTTGGCCGCAGAGTTTGCTGTGACCATTGCGCAGATCGCCGTGGGCATCCCACTCGCCAGCTCCGCCGTTGCCACCATGGAAGATCTGGATGAACCGCACCCCCCGTTCCACGAGGCGTCGCGCGGCGAGGCATTGCTGACCAAAGGACTGGGTGGTGGATTGGTCGAGGCCGTAAAGACGGCGGGTACTTTCCGATTCCTCGTTGAATGCCACGACTTCCGGCACAGCCATCTGCATGCGGAATGCCAGTTCGTAGGACTTGATCCGAGCGGCAAGGGCGGTGTCCTCCGGATATTCAAGTGCCGAAAAGCGATTGAGTCGACCCATCAAAGCGAACTGCGCCTGCTGTTCCTCAGTGAAGACGTCCGCCCCCGGCCCTGCGTAGGGCAACGGCTTTTTGGGGTCGATTTCGAGTTGCACTCCCTGGTGTTCGGGTCCGAGGTAGTTCCCGCCATGGGCTCCAACACCTCCGCAGCAGTCCGCGATCGGGCGGCCCATTACGACAAACTGCGGGAGGTTCTCATTGAGTGTCCCGAGGCCGTAGTGGATCCAGGAACCGATGGTGGGGAACTGACCCTCTAGAACATGGCGGCCGGTGTGGAATTGCAGTTGGGCACCGTGATTGTTGTCCGTGGTCCACATTGAACGTACCACCGCAATGTCGTCGATACAGTCACCCACATGCGGCCACCAGTCGCTAACCTCCAGTCCGCTGCGTCCGCGCTTTCGATAGCCAACCTGCATGGGGAAGATTTTCGGATGCACCTTGTGCAACCCTGCCACCAACTCACGCAGGTTCTTCTTGAGATAAGGCGATTCTAGCGTCCCTTTGTAGGGTGTTTCCTCGATGGTCTTGCCCTCATAACGGTTCAGTTCGGGCTTGGGATCGAAACTCTCCATCTGGCTCGTGCCGCCCTGCATGAACAGCCAGATGACACTCTTGGCGCGTGGAGCAAAGTGCGGCCGCTTGGACAGAATCCCACTTAACGCATCAGCGGCGGCGGCCTGGACGTTCCCTTCCTTGGCCAGCATCGTCCCAAGAACCATTCCGGTCATCCCCATGCCGCAATCCGCTAGGAATGACCGCCGGGTCCGGGGGCCCGTCCACCGTGTGCTGTTCGTGGATCGCATGATCATCGGATGCTAATGAAGTCGTTATGATTGAAGAGGACCAATATCAGGTTTTCCTTCGCCCGCGCCCGCGGCGCTTTGGCCGGTGGCAGTTTTGACGATTCGCCCACGGTAGCCGGCGTCAACCGCGACGGATCGGCAAGCAACGCGGCTTGTTCTTCGAGGAACTGACGTCAGGCTCCGGTTTCTTCCGGCGTAGGCGTTCGGCTGAGGACACCGATGAAGGCCACGTTGATGAACTGCGCATCGTCGCCATCCATTCGCGGAACGATGGCAAGCTGGATCATCCCGAATTGCACAAGCGGTCGATAATAAGGCTCATAGTTCGCCACCAATACCAGATGAGGCTTGTCACTCTTGGGATGGACGGTTGCAAGCTCTTCCCGAGGTCACCGTGCGATAGATTAAAATCTAGGCTACCCCGACCAAAACGACCAATGCGATTGCCTTCAACGCTTTCGTTGAATTCGGGCGCAAATTCCGGCGGCAGGGTTGATTGTTAGGGAAAAGGCCGGATTCAGCCGCCCGCTTGCTGCATGTAAACCTCTTCGTACGGCTGCACGATCACGAAGCCATCGCCTTGAAAGCACATCTGCATCGACTCCCCGGAGCCGCGGCCGAGGAAGGTGCGCAGCGAAACGTCGGTCTTCAATTCCGGCGTGAGACTGCCGCTCCACGCGATGGTCGCGTTCGGATCGGTCATCAGCGGCCGGCCGGGCTGCACGCGCAGGGTCAGCGGCTGGTAGTGGCTGGTGATCGCCAGCAGGCCACTGCCCTCGAAGCGGACGTTGAACAGACCGCCGGCCATCATGCCGACGATCTTTTTCATCATGGTGATCTTGTGCTGGAGGCTCGGCTCGAAGGCGAGAACGTCGTTGCCGTTCACCACCAGCGTCTCGTTTTTCAGGCTGAGGATGATGATCTTCTTCCCCTGGTCGGCGAGGTAGAGTTTTCCCCGGCCGTCAGCGTAGGTCAGGCGCATCCCTTCGCCGGAAAGCGCGCGCTTGAGCAGGCTGCCGACGCCGTGGTCGAGCATGCCTTCGCGGGTGAACTTGATGTCGCCGTGGTAGGCGGCCATCGAGCCGGTCTTGGTATTCATCCGGCCGTTGAGGTTGACCTCGAGGAAGCGCGGCGATTCCAGTTCGAAGACCCCGTGGCCGAGGTCGCGCTGGGCGGTGCGGACAACGAATTCCTGAAGACTTTCGGCGGGATTGGCGGGGAGGGGGGGTGGTGTGGACCTCATCTAATAAAATTGGCGCGGCCGGGAGAAAATGGCCACAGGAAAATCGGGGTGGCGTCGGGCGACGGGGAGCTGGCTTTCGAGATCCAACTACTGATAGAAATTTGCTTTTGCCGCGAAGGGTAAGCGTCAACGGAGGACGCCGTGACAGCGTCGCTTAATCAATGGGTGTCCATTGAGCGCGCGCGGCGATGGAGCGAAGAAAGGGGTAGAGCGCGGCGACGACCACCGATTCCCCGATCAGCAACCAGTGGAACCATCCGGTGGACCAGGCCCAGACCGTGACTGCGGTCAGCGTCATGGAGGCGACCAGGAACCCGATCATGCGGACGCCACGTCCAGCGGACTTCGCTTCGTCCGCCGGTTGCGACAAGGGAACCGCCTCTCCTTTAAGGCACGGAATGATCATGTAAACCGGGATGGCAATGAGGCCGGGCAGGAGCAGCGCCATGTTCGAGATGTTGCCGCCGAACAGCCACGCCACGGACGCGTACAGGATCAACACAGGCACGGTGAGCATCACCAGCACGGCCCGGCGCAGACCGCGATTGAGCGGCGCAGGTCCGGGCAGCGGTGCGACTCGGAAGATGTCGGCGGCCTGCCATTGCTGGGAGTATTGAAGCAGGCCGATCCCCATCAGCGGCACCATGCCGAGATAGGTTCCCGCGAACGCGACGCCGAATGAATCCGCGACGCCGCTCCGGCCTTGCAGGAGAAAGATGAAGGGCATGACCAGCATGGGAGCGAGGCCGGGATAGACGCGCAGCTTCACGTCGCGATCACGCACGAGATACGCCGCCACGAGCAGGAACGTGGCGCGGGAGACGGAATCTCGCAGCCACCAACTGAGCGGCGGCAGGTGAACCAGCCGATCGAGCCATCGTCGGCCGACACGGCGTTGGCGAGTGGCTCCCGAAGTTTCGTTGAGCATTTGCAGACCTGCCCCGTAATCGTTGGCCAGCTTGCCGAACGCCGTCCATACCACCAACACCGTGACGAGCATCCCCACTCCGGCGAGCACCCTCGCAGTCGTGGAGCCACCTCCCGCGATCGCGTCATCGATGCCGGCAAACCACGCGGGCGGCAGCAGCCAGACCCACCAGATGTCGTGGCTCAGCTCAAACTTGCCGCGCATGCGCGTCATCACTTGAGGAACGACTTGTCCCGCGAAAACGACGCCGATCGTCATCAACACCTGCGCCGTGGTCATCAAGCCGTCCAGTCGCTCGCGTCCGAACCAGCGCAGGCAGAGTTGATAGATCAACACGACGCAACTGGTGCAGAACAGCGCTTCGAGAACCGTCGAGAACAAGTGCGCCACGGGGAATAGCCAGCCGCCATCGCGGGCGAAGATTCCGGCGATGAGACCGGCGAGATTGAACGCGCACGCCAGCCAGAGGGATACTTGCACCAGCACGCTGATCTTTGCCCAGAGCAGGCTGCGCGGTGCGACCGGACGGTGCATGAGGATGTCCGCCTCTTCCTTGTTGAACAGAACTTCGCCGGACGAAGACGCGACAAACATCCCGACGAACATCAGCGTCATCGCGTGGAGATAAACCGACAGCGCGAATACCGGCTGCCCCAAAAACACCAGCGCCATGCAGCCGAGCACGGCGTAGAGCACGAGCGTCGTCGCGAGCTTGGAGCCAACTGATTTTGGTGCCTTCTCCTTCTTCAAGCCGCGCACTCCCCTGCCCCGCAGAAAGAGCGTGAGGAACAGGCGTCGAAGCGTTTGCTCCGGCGACAGCGCGGGAGCGCGGGGTGGAAGCGGCGGCGGGCTCGGGGCTGGCGCGTTCATGAACGGAACGTCTTCGCGAAATCTTCGGCCCGACGTTCCAGTTCCGCACCGGCGGTGAGCTGCGTGAACAATCGTTCCAGCGTCCCGGCATGGTGAGAAGCCACAAGCTCGTCGGGCTTGCCGTCCACGATCAATCGTCCCTTGTCGATGATGATGACGCGGTCGCACACGCGCTCCACGACATCGAGGATGTGCGAGCTGTAAACGATGGTCTTGCCCTCGCGCGCGAGCGTTTGAATGAGCGCCTTGAAACCCACGGCGGCATTGGCATCCAACCCGTCGAGCGGCTCGTCGAAAAAGACGACGGGCGGATTGTGCAGGAGCGCAGCGGTGATCACGACCTTGCGCCGCATGCCTTTCGAGTAAGCGCCGAGCAGCTTGTCCGTCAGTGTCTCGAAACTGAGGTCGAAGAACGCGATGAACTGCCGGATGCGCTCGCGGGCCGCCTCCGGAGGAATGGCGTAGAGAGCGGCGACCATCTCCAGATATTCAAGGCCGGTGAGCGATTCGAACACCGCGCCGGACTCCGGCACGAAGCCGATGAGGCGCTTCACCTCCAGCGTATCGCGACGCAGGTCCAACCCACAGATCGTCGCCGTCCCCTCGGAAGGTTCGATCATCCCTGTCAGCATCTTCAGCGTGGTGGATTTGCCGGCACCGTTCGGCCCGAGGAAGCCGACGATCTGTCCGCCCCGGATCTCAAACGACAAGGAGTCAACGGCCGTCTGCGAACCAAAACGCTTGGTGAGTTGGTGGAGGGAGATCATTGATTGGGGCAGTCGAATACTGCAACCCACCGGAGGTTGCGACGAAAAACGCTCATCGTAATCCAAGCCAGCGACCGGCTACTGACAGGAATTTGCTTTTTTGACGCGGAGAGTAAAATTCAGCGACTCAATTTTGCAATTGAACGGATGCCTTTAAAGGATGGCGTATGGGAAACCTGATCAATGCGAACCGAGCTCCAAGGTCGAAAAAAAAATCAGTAGCCTGCGAAGGCGAATCCTGATGGACCAAGATGAGTTTGAAACGGTTCAGTCGCCTAAAATAGCTCAATCATTAGGAGAATTTGGCTGTAACGTTGATTCAAATAACCGTCAAATAATCCATTAAGTGCGGCAAGAATAGGGATGCATTCAAAAGTCGTCTTAAAAAAGTCCGACGCCCCTTACGAGCCGTCGGACTTGGCTGAATTCAAGTGAGCTATTTATTCGAATTGAGGACGCTGGGCCCGCTGGGGACGACCTTCTGAACGATTACCCTGCCGACCTTCCTGTTGGTTGCCAGATCGACCTTGATTGCTCGGCCCAACTTGGTTGCCGGGTCCACCTTGATTGCCGGGTCCACCTTGATTGCCAGGTCCACCTTGATTGCCAGGTCCACCTTGGTTGTTAGGTCCACCGGGACCACGGCCTCCTTCAGGCCGCCGTGTGCGAAGTTCGTAGACGGTCAGTTTTCCATCGCCGTTTTTGTCGAGTCTCATCAGTGCTGCTGAGGCATTTTGAATTTCTGAAGCGTCGATAATTCCATCATGATTGGCGTCGAGTGTTTCGATCAGAGGTGAAGCCATCCGCGGACGGCCACCTTCATTATTGACTGGACCACCGGGTCCACCCTGTCCCTCTGGACGGCGGTTTTCGGAGCGTCGAGATTGCCGGTCGCCACTTTGTCCGTTCGGACGGTTGTTGTCTTGGGCGAGAGCGGGAATCGAGGCGGTAGCTAGGGCTAAGAGAAGTGCGAGTGTTCTGTTCATTTATTTTTTATACCCGCGGTGGTTGCCGAGGGTCTTCGATCACTGATGACTCGAGAGGTTTCAGAAGATTACTGTAGAATTGTTAAGCAAGAGTAAATGTCGCAGACGCGAGGTTTCGTATGTCTTGATCGGAAACGCGACAGCCAGCAACCGATAGGAATTTGCTTTTTTGACGCGGAGGGTAAAGGCCAAGGACATGCCGTGCATCCCGAAGTTGTTGGTGGTTTAGCTGAACTATCTGTTTGGTAGGGGCCATAGTCGGCGCATCGAAACTAAATTTGCATTACAGGGGCGGCAAATTGCGCCCGGGGATTTACCATGGCTGCAGGGCTGGATTGATGCGAATCCGGACTGGAGCCGCAAACGGATTGCGCGCAATCTGTGCCAAGAGTGGAAATGGGTGCCACCCTTTAATCTGGTGATCATGATGGACGGCTGGATGACGCGGGAGCGGGGCCCGGACTGGGGAGCCGGAGCGCGTAAAAAGGATCCGCAGAGGGTAGAGTGGCGGGAGATCAAGTCGGCGGTGATCTATCGGCTGGAGCAGCGGGTTGAGAATGCGA
>CAMDGV010000118.1 GCA_945898055.1 Akkermansia muciniphila | reverse complement strand
ATAAAGCACCGCACCGAGAGTGGACACCTTCGGATCGGTATCGTGGTGAGTTTGCTTCACGCCAAATTCCCGAACCGCCGACTTTGTGGGATGATTTTACGGGTCGAAGCGACGCACTTCGTCAGCAAAGACAATCTATTTTTAAGGATTTAACTCGTGGTGATTTAAAGATGAAACCGCCGGAATCCTTAACTAAGGAAGCGCGTGGCCGATGGTTGGGTGAGGTGCCACAGGAGGCTGAAGTCGTGGTAAACGGGCAAGTGAGAGTGCTCAAAGGAAAGGCGTTGGATCAGTGGAAATACCAACGGTATCTTCAGGATTATCTCGGTTGTATCCAGAGTGTGGACGACGGTGTGGGCCGGTTGCTGGACTGGTTGGATGCCAAGGGTTTACGAGATAACACTTTGGTGATTTACACGAGCGACCAAGGGTTTTTTATGGGTGAACATGGGATGTACGATAAAAGGTTTATGTATGAACCTTCGATAAGAATGCCCTTTTTAGCGCGTTGGCCGGGGCATATTCAGCCGGGGACGCAGTCTGAGGCATTGGCGATCAACACAGATTTTGCGCCGACTTTTTTAGATGCTGCGGGATTGGATATTCCTGACTCGATGCAAGGACGAAGCTTGCTTCCTGTTTTGAGTGGGAAGCCTTTAGATTCTTGGAGAAAGGAGATTTATTATCGATATTATCACGATCCCGGCCACCATAACACTCGAGCTCATTTCGGTATTCGCACGGAGACACATAAGCTAATTCATTTTTGGAAAAAGGGGCAGTGGGAGCTTTACGATCTTGTCAGGGATCCATTGGAAATGACCAACTTGTTTGGGATAAACGGTTCGGAGAAATTAACCGTTGATTTACAGACTCGATTGATTCGGTTGCAGTCAACTCTAGGTGATACGAATCGATTTTCGATGCAATTGCCGACCGATGATGTCGACAGACGGGTGCGGCAAATGGATGTAAAACATCCTGATTCAGAGCTTTGAGACGACACCTCGGGAGTCCCTAGTGAGAGAACCTAATTCTCGCAATTTGACACGTTGAAGTTTCATTCTTCGCTTCGTGATTGATCCAAGTTTTGCTTTCATTTCTTAATGCCTTCCGTGGATTATCAGTGCCTTGTTTCTCGGCTTAAGCGAGTTCACTATTTAGAGACTGCGGTTGGACTTCTCGGTTGGGATGAGCAGGTGAATTTACCGCCAGACAGTGCCGACCTACGTGCGGAGCAACTGGCAGTCCTTGCCGAACTTCAACACGAGGCCGCGGCGGATCCTGAAATAGGTGCTTTGTTGAGAGACCTGATTCCAGAAGATGCGGATCAGGCCGTGTTGGTTCGGGAAGCTCAGCGCGACTACGACCGAGTGACAAAACTGCCAGCGTCGTTCGTCGCCGAGAAGGCCCGACACTCGAGTGCGGCTTATCACGCTTGGGCTGCGGCTAAAGAGAAATCTGATTTCGCCGCATTCGCACCTTTTCTACAAAAGCATTTGGATATCGCCGCCCAAGAGGCGTCTTTCTTTGGTTGGGGCGATCGGCCCTATGACTATGCTATCGACAAACATGATCCCGGTGTGACCTCGGAAAAGCTCACCGCTTTATTCGATGAACTGCAGGCTGGCTTGGTTCCATTGGTACGCGCCATCGCCGCTTCTTCTGTGCGGGCTCCCATCGGAGTTTTTAAAGCCTTCCCGATCGAGGCACAGCGTCGATTCCTGCGCGAGGTTACTGAAAAGATTGGATTCAACTATCGCCGTGGTCGCATTGACGTCTCGCTTCATCCTTTCTGTGAGGGGGCGGGTGCTGATATCCGAATGACGACTCGCTTTGATCCGGACAACCCTCTGGATTCGCTCTTTTCCTCGATTCACGAGACCGGGCACGGCCTTTATGAACAAGGGTTACCGTTGAAGGATCAAGGGACGCCCTTAGGTCAGAATGCCGGTATGGGAGTGCACGAGTCGCAGAGTCGGCTCTGGGAAAATCAAGTTTCGCGGAGTCATTCTTTTTGGACCTTTTTTGAGCCACGTTTCCGGGAGATTTTTCCGCAGCAGTTGGGGCATGTTTCCTCGGAGGAATTCTATCTGGCGGTGAACGAAGTGGTTCCAACTTTGGTTCGCGTCGATTCTGATGAGGTTCATTACAATTTGCACATTTTACTTCGATTTGAGATCGAGCGACGCCTTTTCAGTGGTGCGCTTGCAGTAAAAGATCTCCCGGCAGCATGGAATGTTTTGTCACAAGATCTTTTAGGACTCACGCCGAGCTGCGATCGGGAGGGCGTGCTGCAAGATGTGCACTGGGCGAGTGGATCCTTTGGGTATTTTCCGAGTTATTGTTTAGGGAATATGATTGCGGCCCAACTTTGGTTCACTGTGGGGCAAGTTTTCCCAGATCTGGAGACTGATTTTGCTAAAGGTGATTTCGGACGCTTACTCGGTTGGTTGAGAACTCAGATTCATGAGCAAGGTCGTCGTTATCAGCCTCTTGCGTTGGTCAGGAAGGTTACCGGCGAAGAACTAACACCCAAGTATCTCTTGCGCTACCTTCAGTCGCGGTACGGACCTCTTTATCTTAGGTAAAATGGAGATAGGACGAAGGATGTCGTGGGAGTAGAGCATCGAGTCGGGTATTCTTCTTGAGCATTGATCGGAAGGCCTGCGCTTAAGTCGTGAATGACTTTAGTGCGGTGGGATGATAGGCTACGTCTGTGACGATTGTCTATGATCCCCGTTGCTCTGAATATCATCAACCTGGTCATCCCGAGAAACCAAATCGGGTTCTCCGTACCGCTGACCTGCTCAGGCTCCAGCACTCTCTTTTGTTGGACTGGGCAGACCCGGTCTTGATCGAAGATTCACTTTTGTTGCGGGGACATTCGGAGGGGCACCTCCGTAGGGTCGGCGAGGTCGGCGATTTCGATGCGGATACTCCATGGCATTCTGGGATTGAGGGACACGCTCGACGCGGAGTCGGAGGAGCGGTGCGAGCCATGGAGTTGGCTTTATCTGGCCAGCCCGCCTTCAGTTTGATGAGACCCCCAGGGCACCATGCTGAACGGGATCGAGCGATGGGGTTCTGTTACTATAGTTCTATTGCCTTAGCCGCGTTGGAGGCTCGTGCTCGTGGTGTGGCATCGGTAGCCGTCTTTGATTTCGATGTCCACCATGGTAACGGGACCGAACATATCCTTTCTGGGGTCGATGGCGTAACCTACGTGTCGGTTCATCAGGGGGACACTTATCCCGGGACCGGATTGTCGGATGTGGGTGGTAACTGTTTTAACATTCCGGTGGCCGGCGGTTCTCCACGGACGGTTTGGCTCGAAGCTTTAAGGGGGGGATTGGCAAAGGTAAAGGCTTCGAAGCCCGCTTTGATTGGAGTTTCAGCTGGGTTTGATGCCTACGAGAAAGATCCACTCGCTGACGGAGCGTTGGAGCGGGAAGACTTTCGCTGGCTTGGTGGGCAAATTCGTTCACTTGGCGTTCCCGTATTCAGTGTGTTGGAAGGAGGGTACAGTCTCGATTTACCGGATTTAGCACTCCTCTACCTCCTTGGATTGGAGGGTAAATAGCAATGGATATTGATCCTGAGACCCTGAATCCAAAATGCATCTGCGGGTGAATGCTTGAATCCGCCTCTTTATTCCGTCGTGCTCTTCAGCGGTAACAATTCGATGTGATTGATTTCCAGTCCGGCGTCCTCATTGATCGTCAGGGCATAGACGTCGGTCAGTTCCAATCCCTCCGGGGCCGCGGCTAGGTGCGAGTGAAGCGGGCGGAAGTTTGCCAAGGGCAACTCCACTTCCCACGTTTCGCCCGCTGGGGCGAGTGACGCAGGGGCAATGTCCACTTCGAATTTCCCGGCGAAGACGCCCCGGATCTTCTGAGCGCTGAATCCGAATCGCACCATCTGGGCCCGTTCTGTTCGTCCCCGGAACCGCAGCTTCGAGTCGGCGTGCAGCACCACGGGATGCTCGCTGGATTTCCAGGCGGCGAGGGCGACCGCGTAGAGTATCAGCGATTCGTGTTCCGAGATGGGCCAGAGCAATGGCTCGGCTCCGAGGCGCGCGCGCTGCTGGTCCGTGGGCGGCAGCCATCGCCCGAGAATAACTTCCGGCACCTGTCCCAGATCACAGGCCCAGTAATTGATCGGTGAAGGCTGCGACATCACGGCAAGCGGTTCCTTCCAGCCCAGCGCCGTAGCTACCTGCTGTCCCTTCGCTACCGCGACGACACTGCCATCTAGATTTTTTTTGACCCTCGCAGAGCCTTCGTTGACCCGCACGATGGACTTCGTCGACGAGGTCTGGATGTTGAACTGTCCTCCCCGTACTTCCACCGTCAGAGTGGGTGTTTGGATCACAAAAGGTTCTCCGGTCGCGCCGGTGGCAGGGTTGGCCCAAAGACTTCCTTGCGACAACTCAAACCGCTTTTCTCGAACCTCTCCGTCAAGAAGACGCAAGGTCGCATTCCCGGCGATGGTGAGCGTGGAGCCATCGCGCAGCTTCATCTCAATCCACGCATCGCATGAGCGTGTCTCCAGCGTGTCCCCGGCACTCAGGGACGCTCCCGCCTTCAGCGCGTTTTGGATTTTGCCTTTGGAACCAAAGTATTGGCTGGAGCCAGTTACTTTGGTCACGCGGACCGCTCCCGGCCGGGCGTATGGGCGAAACTGAAAGGCCATCGCGGCCAGAACCATGACGACGGCGGCAGCGGCCACGCGCCATTGCCACGCGCGAAAATTTACCGGCACAATTTTGCGCCTCTGCGCTGCGGCGGCTTGACGCGGATGAAGCGCTTCCGCTCGCCCTTCCGCGATGCGCTCCAAGTCTGCGACCATCACTGCTTGCTCTGACACAGTGCGCAGGAACTCGCGCGCCGACGCATCGGAGCCCAATAATTCAGCGATCCGACGATATTCCTCGGGAGTGACGCGACCGTCGAGGTAGCGCAAGAGGAGCTCGTGCCGGGAATCGTTCGGGTTCATGGAGCTTGTCCTCCGTTGCCCGCGGCGTGGCTGAGTTTGCCCTCGATGCATTCCTTCAAGCTCTCGTGCAGGCGGGAGACGCGCTTGTAAATCGCGTTCAGCCCGATCCCCATCTGCTCCGCCACTTCCTCGCAACTGTAGCCGTCGAAGTAGCGAAGTTTGAGCAGACGCCGAGCGGACTCTGGCGCCGCTGCCAGACACTCCTGCAAGGCCTCGACCTTCGCGCCGGCGGGATGCGCCGCCTCGGATTGCCACTCGTGTTCCAACAGTTCCAGAATTTCCGCATCGAGGCACAACGTCTCGCGCTGATGCCGTCGCAACCAGTCGATGCCCTCGCGCCGAGCCGTGATGAACGTCCATGACATCAGCGCGGCCTCGTTCTCGAAACTCACCTCCCGCGTCATCGCCTTGAGTGCGACGTTCTGGAAAATATCTTCCGCCGCATGAGCATCATGGACCACCAGCCACGCCGCCGCCGAGATGCGCGTGCGCCACTTCATCAGGGCCTGCAAGATGTCCGGTTCAGAAAGCATTGTTCCAAAGTGTAACGTGCGGCGCGGCGCTACCCTGACCACATCTTGCGATTCCAAGTGGCATTCGGAAGTCATGCACCCACGTCTGGAAGACAAAGGCTGACTTGGATTGGGCCACATCTTGGACCGACCACGGGAATCCCACGGCAAAAGAGAGGGCGACGTGGTAACTGATGCCGAGCAACCCAACCGCGGCGCGCAGGGCGTCGAGATCGTGGAGGCGTTGTTGGGAAGAGGCGGGGGCAGAATTGATCACGAGATTAGTAGTAATTTTTTCAGGTCAATTGTTTAACTTGCCCTTGAGCCAGTTCGGTTCGTCGTTCCAGACCGGCTGGGTGGTTCGGCCGTCGGTTGGGCTGAACTTTCGCCTTCTTGAACCCCGGCCAGTTTGGCGATGCCGAAATCAAGCACCTTAACACGATACCCGCCAAGCGCGTTGGATTCGAGCCAGAGGTTGGTAGGCTTCAGATTTCGGTGCATAATTCCCCCCGATGCGCCTCAAGCACGGCGGAGCAGACCTGTTCGAGAATATCGACGACCAATGGACCGGAAGTCGGCTTTTCTCCGCGAGCACCTCGCTCAGCGTGCAACCGTCCAGATATTCCATGACGAGGTAGGCGACGCTTTCGCTATCGACCCCTTGCTCGCGTCTGCTCAGCAGTTGATCACTCATACCGCAACGCCTGAATCGGGTGCAATCGCGCCGCCTTCAGTCCCGGAAAAATTCCAGCAAGCACACCAACGACGACGCTGAAGCTGAAGGCCAGCAGCATGGCGTCCACGGTGATGACGGGCGTGTAGTCGGCGGGCGAGACCAGAGTCAAGAGCTTCACCAATCCCTGTGAGGCGAGCAGTCCTGCCACGCCACCGATGATGGCGATGACTACGCTCTCGACGAGGATCTGGATGAAGATATCGATGAACGTAGCGCCGACGGCCTTGCGCACGCCGATTTCACGCACGCGCTCGGTGATGCTGGCGAGCATGATGTTCATGATGCCGACGCCGCCAACGAGCAGGCTAATGGCGGCGATGATGCCGCCGCTCAGGCGCGCGTTGCGGGTGGCGGTGGCGATGTTCTCCGACCAGTTCTCCTGAGTGTTGAACGCGAAATCATCGATGCCCTTATGCGTGTGCATCATCACATTTCTCACCTGCTGGAGCGCGTCGCTCATCTGGCTCAAATCCTTGACCTTGAAATACACTCTGGAGAGTCGCGGGTCAGGCCCGGAATCCAAGCCCGCTGCGGCTCCGGCGCCGGGAATCAACGGCACGGCGACCCCAGCGCGGAATTTGAGCCACATGGTATTGAGCGGAATGTAAATGGTGTTGTTCTTCCACTCGAAGGCGATCCCCGCGCCGCTCTTGCTTTTCCCGCTGCCCTGGCCGCGCTTGCGGGTCGGGCCGGCTTTGCCTAGCTCCGGCGCGCTTTCTTGCGCCAGCGCGCGGGCCTTGCGATCAAGCTCGCTCTCGTAGTGCTGGAACATGCCTATGATGCGGAACCGCTGGTGGTTGATGTTGATGAATTCACCGACCGGATTGATCTCGCGACCGATTTCCTCCGGCGAACCGAAGACCGCATCACGCGTGCCGGTTCCAATCACACAGACGCTGCGCGCTTCTTTCTCGTCCACGTCGTTGACCATCCGGCCGTGTTCGATCACGTGCTGGTTCAGCTCCAATGCGCCGGGCCAGGTGCCGACAAAATG
>CAMDGV010000117.1 GCA_945898055.1 Akkermansia muciniphila | reverse complement strand
AGGAACTGGATGAAGGGTCAGACGTTCAGCAACGCACACCGGATGCTCCGGCGTTGAACGGCGGCGGCGGTCTAGCAGAAAGAGGGTAGAACCCGCAGAGAGGAGCGTGTCAGACGCCGGGAAAGGGCTTCACCAAGCTCATCCGGCACGCCGACGAATCTCAGATGCTGCAATCGACCGAAAACCCGGCCGATTCGTCCACCTACCCAAATGCAGATGAATCCGCCCTGCGCCCTCACCGGGTTGCCGTGGATTTGGACTGGAGGGGAAAAATGGCTGTCGGGGATTTGGACTGGTCTTCTTGGACAGACCCATTAGCATCCAATGTTGAAACCGTTGCTTCCCAGCGATTGAGCCTTTGGGGAGGCCAATTGCGGAAAGGTTGTTTATGCCAGAACGCTGGTTATCCGTGGACGAGATCGCAGTACATCTCGGAGTCAATCCGGACACGATCTACAAGTGGATCACCCGGAAGAGCATGCCCGCGCACAAACTGGGGCGACTTTGGAAGTTCCTCGCCTCCGAGGTTGACCAGTGGGTGAAGGGTGGACTCGCAGCCCAGGAACCGACCGACGTCGCCGTGCCAAAAGGCGCAAAACGGAGGTCCACAAAAAAGCTGGGATGATGATGGCTGCCAAGATTCAAACCCAGTCGAAGCCTTCCCGCACGTCTTCCGGGTTCAATCTCAGTTTAACCGCAGCATCATTACGCCCCGAGTTGGCGAGAATTGTTGCCGAGCACTACCTTGCGGCTGGGGACTGGGATCTCGCCAAACAGCGCATACTTTCCTCAAATGCCCTGCAATGCCGGAGCGCGAGCAGCGCGGTTCGGCTTGAGCGGGAGTTCCGTCAACGACTTGGAGCCCTGACCCAAGATCAGCTCATTCTTGCCGCTGGGGCCACCGCTGAAGATCGTTCGGCCATGGCGTGGCTTGCGGTATGCAAGAGCACCCGGTTCGCCTTCGAGTTCGCTTCCGATATTTTGCGGGAAAAACTCACGTCCCACGACGCCGTCCTGCGCCATTCCGACTACGAGGGCTACGTTGAAATCAAACGCCTCTCTCACCCGGAGCTTGCTCGATTGACAACTTCATCGAAGAACAAAGTCCGGCAGGTGCTTCTGCGGATGCTTGCTGAGGCCGGCTTGTTGGCGACGGGGATTGCCCTGGGGACTATTCAGCGACCAGCCCTCTCGCCGACCGTCGTTCGCGCCATCACCCGCGACAGCCCAGATTGGCTGGCCGGGTTCCTCGTTCCCGACGCGGAGATTTCCAGCCGCCGAACGTCATGAACATGAACGATCTATCCGAGCGCCTCTTCAAAACTTTGAGTCATCCGAATTTCCTCGCGATGAAAGGGTTGGCCAACGAAGTGCCCATCTTCATTCAAACCTACGGGCCAGCGCAGGAGGATGCGATCCGACGAATGGTCGCGAGCCTTGCGATGCGACTGCAAAACACGGGCATCACGATAAAAGCCCTCGACCTTTTCAACCTCGTTTTGGAGGAATTGGAGGAGCACAACGTCCTCGAAGACTTGGTGCGAGATGAGGCCAGTTCTCAAAAGGTGGAGATTCTGGAAACGCTCCAGAATTATTCCGACCCCAAGACCCATTTGATCCCACGTTTAATTCGAGCCATCGGAGAGGATGGAACGCAATTAACTCTCATCACTGGTTCAGGCCGGATTTTTCCTTTCCTGCGCACTCACACAATTCTGGAGTCGCTCCAACCAGCAATGTTGCGTCATCCGGTGGTGATCTTCTTCCCCGGTGAATACGCGCAGGACCCCGCTGGCGGCTCGCACCTGCGATTGTTCGGATCAATCCCAAGTCCGCGTATTAACAATCCGTATTATCGCGCCACGAATCTCGACCACTATCGCCTTTAACCTTCATGAAGATACACGAACTCTTCCTTAAACCGGTTGACCGCCCCATTGATGGCGTCATCAAGGCCGATGATGCTCGCAACCTCCAGACCGAGCTTGAGGAGTACGTGGTTACCCGCGATGTCGCCCGGGGACTTGGCATTTTCACGGACCGTTACCTCACTGAATTGACCGCAAATGGCGTGTGGATCTCGGGCTTCTTTGGCTCGGGTAAATCGCACTTGCTCAAGATTCTTTCCCTCATCCTCGACGGCCAGCCACTTGCCAACGGGATTCGTCCTGCCGACATCGTTTTGCCGAAAATCGAAGACGAGATCGTGAAGGCCAATCTCCGCAAGGCCACTGCCATTCCATCGCGGAGCATCTTGTTCAACATCGATCAGAAGTTCGACGGCATAGGCGGTGATCACTCGGCACCAATCCTCGAAGTTTTCGTGAAGGTCCTGAACGAGTTGCAGGGATACTACGGCAAGCAAGGCTACATCGCCCGTTTTGAGCATGATCTCGATGTGCGGGGTGATTTCGGCCCTTTCAAAGAGACCTATCTCCGGGTCAACGGCACGCCTTGGGAGCGGGACCGCGAGGCCATCGCGACGGCCCGGAAGGCCGCGTTCGCCAAAGCCTATGCGGCGCATTTCGGGGTGGCAGAGTCCGAAGCCTCCAATCTCATGCGGCAGGTCCGCGAGGATTATCGTGTCTCCATCGAGAGCTTTGCGCAGATGGTGAAAGACTATATCGCTCGGCAACCGGCAGGCTTTCGCCTGAATTTCTTCGTGGATGAAGTTGGCCAGTTCATCGGCCAGGACTCCAAGCTCATGCTCAATCTCCAGACCGTGGCGGAAACATTGGGCACCGTCTGCAATGGCCGGGCCTGGATTTTCGTGACATCTCAAGCTGATCTCGAAGGCGTTCTTGGGTCGTTCAAGGGATTGGCCGCCCAGGACATCACGAAGATCATGGGCCGGTTCAAGACCCAGCTCACGCTCGCCAGCGCGGACGTGCGCGAGGTCATCCAAAAACGCCTGCTAGCCAAACAGGAAGCCGAGCCAGAAGTCCTCACCGACATCTACGACCGTGAAAAGGATAATCTACAAACGCTATACCGCTTCGGTGACAATTCGATCAACTTGCACGGCTGGCGTGGGAGCGATGAATTCTGCGGATTCTATCCGTTCCATACCTACCAATTCGACCTGTTCCAACTCGCTATCCAGCAACTCTCCAAACACGGCGTCTTCACCGGAAAATATCTTTCCGTGGGCGAACGTTCCATGCTCGCGGTTTTCCAGGAGGTTGCCAAGGCCGTGCGGAATGAAGACGTGGGCCATCTCGCCACCTTCGACCTCATGTATGATGGCATCTCGGCCTCCATTCGGGGCGACATGCAAACCACCATCAAAATGGCTGAAAGGCAGTTGGGGGAGGGGCTCCAGATTCGGATTCTCAAATCGCTTTTCCTGCTCAAGTGGGTGCGTGAGTTCAAGGCCACGCCTCGTAACGTTGCCATCCTGCTGATTGACCGGCCCGACATCGACATCCGCGCCCACGAAAAAGCGGTTCTTGAAGCGTTGGGTAAACTCGAAAGCCAGTCCTACTTGCAGCGCAACGCCGACATCTTTGAGTTCCTCACGGACACCGAAAAGGACATCGAAGTTGAGATTAAGAACACTGAGATCGACGACTCGATGGTGGCTGACCTCCTAACCAAAGTCCTGTTCGCCGACGTGCTCCGCGACCCGAAGATACGTTACGAAGGGAATGGGCAGGATTATGCCTATGCCCGCAAACTTGATGATGCCCTCATCGGACGGGAGGCCGACGTCGCGCTGAACATCATCACGACGGAGCATCCGAACCACACGAACGCCACAACACTGGCCGCACAGAATACGGGGAAGGCCGAACTCCTTGCAGTTCTGCCCGCCGACACAGGCCTCACCGATCAAGCCCGTCTCTTTCTCAAGACGCAAAAATACGTCCAACAGAACACCGGCTCGGGCGATGCCTCGCGCAAAGCCATCCTCGACCAGCGCAGCCAGCAGAACAGCGTCCGGCGGACGGCCATGCAGGAACTGGCCAGCCAGTTCCTCAGCAAAGCGCCGCTTTACCTGAATGGTTCCCGCCTCGATACCGTGGGTGAAGGCGATGCCCGCAATCGCTTCGCCAAGGCCTGCCAGGAACTCATTTCCTTCTCATTCCCCAGCCTCCGGATGCTGAAAGGCGCTTACGATGAGACAACTCTGTCGCAGGCCCTCCTCGCCCAGGACGATCTTCTCACCAGTGGCGCTCAGACGCCGTCGGAGGCCGAGCAGGAGATTCTCACCTATGTGATGCGGAACCAAAACAATGGCGAACGCACCTCCATTGAGGAAATCCTCCGGAATTTTGGCAAGCGCCCCTATGGCTGGTATCCGATGGCGGTGCTCACCTTGGTGAGCCGTCTGTTCCGCATGGGCAAAGTGGAACTGCGCACCGCCGAGCTGCTGGATGCCCGCAGCGCGTTTGAACTTCTCAGAAACACCCGGCAGCACGGCAGTGTTCGGGTGCGCTTGCAGGAGCAATTTGACGCCACCAAGGTCAACGCCCTCAAGAAATTCCATCACGACTTCTTTGACCGTCCCAACGGCGGAACGGAAGCCCGCTCCGTTGGGCAACTCACCTCCGAGGCCCTGGCTGCTGAAGCTCGCGATCTCACCGTGCTGCTTGACCAGGCTGCTCGCTACGTTTTTCTCGAACCGCTTCGCCCTATCGTCGGGAAATTGAACACTTTCGCGGAGAAGGATTATACCTACCTGCTGAATCATCTCTCCGATTTTGAGGACGACCTTCTCACTGCAAAAGAAGATCTCCTGTCCCCGATCAAGGCGTTCATGCATGGCCCGCAACGCACCGCCTTCGATGAATCCATCGCCTTTCTGCGGGAAGAAGAGGCCAACTTTGCTGAAGTCCCGAGCGCCGATGTCCAGCCACTGCGGGATCTTGCGGCCTCGGCTCATCCTTACCGGGGCAATGGCGTCCCAACGGCCAAGGCGGCTGTAACCAAGTTGCGCCGAATCCTCGCGGACCTGCTCAAAGCCGAGCGCGACCGAGCCCTCGCTACTGTTGATACACAGCAAGCCCGGCTTCAGACAGTCGCAGACTTCGCGTTGCTCAACGAGTCCGGCCGCGCCCAAGTGATGGCGCTCACGGTTGAAGCCCGCGCTGCCATTCAGTCCGCGCGTTTCGTCACCGGCATTCGCGACCGGCTTCAGCGCTACCTCACGCAAGATTATCCGGCCCAATTGGCATTGGCCTCGCGGCTCGCGGCTCCCGCTCCGTCGCCTCCGGGTAAACCTGGGGACAAAACGCTGCCGCCCGCGATACCAGTCCGTTACACGTCAGCGACTAGCCTGCGTCCGCAATGCAGCCTTCCTTACATCGCCACGGAGGCCGACCTCGATCAATGGCTCGCGGCTCTGCGCATGGCGGCCCAGGCAGAGTTGGAAAAGGGAAACCGAATTAGCCTCTGAATTTCTCGATGAACACCTCCGCCACCAAGACCTTCGCCCCCGCTGTCCGCCGCCAGCTCATGGAGGCCGTCACGCGCAAGCTCGACTTCGCCCTCACCGCCCAGACGCCGGACTATCTCACCACCTTCGCTCCGCAGGTCACCTCGCTCCGGAAGCTCGCGCAGGCGGACCGCGCCGGGCTCATCGAGCGTGTCGCCTACACCTGGTTCAACCGCCTCGCCGCGCTCCGGTTCATGGACGCCCGCGGATGGCATCCGTTCCGCGCCCGCGTCCTCACGCCAGCCAGCGCCGAGGAGACGCAGCCCGAGCTGCTCAAGCTCACCCGCACCGGAGCGTTGCCCGAGGAGCTGAAGTCCCACACCGACCCCACCCGGCTCAATGACCTCCTCGATGGCCGCATCCCCTCGCCGGATGCGCAGGGCGAAGTCTATCGCCACCTCGTCCTTGCCGCTTGCCGTTTCTACCACGCCCTGCTGCCAAACCTCTTCGAGAAACTGGACGACGAGACCGAGCTGCTCCTGCCCGATGACCTCCTCACCGAGCACTCCGTCGTCCACGGCTTCCGCACCGAGATCAGCGACGAGGACTGCGGCGACGGGCAGCGGGCCAATGTCGAGATCCTCGGCTGGCTCTACCAGTTCTACATCTCCGAGCGGAAGGAACAGGTCATGGCCCGCAAGAGCGCCGTGCCCACCGAGGACATCCCCGCCGTCACCCAGCTCTTCACCCCGCACTGGATCGTGAGGTATTTGGTGGAAAATTCGTTGGGGCGATTATGGATGGAAAACCGCCCCAGTTCCCGGCTGCGCGAACACATGCCGTATTACATCGGGGAAAGTAGCGCAGGCATCTTGCCTGCTCCCCTCTCGGCCGAAGCCGAGGCAGGCGGGACGCCCGCGCTACATTCTTTTCAGCCTTTCGATCCTCGGGCGACGGTCGAAACCACCCGTCGTCATCTGCCCCACTGGCAGCAGGAAGGAACCACCTACTTCATCACCTTCCGGCTGGGCGATTCCATTCCCCAGGAGAAGCTGGCGCTATGGGAGTCGGAGCGCCAACAATGGCTGACCGTTCACCCCGAGCCTTGGGATGAACAGAGTATCGCCGAATATCGCAAACGGTTTTCAGAACGTCGCGAGCAGTGGCTCGACAACGGTTACGGACGCTGTCTCTTGGGCATCCCTGCCATCGCGGAGATTGTGCGGTCGGCCTTGGTTCATTTTGACGGACAGCGCTATCTTTTGGATGAGTTCGTGCTCATGCCAAACCATGTCCATCTTTTGGTGAAGCCACTTCCAGGTTACGATTTGTCTTCTATATTGCATTCATGGAAATCCTTCACCGCCAAGGCGATGAACAAGGCGATCGGCGCGACGGGCACGGTTTGGCAGGATGAAAGTCACGATCACATCGTCCGTTCCAGTGTCCAATGGGAGTTTTATCGGAATTATATTCGGGAGAATCCGGGCAAGGCTGGTTTGGAGCGGATTCAATCCCAAAGTGGTGCAGGCATCTTGCCACAAAGTAGCGCAGGCATCTTGCCTGCTCCCCTCTCGGCCGGAGCCGAAGCAGGCGGGACGCCTGCGCTACGGATCACCAAGCCCGAGGAAATCCGGCTGTGCGATCCCGCCGTCGGCAGCGGGCACATGCTCACCTACGCCTTCGACCTGCTCACCCTCATCTACGAGGAGGAAGGCTACGCGCCCACCGAGATCCCCGGCCTCATCCTACGGCACAATCTGCACGGGCTGGAGATCTGCCCCCGCGCCGCCCAGCTCGCGAGCTGGCCCTCGTCTTCAAGGCCCGGGAAAAGTCCCGCCGCTTCTTCCAGCCCGAACACCTCGTCCGGCCCCGCATCATCGAGCTGCGCGACGTGCGCTTCGCGGAAAACGAGCTGCGCGACTACATCCACGCCCTCGGGCTGGGCGACCTCTTCAATCAGCCCATGCTCCGGCTGCTCCACCAGTTCGAGGAGGCGAAGAACTTCGGCTCGCTCATCCAGCCGTGCCTCGACGAACGGGCCATCGCC
>CAMDGV010000116.1 GCA_945898055.1 Akkermansia muciniphila | reverse complement strand
GGTCAGCTACTTCCAAGATCATCGAGAACATCTGCAGTATCAACAGATGGAAAAAGCAGGAGCTCCCATGGGAAGCGGCGCTGTCGAGTCCTTGGGTAAACAGCTTCAAGGCAGACTTCGAGGCTGTGGACAATTTTGGACCCGCGACGGCCTCACTTCCTTGCTGCGGTTGGCCGTGCTGGTGAAAAATAACGATTATTCCCACCTTTGGAACTGAACTTTGCCAACAACATCGGGATGCACCGGCTTACAACCTAGTGCCACTTCACCACGGTGGGAAAAGGCTGAGCGAGTTGTCCGGCCTTGATGATTCCGCCCTGCATTACGGCAAGAAACTTTCTCCGATCTTCGAGTATTGTGATGTCCGCCGTTACGTCGCCCTCGATGAGAAGGACGTCGGCGAGTTTCCCCGTCTCCAACGTGCCGAACTCGTCGCCACGGCCCATTATTTCCGCTCCGGTCTTCGTGGCGCAGGTGATGACTTCGAGCGGCGTGAGGCCCACGTGCTTTACAAAGAACGTCAACTCGCGCGCATAGTCTCCGTGCGGGTTCCAGCCGAAACCATAGTCGCCGCCCATGCCGAGTCGTCCGCCTGCCCGCAGTATTCGCAGCGCGCTCGCTGAGCCGCCATCGAGCGTCTCCTGATGGCCATCAATGACGCGCTGCGAGAGTCCGAACTCCCGCCCACGCTCAATGCTCATTTTTTCAAAAAAAAGCGCCGGAACGCACGGCACGTCTCGGGCGAGCAACAGGTCGAGCGCTTCATCATCCATAAACGTTCCGTGTTCGATCGAGTCGTATCCGGCGAGCAGTGCGTTCTTGATGCCCTGCGTGGCACGGCAGTGGCCGGTGACCTTGAGTTTATGATTGTGCGCGGTGGCGACCACGGCGTGCATTTCCTCAAACGTCATGCAGAGCGTGTGGTGATCGTTGACATCAGGCGAAGCGGCGTCGCCTGTGGGATAGGTTTTCACCCACTCGATACCGTCCTTTACCAGCGCGCGCACGGCTTTGCGCGCTTCCTCTACGCCGTTAATGACAAAGACCAATCCCTCCATGCCGATTTTGCGGAACTCGGGATTCCAATCCATCAGCCCGCCGGCGGAACAAATTTCACGCCCGCTGGCGGCAAGTCGCGGCCCAGCAATAAGGTCTTCCTCGATGGCTTTCTTGAGCCAGACATCGACATTAAAAAGACAACCGCCGGAACGGGCAGCGGTGTATCCGCATTCGAGGGCGAGCCGCGTGTTGACGGAGGAAAGCAGTGAGACGTATTCAACAGGATACTTAATATCTAGATCTTCGAGTGCGGTAATGTTGAAATAAGTCGCGTGGAAGTGTGCCTCGACCAAGCCCGGCATAATGGTGCCCCCTCGCGCGTCGAGCTTCGTGGTGCCGAGAGGCAATTTAGGAGCGCCAACAGCGGGGCCGGCATAGACAATGCGACCGTCTCGAAGGATGAGCGTGGCATTGGCGATCGGCGCTTTGCCGGTGCCGTCAATGAGCTGACCGTTGGTGATGAGGGTGGTGCCGCTGGCTGTTTTCATGGCTAAAGCTTCGCAGTTTAAAGTTTATTTTTTTTCAGAAAATTCGTGACGAGTGCCGACGTCTGGTCCGGTTTGATAGAATGAATCGAGTGTCCGACCCCAAGAAGATCCACTCGCTCACAGCGGGAAACCAACGTGGTGATGCGGTTGGCCTCGGCTGGATCGAGCATCCCGCCACACGCCGGGTCGGCGCGCAGCAACAGTGACGGACATTCGATCTTGGAGAGCGAGCCAAACCAATCCAATCCCTCGAGCCATCGACCTTCCAATAGGGTCGTCAGGACCGCCGGGTCCATTTTTAAGAGGCATTCGGCCCCAAACCGGATCGTATTGAGTTCGCGAAGCTCGCTGAAACGCACCAAGGTCCCGTCCCGGGGTCGTTGCACTTGCATCTGGGCTAGTTCATCGGTCAACCCCCCGACGTCATGCACTTTGGTCAGCAACTGTGCTGTGTTGGCAAATTGCAAATGAAAGCGGGATCGATCAATTCCGTCCCCGAGGGTGGTGCCGGGCGGATCTTCTAGGACGAGCGCTCGCACGCGTTCAGGAAGCTTGGAGGCAATGAGTGCCGCGACCAGCGCTCCGAGTGAATGGCCAATCAGAATCGCCGGCCCTGGAAGATGCTTCTCCACTAAAGTGAGGGCGTCCGCGGTAAAATCGACAACGCGATACGGCGGCGTGCGCCAACCCGATTTACCGTGGCCGCGATGGTCGAGGGCAAAAACCTGCCATTGTTCGGTCAGGGCTGGGAGCAGCGAGTTAAAATCCAGCCAGCAACGAGTCACTCCGTGGAGAAGAACCAAGGGCGGTCCGTTCTTTGGGCCGACCGCGCAGTTCAGATTTCTCTCGCCGAGTTTAAGCGTGTATTCCCTCATCCATGATGCTCCCACTTGATAACGACCTGTTTGGCCGAAAACAATTGGCTTGACGGAAAAAGCGGGGTCAATAACGTCCATGCAGTATTCTGCATGCAGAGTACGAAGGTGGTTTCGACTGTCAAGCTTGGCTTGGAATGCAGCTATGTTACAACTTACCGAAAATGGCGGACCGCTGACTCGGCAGACTTTGGCCGACACCGTTTATGAAACTCTTCTAGAAGCAATTCTTTCTGGAAAGATCGCGAGCGGGGCGGAATTGAACGAGGTCGTGCTGGCTCGAGAACTCGGCGTTAGCCGCACCCCAGTGCATGAGGCGATCGCTTGGCTGGCGGCAGACGAACTTATCGAACTTTCGGTCCACCGCGCCCGCGTGAAGACCATGACAGCGCAGGAAGTCACGGATCTCTACGACGTACGCCTGCTGCTCGAGTCCAATGCCGCAGAACGTGCCGCGACCCGCATCGACACGGCGTCATTGCAGCAATTGCGATCCGACGCGGAGGAACTTGCCAAGACGAAAGACGCGGCGGACTGGCCGGCTCGGGCGATCACGTTCGACCTGCACTTCCATGACGTAGTGGCCGAGGCCAGCGGCAACGCCCGCTTACGTTCCGAGATTCAGCGCTACCGAATATTGGTGCGCGCCTTCTGTCGCATCACCGGTGCGCAAGTTAAGAATTTGCTGCATTCGTTCCAAGAGCATCTCGCCATCTTGACTGCCTTGGAACAGCGGGATCCGAAAGCGGCGCGGGACGCCATGACGGTGCACATTGAGCGACGAGTGAAGGTGGTGTTGGCCGAGATATATCACCGCGAAGCCAGCCATAACAGTTGTCTGTCGGTTCCCCCAACCGCCCAGCGGGCACCGCGCCTTCGGTCAGGCACGGTCAAATGAATCGATCTACCTAATTTTGCCAGTTGAACCAATGAACCACTTTTCACCCCCAAACGACTACGTTGAAGGACGCTTTCGGGAGGATCGTTTACCGATTGGCCCCTTTCAAGAAACCACGAACGTAATCTTGAACAATGACTCGAAGCCAATGAAAAGCAGATCTGACACCATTAAGTGCACCGCCGCGCTGACGCACTCAACCACTCGGGGGCGTGGCGCGAACGGGCTTCCCGCAAGAACGAGCCTATTCGGCGGAAACGTCAGCCCTTTGGCCTTCTTGCTTGGCTTCCCGCGCTGGAATGGGGGGAGCCAAATCGCCCCGTTGCCTCGGCACGACTCGCAGCGCTACCGCGGCTTTACTTTGATCGAATTGCTCGTCGTTATTGCGATCATTGCGATCTTGGCCGGCATGCTCTTACCTGCCTTGGGTAAAGCCAAGGAAAAGGCTCGGGCCACCGCCTGCTTGAACAACTCCCGCCAGATCGGTTTCGCCTTTGTGATGTATGCGGATGACCACAATAATAGTATGGTGCCGCTTGAGATCCTTGGCACGCCCCCGACGGATGCTTACGTTCCGGGCGGAGGCACGATCTGGTGGCCGGATTTGCTTAAGCAATATTTACCAAATAAGTATGCCTCCGATTGCCCGATCGTGGTCGGAAATAATCAGACCGGCGTTCCGACTGGCACATCAAACCCGCGGGGCAAAGGGCGCTTTGGCATCGGGATGAATCACATCGAGTTCAGTTACTCGCCCTGGGCAGGTGACCGGATCGGTTCCCTTAAACTCACCAGCGTGAAGAAGCCGAGTGAAGCCGTGGTCTTCGCTGACGCTGGCAAAATAAAGAACTTCGCTGAGAAAGATCCTGACCAGTGGACCGAGATTAAAGGAGCGCAATTGCTCTATTTTCTCACGCCCAGCCATCCCGATTACGCGGCCAACAATGCGCATCGGATGGTGGGGCGACACGGCGGGCGTGCGATCAGCACCTGGGCCGATGGGCATGGCGAATCGGTTAAGGTGAGTAAAATTGGTTTTCAATTCTACCCGGGCCAAACGGAAAGCGGTGAAGTTGCCAAGGGCGATCCAATTATTGGAGTCGGCAACGGAAAGTATGATCCACGCTGGCTTTGGGATCGCGAATAAGGATTGCCCCCGGGTTGATCCGGCGGCTTGGTCGGTCGCACCTACTGAGGTTCCTAGCGCAGGACAGCGATAAAGTTAGAATGAACCCGCTATCGTAGATTCAAAACACCGATCCGAAATAAGGAACGTCCTGATTAAACTGGCCATAAATCTTCCACGATCCACTCGTCTTGCTGACCAAGTAAATGAAGGCCTCTTCCTCCAACACCGTTCCGTCTTTCTTAAAGCGGCGAGCTGTTTTGTTCACGAGTGCTCGATCAGCCGCGAGCACTGTAATGCGCGTGCTGACATACTTCGAGTGATCATACCCGCGAGCGTCGAGCTGATCGCGTGCATTGCGGAATGCCTGGATGAGCGCTTCCATCGTCTCAATCGGTTTCGGCTCAGACTGAGCAGATTGATTAGACTGAATAAACGGAGTTCCGAGATAATCGAGAAGAGCGGAAATGTCCCTCTTCTGGACCGCAAGGCTGTAGCGATCGAACATTTCATTGATGGCGGACGCGTCTGCTTGACCAAAGCGGGGAACTTCTTCTCCTCGAATTCCAACTGTGACTAAAAGAATGAGGCCAACGGCCAGGGAGCGAAGCATCGGTAGTGTGATCATGGAGTGAGGTTAGTTTTCGTGGTGAGTTTGACAGTGGTGAGTTAACTGACAGGAATTTGCTTTCTGACGCGGAGGGTAAAGTCTGACCAGAGACCGTCCTTTTGCGATCAAAGGACGGGCCGCTCTTAGGTTCCTCGCGCAGGACAGCGATAAAGTTAGAATCGATCTGCTCCCTGCCCACCCCACCTCACTTGGGGCCATCGTAGAGAAACGTGTATTCGCGACCGTTCCGATAATCCGGTTGCCGAGAGGTGGCCTGCATATAACTCACATGACCATCTACAAATCCGACGTTCCCCCATCCAAGGGCAGAACCTTGATGCCAATAACTATATTGAAACGGCGTGGTGGCCGAACCGGGAACCTCTTCCGCCCAACCCCAGCAACTGAACGGATAACAGTTCGCTAGGACCGTGAGACTGGGCGAAAGCACATCCGTCGATTTACGACCATGCAATCCCCGATCGGAATTGCTATTGCCGCCCGCATTATAAAAATAGCTGCACCCAAAAGTGTCAAAGAGCGTTGGTTTGCGCGTACCCGTCCAGCGACCCGGAGTGGCTCCCTTATCCGCCGGGCATCGAAACACCCTAAAAATACCTTCATTGTTGTTGGTCGCCACTTTACCAACCACCGCCACATAGTTGTTTATAAACCGATATTCGGCTTGGTACTCCGTCCCCCGTTTACCCGCCCAGCCATTGTAGGAAAAGACCGGCCCGTCCACATGAGTGGGGAATCGGTCCAGGGAGTCGTCCATATAGAGCGTGTTAGCCAGATGCAACTGATGCACATTGTTCGCACAACCGACCCGCTGCGCCTTGCGCTTGGAGGTCGACAGAGCCGGCAGGAGCATGGATGCCAAGATGGCGATGATCGCAATCACGACAAGGAGCTCAATCAAGGTAAAGCCACGCGCACCGGCGCGACGAACGAGACCCTGCGGATTAATCTGGAACGTCATTTTCATGGTCAAGAGAGGCAGACCGTCCCCAGTCGCAGCCTTTGAAATACCGCCGTCATAGATTGGGATGCTTCGCATTTGGACGCTCCTCAGATACTGATAAGAATTTGCTTTTTGACGCGGAGGATAAAATGGGGATCTGATTTTTGAGTGGAAGATTTAACAGCTTATTTTTGTTCAAGCTAAGCTGTCAAGGTGTCTGTCGGCTTAGTTTTCTTGTGGCGATCGAACTTTTTAGTGCCTGAAGGTTTCCTAGGTGCGTCGTGCGTTGTCTGGGTGACGTTTTATGAGAGGGATTTGCTTTTCTGACGCGGAAGGTAAAAGCCAAGGATCAGAATGGAAACATATCGGCATCGAACTCCCCTACGATTCTGAGTCGCGAATGCTCACCCGAAATCTGCTATATCCGAGTATTACTCGTTCCAAAGGACAAATCGATCTCTTCGGATCCAGAGGGTCCTTGGAAGCTGTCATGGAAATAGGGAAGAAAAAAATCTGACCTCAATTGGGATCCGCCCGAACTCGAAATTGTTCGGGTTTTTCTCCAGACGGGACCGCGGTGGGCTAATCGGGGAGTTGAGCCGCGTTTTCTGGAGTCATTACGCGATAATTGCGCTCAAAAAACCCTTGAGAGCTGCCCGCTGCCTTGCCCGGTTCGTCGCCATCCATTCGCGGAACGATGGCAAGCTGGATCATCCCGAATTGCACAAGCGGTCGATAATAAGGCTCATAATTCGCCACCAATACCAAATGAGGCTTACCACTCTTAGGATGGGCGGTTGCAAGCTCTTCCCGGCTCGCCAGTCCAACAAACAGAACCACCGCATCGACATCGCCGTGCTGACGGATCAGTTTCGACAGTTGTCCTGGCTCCATAAAAATGCCGGTTCTGGACAGGGAAGGGGGGGCGATGGTTGCCTTCGCCACGGCGGCGATTTTTAGACCCGTGCCTCCAACGGCTTTCTTGAAGGCCTTGATCTGGGCCTCGGTCGTAGGAGCCAGCACCTGATAATTCCCGAACGTAGCGTCCACGAGGACAATGCGGCCCGAGTTGTGGAGCAATTTGGCGGTTTCCAAGGCGGCGCCTCGACCGAGGGCTTGAAACGGGTCGAGATCGATCCCTCCAGAGGTCACCGTGCGATAGATTAAAATCCAGGCGACCCCGATCAAAGCGACCAATGCGATTGCCTTCAAAGCTTTCAAATTCATAGTGGAGTCACTGCTCGAACCAGACGTAATTATACACACTGTTCGTGGTGGGAGGGTTATACTCCCAGGGGCCGGACGATTTATTGTAATAAATGGGCGTGTAACTCACGTGCCCATCCACAAACGAGGCGTTACTCTTAGCCTTGTCGGTGCGTGGCTGGAATTTTGTGATTCCGTCATGCCATGTCACCGGGCCATGCGCCGCGTATTCCACGGCTAGGATGGTGCGCGTTGCCTGCTGAATGCTGCCGATTTTCTTGCCGCTGATATTGGGAGCCCAGGGGACGCCATTGAAGATGTAGCTGTTGTAATCCTGGAAAGGGTCCCGATAGGAGGGGGCATTCAATCCAAGCAGCAGCGGGAAACCGATGTCGCTGGGACATTGGAAAATCATGTCATTCGTCGAAGGGTTGTTGGTGCTGTTTAAACCGACATACGACTTGATCAATCGCTTGTACATCACCCACGGCCTCGGATCGGTTGGCACGTCGTTAATCCCAGGCAGTGTATCCGCATTATCGCCAGAATAGAGCATCAGACCCAGGCCGATCTGCTGAAGGTTGCTCACGCACTTGATTTTCTGCGCCTTGCCCTTTGCTTTTGCCAGAGAGGGAAGCAGCATGGACGCCAGAATGCTGATGATCGCGATAACCACCAGCAATTCAATTAGGGTGAATGCTCGCCGCAGGAACGGTTGCCGTCTGCCGGTGCCAAGGCGTGGAACTGTGTTTGTTGAGAGGTTCTTCATAAATTCGATTCGAATTCCGCCATCGAAAATCACCACCATTTAAAGTCGGGATCTGGCATCTTTCCATCCAATGCATCCATTTCTTTTTACACGGGCCAGTGAAAATTCCCCAACT
>CAMDGV010000115.1 GCA_945898055.1 Akkermansia muciniphila | reverse complement strand
AGTGCCCGAGGCGCAAATCACCCTCGCCCGCGCCGAGGCCCGCCGCGACATGGCCGCCTTCCTCTCCTATGCCGTCGGCTGCATGATGGGCCGCTATTCCCCCGACCACCCCGGCCTCATCCTCGCCAACGCCGGCGACACGCTGCGTGAGTTTCTGGAAAAAGTGGGGAAGCCATTGGCTGAACTCACCTTTGCCCCCGACGAGGACGGCATCATCCCCGTGCTCGATGGCGAATGGTTCGAGGACGACATCGTCGCCCGCACCCGTGATTTCCTCCGCGCCACCTTCGGCGAAGCCACGCTGCGGGAGAACCTCCGCTTTATCGAAGACTCCCTCGGCAAAGACCTGCGGAAGTATTTCCTGAACGACTTCTACAAAGACCACCTCCAGACCTACAAAAAGCGCCCCATCTACTGGATGGTCCAGAGTCCCCGGAAAGGCTTCAGCGTCCTCCTCTACCTGCATCGCTACACCCGGGACACGATGAACCTTGTCCTGAACCGCTATTTCCGCGACTATCAGGTAAAACTCCGCAACCGCCTGACCCACGTCACGGAATTGCAGGTCACCGCCGCCACGGCCAAAGCCAAAACGGAGGCCCGCAAGGAGGCCGACAAGCTCACCAAGATCCTGACCGAATGCGAGGAATGGGAACGCCAGACCTTGCTGCCGCTCGCACAAGCCCGCATCGAACTCGACCTCGATGACGGCGTGAAGACCAACTACCTGAAACTCGGCGAAGCCCTTGCCCCCATTGCCGGGTTGGCGGCGAAGGATGAGGAATAAATTATGGCGGCGAAAAAGAAACCCATGCCGAAAGGCAGCGCGAAGAAGGCCCTGCTCAAAACCCCACCCACCGTCGTGGAGGGAGAACTCTTCAATCGCATTGTCGGGATTTTGGAGCAGGCGCGATCCGGGGTCGTTCGCGCCGTGAACAGCCACATGGTGCTCGCCTACTGGTTGATTGGGCGGGAGATCGTTCAGGAGATCCAAGGCGGCAAAGGGCGGGCGGCGTATGGCGAGCAGGTGCTTCGGGAGCTTTCCCGAAAGCTCATGGAAAGGTATGGCGATGGGTTTTCGGAAACGAGTTTGAGATACTTCCGTGCCTTTCACCTGGCCTATACGAACCGGTGCATCGCAATTCGGCACCCAGCGGGTGCTGAATTGCCGGCCAGTGCTGACAGGTCTGACATTCAGCGCCCAGCGGGCGCTAAAACCAGCCGCGAGAGAATTCAGCGCCCATTGGGCGCTGAATTGGCCTTGCCTGAAGAAGGTCGCCCAGCGAGTAGCGAATCGCTCGTGGGGTTCTCTCCGCAACTCTCGTGGTCACACTATCGGGCCTTGATGAGGGTCGAGAAATCGGTGGCCCGGGAGTTTTATGAGCGCGAAGCCATCGCCGGAATGTGGGACAAGCGCACGCTGGAAAGGCAGATTCATTCCTTCTACTACGAGCGAATGCTGAAGAGCCAGCAACCCCAGAGAATGCTGGCGAGCGGGCGTCAGACGCTGATGTCCCAAGAACCGGCCATCGAAAGTCTGAAGAACCCCTACGTGCTGGAGTTTCTTAAGCTGCCGGAGGTGGCGGCGTTGCATGAAACAGATTTAGAGAAGGCAATCCTTTCTTATTTGCAGGCGTTTCTGCTGGAGCTTGGCAAAGGGTTTGCCTTTGTCGCCCGACAAAAACGCCTGCGTTTCGAGGAGGACGACCGGTATGTGGACCTTGTTTTCTACCACTGTCAGTTGAAGTTTTACCTGCTCATTGATTTGAAGCTCGGTGAGTTGACCCACAAGGACGTGGGGCAAATGGATGGTTACGTGCGGATGTTTGACGATCTGTGCGTTGGTGAGGGCGACAACCCCACCATCGGCCTGATCCTTTGCACGGAAAAGAATGAGGCGGTGGCGAAATACTCTGTGCTGAAGGATCGCAAGCAAATCTTCGCATCCAAATATATGCTCTATCTGCCGACCGAGAAGGAACTCAGCCTGGAAATCGCACGCGAGCGGAGGTTGATCGAGGACCAGTGGGAAGCGGCCTCGGATAAAACCAAACGAAGCCGGAAAACCTGAGAATGAAGAGAATCCACGACAGTCTCCAGCGGGTGTTCCAACGCCATCGTTTGGTCTTTTGGTATGACGCCACAGGGGAATGGGCAGAGACTTTCAACGCCTTTTCAGACGAAAGCGTGGCCAAGCTCACGGTGGCGGGCAATGAATTCGGCACCAAGGTCCGCGTGGTTCGTGACCCGAATCCCGAGGCGCGGTTCCTGATCTATGTGCCCACGGTCCGCCCAGCGGATGTGGACAACTGGCTGCTCGACCTGCTGCTCCAAGGCTATGAATACAAGGCGGACAAAGCCTCGCTGGCCCTGCAAGAGGTAGGACTGCCGCATGAGTTTCTCCATCTCGCGGAAGAGCACGCCCCCTATTTCGCCAGCGGGATGCGGGTTCAGGCGTTGAAGGAATTGATCCACAAGGACGATCAGAGCCAGGACCTCCGGCTGAAAATGATGGCCGTGCTCGCGGGCACGGCGGTGGAAGTGGATGCTCTGCTCTTGCACTTCCTCGGCGGGAACGTGGAAGTGCAATTATTCGCCATCGACCCGGTGATTGACTGCTTCGGATCTGCGGCCTTGGTGGAACCGTTCTGGAAAGAGGTTGCGCGTCTCTTTGGCTACTCCTCGACCACGCCTTCCCTGCGGGACTTCGCCGTGTCCCTCTTCCGCGGAGCCAATCCGCTAGACGATCCGGTGACGCTTCATCCTCACGCGAAAGTATTCCTGCAACGATGGAAAGACAGCCAGAGCCATAGTGCTTCGTTTCGCCAATGGTCTCACCAAATGGAGAAGGAGCTGCAAATCGCCACCGCGCTCGGTGGGGTGGATGAGCGGAAAACGCTCGGCGACTGTGATACCTTCGAGGTTTTTGAGAAATTTACCCTGCATCGGCTCTGTGAGTCGTTTGCGAAGGGGACGGCAGCCATGGATTTGCGCGCCGTTGTGCAACAACGGCGTGGTTCCTTCTGGCAACCGCAGCATGAGCACGGATACGCCGCTCTGGAGGAGGCCGTGGAACTGCGCGAATTGCTGGCCTCAGCCGAACTCACGGTGGATTCGGTAGCCAGTGGCGTCATCCGTTACGTAGCCAGTTGGTGGCGGATTGACCTGGCCTACCGACGTTGCACCTGGAACCTGCGCCGCTACGGCCAAGTGCAAGTGATGGAGCAAATCGCTCAATGGGTGGAGAAGTCCTACGTGAATAATTTTCTCCTCTCGTTGGCCGACCGCTGGAGCGATCAAGTTCGCGGATTGGAAAAGTGGGCGTGTCCCGGCGTGATCGCTCAGCGATCCTTTTTCAGCCATTATGTCCAACCGTTCCTATCCAAGGGGCAAAAGGTCTTCGTCATCATCTCCGATGCCCTTCGATACGAGGCCGCAGCGGAGTTTGCCCAGCGGCTTCGCTCCGCCAATCGCTGGACTGCCGAAGTCGATGCGCTCTTTGGATCGCTCCCATCCTATACCCAGCTCGGGATGGCTGCCTTGTTGCCGGGACAAGCGTTGGGCGTGGACGCCGCGACAGCAACAGTGACAGTCGATGGACGCAGCGCCTCTGGCACTGCCAATCGGGCCGAGATATTGAACCTCACCTGTGGCGGCAAAGCGACAGCCATTCAGGCTGAGGACTTCCTGGAGATGAACACAAAGACCGAGGGCCGCGCCCTCATGCGCGATCACGAAGTCATTTACATTTTCCACAACGTCATCGACAAAACCGGTGATGCGCCAGGCACCGAGGCCAAAACGTTCGACGCGGTGGAGCAAGCCTTTGAGGAGCTGGAACTGATCATCAAGAAAGTGGCGAATATCAACGGGAGCAACATGCTGCTCACGGCTGATCACGGTTTTCTCTTCCAGCAGAACGAGGTGGATGCAGCCGACGCCACGAGTCTGCCAGTCGCCAGCGAATGGACCTTTCGCAATCGGCGGTTTTCCCTTGGCTGTGGCATTATGGCTGACGCGAAGGTTAAGGTCTTTGACAGCGCGGCTCTCGGTGTGAGTGGCGACTGGTCGGCGGCATTTCCCCTCTCGCTCGGTCGCTTTCCGCTCCAAGGTTCCGGGATGCGCTACGTTCATGGCGGCATCAGTCTTCAGGAGGTGGTCGTGCCCGTTGTCAAAATCCACAAAGCCCGGACGGACGATACGGGGAGGGTCGAAGTCGAGTTACTGCGTGTGCCCGCCAAGATCACAACTGGACAACTTTCCATCGCGCTTTTTCAGGACCGGCCCGCCATCGCCAAGGTTCTGCCCCGCACCCTTCGCGTTGGCATCTTCGCCAAGGACGGCACGAGCCTTTCTGAAATCAAGACGCAGACATTTGATTCCAAAGAAACAGAGGCACGCCAGCGTGAAACCACCATGCTTCTGGTGCTTTCGAATGCCGCCGATGCTTTCAACAACCGCGAAGTGTATCTTCGCCTTGAAGAAACGGTGCTCGGCACCGCCCAGATTGTTACTTACAAGACGCACGCCCTCAAACTCCAGAAACCATTTACCAGCGATTTCGATGAACTCTGAACCTACAACTGATACAGTGCCGGTTGAGGCACCCGGTGCAGCCCTGGAGCCGTTTGTCGCCGTGCCAATGCCGTTGAGCGCTCTGGATCAGAAAATCCTCCTCCACTTCCCCGGCCTGGTCGTGCGGAAGGATCTAACGAACGGACTGAAGCAGAACGCAGTCGTCCCAACCTACGTGCTGGAATATCTGCTTGGGCAGCATTGCGCGACGGATGACAACGCGGTGATCAAGGCTGGTTTGGAATCCGTTCAGAAAATTCTGGCCAAGCATTACGTGCATCGGAATCAGGCGCAGTTAGTGAAGTCCACCATCAAGGAAAAGGGACGGCACAAGGTCATTGACAAGCTCACAGTGGAGCTGAACGACAAGGGGGGCTTCTATGAAGCCGAGTTTACCAACCTCGGCCTCAAGAAAGTGCCCGTTTCCGATGACTTTGTTCGCCGTTTTCCCAAGCTTTTGGTCGGTGGAATCTGGTGCATTACGGACGTAACCTACGAGGTCGCCGAAGACCCCAAAGCGAGTCCGTGGCAGATCGACACACTGAAGCCGATCCAGGTGGCCAGCGTGGATTTCGAGCAGTTCCTGAAAGCGCGGGCGCAATTCAGCACCGAAGAGTGGATGGATGTGCTGATGCAGAGCATGGGCTTCAATCCTGAAATGTTCGGGCGTCGGGCAAAACTGCTGACCTTGATTCGCCTCATTCCGTATTGTGAGCGCAACTACAACCTCCTCGAACTCGGACCGAAGGGCACCGGCAAGTCGCATATCTACGCGGAATTCTCTCCTCACGGGATGCTCATTTCCGGCTCAGAAGTGACAGCCCCAAAACTGTTCGTCAGCAATGCCAGTGGCAAAATCGGACTCGTGGGATACTGGGATTGTGTCTGCTTCGATGAGTTCGCCGGAAAGGACAAGAAGGTGGATAAGGCGCTGGTGGACATCATGAAGAATTACATGGCCAACCGCACATTTTCACGCGGGATCGAGCAACTCACCGCTGAGGCTTCGATGGTCTTCATGGGCAATACCAAGAAATCGGTCGCCTACATGCTCAAGCACTCGAACTTCTTCGAGCCTCTGCCGGACAAATACATCGACTCCGCTTTTCTCGACCGCATCCACGCCTACAATCCCGGCTGGGAGGTCTCACCCATTCGCCATGAACTTTTCACGAGCGGGTATGGCTTTGTTGTGGATTTCATTGCCGAAGTATTGAAACACCTGAGAACTGAGGACTTTACGGGGGCCTACAAGAAGCACTTCGAGATCACCTCCGAGGTCTCCACTCGCGACCAAACCGGCGTTGAAAAAACGTTCTCTGGGTTGATGAAGATTCTTTTTCCCGACGGCAATGCGACTGCACGGGAAGTCGAGGAACTGCTCTCTTTCGCCATGGAAGCACGGCGGCGGGTTCGAGAACACATCCTCCGAATCGACGACACCTTCAAGAGGCACGACTTCATCTACAGGTCCCTCAGCGGCGGCGCGCCCGTGACGGTGCTAACTCCAGAGGAGATTCAATATCCCACTTTTTCCGGGCCGCGCGTGCAGAAGGCAGCCGAAGGCGAGGTTTCCCAGAAGTCCCGTGAGGAGACAATCACAGCGGATGATTCTCCACCTGAAAAGGCTACGGCGAATGTCGTAGCAGAACCACAACCTGGGCATGTAGTCGTTCCAGAGAACACCAAGGGTTGGAGTTACCGCCGATTGTTCTCCAAATACCTGGTCGGAGCACGTCGCATCAACATCGATGATCCTTACGTTCGACTGTTCTTCCAAGCCAGGAACCTCATGGAGTTTCTGCAAATGGTGCACGATCTGGTGCCTGAAGGAGATGAAGTGGCGGTGCATCTCAAGACTCAATCGGATATGGATTCCTGCGTGAAGCAGGAGGAGAACCTAAATCAAATCACCGAGTCGTTCGTCGGCTCGCGCGTTGCGTTTACCTGGGAGTTTGATCACAGCCCCAACTTCCACGCCCGGAGCATAACCACGAACACCGGCTGGAAAATCACCATCGACCGCGGCTTGGACATCTTCCAAAAATATGAGTCTGGTCCATTCTCTCTGGAGCAGGCAATCCAGGAAACCAGGCTAACACGTGGTGCGGAGATCACTTACCTGCGATTGTGAGGATGAAAGTCGCTGTTGAATTCGACGATGGTCGCGCATTGCGCGCCGACGAGGCGGCACGACCCTTTCGCGTCATCATCCTCCAGTTGGAAATGCGACCGCATCGCGCCATTTCACGACATCCTCCACTTTTTCACGTTGGTAAATTTGATGAACGAGATCCGAGGCGTGATTGACCAATCTCATGGCGGCTTCGCGGGGGACACCGGCACGGCGCAATCGGTTCACGTAGGTCACGCGGAGGCAGTGGAAGCAGAGATGGGGCATCTTGACCTTGATGAAGAATTGCTGCCATCGCCGAGACGGCTGGAACGGGAATTCCACGGTGAATTTCTGTTTGGCCTTGGCCAGCTTTTCGAGAAGAGGCCGGAGCGCGGTCGGCATCGGAATCGAAAACGCACGGGCCTCTCCGCCCTTCGGCGACGGGAAGGTGATCTTGTTCTCGGCGAAATCCACGCAGCTCATGGGGATGCGGGTTTCGCGGAGGCGACAGCCGGTGTGAAGCGCAATCTCGAAGGCGGTTTGCATCCACTCGGGTTCCTCGGCAAGCGCCGTCTTGATGGCGACGATCTCCGCGTCCGAAAGTTCCGGCTTCTTGGCGGCTTTGTCTTTTCGGAGTTTCAGGCTGACCAGGGGATTGGCTTCGGTGTGCCCGAGACGGACGCCTTCCCCGATGATCATCGACAGCGTCTTGAGTTCAAAGATGGCGGTGTTCCGTCCAACGGTCTTCCCGCTTTTCTTTTTGTAGGCCGTCCGCCAGTCGATGTATTCGAGTGCGTTCCGGTAGGTGATGTCCCGTGGCGAGTGGAGTTTCCGGACCTGGAGCCAGAGGGCGATCCACTTCCAGCCGTCTTCGTAGCGCTCCCGGGTCCGAGGATTGTCGCAGTGGCGGTCGAGAAATTGGGGCACCCAAGCGTCCCAGTTGCCCCCCAGGGGGCCAACGATGCCGGTGCGGCTGAGCTCTTTTGCCTCCATCTGTGCCCGGAGGGTCCGGGCCTTCATGGTTTCCCCGGGATCGGTGGCGCGAAACTCGGTGGATTTGTTCCGCCGCTTGCCATCGCCGTCGATGAACTGGATGAACCAGTTCGGCGAATTCTTCTTTCGGTAAATCGAGGCCATAACGCGCAGTGCAGTTTGTGCAGTAAACTTACTGCACTCCGCTGCAAATATCGAGCTTTTTAGGCCATTTAACACCACTCTAAACCACTCGCCCCGTAACGAGGGTTCGATTCCCTTCACCCGCTCCATCTTCGATATTCCTCAGTGTTTCTTCATTTTTAGCCTCCCGAAAGGGCTTTCAGGGTCGTTGTCACAACAGTTTGTTACAACATTTCCAAGACGGTTCGCCCCGGTTCAAGGTGGTCAGGATGGTTTTGAGCCCTCAGTCCAACTGCCGAGGTTTGCCGCAGTTGTCAATATGAGCATGCACCTTACCGGCAAGACCACGATGCTTCGGAGACGGTACCATTGAGTTCATCCGCGCAGGCTACACCCATGCAGGACGAATTGGGAACCATGGGATTGGGCGTACGCTTACCCAAGTCACCCCCCTTTTACCCTGAGCCAGGAAGGCGACCACGGGCGGGTGGATGTGCGTCGCGGCGCCGTCGTTCCCGATTACG
>CAMDGV010000114.1 GCA_945898055.1 Akkermansia muciniphila | reverse complement strand
GGCCAAGGTGTTGGACAAGGATGCCAACAACGCGGTGCTGTGGGAAAAGACCGTGATCGATTCCGCGGCGGCCGATGTCTTGGTCGCCGGCAAGGATGACCCGGCCGCTCCGTACATCACCTCCGGCTATTTCACGTTGTATCTGTACCAAGACTTCGACAAAGGGGCCCCGGAAAGCCCTTATCAGGCGATTTACGACAACGCCGAAGCTTTTGTGACGGATGAGGCGATGCTCGACAATTTCGACGACAACACCAAGACCAGTTGGACCGATTTCACCTTCGTGCCCGGCTTTGGTTTGCCGACCGAGGCGGGTGGGCAGTTTCAATTCGCCCAACCTCCGGCGGGCCAATCCATCTTCAGCGCGAGCCAGAAGACATCTCGCGTCTTTACCTTGGCCGAGGGAGAGCGGTTGTCCTTTAGTGCCGATGTGGTCCAAGGCGGTGCCAAGGATTCCTTCGCCATTCTCGCGTTCATTCCGACGGCCAATTCTCCGGGGACACTCGGTGGTTATGGTTTGGCCAAATCCACCACCGACATCCTTATCACCAAAGGCATCAACAAGTACTTCGTCGCGGACGATGGGGCTGTCGCCAACCTTAAACAGAACAACATCACCCTGAACCTGAACCTCACCGTGCGCGGGGGCAGTGTGTTCATCAATGCCCGGGTCCTGGACAAGGACGCCAACAACGCGGTGATCTGGGAGAAGTCCGTGGTCGACAGCGCTGCGGCCGATGTGCTGGTCGCGGGCAAAGATGATCCGGCCACTCCCTACATCACCGCAGGCTACTTTACCCTCTATCTCTATCAAGATTTCGACAAGGGAGCTCCGGAAAGCCCGTATCAAGCCATCTACGACAACGCGGTCGCCGCCGCGACCCCGGTGGAAGCCAATGTAGCTCCCATCCTGTCCGATTTCGCTCCCAGCAAGTTCGCCAATTTCCTACCGGCGAGCACCGTCGTGTCGTTCAAAGCGACCGATGACGTATCGCTCACCGATGACGGCGTGGCGCTGGTGCTCAATGGCACCCGCTACACGAAGGCCAACGGGTTGACGTTGTCCGGAACCGGCAACAGTCGCACGGCCACCTTCGCCAAGCTCGAGGCGAACAGGAATTACAACGCCTTCTTCGAGGTGACTGATGCCGGCGGAATCACCACCCGGGAGCATTCCGATTTCGACACGTTCACCGGAAGCGTGCTGGTGATCGAATCGGAGGACTACAATTTCAGCGGCGGATTCATCGACAAATCGCTGCCCATCGCCGAGGGCGGTGGACCCCAATCGGATTCCTATGCCAATCAAGCCGGTGTCCAAGGCGTTGACTTCAACGACACCCGCACGGCTCCGCGCAGCCAAGAGGCTCCGTGGCGAAACCAGGATGCGGTGCGCATGGAGCGGACGCTGGATCTCGTTCGGTCGAAGTACGTGGCCGCTGGTGGCGCCGCGGCCGAGGTGTATGATTATGTGGTCGGTGACATAGATACCGGTGAGTGGCTCAACTACACCCGTACCGTGCCGCCGGGCAGCTATGAGGTTTATTTGCGGCAGGCGCTCATCAACATGGAGGCCGGCGAGAGTGTGCTGGAGCAAGTCACCTCCGAACCGACCCAACCGAACCAGACCGTCAAGACCCTGGGATCGTTTCTGGGAACACTGAGTGGGTTCACTTTCCGCAACACGCCGCTGACCGACGGTTCGGGCAACAAGACGGTGGTGCGCTTCAACGGGATGACCACTTTGCGTGTTCGTCAGGTAACGGCAGACACCGAGAGTAAGCAGCGCCGCCAGAACTATCTGGCACTTGTTCCTGTGGCTGATGCTGGAACCCAGCGCGCGGCTGTGACGGCCCTCACACCGGCCAACAATTCGGTGGCGGACACGGTCATCCCGAAGGTGGAAGCGGTGATCCAAAACCGAGACACGAAGGTCGCTGCATCCAGCGTGAAATTGTCCATCAACGGGATCAGCGTCGCAGCCACGGTGACGCCGACGGATACCGGTGCTCGGGTTTCGTACACCCTCGATAAGCTTCCGGCCGTAGGCGCGGTGCAGGCTGCCCGGTTGATCTACGCCGACTCTGATGGGGTCTCGCAGACCAACGAATGGAGCTTCGCCTTCCGCTATTTGGCACTCGATCCGGCGGCCCGCATGGCGGCCCCTGGGTCCACGCGAGGCATCCAAGTCCAAGTGGTTCAGGCCCCCATCGATGGGGGTTTGCTGGAGAACAGCTTGGCTCGAGCCGAAGCCCAATTGGCTGCGGGATCCACCATTGCGAGGGCCTATAAGACCAACGTGATCGCCTCAGTGATCAACTATTCGCAGGAAGGGTTTGCTGGTGGTTTCGCCGGATCATTCGAGGGCGACGAAGGTATTCCGGGTCAAAATGATGAGGGCGGCACAGACAATTGGGCGATGGCTGCAGTGACTTATCTGGATCTCCCAGCGGGCGTGGTGCGTTTCGGGGTGCAATCCGATGACGGCTACAAGGTCGCCGCCGGTCTCACCCTCGACTCATCGACCCCCGCGCTGTCGTTCTTCAATGGCGTCGCCAACGATACCTTCGATGTGGTGGTACCGCAGGCCGGTGTTTATGGCTTCCGCCTGATTTGGTTTGAACGCGGAGGGGGAGCCTTTGTGGAATGGTTCACCGTCGATCCTGCCACCGGAAAACGAACCCTCATCAATGCCGATGGAGGCATCAAGGCGTACACCAGCGCTCAGGCACCGGTGGTCGCGGTTCAGTTGCTGGGTTCAGCCAACCTCAGTGGAACTTACACGGCACTGACGGGTGCGGTGGTGGATTCAACGGCTAAGACCATTACCACAGCCCGACCGTCCGAGAACCAATTCTTCAAAATTTCCGGAGCGTCATCGCTCACGATTTCTGGAGTACGGTTGGTGGGTGAGACACTGGTGATCGCCTACCGCTGATCGACTGGAGACGCGTAGGGGGCCGGTTCCACTGTGCCGGTGGGGCCGGCCTTTTCATTTCACGCATACCGCTGTGAACCGCGAGAACGACGTGCCGGAAGCGGCGGTGCGTTGGTCGGCACTCCACGAGGGGATTTCAGAGGGCTCAGGATTATTGGGTGAGGAGTTAGCCGCTCACCTCGACCTCGAGTTCGATGAATCGAGAGGCCAGTCCCCGGCTAAGAACGAAGTCGTTAATCGCGATCTGAATCGAGGAAGAACCATTCGAATGGCTGACGGCCTCGAGCAGCGCGTGGGCGGATCGCGGAGCGTCCAAAAAGCAAATTTTTATCAATTCCGGGTTGCCAAGAGGAGCTTCGTGCGCCTACTCCACTACGGATCTCGTGATCATCAAATCCGTCTGGTTGCCTAGCGGTCAACCGTGCGGCAAACGCTTCGCAGGAGAGATGAGTGTGCTGTGGTTGAAATCCTGGCAAAAGCTCCACCACGTACTACCTAAGTCCGCGCGCAAATGGATTGAGGGAATTTACTTCTTGAAATCCGCCTCAAAAAAGCAAATTAGATTGGTAACCATCCCCCATGAATTTAGCTCGCCATTTGCGTCACCGCTTCTTCCTGCGCGTCAACCGAGCGCGCTTCGGATTCACTTTGATTGAACTCTTGGTGGTCATCGCCATTATCGCCATTCTGGCCGGCATGCTCTTGCCCGCGCTGGGCAAGGCGAAGGCCAAAGCCAATCAAACCAAGTGCCTCTCGAACATGCGGCAGATTGGATTGGGCACGGTGATGTACGCGGGCGATAATAAGGATTTTCTGCCTTACGGCTACGCCTACACCTGGCCGGGCCAGAAGGACCTTTACTGGTGGCAGGACTCGTGCCGGATCTACATTAACAGCGAGCCGGTTTATAGTTGTCCCAGTGCCTTCACCCATGCGGTCTGGACTGACCGCCGCCCGCCGGGCACTCCCAAAGTTTTGGTCAAAGACTACCTTTGCAATGCCCAGGGCGGGGCCGACCCGGCTAGTGGGAAGAAAGAATGGGTGAACGCCAACGGCCCCTTCATTAACAACTGGGACAATCCCAGTCGCTCAATGTCCGAGATCTTGGATCCAGTCGGGACCATCGCTATCTGCGACGGCAGCACCAATGCCTTCGAAATTTGGCGCTTAGAGCAGGTAGACGCCTGGTTCAATGCCGGCTTCGGTCCCGCTTTCCTCGGCTCGATGCCCGATCTGAAGAACCCGACCATGGGCCACGTCGCCCAGCGTCATAACCAAGGTTATAACGCCAGTTTTTGTGACGGGCATGCCCAGTTTATCCAAAAATCTACCCTCGGCATGTGGTCTAACCGGGCCGGCGATTGAGGAGGATCCAAGGAACCTTGAACTGCCGTCCGACACTCAAAAATAATTTCTTGAACTCCGCCTCAAAAAGCAGAGTACCGAGCACTATGCCATGACTCTGCGCGCCGAACCATTCCGATAGATGACGGCCTCGAGCAGCGCGCGGCCGGATCGCGGAGCGTCCAAAAAGCAAATTCCTATCAATAAGCACGCGGGCGTCAGCGCGGCGGCGCGCCACATGCCCTACGGTATCCAGCAACCGGCCATCAGCGCGCAGATCTTGCAGTTCGAGGATTCATTGGGCGTCATCCTCTTCCACCGCAGGCCGTTCAGCCTCACCAAGGAGGGCGCAGAACTTTTTGAATTCACCGCGCCATTCTTCGGCGGACTCGATAAGCTAGGCGAGAGAATCCGGGGCGGCGCGGACAAAAGATTACGGATCGGAACTCCCGAGATTGTCCAGCGCGACTACCTGCCAAACTTGCTCAAACGGATGAGAACCCGGATGCCCGGTTTTCATTTTAGCCTCTGCACGGGCAACGAGAGACAGATCATCGAGCAACTTCAGCAGCAGTCCGTGGAAATCGGCTTGTGCACCCTGAGCGGCAAACGTCCGGAAGGCATGCACTGGCGCGAGCTTGTCCGACTGCCGATGATGCTTCTGGTGCAGGAGAAAAGCCGGATTACGCAAGCGGCGGACATTCTAGAACGCGACCGGATTGATCTACCCCTAATCACGGTTCCAGCAGAGGAAACGCTAGCGCGCCTTTTTCAATCGGAGCTCCAGAAGCGCAAGATCGAATGGTTTCCCGCAGTGGAAGTTCCAGGTCTGGAACTCGTGAGCCGCTATGTACTGGAGGGCTTCGGGGTAGGCCTCGCTTTTGGCACCCCAAGTGTTCCACTGGCGCGCGGGATTCGGTCGCTCCCGCTCAAGGGGTTTCCGGAGGTGAAATTCGGAGCACTCTGGCTAGGCCGACTCACCCCGCTGGGGGTGATGTTCGTTGAAGAGGCGGAGAAAGCGGGGAAGGAACTGGCCAAGCCGGTTTCCCCATGATGCGTGATTGCTAACCGATGTTCACCCTGCGGCTCAGCTGGAGCGGCGCTTCGATTTCCGCTTAGGGGCTCAGCTGGACATTGGCTCCTTTGCCAAAGGCTCCGCGGTCTTTAAAAAGAGGCACCAAGGGTGGGTCAGAATGGCACTCCGTTCAGGGAGAACCACCCTCCAGCCGGGTAGTGACCCCGGTCGCTTTCCCCCCAGCTTGCCACCGAATAACCCGTCTCCGCCGCCCTCCCTCATCAGCGCCTCACTCCACCGATGCCGCGCCAATGATTCATGGCAAGCGGGTTAGAAGAAATCATCAAGGGATAGGTCAGTGATCGCCTTCTAACCCTTGGCGTCCTTGGCGCGAACCCATTTCGGGCCGGACAGTATCAAGGGACACACGGGGACGAGCATAAAGGGACAGGTCCTCTATTGCCTCTTTAGCAACCCGATGGATTAATTCAATAATCCCGCAAAAGCTTTTCTCGAAGTCCAAAGCAAGAACAGCGGCAGGATGGCGATGAGAGAGACCACGGGATCGGCAAAGCCTGCACCTTTGGTGAGGAAGACGTGGAAGGCGAGGATGTTGATGATGATGGGTCCAAGCACTAACAGCCCGAAGTTACGGGTTTTCGGGATAGCGACTAAGACTCCGCCTAAAATTTCCAAGCATTTCACAAAGGCTAAATATCCGGTCGGATACAAGATTGCGAAGAACAAGGCTGGAGGTGAGCCTTCTGGCGGGCCTGGGGGCATTGGGATGAATTTGAGGAAAAAATTAAGTCCGAAGACGGTGAATAACAGGCCGAGTAGGCCTCCGACGATGTTTGCTGGACATTTCATATTTTTATTTTTGGTTTGAGTTGGTTTGGTGAGGATTAGGCGAGATCAAAGAGCAGAGCTTCGGCAACTTCTGTTGCTGTGAAAACGAAAGTGCCGGATGTTTCGGAACTGGTGGCATCGCCGGGTAAAAGCGTTTCTTCACCGGTAGTGAGTTGGCCTTTGATAAGCTGCAACCACAGGCCGCGGCCGTTGGCGAGATCATGGGAAATGCTCTGTCCCGCTGGGACGCGTACTAGATAGACATCCACGTCCTGATGGATGGTCGCTGAGTTTTCTCGGCCGTCCGCAGAAATCACGAGGACTTTGGGATCGTTCTCGGAATCGGCGGATGGATGCCACTCAGTGTAGGATGGCTGCAAGCGATTCCCGTTCGGCTGGATCCAGATTTGCAGGAGGTGCAGAGGCTCGGTGTGGGATGGATTGAATTCCGAGTGCGTGACTCCAGTGCCGGCGCTCATGAGTTGGATCTGGCCGGGTTTCAACTCACGGCCATTTCCCATACTGTCTTTGTGCGCGATGGTTCCGGAGATAACGTAGCTGAAAATTTCCATTTCCCGATGCGGATGATTGGGGAAACCGGCGCTCGGTGCGACGATGTCCTGGTTGATCACACGCAGGCTGCGGAAGCCCATGTGGGCGGGATCGTAGTAATCCGCGAAGCTGAAGGTGTGATAGCTATCCAACCAACCGTGATTGGCGTGACCGCGTTCGGATGATCTGCGGATGGTGAGTTCGGATGATTTCGGTTTTATAACAAGTTGAGAATGCCACGAGATGCCGGATCTGGATAATGCCACTTAGTTCAGAACTTCATGCATTTAAGTTATGAACTTGCATGGAGAAATTTCAAGACTAGAAAACGGTTATGGAATTTCACCAACTCCGGTATTTCGTCGCTGCGGCGGAGGAACTCAGCATGTCGCGCGCGGCGGAGCGGGTGCATGTTTCGCAGCCGGCGCTGAGTCGGCAGATTCGGTTGTTAGAAGAAGAGATTGGCTCCGAGCTATTTCACCGGATCAAACAACGCATCTATCTGACCGAAGCGGGGACTTTCTTTTTGGCGCGGGCGCGGCAGTTGTTGTGCGATACGGAAATGGCTTTGCAACACACGCAGGAGCAGTTCGGGGGGATGAAGCGCACTTTGCGACTCGGATTTCTCTCGTCGTTTCTCGATGATTTGATCGCGCCCGTGGTTCGTGAGTTTCAGCAACGTCATGCGCGATCCAAAGTCAGCTTATTCGATCTTGCGCCGCGAGCGCAGTTGGATCGGTTGCGTCTGCGTGAGCTCGATCTCTGCATTTTGGGAAATCTTGAAGATGATGAGCGGAAACAATTCGAAGTCCGCAGGCTCTGGCGGAATCGGTTTATCGCGGCGCTTCCATCGAGTCACCGATTAGCGAGTCGTAAGTCCTTGAAACTTTCTGAACTGAAAAATGACAAATGGGTTTCGCTAGCGAACGCGTATTTCCCGAAGCGCCGGGAGTTTCTCATCAGCACTTGTGACAAAGCAGGATTCACTCCGCACATCACGGCGGAGATGGATTCTATACCGATGATGCTGGCGCAAATTGGCACGGGCGGCGGTGTTGGAATCATGCCAGCGCATGCAGCAAAAGTTCCGCACAATGGTTGCACGTTGATTCCATTCAGTGCGCCCGCCATTCACTCGGAGCTATTGTTGATCCTTCCGAAAAACACCACGCGAAACGTGGAGATGGAAACTCTGATCGCGCTCATCACCGAGCGTGCGAGTAAGATTTAGAACTTACTTCCCGTCCCACTGGGTATCTTGAATCGCCGTTAAATGATAAAGGGACAGGTCAGTTGTCCCCGCCGCCGCGCCGCGCGCGGCCTCCGTTGTCGCCGGCTCACTGAGCCCGGAAACCCCCGCCACCCCCGCCACCCCCAGCGACCCACCCACCGCGTTCACTGACCATAGCGACAAACTCCACCCGCCCTCCACCATCCCGGAGGGATCCCGGCGATTAGCCGGGGGTTGAGCAGGCAACGAGCGCCCCCCCCGGATATCCATCAAAACGACCCCGGCCCCGGCAGGGGTCGCAGAGCAGCATAAAGGGACTGGTTCTTTATCACCCTCAAACTAGTTCGACCAAACTCCGCTGTACAACGACGATTATTATTCCCAGGGGGAAGAATAATTGTCGTTGTACACTTGAAGCCGGGTCAGACGAATCATGTGTTCCAAATGACTCGCGGAAACGGTCCGTCGGGGGTGGTCTTGGGCCTGGATGGTCGGCCGGCTGCCGGCGTGACCGTCGTGCATCTGAGCTCGTTTCAGTCAGCAACGCTGCCGCAGAAAGGCGCATTGCAGGTCCACGACAGTGCAATGAACCAAACGGTCACGGATGGGCTGGGGCGTTTCCTGTTCAGCCCCAAGTACGGAGCCAGCCAAGTGTGGATCGTGACGGATGAGGGTTTCGCGCGGGTGCCTGCGAAGGGGCTGACCGGGACGAAC
>CAMDGV010000113.1 GCA_945898055.1 Akkermansia muciniphila | reverse complement strand
ACTGCTCGACCGGAAGGTCCTCCAGGCCGAGTTGTTTGATGATAAGAATATCGTCGAGGTCCTCGACTCGGAAGATCCCACCAAACCCTATTGCCTCTGCCGCAATCCGGTCACCACCCAGCGCGAATGCAAGACTCGCCGGCGGCGGCTGGATTGCATCCGGGTCGGCTTGGAGAAAATGGCCCAATCACCGCGGCGGGAGAAGAACGAGGTCATTGGTGCCCGGGTGGGCAAGCTTCTGGCACGTTACAAAATGGGTGAATTTGTGACCTGGTCGGTGACCGAAAAGAAACTACAGTGGTCCTTCGATGAAGCGGCCACTGCGGCTGAACAGGTTTTCGCCGGCTGCTACGTCATTCGCGCGGACGTGCCGAGGGAGTTGATGGCGGCCACGGAGTTGGTGCTGATCTATAAGAGCCTGAGTTTGGTGGAGCAGGGCTTCCGAGACTTGAAGACCGTATCGTTCGAAACGCGGCTGATCTACCAAAAGACCGATGACCGGATCCGCAGTCATATATTTATCTGCGTGATGGCCTATACTCTTCAATGGCATCTCACCCAGAGGTTGAAGCCGCTGTTTGAAAGCGATGGACAAGCCAAAAACCGGCAGTGGACGATTCAAAACGTCTTAGAGACCCTCAAAGGAATCCGACCGGAACGGGTTAAAATCAACAACGTAGAAATCGAAACTACAACGCAACCCGATTGGGACCAGCAACACAGCTTAGGCCTCCTGAAAACCACGCCGTAGCCACCAAAACTAAATCACAAAACCGCAGAAAACCTCGGGCAATCGGAGGCTTTCTGCTTTTCCAAGAGGGGTAAAGTCTGGTGAGAGAAGGGGACTGACCGCTCTATTTTTAAGAGGGGCGATGGAGAGGCTTAAAGCAAGCCAACGGTTTCGACTGTTCAAGAACCCGATGGACTGACTTTGGCGGCAGGTTTCTTGGCGTAAGGAGAGTGGAGATTAAAATAAATACCGCAATGAGGACGGGCGGTCTCGGATTGGCTTAGGATGACCGTGATCAACCGATTCAGGGCGATGCCATGTCGCATCCCCGTTTCACGACCTTCGAAAGCACGGATTGCTTTACCCATAAGTGAACGCAGAGCGTCCTCAGCATCGTCAGGGACTTGTTCGATACAAACAATGTGGCGGCTGTAGCTGCGCAGCGCCGTCTGGATTTCTTTTTCGAACTGTTGCGCTTTGAGGGGCACGGAGGTTGAGGGTAGGATGATGCTTTTTTTTGTAAAGCCGCAGGCGAAGCTGATTCAGTCGAGACGACCTAAACAACGCTCTGTGGCCTCCACCACGAGATCGATGGAAATTTGGGTCATACAGCGGAAATCTACTGGGCATTGCCGACGGAAACAAGGGGCGCAAGCAGCCTCACTTTTAATCAAGGTGTGGCGTGGATCCCCAGGATTGCCTGGCCCAGTCAGTTCAGGTGAGGTGCTGCCGAATGGGACCACCACCGGAACTCCCAAGGCGGCTGCCAGGTGCATCGGGCCGGTGTCGTTAGTGATCAGTACATCGCAGCACTCTAAGCGTGCCATTAGTTGACGAAGGGTCGTTTTGCCAGCCAAGACAGTAACCGGGGCCGAGTAGATTTGGCTTCGAAGCTGATGTGCAATCGAGACATCGGCTGGCCCGCCAAACACTAGGAAGTGACACCCTGTACGAGAATGAAGTCGGTTGGCAGCTTCAGCGAATCGGGTCACAGGCCAACGTTTAGCCGGACCGTATTCAGCGCCCGCGTTCAGGCCAACAACGCGCCGTCCTAAAGTGGACCGAAGACCCTCGGCCGTGGCTTCAGCTCGATCACTGGCGGCGACCGTCAAATGCGGGGGTAAGGGAAGCCCTGAAGCGCCGACAGCGGCGACCAGTCGGAGGTAGTGATGCAGCTGATGGGAGCTCAATGGAATGGAAGGCTCTGCTGGGGATGGGTGGCTGATCCGTCTCAGAATTTCCGCTTTTGATCGTTTTTTTAATCGGATGACTTTTGGGTCAAAGGGCACAGCCGTCGTCAAAAGCCAGCGACGCAGACCAGAGCGACTACCGATCCTTTGAGGGATGCCGGCCATAAAAGCTTCTAAAGCCGAGCGAAATGAATTTGGAAAAAGGAGCGCCAGATCGAATTTTTCCCTTCTCAACCGGCTACCAATCGATCGAGGCGATTCCCGTTCCTCAAAGGAAAGCACCGCATCCACAGCGGGGTGATCGATCCAAAGTTCGACAAGTTTTTTGTGGCAGAGAAGAGCTATATGGGCCAGAGGAAAGTGTTCACGCAGACGGAGCAAAGCTGGGGTTGACATCACCGCATCGCCGAGCCAGTTGACACTGCGGACAAGAATCCGATTTGGTTGGGTAAGAGGGGGTTTCAAGGCTTTGTTTCTGAGAGATTCGAGGATTAATTCGGATCGATCGGAGGCGGTAATAATCTTTGGTGCTGTGAACGCGGTTTCCAGCGGCGATGAACCCAAAACCAGTTGGCGGGATCTCGGCGGATAGCCACTTCGTAGGTAGCGACAATATCGCGAGTGATTTCTTCAACACTGCGTTCAAGTCCATCGGGTGTGTGGGTCGGAATGTTGGGCCCGCATTCGATGCGCCAGGCGGCCAGGCCGGTGCGGAAGCAAAAGCTCGTAGTTAATGTGGCATTATACCGCAGCGCGATAATCGCAGCGGAGGTGCTGCAAGAGCAGGGCCGACCGAGCAATGGCAACCAGAGTCCGTGAGCTCCACCGTGTTGATCGGCGAAAAGTGCCAAAATAACATTGCCGTTCTTGAACAGATTTCGCATCGCAACGACTCCTTGCCGACGCTCAAAGAATTGAACACCGGTGCGGTCGCGAAGGCCTTGGAAGACAGTTTCCAAGGCTTTGACACCTTGGGCACGATACGTGGTGGCTGAATGTCGGTCGGGGATAATTTGAGCGGACAGACTTAAAAGGTCGAAGTTGCCGAAGTGTCCGCTGGCGACCACTAAATTTTGCCCCCAGGGCGGGAGACAACTCTTCAGCCCGACGTACTCGATTCGATCTCCCAACTCAGCAAGGGACATTCCTGGGATGCGAACCGCACAGGCATAGGCTTCGCCAATCCGCCGGAAATTTTCGCGAGCCGTATCGCGTACTTGTTGTTGAGACCATTCGGGAAAGGCGTGGAGGATGTTTTCCATGGCGATCCGCCGGTGATGGACATCAATCCGCCAAGCAAGTCCCCCGAGAAGCCGACCCATTTTGGCTATCGTTTCCAGAGATAAGCACCTAAGGACGCTTACCAACCCCGTCAGTATCCATTCTAAGAGGCGGTTTAACACGTCGACGAAGGGTGCATAAAAAAACTGAGGAAAGGGAGTTGGAAATAGCTGGAGACGCCAATGAAGGGAGCAAACCTAGGAAGGGTTGCGATTCGCCGCTTGCCGATCGAGTCTCAGCAAGGCACAGTAATTTCCTCTTAACTTGTATGGCAGAACTCATTGGAAATCTTCTCGTCGCCCAGTCTGGTGGCCCCACTAGTGTCATTAATGCCTCGATCGCGGGGGTGATCACCGAAGCTGGGCATCATGAATGCATTGAGGAGATCTATGGAGGCCTCAATGGGATTCTAGGTATTCTCAATGAAGACTTGATTGACATTAATGACGAGCGATCCAAGTCCATCGAAGGCTTGAAGAACACGCCGGCTGCCGCGCTCGGCACCTGTCGCTACAAGATTGATTTCAAAAATAAGCCGGAAAAGGCAGCACAAGAAATGGACCGTCTTTTCGAAGTATTTACGGCTCATAACATCCGCTTCTTTTTCTATGCGGGCGGCAATGATTCGCAGGATACCGCTCATAAAATCCATCTGGAAGCGATCAAGCGCGGCTATGAGATCAGTGTGATGGGTGTTCCAAAGACCATCGATAATGATCTTCCGGTGACCGACCATTGCCCAGGCTACGGTTCAGCCATCAAGTACACTGCCGTGACGGTCGCTGAAATAGGCTTGGATGTTGGCTCCATGGCCACGGACGATGGTTCGTGCTGTATTATTGAAGTGATGGGCCGTGCGGCAGGTTGGATTGCGGCAGGAACGGTCTTGGCGAAGCAGGGCAATCCCGCCAATGCACCCCATATTATTTTGTTGCCTGAGATTCCCTTAGACGAACCCTCCTTTCTTGCCCGTGTGAAGGCAACCGTTGCTGAGTATAAGTATTGTATCGTGGTCTGTGGCGAGGGGGTCAAAAATCAAGCGGGCGAAGAAATTGGGGCTGACAAGACCCGTTTGGATGCCTTTGGACATGCTGTGCTATCAGGTGCTGCCGAAGCCTTGGCGACCCTCGTTCAAGGGAATCTGAACTTGAAAACACGCACGGTGAAGTTGGGCTATGCTCAACGGGCCGCCGCGCATTATGCCAGCCAAACGGATGTGGACGAGGCCTTTGCTTGCGGCCAAGCCGCAGTGAGGGCTGCGATCGGTGGGAAGTCTGGTTTGATGCCGAAAATTGTCCGCCTGAATTCCGCTCCTTATCGATGGGAAATTGGGCTCGAACCTCTCGAGAATATCGCCAACGTAGAACATTTAATCCCGCGCGAGTGGATCAGTGAAGATGGTTTCTTGCCCAATGCGGCCTTCATCCAGTACGCCTCTCCCTTGATCGAGGGGCAGGTCCAAATACCACATAAGAACGGGTTGCCTCAGTACACTGTCCTCGTGAAGAGCCCAGTGGAGAAGAAACTGGCGCCTCGCACTTAAGGGTGTCGATGGGCCAAGCTGCTCTTTTAAGTAGCGACTTTTGACTGCAACGATCTGGGTTCGCCCGGATCCTTTTTTTTGTCTCCTGTGCCCATTTGATAAAAATAGTTTTAAGCGAAGTCTTTGTCCGCCATGAGTCTGACCCAATCAAATCGTTTAATGAATACCGCGACAACCGGGCCGCGCCGACATTTTGCTTCGGATAATTATGCCGGAATCACCCCAGAAGCATGGGCAGCTCTCGCTGAGGCAAATCTGAATCATGAACGAGCTTATGGAGATGATCAATGGACTCAGCGCGCTGCGGATTTGATTCGAGACGTCTTTGAGACACCGTGCGAAGTCTTCTTTGTCTTCAATGGAACGGCCGCAAATTCATTGGCGTTGGCCACCTGTTGTCAGAGTTATCATAGTGTCTTGTGTCACGAGGTGGCGCATGTAGAAAAGGATGAGTGCGGGGCACCCGAATTTTTCAGCAATGGATCTAAGCTGCTGCTCCTGCCGGGTGCTAATGGCAAATTAGCTCCTGATGGCATGGAGGATGCCGTGCGGCGACGGTCCGATATTCACTATCCAAAACCTAAAGTGGTCACAGTCACCCAACCGACCGAGGTGGGTACCGTGTACACGCCTCAAGAGTTGAGGGCGATCGGGGCTATGAGTAAGAAACTGGGTCTGCGTTATCATATGGACGGTGCTCGCTTTGCCAACGCTGTATCCGCCCTCGGAGTGGCTCCAAGGGAACTGACCTGGCAAGCGGGAGTGGATGTCCTCTCCTTTGGCGGAACAAAGAACGGGATTCATGTTGGAGAAACGGTTGTCTTCTTTAATTTAGAATTAGCCGATGAATTTGCTTATCGAGCCAAACAAGCGGGGCAGCTTTGCTCAAAAATGCGGTTTATGTCGGCTCCGTGGCTGGGAATGCTGCAAAATGGAGTGTGGTTGCGTCATGCAGCCCATGCCAATTCCATGGCCGCTCTGATGCACTCACTGATCGTCGATATCCCAGGTGTAACCCTTCTTTTTCCTCGTCAGGTGAATAGCGTTTTTGTCGATTTACCAAAGCCAATCATCCAAAAATTGTGGGCTAAGGGTTGGCTATTCTACAATTTTATCGGCGACGGTGGTTGCCGTTTGATGTGCTCGTGGGATACCCATGAGGAGGATGTTCACAGTTTTGTGGCCGACCTAAAGGCGGCTTTCGACTAGGGGATGCCAATGGAGCCTTAGCTCCATCCTAACCCTGGCATCCCTCCCTTAGTACGTTCGTTGCGCTCCTTGGATGTCCCTTCTTTTATGAATCCTGAAACTCAGAAGAATCCAGTCGGTGCAGATGAAAGACCAACAACGACTCCGGTTCGGTCGGCGCGTCGAGTCAGATATGTTGGTAAACACCCACGTCGATTTGAGGAAAAGTATAAAGAACGGGATCCTCAACGGTATGCCCTTGAAATCGCTAAGATCGAAGCTTCGGGCAAAACTTTGGCCGGAACACACCGCCCGATTCTTGTGCAGGAAATCTTGGAGCTTTTAGAATTGGAACCCGGCGATACGGTCGCTGATGGAACCCTCGGGTTTGGTGGACATGCCCGCGAACTGTTAGCACGGATTGTTCCGGGCGGGCGGTTATTGGGTTTTGATGTCGATCCGCTGGAACTGCCACGAACCGTAGAACGGTTAGGTGCCCTTGGCTTTGGTGCGGATGTCTTTATGCCGGTGCGCAGCAATTTCGCTGGACTCGCCGCCGGATTAAGAGCGCATGGATTGGCGGGCGCGGATGCTATTTTACTCGATCTCGGTGTGTCTTCAATGCAACTCGACGATCCTTCCCGAGGGTTCAGTTTTAAGGCGGATGGACCTCTGGATTTGCGGTTCAATCCAACCCGGGGTCTTACCGCCGCAGATTGGTTGGCCTCGGTAACTGAAACAGCTTTGGCCGCGGCCTTGTCGGAGAATGCGGATGAGCCGGCGGCGGGTCTTTTGGCGCGAGAAATTGTGGCGGCACGGGCGACTCAGCCTATCCTCCGAACTCGTCAGCTTTCGGGGATTATCAATCAAGTTTTGCGAGATCATCGATTGACCCAAGACAAAGCTGAGGCCGATGCACGCATCCGTCGGATCTTTCAGGCGGTGCGAATCGAGGTGAATGATGAATTTGGTGTTCTAGATGCCTTATTACGTCAGCTGCCGCTGTGCCTTTTCCCGGGCGGGCGGGTCGCCATTCTGACCTTTCATTCGGGCGAAGATCGACGGGTTAAAAAAGCTTTTCAAGAGGGTTTAAGGAACGGTCTTTATGAGGTTATCGCCGAGGGAGTGACCCGACCGAGTTCTGAAGAGATTCGGGCCAATCCGAGATCGGCTTCGGCGAAATTACGGTGGGCACAACGAGCGGGGGATAGTCTCGAAATTGCCTGATTGAGAGGGGGCGAGAGTCGAACTGGGTGGACGAGTCAGATCAAAATCTGGCGGGGATCTTGCCGAACTGCTCAGACCTGTTCATTGTTTTAAAAATTCATGGACGAGAGTGTTTGCTGAGGTCACTGATTGGCTAGTCTGAGACGGAAACTGAAGGACCGCAGGGGAACTTACTTTTTGATTCACTGATTTTCCAAATCCGATGCGCTATATTGAACCTCACGGACACATGGTCAGCCGGACCACGGATGACTACTTGGATATGGTTACCGCAGGGTGTGCGGCGGTGTGTGAACCTGCTTTTTGGGCTGGATTCGATCGATCTTCATCTGACGGTTTCCGAGATTACTTTCGGCAATTAACTGAGTACGAACCGGCGAGAGCGGCCAAATATGGACTGCCTCACTACTGCTGGCTCTGCATTAATCCGAAAGAGTCGGAGGACGTCAAGTTAGCGGAAGATGTCCTACAAGTGATTCCAGAATTCTTGGGGGCACCGACGGTTTTGGGAATTGGCGAAATTGGGTTAAACAAGAATACCCGCAATGAGTTGAAAGTGTTAGAGCAGCACATTGATCTCGCTGCTCGAGAGAATCAGTTGATCCTCGTTCACACGCCACATCTGGAGGATAAGCTGAAAGGAACTCAGCTAATACTCGACGTCTTAAGAGCGGATGCGCGAATTCGACCTGAACGAGTTTTGATCGACCATGTGGAGGAACATACCGTCCGCCAAGTTTTGGAGCGCGGCCATTGGGCCGGGATGACCTTGTATCCGATCAGCAAGTGTAGTCCGGCCAGAGCCGTTGATATTTTAGATCTTTATGGTAGTGACCGCCTTTGGATGAATTCGGCGTGTGACTGGGGCGAGAGTGTTCCGTTAGCAATTCCAAGAACGGCCTTAGAAATGCGGCGGCGCGGATGGACGCACAAGGCGATCGACCGAGTTATTTATGAAAATCCAGTTCGCTTTTTAAGTCAGTGCCCACGGTTTCTTGACCCGCACTTGGATTAAGCGTTGACGACAGAAAATGAGAGGACTTTTTTGGCGATCGAACGTTCTGTCCAAAGTTAAGGGATCGCTTCGTGAAAGAGATGGGTCTCGCCCTCGGCGTTTTCTTGGGTCAGAAGGATCGACCTATTTCCTCATCGCTTCAGCGTAAGGGGTTCCGTCTAGGAAAGCCTGTTTGATGCTCGCTTGTGCGGACGACGGTACAACGGCCTGCGCCGTGAGTTTGCCCTTGGGATTGTCGGTGCCCTCGCCAACGTAGTAGCGCTCGAGACCGTAATTGACCTGAACCGAGTTGGTGAGGTTCCGATTTCGCCCTGCGATCTTGCCGATAAGGAGAATCTCACCTGCTGACAGCGGGAATTCATTAGTGCTGGCACGCGCAACTTGATGAAATCCGTTGGTGCTGGGGGCGATCGCGACGAATACTTTTGTGCCCCCAGCCATGTTCGCATGGATAGTCGGCGAAAAACGTTCCACCGGAATGGAACCGATCCAATACTGGAGGGTCAGATAATCGCCACGCAACAAATCGCGAGGATCCTTGAGTTCGGCCTCGAGCAGGACGGTCTTGCCCACCCTCAGCGCATATTCTTGCTGGTAAGTGCTGACGAGAATCCAGGCCGTTTGCCGCGCGAGACTGAGGAGGAAAAGTTTCAGTTTCATCCGATGGCCTCCGAGTTGGATCCGCCTGATATAATCTGTTGCATGAGCATGCGCCGCTTCTTTTCGAGATAGCCGCCAAACGCAATGAGGAAAGCCCCAGAGGCGAGAAACATCGTCCCAGTGCGCGACATCGAGTCGATAAGTCGGATGTAGGTGGTGAAAATATCCAGTGCGATAAAGGCAGTGCCGAGGTTGATCATAAACTGCGAACG
>CAMDGV010000112.1 GCA_945898055.1 Akkermansia muciniphila | reverse complement strand
CGACCGTGGCCGCCTACATTGATCTTAATCCGGTACGAGCGGGGATTGTAGCAGATCCGAAAGACTATCGATGGAGTGGTTACGCTGAGGCGATGGCCGGGAAAGAGTCTGCATTAGCTGGGTACCAAAATTTGATGAAATTACTGGGGGTGGATCCGGTAGATCCGATGGGCGCACTAGAAGCGTACCGAGTCATTTTGTATGATCGAGGAGAGCAAAGAGGTGTTAATCAACCGGGCGAGGTTCCGATGGTTCGATTGGGACTTGATCCTAAGGTCGTTGCAGCGGTGATTGCTGCCAACGGACGATTGGAGCGTGCCGCGTTCCTGATGTGTCGAATCCGATATTTTCAAGATGGAGCGGTATTGGGAGGGAAAGCGTTTGTAGAGGAAGCGTATCAGCGCTATCGAAGTCAGTTTGGAGTGAATCGAAAACAAGGTGGAAGGGCCGCTAAGTATTTGGGCGGCTCACCGATTTTCGTATTGCGCTGGCTGCGGATCAAACCCATTGGGTAGGCAGGACGGAAGGCATCAGAAACAAGGTGGAAATCCCACCCCGAAGAGTTACCCGACGAGGTAACCTGGATTGGCACGCCCCAGCACCGTGGCACAGTCAGTAAAAGCCCTATTTTGGGAGATGAAGTCAGCGTCCACACCCTAGAATTGACCGTTCTAGATCAAGGCGGCTCTAAAAAAATCTAGTCATCGCGAAAAAATGAGCCTTGCATCGCTTCCTGATAACAAGGGACAGCCTGATTGGATTCGTCATCACTGTGATCACTGAGGGACAGGTTAGATGTTTGCTGCTGAACGCATTTAGGCTGTCACCTTGAAATTCGTTTAGGCTGTCACCTCAAAATTTGTCACCTCAAAATTTTCGGGCGGGTAGCTGGAAACGAAATGGGCTTCCCTCGCTCACGACACTTTCCCCATTGAGCCATCCCCCCCGATCTTGGAGGCCAGCTTCGGCGACCGTGAGTTCGCGCCTTAATTGTTTGCCTCGGGCAGCAATTGAGAAGAAAGGGTCAATGATTCTTTGTAGGGTACGAACCGCCAAACCGCCTCGGTTTACTGAAGGATTGACTAGAGGTGTTGAATGAGTTCTTCCCGGGCGAAGCGAACCTTTGGCAGGGAGGCATAGATGTCGTTGGGTGACCGAAATCCGGCGGCACAGGCGACGACAGTTTTGTAACCCGAGTCGGCCAACCCTAGAATCTGATCGTAAGCCGTCGGGTCAATTCCCTCCATTGGGCAGGTGTCGATTCCCAGCAGGGCCGCGGTGGTCATGAATTGACCGAGGGCAATATAGATTTGATGGGTTTGCCAAGTGTCAAGACGTCCGGCCTGAGCTGCCCCCTTCAGGCTGGAGAGTATCACGCCTCGATAGGCCGCCAGCGTTTCGAGGGAGCCGCCTCGGAGGGCGATTTGACGTTCGAGGAAACGATCAACGTGCGCTTGATCCAAGGCGGTCTTTACGGTCAAAACGACGAAATGAGAACAGTCGACGACCTGTTTTTGGCCCCAAGATTTAGGTAAGAGTGCCGCACGGATATCGGGATTAGTGACCACGATAAAGCGCCAAGGTTGAAGGCCAAAACTAGAAGGTGCGAGGATGAGGGCTTGCTCGAGATCATGCCAGAGAGAGGGATCGATCTTTCGGGAGGGATCAAACTGCTTAGTGGCATACCGCCACCGTAGTTGTTCGAGAACAGAGTCAGGGGAGTGAATACTCATAAAATTATTACGTAACGATAAGTTATCGTAGGTCGATGAAGAAGCAACCTGTCCATGCGGTTATGGCGTTAGGAGCCGAAATAAAAATAGACGCACCTTAGGGATTCCAGTTGACCTGAGAGGCGAATGTTGAGGACAACATCAGGGACGTACTGGAGTCACTCCGGTCAGTTGAAAAGAAATCATGGCGAGACTAGTCCGAAAAACATCTGCTGCTGCTAAGTCTGCAGCGAGTTCCCGATACGACGCGCACCACAAAGTGCTGACCACGACTTATGGATCTTTCGCCGATTTGCGACGTGAATTGTCTGATTCCAAAGAGAAGGTAGCCGACCGAGAAGGGGTCCTAAAATTGTTCGCTTCCTGCACGGACCCCCAACGTGCCTTTCTACTTTTGGACGATTATCTGGAAAAGCTATCGCTGAACCGGAAGGATTTTGGTCAGACGGAGTGGTGGCCGCGGATGCAAGGGGCTACAGGGGGACCGAGGTTGGAGGAATTGGCGATGCTATTTCTCCGGAACAATCGGTCTTTACCAACGGAACTCTTGTCCTATGCAAATTTCGAAAAGTTTGCAGCCGTCGAGCAGACTGAAAAGGAGACTGGATTTGTCCAAGAATTGGAAAATTGGTTATTCCCTCCCAATCACACGCATCTGGATTCGACTCGAGCGGCCTTGCGAGTCGTTTGCTCGCCCCATCGCGAGGATGCCACCTCCAACCAATGGCGTTTGGCTGTCCGTTTTTTTCTCTTCCGATCCCGATCAGGAGAAAAGGAACGGTTCCTTCCTGATCTTTGTGATTTGCGAACTCGTGCGGCCCACGAGGCCGAATTATTTTCCGCCGATGATTGGCAGGTGATCGACTGGTTGCATGGGCATTGGTCTGAGAAGGCGAAGGAAAATGAGGTGCTGCTTTTGGCGGGACCGGATCTGCTGACTTGGCTTGCGAAATGGGCGCACGGTCAGAGGCTTGAACTGTTGGGGACGGCCTTAAACCTTCAGTTTTTCGGGCGGGTCGCTGAACTCAAACCTCGCTTAGAAACAGTCGACGGCGAGATGAGTTTTATCCATGTGTTATCGTTGCCGGACGGCACTCGTAATCCTCTTCCAGACTCTCACTTTTTTATCGGAGAACCGCCGTTGGTTTTGGTCAAGGATGAGTTTTTTGTTTTAAGAAATGCGCCCCCAGCAACCCTGTTGGGGCCGTGGGCCGAACGTCCCGTGGTTCCGGTTCGACGATTATCGCAACGGTTGTTAACTGAACTTCGTAAAACTCAAGCGAAGGATCAGCCTAACGCCAATTGGAACGAACTATGTGAGACCCATTCAGCTAAGCCGAAGTTCACCTTCGAATTAGCCGACGAGGTGATCCGAGTGCGTCTAATGGCCGTCAGCGATAAGGACGGGTCGGAGTGGCAGTGGAACGGACATGAATGGTCACGAATGGTCGAGCGCCGGGTGGAGGATGCTCGGCCTGAGTTGCTCGACGACGCTCGCCTCGTTCCGGCAATACAGTGGCTTCAACGGGCGGATTGGTTTACCCCCGAACCAGGCCTCTGGGTCTTGGACGCCAACGAAAACTGCCTGTCTCAACTCGCCGCTGATTGGGCTGATCGACCGGTCGATGCTGAGTACTTGGGCAATCCTAGTTTCCAACGCCTCTTTTTGAATCGACGTCTGGTGAAGCCCAAATTGGTCTTGCGCGGATCTGGAATCGACTGGCTGGCAGTGAGTGCTGAGTGGGAAGCCGAAGGCATGAAATTGACCCGAGCGGATGTCGAGCGACTTGCCGCTGCGACTTCGCGATTTGTTAAGTTGCCCGACGGTGGATGGGTCGAGATCGATACCGATGCCAACCGGAAGGCTCATGAAGTGGCGGCCACATTAGGGCTGGATGGATTGTCGGCAGATGCTCAGAAGACATCCTTGATCCATGCTTCACAGTTGGACGATGCGACTGTTGACGCTTTGGGGGCGGGCAAGGCTGTGTCCGAGTTACGGGCCAAGTTGGCAAATTTCAAAGGGGTACCAGAAACACCACTTCCGCCCAGTATCTGTGCGGAACTTCGACCCTATCAGCAGGAGGGGTTCAACTTCTTGGCCAATTTGGCTCGATTGCGCTTGGGCGGCATTTTGGCCGACGACATGGGGTTGGGTAAAACCCTTCAGACGTTAGCATGGCTTACTTGGTTGCACGAAACGGCAGCTAAGAAAGACCGAAAGCCCTCCTTGGTCTTGTGTCCCGCCTCCGTGCTGCATAACTGGCGTCGCGAAGCGGAAAAATTTGCCCCCAATTTAAAGGTCCTAGTTCTTCAATCGGGTCAAGAACGGCACAACCTCAGAAAGCAGATTCCGGAATATGACATTGTGGTCACGAATTATGCCATTTTGCGCCGTGATCTAGAGGAATTAGGCAAATTCCGCTTTCTCTCGTTGGTGCTCGATGAAGCTCAGTTTATCAAGAATCCATCGGCTCAGGTGACTCTTGCGGTGAAGGAAATTGATGCAGAACATCGTCTGGCTTTGACGGGTACGCCGTTAGAAAACCGGATGCTGGATCTTTGGTCGATTGCTGACTTCGCTCAACCCGGTTACTTAGGTACTCAACAGAACTTCATTGATGTCTATGAGTCGAAGAACGAAGGGCCCGAATGGGATGGGGCCGCCAAACGCAAGAGGTTGAGCGCGCGTTTGCGTCCAATTATGTTGCGCCGCGTCAAAAAACAAGTGGCCAAGGATCTTCCCGATCGGATTGAGGAACGTCGCGACAGCGAATTGGGTGAAGACCAACGCAAGTTGTACCTTGCCGAACTTCGGCGGAGTCGGGAGCAGGTGCTTAAGACAATGCAGGAAAAGGGTGTAGCCAAGTCGAAAATGCATGTGTTGGCGGCACTGACGCGTCTACGACAGATTTGTTGTCACCCCCGTTTGGTGGGCAACGATTCTTCGTCCGGGAAGACCGAGACTCTTTTTGAACTTTTTGAGCCCATTATTGCTTCGGGGAACAAAATTCTCTTGTTCTCTCAGTTTGTGGAGATGCTCAAGTTGCTGGAAGCGGCTTGCAAAGAGCGTGGGATCAAAACCCATATTTTGACTGGCGAAACTAAGAGCCGTATGGAGGTGGTCAATGCCTTCCAAGCGGATCCTGACCCCTGCGTGTTCCTCTTATCTCTGCGCGCTGCTGGAACTGGGCTCAACCTAACCAACGCTAGTTATGTGGTCCTCTACGATCCATGGTGGAATCCGGCTGTGGAGGCTCAAGCCATCGATCGGTCACATCGTATCGGCCAGACCCAGACGGTGATGGCCTATCGTTTAATCACGCCTGGGACGGTCGAGGAAAAGATCTGGGAACTTCAGCAGCGGAAGTCAGCGACAATTGCTGATGTTCTCGGTGAAGAAGGTTTTGCGAATAATTTGACCCGCGACGATCTCGAATATCTTTTTAGCGAAGATTAATCCGTAAAAAGAATTCTCACTCAAGGGTGTTGGCTCTCATCGAGATATCAATGGGACGGGGCTTGTTCAGAGCCCCGTCCGACAGCGACCGATCGAGGTGAGGGGAAAGGTAACCGCTGCCTCAGATAAAATCTAAAGCAGGGGTCTTCCCGGAAAAAAACTTTCGAGTGCCTCCCTGTTTCAGTCCGCGTCGCGCACTGTTCGGAGCTGGATCTAAAAGTCCGGGTTGGTGCCTGAGCCATCCTCCAGCGAGACTCCTAAAATTGAGGCATTTGAACTCGTGCTTGATTTTTGAGTTTAAAGCCCATTTTTCCAAGGTCTGAAGTTCCTCCATTGGGAGGATTTGGAACTGATCCTCGGCGCGAACGAGTCACTGGGATCCAGGGTGAGGGCGGACCGCACATAAACATCGCGGCTCTTGCCTCCGTCGAGCCGTGATTGAGTTCGACCTTGAACATGGGTCATTGGACATTCGCTCCCAAATCCCTCGCTCCTTTTCCCACTTTCTCCCCTTCGCCCCGCCCCAGATCGCGTGCCTCCCACGCTTTACGCGAATTTCCCCCCGTATTTGTCCTACCCCTTGCGGCAGAATTGTCGCGCATGAATCTCCCAAAATCACAGCGCTGCCGTCCGGCAGGGCCGCTAAAGCCCTCGCCAGAATTCTAGCCCGTGGAAACCCTGCGCCCCATGAAGAAACTGAAACTGGCTGTGCTAACCCGATGAAATGCCGCAGCGCCAGTCAGCGAATTCTTCGCGAAGATTCACCGCCCTGCCGCGTCGACGGGTACTTTTTTGATCGCCCCAACGGCGGCGCGGATGCCCGTTCGGTGGGCCAAGCAACCATCGAGGCACTCGGCTCCGAGGCCCGCGATCTCACGGTGTTAATCGATCAGTCTGTGACCGTCCACTTCTTCACCATGATACCCCGCCTAAGGGCTTGCTGCATCTGGGGCGAGTTTTGGGATTTACCGCTCTCGAATCGAAGTAAACATACTATTTAAGTCTTTTTTTGCATATACTAGAGCATGGCCAACGAAGAAAAGCGGGTTTCCGGTCTCCTTGACGATCTCCAACGTCAGGGGCGCTACGGCTTTGATCGGGTGGATCTGGAGAAGTTGATTACCGTGTCCTCCGCCACCTTTGGCAAAGCCCTCCTCCGCCTCGCGGCCAAGAACCGCGTCCGCAGGATCCGCCGCAGCTTCCACGTTATCCTTCCCGTTGAATACTCTGCGGTGGGCATGATCCCCACGGATTGGTTCTTGGATGATCTCATGCGCTTTCTGGGCCTGCCTTACTACCTGGGACTCCAAAGCGCCGCCGCCCTTTATGGGGCCGCTCATCAGCAGGTCCAGCAGGTCCAGGTGGTCACCCCTCGACAGGAGCGCCTGATCCAGCGTCCCGGTCTTTCCATCCGGTTTTTCCGCAAACTCGATTTCGCTCACACCCCGATCCAATCCCACCGCGGCCACAGCGGCATGCTGCCCGCGTCGTCACCCGAAGGCACCGCACTCGATCTGGTCCGCTTGGCCCGCCACATCGGCGGTTTAGATGCCGCGATCACCGTCCTCGCTGAACTCGCGGAGTCCATGAACCCGGAGAAACTGGCCGCCGCCGCTGCGGTCGAGTCCGAGTTGGTGCAGATCCAGCGGTTGGGCTGGTTGCTGGATCAGCTGAAGCAAACTTCTCTGGCCGATGCCCTCCATTCGCCCTTGGGTGCCCGCTCCGCCTTGCCCAGGACCAAGCTGGATGCTGCGGGCACCTGGGGTGGCTATCCCCCAAAAAATCGCTGGCGCGTGGTGGAAAACGCCAGCCCCCAGTCCGGCCTGTGATCTCGCCCGCCTTCATTACTGAATGGTCGCAACAGTGCCCGTGGGTCTCGCCTGCGCAGGTGGAGCAGGACCTCGTGCTTTCCCGCGGACTTGTCGAGATCTACTCCGATCCGATCTTGCACGACAGCCTGCTCTTCCGCGGCGGCACCGCCCTGCACAAAGTCGTCCTTCAGCCCGCCGCCCGCTACTCGGAGGACTTGGACTTTGTGCAACTTCGGGAGGAGCCGATTGGCGATACCCTGGATCGCCTCAGGTTGCGCTTGAATCCCTGGTTGGGGGAGCCCCGGAGCGATGTCAGTCCTCGCGGGGCCACCCTTATTTACCGGTTCCAATCCGAAGTTCCCCCTGTGATCCGGCTTCGGTTGAAGATCGAGATCAACACCCGCGAACATCTGTGCCTCCTGCCGCTTCAAAAAACTGATTTCGCTGCCCGATCCCGTTGGTTCACCGGTTCTGTACAACGACGATTATTATTCCCAGGGGTAAGAATAATTGTCGTTGAACAGCGCGGCCCCGTTGAAGCGGGGTGGGTCAACGCACGCTTGCCCGTGCAAAGGCCCCTCTCCGCGCCCTCTCTTGAGCCAGGGCGGCCAGAAAACCCTGTCGATCACCGCCCGTTGACGTCGTCATACCAGCTCAGGCTTTGACACTGGTTCAAAAATGAACCATTTTAGAAGTATGTCTCATCGGCCCACCGTCTCGCCCGAACTGGAGCTCAAACGCTCTTTGGCCGCATCGATCCGTCAGAAGATGGAACAGGACAACCTGTCCATCAGTGCCTTGGCCGAACGTATCGGCACAGGCCGCACCGCCGTACGTCGCATTCTCGATGCTCAAAACACCTCCATCACCTTTCGTTCCATGAGCCGCGCAGCCCACGCTGTGGGTCTCAAGATTAAGCTGATCGCAGAACCCATGTCGCCCGATGAACTCGGCCACCTCGCCCAACAGTTGGCCAAGAGCAAGACCAAAGCAGAGTCTTCAAAGTTGATCACACAAATCACCGAAGGCTTCTACGCCGGCTCTTGATGCCAAAGGTGCAACGCAAAGACATCCCTCAGGCGCTTCTCGAACATCTGCTCCAGCGGATCGCTGGGCGCAGCATCGACGCCCATGCCCTCGAATCTTTGGCCGTCTGGCTCGACACAAATCCCGAGGTGCCGGCCGGTGATTGGTTCAAACGATTCCCCTCGATGACCGTTTGCGGCCGAGGTGTCCTGATCAAAACGTTTCTGACCCCGTCCCAAGTCCCGATTGGAACGGAATTGTAATCCTTTCTATGAGACGGAAACCAGGTGAGATAACTGATAGATGGCATGAGAGCTAGTAGTCGCTCGGAACAAAGTTCAAAGGAGGCCTCTCCCCATGAAAAGAGTTTAAGGTGACAGTGAAAAGAGTTTAAGGTGACAGGCTAGCTGTATTGCTAAGTAAACATCTAACCTGTCCCTCAGTGATTCGAATCCAATTAGGCTGTCCCTTGTTATCAGGAAGCGATGCAAGGCTCATTTTTTCGCGATGACTAGATTTTTTTAGAGCTGCCTCGATCTAGAACGGTCAATTCGAGGGTGTGGACGCTGACTTCATCTTCCAAAATAGGGCTTTTAATGACTGTGCCACGGTGCTGGGGCGTGCCAATCCAGGTTACCTCGTCGGGTAACTCTTCGGGGTGGGATTTCCACCTCGTTTCTGATGCCTTCCGTCCTGCCTACCCAATGGGTTTGATCCGCAGCCAGCGCAATACGAAAATTGGTGAGCCGCCCAAATACTTAGCGGCCCTTCCACCTTGTTTTCGATTCACTCCAAATTGACTTCGATAGCGCTGATACGCTTCCTCTACAAACGCTTTCCCTCCCAATACCGCTCCATCTTGAAAATATCGGATTCGACACATCAGGAACGCGGCACGCTCCAATCGTCCGTTGGCAGCAATTACCGCTGCCACGACCTTAGGATCAAGTCCCAATCGAACCACCGGAACCTCGCCCGGTTGATTAACACCTTTTTGCTCTCCTCGATCATACAAAATGACTAGGTACGCTTCTAGTGCGCCCATCGGATCCACCG
>CAMDGV010000111.1 GCA_945898055.1 Akkermansia muciniphila | reverse complement strand
CGTCCAAATCCTGGCCACCCCCACCCCGGCCCGCCAGATCCAGGTCCGCTGGCCCGGCTCCAAGACCCCCGTCCTCACCCCGCTTCAGTCTGACGAACTCGAAATCCGCTTGGATACTCAAGGCCGGTTGCTGCCGTCGCGTTAAGCGGTTCGCCCGGCAGCTCAGTCGGTCTGTGCAGAGGAGGGCCGCGTGGTTCATGGGGCTTAGACTCCCGAACAATGGACGCCACGTAGAATCCGCATCGCCCCTTGGTCACCTCGCCGCTCTGAGTCGACTTTCGGGCCTATTCTGAAGTGGAATCCATCCGAACTTCGAGCGCTCTGGCTCCGGCTGGAATTGGCATGGAACGAGAACGGCCGCCGGGCCAACGGACGAGCAGCCGTGTGGCGGCAGGGAGGGTCGAAGAAAGGTGGAGAACGACCACGGCCGCATCCTGGGATCCCACACCCGTGCCCGCGTGCAGCTCGCGGGCCGGCCCTGTAAAACCATCCGATTGCAGGCGAACCACCGCACCGATGCCCTCGGGATTCCCGGGCGGCCCAATCATCCGAATCCGAAGGCCCGCTCGCGCGTTCGAGTTGCGAAAGAGCCGAGTGGCGGCCCCGTTCTGCGTGACCACAAGATCGGTTCGACCGTCGTGGTCGAAATCCGCTGCGGCCGCCCCGCGCTGTTCGCCCAGAATGCGCAAGCCGGATTCCTGCCCCGACACGGAAGAAAAGCCTCCGCGTCCGTCCCCATGCAGCAGCAATCCACGGCCCGCATCGAGCCGGGCTACACCGGGCCGGGTGGCAAAAAAGTTCTGGCTCAGGAAGACATCCTCAAACCCGTCCCCATCGAAGTCTGCAATCACCGGTGTGAACGCCGGTGCCAGCTGCGCTTCGAGCGGTAAGGCGCGCACTTCGAACCGCTCCCCGCGATTGAGGAGGATGATCGACCGCAGCTCCACCGCCTCGTAACGGTGCCCCTGTTCCCGCTCCGGCCCGAGGACTTGATCTAAAGTCGCTTCGCTGAACGTTCGCTGCGAAGAAAAGCGTCCTGCGAGAAATGGCAGCACGGTGTTCAGATCGGGCATGGATCGAATCGGCGTCAGCGCTCTACGAGCCGGGTCCCAAGTGGTCTCGATCAATGAGAGAGAGCCGTCCCCGGACCAATCCCCCCCCATGAGGACGGCAGGCTGTTCGAAGGAGGCTTGGTGCTCGGAGTTTTGCCCCCAGTTGGCGAGGATCAAATCCATCCGGCCGTCCCCGTCGAAATCACCTGCGGCAACGCCCGACCACCACCCTGTGAGCGTGCTCAAACGGAGTGTCTTCGGACCCTGAGGCTCGAAGCCAACGAGCTCAGGATCCCAGCGGTTGAGCTCGCCGTGGTCGTTCCGAAACATACCCACGGGCCCCCATTGGCAGGCGACCACGAGCTCAGGATAACCGTCGCCGGTCAGGTCGGTCCAAAGGGTAGAGCTCACCGAGCCCAGCTGATCGAATCGTCGATCCTCGGTGAAGCGTCCATTGTGGTTGCGCCAGAGCATCGAGGAAGCCGGCTCGGGCCAACGTCGAGGGATCAAGCCACCGCCCACGAAAAGATCGAGATCCCCGTCGCCATCGAGATCGCCCAAGGCCAGCGCTGCGACGACGTTTGTCGTGGCCGGAGAGATTAAGGCCGACCCGCGGCCCTGCTGGACGAGCGCGACTGCGGCGCCTTTCAATTCTGCGTCCTCGTAGTTTGACTCCGCGATGAGGATCTGAGATCCGATGGAGGCGATGGCGACCTGATCGCGAGAGGTTGTGAGGTTCGTTGCGAGGATGAACCGACCGCGCTGATCATTGCGGAATACGGCGAGCGCGTCTCCGGCTCCGCCACCGATTGCGAGATCCTCCCACCCGTCCCCATCCCAATCCAGCCAGGCGACCCCGGGCCCGGTTTGGCTCAACCGACGCGTCAGCATCGGCTGACGTTCGAAGTCATCAAACAAAGTTTCCACATGCGAATGATTCAGACGGTCGGAGACATCGACAAACCACGGTGCCATCGCGACGGGTGCCATCGCGGGCGCGGCCGTGTCCAAAACGGGGTCCTCGACCAGCTCGTAAAGCCGATCCGAGCCGACGTGGGGCACCGTGCGCTGCGTCCCGTTGCGCCAGCGCACCTCCAAGGTCATGGCGGTGACGTTCGTGCCTGCGGCAAACACGAGCAGCGGGTCGCTCCCTGAAAGGTAACGGCCGCCGGAGACCACCTCCTGTCTCTGAGCTGACACGGGACCACCGCGGAGGGTCACGCGGGCGCCGATCGCCTGGGTGTTGGGCGCGCGACCGAGCAACCGGACGGCCACGCGCGCGGCGGCGGACTCGTTGCGATAGATGCCTGCGGGGCCATTCAAATTATTCACCACGAAATCAAGATCGCCGTCGCCATCGAAGTCGGCCATCGCGATGCCATGATGCACGCCCGCTTGATCCGTCCCCCAATCCGCCGTCACGTCGTCAAACCGCAGCCCGCCCCGATTTCGAAACGCAACAATCGGCGTGGCCAAGGGGCGGTAGATGTCGAGGTTCGCCATGCGATCTCCGACGAAGAGCTTCCGTCGTTCGGCGGCATTGGCGATGGCGCCGTAATCCCGCTCGCGGGTTTGGATGAGCGCCGCGGTGTCCCGGTCTTGAACATCGCGCAGGTGTCCGGTGGTGATTAGAAGATCGGGTCGGCCGTCCAGATCCACATCCATGAACACGGGTTGCCAAGCCCATTCGGAGGCGGTGAGGCCGGCGAACGCGGCGACCTCGGCATAGGTGCCGTCCCCGCGCGATCGTTGGAGCGTATTTCGAAGGGTCTGAGGGCGGTCCAAAATCTTACCAGGGAGATGCACCCCATCCGCCTGCGCGGGCATCTGGCGCTTTTGCCAAGCGGGCGATCGGCTGAGCATGTCCACCACCAACAGATCCATCTGCCCGTCTGAATCAACGTCGGCGATATCGACCCCCATGGAGCTTCCGCTCGTCTGGCGCAGAGCTGCGGCCGGGGCGGCTCGGAATCGGCCGCCACCCTCGTTGAACCACAGCCTGTCGGGGGTCCAATAGTCGTTGCACACGTACAGGTCGGGTGCGCCATCCCCGTTCAGATCACGGAATGTGGCGGTAAGCCCCCAGTCCAGGGGGGCGGCGGCGAGCGGTTGGCCGACCTCGTCCAAGAACTGGCCACCGGTCCAGTTGGCGAGATGGAACCGGCCTTTACCATCGTTCAGAAATAGCTGGTCCGGCTCTCCGTATTCGAAGATTTGGCCGAAGCTCAGCCCCAGTCGGTTCGTGAGGCCCGGTGGGACGACGAGCTCACCGTTCGCCTTGAGCAATTGAACCTGCCCGGTGCCGCGGTCGCGAATGTCATCCGACCGGTTATTTGCCACGTAGAGATCGAGGGTGCCATCGCCATCGACGTCGGCGAGCGCCATGGTGAGGCTGCCGAGGCGGCTCGCGATGCCCGCGCTCGGGGTCATATCGGTGAAATGCCCGTGGCCGTCGTTGCGCCAGCAATGCACGCCGCCGTAGTTGGCGCTGATCAAAAGATCGAGCGCCCCGTCGCCCGTCAGATCTGCGAGCACCACACCCCGGGCCATCAGATTGGTCGCCACCACCCCGGAGTCGGCCGTGACGTTGGTAAATTTCCACCCCCCTAGGTTTCGAAAGAGCGCGAGCCGCCCCTCGATTCCGACGAACGCAAGGTCCGGTCGTCCATCGCCATCGAGGTCGCCCGTGGCCACGCCCGAACCATTGTAGAGCGTGCGGTTTTGCGCGCCATCCGCCGCGCGCAATTTGTTGGTGAAAACCACGCCGGTGTCGTCGGGGGACAAGAGTGTGAAGCCTGGATGGCCGACGGTTGGCACGGGTAGGGGGCGCCATCGGCCCCCAGGAAGATCCTGCCATTGGGCGGTGCAGACCGTGCCGGTCAGAACGAGCAGCAGCATCGTTCTGATTGAATCAAAGCATCGCGTCATGATTTGCTTTATGACTCCACTTGGTTCGGACAACAATCACGTCCGCAGGTTAACAGTCGAGGCCGAATTATGAAACGAATCATCTGAGGCCTTGGCTGTGCCGCCTTCGCAGGCGTAGGTGTGCGTAGACTTGTTGCGGCTTTCGATCATCTCCATCCAAGCCGAGCCATCCACAATCAACCCAGCGGTGAAGGCGGCTCGCGTGGCATCCCTTGAGCCGAAAATCTTCGCGTTGCCGCGTGACTCAAGAAAATTCTTCAACGTGTTCTACGCTAGCTCGTGCGTGAATTCAAAAGCATGAATCAAACCCTGCTGTTCTAACTCGGACAGCTCGCGCTCCGCCGCCAATTCCACTGCTGCGGACAACTGTTGGAAAGCCTGCTTAAAGTTTTGCAAGCGTTGAACCCAGAGAATGTCTTGGTTTTTCATGTTGGATTGAACTGATTACGAGGTTGCCAGCATAGCCAACTGCTTGGATTTGGTAAATGCGGCATTCATTTCACAGATCTCCGATGAAGGCTTGGTGCAGCAGCGACTTCTTCAACGTTTCCAGCGCGGCCTGCTTCTGCTTGGAGAGACCGGCGAGGCGTTGGGTTTCTTCGTGGAGGTCATCGAGCTTAGAGACAATTGCGTTCTGTATTTTCAGTTTATGCGGGAACGAAACTACCACTGCGCCAAACTGCGTGAAGGTCAGTGCGGGCATCGTCGATGAGCCTTGGCTACTTAAGTAATTCTGAACCGATCGAGGGCCTGTAAAGTAAACCAAAAGTCCTTCGTCAAAGAACCCTCGAGAATCGAAATGATGAACCGGTTGTTCGCGATCACAATGGGCCATACGTTCCAGAAAGGGTTGCCCACGAATTGCACGAATCTCCACGAATAAAATGAGGCAGAGACCACGCCTTTTTAAGTTGTTTCGCAGGTAAAAGAATCAGTTCTTAATATTGACCTGTGAAGCGGCCAAAGCCACTTCAACGGCATGGCCAGCCCAGAATTCGCCGCCTTGTGGATTGGTCCGACGGATGACCTCAAAGGGGGTGATTTCTTGGCTCATAAGGTGATATCTTCTGGATTTTGGTTCACGCGAAGACGCGAAGACGCGAAGTCCTTGTGATTTCTCACGATGCGTTTACAGCCTTCCTTAAAAGTGGAGGCACCGAAATTGATGAGCAGACCCAGTGGTAAGTTGAGCAGTCGAAGATAGGTGAGAACCTGTTTCGAGTGGACGGGAGCTAAATTCTCAACTGACTTCAACTCGACCAATAAAAGATTCTCAATGAGAAGGTCGGCGCGAAAGCCCTCATCGAATGTCAGACCCATGAGATTGATGGGGATGGGCATCTGCCGCTTTACCGTCAAACCCCGCTTCTCCAGCATTTTAGCCAACACAACTTCATAAACTGTTTCTAAAAGTCCTGGTCCGGCTTCAACGTGGAGTTTATAGGCGCAGTCCACAACTTCGCGACTTCGCGGCTTCGCGTGAGAGTTCATAATTTCCCCTCCTGTTTGATGATGGCTAGGAAGTCGGTGCTGTCGGCGGTGAGGCGGAGCATTACGGCTAGGAGACGGCGATTACGGGGGGTGGATCGCCGAGGGACTGGCGATGGGCACGCACGGTTATCTGAACCCCCTTTTGTATCGTCAGAGGAAGCGGGGCGGGGAGTAGACAATATCAAGAACTGACATCTTTACCGGATGAGGTAAATGGAACCGTTACAAATTGTAACGGTTTAAAAATGACCGTAGCGGACGGCAAGCAGCTTATGACAGATGTTGCTGACACCGAACAGATCCTACGCCTTATCCAGTCCGTCCCTTCACCCAAAGCCGAGCCCTTCAAGCGCTGGCTTGCCAAAGTAGGGCTCGAGCGGTTGGAGGAAATTGAAAACCCCGAACTCGCCGCCAAGCGAATGCGGACGATCTACGAGCAAAAGGGCTACAAGGCAAGAATCCAGAGACCAGAGAAGAGGAGATGGAGAAGCTCGTGCGGAAGGATCAGCTTGCCCGCGTCGGTGAGATCCCGATGCCGCCCAACTATGGCTCCGGGGATTTCCTCCAATCCTCTTACTGGAAGCTGCGCGGCAAGCTGGACGTGCCGAAGGAGCGCCGGGTGCTCTACCCCGGCATGGAAGGCGGCCACGACACCTTGCCCGTCATCGCCTGGGCCGACTGGGACCACGCCCAACAAGCGCAGGCCCTCACCGACTTTTACCAACAAGCCATCGATACCTGGGGCTGGGAACCGCAAAAACTCGCCCCGCTGCTCGCCGCCCTCAAGGAAAGGAACTCTTGCCTTGGCTCCACCAGTGGCACAACGCCATCGACCCCGAATTCGGCGACCGCATTTCCACCACTTACCAGCAATTCTAAAAAACCGAACTCCACACCCTCCGGATGACTGATGAAGACATTGAAAAGGTCCGGATGGGGATGAATCCTTAATAGAAGTGAAATAGATAAAAATCGGGACAATTAGCTTGATTTTGGTATCATGTGATACCAAAATAAGTCCGCCCGATGCCATGTTGATCAGAAGCAATGTCCCACTCGCCCAAGCGACCCACCCACAAAGAGCGCACTCGAAAGCTCAGCGACGCTCTCTCTGCGCTTGCGGCTCGTCGGCGGGTGGTCATCGACGAAGACCGTCATTTCACAAACGACATGGATGAACTAGGTAGCGCCGATGCTGCCGACCATTATGACCGAATTACCGTATTTTTAAACGAGATCCAATCAGCCGGCGGCGCAGACTGCTACGTCGGCAAGTTTCCACCCTACAAATGTTACCATGCCGGATTTGAGAATGTTGAACTGTTCGCCTTTGCTTGGGACAGCCTGGGCAAGGGCAAACGAATGTATCTTAAATTTGGAATCCGCCTGAGCAAGAAGGGCGATCCCACCTACCTATACCTGAACTGCCATGAAGACCAACCGGAGAAAAGAAACCGCTAAACCTACACCACCGACCGACGAGTGCGTGGCCTGCGGCGTGGAAGATTCCTACGTCCGCGCACTAACCCACACCCAAAAGGATTTCCGCAGCGAGACCTTTGCGGTGCAGCACCATCACTGGAAATGCAGCGAATGCGGGGTGGCCGTGCTCGGCGACGCCGAGATGGACGAGGCGATGCGGACCACCGTGGCCGCCTACCAACACGCCCACGAATTACTGACCGCCACCGAGATTCGTGACGCCCGTGAACGCATGAAGTGGAGCCAGAGCCAGATGGCGGAGCGCACCGGCCTCGGAATCGCAACGATCAAGCGCCTCGAACTGGGAGGCGTGGTTCAGACGAAAACCAACGATGAGTGCCTGCGTGACGTCTTGGGCAGCGCCCTGAACGGCGCCTTCGTGTTCATGCACATCCAGAAGTTCGGCGTGGTCGAAGCGCCCCTCACGGAAGCATGGGAAAAGGGTTGGAAGAACGAAGTGGTCGTCCGGGATCACGAGGTGGCTCTGGACTTCAGTATCGACAACCTTTGCCTCGTCTAAAGCCATGCTCAGCGCCATCCAAATCAAGCAGCACGTGTTCATCCACGTCGAAGTCATTTGCGACCCGGACTGCCTTAAAGCTCCGGATAACGAATCCTATGAGGTCACACTATCGGCCACCGAACCAACGCAGGAGGCGGCTGATTCTCCTTGGAAGATGAACGTGGACGTCCGCTTCGGCCCGAGTGACAACACGAAACCGGCCCGCTATCGGGGGCACCTGACTGTCATGGGCTTCTTCGAGGTTCATCCGGAATTTGCCGAGGACAAGCGTCTCGATCTGGTAAGAATGAACGGCGGCAGCCTTCTGCTAGGTGCGATCCGTGAAATGGTGCTGACCCTCAGCTCCCGCAGCGCCCGAGGTCCCTTCGAACTACCGGCATTCGACGCGCGGATGTTCTTGAAGAAACCAGAGACGTCCCAAGCGCCTAGAAACTAATTTTCGCGGCCATAGCAGCCAAGGTTAATTAAAGAACTCATCCACATCCAGAAGCGCGTCAACAAGGACGATTTCATCTTGAAGCTGACCGCCGGCGTCGCAGACCCGGGATCGACGCTGGGGACCTACGTGGTCACCAAGGAACTGGTCCAGAACTTCGATGACGAGCTGGGTTTCAACTGATAGATGGCATGAGACCTAGCGGCCGCTCGGAACAAAGTTCAAAGTAGGCCTCTCCCCATGAAAAGACATTCGAATTCTTCACCGTCTCTAAGCGTGGCATCGGACCCACCGTTGCCAGTTCTCACTGCAGTAGATCCTCTCCCTGAGGCTCCACCAACTCAGCCGCCTCTTTATCGGCAAATTAAACTCGCTCTCGACGTCCAGGCCGGCGACCTCATGGTGGTTCGCAGGGTCGATGGAGCGAAGCCTCAGCCCCCACAGAAAATGTCCTAGGACAACTTTCTTCGCTGGGTCGTTAAACAGAAATCTCAAGCTAAAGAAGTTTTCAGCTGCTCCGAGGCGGGCCCGACTGGGTATTGGCTTCACCGTAAGCTGATTGAGATAGGGATTGTAAATTATGTTGTTTGTCCGCCTTGCTTGGAGGTGCGTCGAAGTGGAGTCAATAACGATAAGAGTGATGCGTTAGAGTTGGCAACCCGCCTAGATCGTTATTTGGCCGGCCATCACAAATCTTTTTCAATTAGATCGTTGGGAATTTCTCAAAGAGTTAGTAAGCACCGATTTACTAGAACAACTAGAGATCTTCCGAGATTTAATTTTGGTCGTTAATAATGCGGTCCATGATCTCAGTAAACGCATTGAGGCAGATGCCCCCAAAGTTTTACCTAAAGGGATGGGGCGATTAACCCATGAGAACGTAGAGACAGAGGTTCGCGACTGGAATCGTTTTCTAAACCGCCGCGCCATCGCGAGTTACTCAGGACTGACCGGAGGGGTCAGTTCATCGGGGGAAAGTCGGTCTGATTTAAGGATTACCAAGGCAGGGAATCGACGATTGCGGACCGAATTAGTCGAGTTATCGTGGCGCTTTTTGCTCTACCCAGCTGACGACTACTTGGTGAAAAAATGGGGATTCGTTCTCAACAATCCCCAAGCGCATTCGCGCGCACGAAGACGGGCAATTATAGCCTTTGCCCGACAACTTTTGGTGGATCTTTGGCGTTGGAAAACCGGGCGGCGAACGTCCGAACAGTTTGGTTGGATAATGACCGAAGCGTAAAAGACTCGCCCTCGAATTCACTGAACTAAAACTTCTTTTAACTACTTTTCGGAAAGCGGTGCGTGACCCGTTCAAATTCCTGGTCTTCAACGACCGATTGATAGATTGGGCGCGCTCGCTTTCCCATCCTTAAACGTTACGGACATCACCCTCGTGGGCAGGCGCTAAAAAAAGCGACTGACCCGGATAGCAG
>CAMDGV010000110.1 GCA_945898055.1 Akkermansia muciniphila | reverse complement strand
ATCGACTTCGATCCCTCAGCGTAATAGGGCCGCATATTCACATTCACAAAGGCCCAACCGTATTTGCCAGCAATTTCCGCGCAGAGACGATTCACTTCGTCATAGTGGCCTCGAATACCAACAACATTCGCGCCATAAATCAGCGAATTGATCACCTTACCTTGCTCTAGGTCCGAAGGGATAAAAACATAACATTTCAATCCTGCTGAAGCCGCATTTGCGGCAACGGAATTAGCCAAGTTACCTGTGGACGCACAGGCAACAGTCTGGAAACCAAGTTCGACCGAACGACTGAGGGCGACGCTGACTACTCGGTCCTTAAAAGACAGTGTAGGATAATTGACCGCGTCATTTTTAATCCACAACTCGCGAATCCCCAAACAGCGAGCCAAGCGGTCAGCCTTAACTAAGGGCGTATAACCTACCTTCGCTCCAACAGTCGGTTCACCAGCAATGGGCAACAGTTCCCGATAACGCCACATCGTCTGCGGACGCGATAAAATCGTGGGGCGATTCAGAGTCTTGCGGATTAGTTCGTAATCATAAGCAACCTCAAGAGGTCCGAAATCGAACTCGCACACATGGGTTGCCTCTAGTGGATATTCGCGACCGCACTCACGGCACTTAAGTGCCCTCATGAATCCTTGGCTCTGGCTCATAAACTAAATTCTGCCCGACGCTTTATGCGTCGGTCACTCGCCAGAGCAGCATCGGTGGTCGAGGCAAAAAAAAGCCACTTCCAAAAATGAGAAGGGGTCCACACAGAGAACCACCGCTTCTCATCTTCGCCAAAGCCCCAACGGCTTTGACCGGATTTGGCACCTAGTCGTAGAGTGGTCACTCCACCGGTTGCCGTGGCTTCATAGGGCCTTTCCCTCTGCCACTCTGGATGAGTGTTCCGATTATTCGGAACGCTCATAAGTGAAGCAGAAACCATCCCCACTCTGTCAAAGGGAAACTCAACGGTTCTTCAGTAGATCAACGCTTTGTTAATCAGTCCTAGCCGTAAACCACCTCCGAAGAGGGGCGAGAAACAACGCCACGAAACAACAACACTGAAGGATCCCATTGACGTCCTCACTCCATCAGGAATTGTCTCCAACAAGAACACTTTGATGATCATCCCTTCTCAACCCCCGCCTCACTCTCCTAAGCAGGTTAAAAATATCCTCGGCTCCCCTTTGGAACCGTGCTGCTTCGCGCCCATGACCGGTTACTTTCGCGACGGTTACTGCCGCACCGATGCCACCGACGCCGGTCGCCATCTGGTTTGTGTCCAAGTGACCGCCGAATTTCTTGCTTTCAGTCGCGCGGTCGGTAATGACCTCTCCACGCCAAGACCCGAATTCGATTTCCCCGGTCTCAAACCGAGCGACCGGTGGTGCCTTTGTGCCTTACGCTGGAAAGAAGCATTCGAAGCCGGTTGCGCTCCAACTCCCATCCTAGAAGCCTGTCACGAACGCCTCCTTGATTTCATTCCTCTGCACGCCCTCGAAAGTCATGTCCTCCCACCTGGTTCCTGAACCCTCTCCATTGGGTTGGCGTCTCGACCACTCCTACGCTCGATTGCCAAGTCAGTTCTACTCCCGGGTGCAACCGACTCCGGTCGCAAAACCACAACTCGTCCTCTTTAACAAAGCCTTGGCCTGCTCTCTCGGACTCGATGCCTCAACCCTCTCACTTCCGGAGTCGGCCGCACTTTTTTCCGGTAATCAGCTTCCCACCGGAGCCGACCCTATCGCCCAAGCCTACGCCGGACATCAGTTCGGCAACCTCACTCGACTCGGCGACGGTCGAGCCATTCTGCTTGGCGAACAAATGACCCCTTCGGGTGAACGTTGGGATATTCAACTCAAGGGCCCGGGGCCAACACCCTACTCGCGACAGGGCGACGGCCGTGCTGCTTTGGGTCCTATGCTGCGCGAATACCTCATCAGCGAAGCCATGCAAGCACTCGGTATTCCCACGACTAGAAGCCTCGCCGTGGTCTCTACTGGGGAACCTGTCTTTCGTCAAAAAACTCTCCCCGGCGCTGTCCTAACCCGTGTCGCTGCTAGCCATATTCGAGTCGGTTCCTTTGTCCTTTTTGCGGCGCTCGATGATCGTGAATCACTTCGGATTTTAACTGACTACACTCTCCAAAGGCACTTCCCGCACTTGGGTAAGCTAGAATCACAACAGGGGTTGAGCGGAGACTCCACAACGAACCCCGTACTCGGTCTTCTCGAAGCGATTATCGAGACCCAATCCTCTCTGATCGCTCACTGGATGCGGGTGGGATTTGTTCACGGTGTGATGAATACCGATAATATGGCCCTTTCTGGCGAAACCATCGACTACGGCCCCTGTGCCTTCATCGACACGTACGATCCCGACGCGGTGTTCAGTTCTATTGATCACCAAGGGCGTTATGCTTTCGGGAATCAACCGCAAATCGCTGCTTGGAATCTAGCCCGCTTTGCTGAGGCACTCTTGCCTCTTCTTCATCCAGAACCCGATCAGGCGCTGGCCTTGGCTCGCCGCACTCTCGACACTTTCCCTCTTCGGTTTGAACAGCATCGATTAACCCTGATGCGCGCTAAACTGGGTCTCTTCACTGAAGACCCTACCCACATTAACCTGATCGATGATCTCCTTCACTGGATGCAGTCCACTCGGGCCGATTTCACTCATACTTTCCGTACTTTGGATCCGAAGCTTTTAGCAAACGGTTCCGCCCAAAATTTGGCCGATCCCGTCTTCCTTGCTTGGCATCAGCGCTGGACCATTGCGCTCGCTCATCAACCACAAACGAGTCGGGCCGTTGAAGCACTCATGCGCGCCAATAATCCTGCAGTCATACCTCGGAACTATCAGGTGGAATTGGCCCTCGCCGACGCCACGCTTCACCATGATTTGACTCGCTTTAATCGACTTCTCGCCGCTGTCACTCGCCCTTACGAGGAATCAAATCAACCACCAGAATTTATCAACCCACCCCCACTAGGCACGCCCCATTGCCCAACATTCTGCGGGACTTAACAACTCTCTCCTTCTCAGAGTGACCTCACCTTTCACCTGACCTGACCTCGACCTCACTAACTCCCAACCTATGTCCTACCTTTTTTTAAATCTGTCATCATTCCTTCAAACATTCTTGGTGACTCTCACTCTCGCTTTCAGCCTCAGTACTTGGGCCGCTGACGGCCTACGCTTCGAACGACTTTTTGGGCCCGAGGTTCCTACAGGTGATTATAAACATCCCGCCAGCGCGACCGAACTCGCCAATGGAGACCTGTTTGTTGCCTTTTTCAGCGGTAAAGGAGAATACAAAGACGCCACAGCGGCGGTATTTGGTTCCCGCTTAAAACTCGGTTCGAAAGAGTGGTCTCGTCCAGTCAAAATCGCTTCCAACCCTTTTTATGCCTTGGGCAACGCCATTCCTTGGCAGGCGCCCGATGGCGTGGTGTGGCTCTTCTACGTCACCCGTTATGGCGAAATCTGGGACACCTCTCGCATCACCGCCAAAATTTCCCGCGATGGCGCCCACACTTGGTCCGAGTCGTTTGCTCTGACTTTCCAAGCGGGTACGATGGTTCGAAACCGTCCCATCGTTCTCCCAGACGGAGATTACCTCCTGCCCGTCTATCACGAAGTGGGTGATGATCCGGAGTCTGTCAGCAAAGAATGCACCTCCTTCTTCATGCGCTATAACCCAGCAACCGGACGGTGGTCTGAGTCTAATCGGGTCCGATCGAGATTGGGTAATATTCAACCTGCGCCCGCGCTGATTGCTAATAATCATCTCCTTGCATTCTGTCGTCGCGGCGGCAATTACGACGGTCAACCTGACGGTTGGATGGTGCGTACCGAGTCCCATGATGGAGGCAAGACTTGGAGCGCAGGGGTCGACTCCGAGTTTCCAAATCCCAATGCGGCTGTGGATTTTCTCCGACTCCAGAGCGGACATCATCTGTTGGTTTACAACCGTTCTTTTTCAGATCGCACGCCCCTCTCTGTCGCACTCTCAATCGATGGCGCAAAAACGTTTCCTCATCGACGTGATCTCATTAACGAATCCAAAGGCGACTACGGATACCCCACCGCTTTGCAAACTCGCGACGGCAAATTACATATTATTTACACCTCCGACGAACGTACCGTGGTCCGGCAAGCAGTATTTACGGAATCCGATCTGCTACCGGCAAAATACTAAGAACGCACGGCTGTCTCGGAACAAAATTTAGTCTCCTTTAATCGGTGCGCTCATTCGTTGGAGATACTGGCAAAATAACCCGCCCAGAACTGGATAATTTGAAGGCTAATCACACTCATCATCAGTAAATAAAGACCCATAGAAAACGCCCGATAGAAAAGCTGCATCTGCCGATGACCTTCAACCCGGCAATAGTCGTGAAGCCGTTTGAGGGTCGTATCGAGTTTCCCACTGATTTCCCCGGTTAAATAAAGGCTGATAAAGAGAGGTGGAAAGACCTGTTTATCCGACATTATTTCACTTGGTGTTCGTTGACGGTGTTCGATTTGCGGGCGCCAAGTTCGAACCTCATTCAACAAGGCCGGCGAACCGCTGGCTTTCGCTGAAAGTTCCCACGCTTCCACAATACCAACGCCGGCCGACAACAGAGCCTCCAAGGCCGAAGCAAGCCGTGCGAGCGCCAGATTACGGCGCCCCAGACCCAACCAGGGGATTAAACCAGACAAACCTTCAATCTTCGAACTTAACCCTCCCATTTTTTCATTCCCATTAATGAAAACCAAGGCCAATCCAGCGGTGTAAAAAAGACCAAATCCAATTACTTTGTTCAGTAAAAAAGCCGTCCATTCTCCTTTCATAACCGCCGGCACCAGCAAATTCACAGGGAAAACAAACAAAGCAAAGTGACAGGTCAAAACGGGGAAGATCATCTGCTTGATGAACCCACGGATCAGAAGAGCTCTTTCTCCATAATACCCGGCAAGCAGGCTAAAAGACTGATCAAGCCGTCCCGATTTCTCTCCTGCTTCAATCAGCGATTGGTCGAAAATGGGCAACCAATCGGCGACCCGCAGCAATGCGCCGCTAAGGGTGTTGCCGCCTCTTAACTCAATGAGAATTTTTCTGACCGGCACCCGATAGTTCGACGAAGGCGGATTTTTCTCGAGGGTCTGCAACGCTGCAACGATGGACAATCCCGCTCGAACCATCGTGGCTAGTTGATAATAAAACTCTGCTCGCAAAGAGAGGGCCCGCGGCGTCGAGGCTAGTAGAGACATAAAACAAGGTTCGCTTCTTAGACAGCTTCCAAATCAAACTGTTTTGTTTTTTTTGAAACCCTATCCTACGGGACTACTTCATCATTTTTAGAGAAGAAAAATGCCGAAATGGCATGAAAAACGACTTCCTTCTGTGACCTGACCTCATTCTACCCTCGATCCTAGAGGTGAGTCAAAGGGGGTGGGCGCCAGTCGCCCATTGCGCCCAATCAGTTAACTGAGAGTTGTTAGTGGCTATGACTTATTTCAAGTATGGATTCAATCGGTGTTGGCCGAGGTTTCGCCCTTCGTCTCGCAGATTCTCGGATCTTCCCTCTAAAATCTTCCCAGAACGTTGGCTTCAACAAATCTGGCGTCATCAACGGATCGACCGCCAGAACCTCCGCACGGCCGAGGGGCATAGTATCCGAATCCTCCATCCCGGATTCTGGAATCGAGGACCCGGACCCGATTTCGCCCACGCTTTGATCTCCTTTAATGGTGCCTCGCCCATCAGCGGTTCAGTGGAAATTGATCTCGTTCCTCAAGGTTGGCTCCACCATGGCCATAACCGAAATCCTGCCTTCAAAAATGTGATTCTTCATGTCGTGTGGACAGGCACTCCACTCCTCAATAGCCCACCAATGCTCTCGCTCGAAGGGCACTTGGATAGTCCTCTTAAAACACTCGGACCTTGGTTGGATCAGCAAGCTCCCAATCTCGTCCCCCTCCTCGCGACAGGTCGTTGCGCGACGCGTCTCAAACATCTCGATCCTCACTCGGTTCACCAACTGCTCCATGAAGCTGCTCAAGTGCGACTCCAGCGAAAGACCGAAGAATGTACCGCACGCGCTGGGTTAGTCGGTTGGGATCGTACTCTCTGGGAGCTCATCTTTAGCGCACTCGGTTACCACTCTAACTCTTGGCCCATGCGTTGCATTGCCGAACATCTTCAACTCGATGGCACACCCCGAAACTCGAGTGCCAGCGCTTGGGAGGCTCGCCTGCTCGGGGTCGCAGGTATGCTCGGGCCGCTGCCCCAAAATCAGGCCTCACAACACACAACCGAACTCTGGCACGATTGGTGGCGAGAACGAGATTCTCTCGCGCCTAGCATCCTTCCAAAAACCGCTTGGGCTCTCGCCGGCATTCGACCCGCTAACCATCCACAACGACGGCTTGCACTTGCTTCGGGTTGGCTGGCTGGGGGAAACCTTCAACTTCATCTCCATCATTGGATCAATGACTCACTGCCAGATGCGCGTGCTTCGGGGCGACTCTGGAAAACTCTCAATCCGGGGGCCGATCCATTCTGGTCTCATCACTGGTCAATCAGTTGTACCGGATTCAACGAGCATCGAGCCCTTCTGGGTAAATCGCGATTCACCGATTTAGCGATGAACTGCTTTTTACCGTGGCTTCATGCCCGCGCTCTGGCCGAAGGGAATACAGTGCAGGCGGATTGCGCCGCTAAACGCTATCATCTCTGGCCACGAGGTCAGGATAACGCCGTACTTCGACTCACCCGTCAACGGTTGGCAGGATCTCATCAAATTCAACTCCCCTGCTCCGCTGCGATCCAACAAGGTCTTTTGCAAATCGCGGATGCCTTCTGTAACCGTAGCGACGCTCTCTGCACTGACTGCAGCTTTCCAGAGACAGTCCCAGTCTAGGGGATTTCCTCTTTCTTTCTTAAGAGTTCCAAAAACGGATTCCCACTCCTCTTGCCTTCGAAACCTACTTCTACCAACATCCTCCACCGTGACGAAGCCCCTCGCCATCGTCTTCTACGAAAGACTCCTGCCCGGTAGCCAAGTGGTAAACCGCCTTACCGACTTGGGCTACCGTGTCTCCACAACTCAGTCCACTTTAGATATTCTCACGTTAGTACGTAACGCCCCCCCCATGCTACTGGTGGCTGATCTGCTCCTTAGATCCGGTGATTTCACTTCCATTATCCGGGAGCTAAAGGCCGATCCTCTCACTGCTCATGTCCCTATCCTCGGTTTCTGTGATCCAAAGAATAAATCCCTTGCCGATGCAGCAATCAAAGCAGGCGCTGCCCTTGTTACCGCCGAAAAAGGACTTTTAGATCAACTCCCTCAACTGCTCGAATACGTCCTCGCTGTCGATTAACTTCACCCGACTCAATCACCCCCAGAGCCCCCGGCAATGACCCCTATCCCCCTCGGTCAAGGCATCCATGTGATGCATCTATTTTATCGGATCGATCGCCTTCGCTGGTCCCTTTTACCCGACGGCGACTCCGCTCGGGCACGGAATCATCTCGACGCCCTGTGTGCTCGTTTCGCTGGGCCAGCGCATCCACGAATTATCTCCCTTGCTCCTGTTGGCGATAAAGCCGACCTAGGATTTGTGCTCTTCCACGCTACCCTCGACGGTATCGCCTCCCTGCACCGCGAACTCCTTGCTACTTTTCCTCCAGGCCTTCTCTCGACGGCCTTCTCCTTTCTCAGTATCACCGAATTGCCGGAATATGTAACCACCGACGAAGATCTCCAACGGCTTGTCGCCAATGGGGAAACCAAACCGATCGTGGGTTCACCGGAATTTGATGTGGCCTTCGCAGCAGCCAAAAAACGCAACGAGGATTATAAGTTCTACCGACTCCATCCGGAGTTGGAAAATTGGGAAATCCTCTGCTTTTATCCCATGAGCAAAAAACGCACTGGAACTGATAACTGGTACTCGCTCGACTTTGATACTCGTCGCAAACTAATGGGTTCCCACGCCAAAACAGGGCGCAAATACGCAGGGAAAATTAGCCAGTTAATCACCGGTGCCACCGGTATCGATGATTGGGAATGGGGCGTCACTCTCATTGCTCATCGCCTTGATGACGTCAAAAATATCGTCTCCGAAATGCGCTTTGATGAAGTCACCGCTCGCTTCGGCGACTTCGGACCTTTTTTTGTTTCTATTCGACTTCAACCTGCAGCTCTCTGGGATCATCTCAAATTGTGACGTCGCACCCAATCAGTCTCCTCGAAAAAGCACCTTCTAATCCAAACACCTGGAGAGGGCTCACCACGCCCTCAGACGCTTCCGCTTTTCCTCTGGTAGATTCCCTCTATATCCACGTTCCGTTCTGCGCTCAAAAATGCGAGTACTGCGCTTTTTATTCAGGACAAGCTTCCGGCGAAGTCATCCAGCGTTACGTCGATTCACTCCTCCTCGAACTCGCTCTCGTTGCCCCTGATTGCCGACCAAAAACCCTCTTTTTTGGTGGCGGAACCCCCTCACTCCTTAACCTTCGACAATGGGAATCTGTCCTCACCACCTTGCATCGACTGAACTTAGCCGGTGCAACGGAATGGACCGTCGAATGCAATCCAGCCACTGTATCTCTCGATAAAGCGACTCTGCTTCGCAGTTACGGCGTCAACCGCATCTCAATGGGGGTTCAATCTCTCGATGAGGGCCTTCTTGACCGCCTCGGCCGTGTTCACAGTCGAGAGATGGTCTTCCGCAGCGTCGACATTCTCAGACAAGCGGGTTTCGACAATATCAACATCGACCTGATGTTTGCTATCCCTGGCCAAACACTCGCTCTTTGGCATCGTACCCTGGACGAGGCTCTGGCTATCGGCACTGAACATCTGAGTTGCTACGAGGTCATTTACGAAGAAGACACCCCTCTCTACGAACAATTAAAGGCAGGACAATTTGCGGTCGACGAAGATCTTGCCTGCGATATGTATGAGGTCTTGATTGATCGCTCAGCTGAGGCTGGTTTTCAACAGTACGAAATCGCTAACTTTGCCCGCCAAAAGCGCTGCGGACAAGCCTCCAACCTTCCTGACATTGAATCTCGAATCCCGGCTTTCGCTTGTCGTCACAACATAGGCTATTGGCGCGGACGCGACAGTTACGGTCTCGGTCCCAGTGCGAGCGAATGGGTCCGAGGTCTGCGTTCACGTAATTGGTCCAACACCCGACTCTACTGCGAACAATTGGAGAAGGGACGCCGAGCCAAAGAGTTTGCTGAATCTCTCCCTCCTTTGAGTCGAGCGGGAGAAATGGCCGCCTTTGGTTTGCGGATGAACGCCGGATGGCCGTTCGACACTTTTCTCTCTCAAACCGGTTTCGATTTACGAATAGAGTGGGTCACGGAAATGGCTCTACTGATTCAGAAAGGGTGGGCAGAACAAAC
>CAMDGV010000109.1 GCA_945898055.1 Akkermansia muciniphila | reverse complement strand
AACAGCTTCAAGGCAGACTTCGAGGCTGTGGACAATTTTGGACCCGCGACGGCCTCACTTCCTTGCTCCGGTTGACCGTGCTGGTGAAAAATGACGATTATTCCCACCTTTGGAACTGAACTTTGCCAACAACATCGGGATGCACCGACACGAAGGTGAGCTGACGCAGGCGCCGCGAGGAAGCCGTGTGGTCTAACGCGCTGAACCCGCTCCGCTGGTCCAGCAGGGACATAGCGGATGGCGACGGAGAAAGCAGTCGAACCTTCGATTTCAGGGGCTCGGTGGAGGCCGGGTCACGATTCATGCTCGGGGAGGAAGTTCGGATCCGTGTCCGGGGCGGCTGAGGTGACAGTCGCCCAGATGGACAGAATGGTCGCAGCGGCGAATGAGATCTGGGTCGCGCGTCACCAACACGAGGGTGCTTGGCTCGCGGGCTTCAAACAGCGCGGCTTCGAGCTTTTCGAGTGTTTCAATTTCGAGTCCGTCTAGAGCTTCGTCTACGAGCAACAACCGTGGCTTGCGAATGATGGCTCTGGCTAGAATTAGTCGGCTCCGCTGGGAGTTGGTCAACGGATGGCCTCCCGGGCTGAGCAGCGTCTCGAGTCCATCGGGCATTCGTTGAACAACCGTCAGCAAACCCACGCATTCGAGCGCTCCATTCACTACGTCGATGCCGATGTCTGGCCGTCCAAGGCGGATATTTTCAAGGAGGGATCCCTGAACGATCTCCTGCCCTCGAACGAGGAAGACCTGACGTCGGAGTTCGCCCAATTGCCAAAGCCGGAGGTCGATTCCGTTGAGGAGCACTTGGCCACTGGAGGGTTCCCGCAGGCCGGCTAGGAGGTCCAGCAGAGCGCTTCCGCCCTGCCCACCGGGGCTGACGACGCCCAGGGTTGCGCCGGGTGGGATCTCTAGGTCTTGGTTCTCTAGAACGGGCAGCCCACCGGCGGGTGTGTAGCTGACTCCGCGGACCTGCACTCGGATGCCTTTCTCGGAAGCGAGCGGTTTTTCGCCGGTTTCCCGTTCGATGGGCAAATCGACCAAGTATCCCAATTTGTCCGCGGAGGCCAACGCGTCATACCAGCTCTCCAAGTGTTTCCCGAGTTTGGAAATGGCTGCCACAATCGAGGCAACAATGAGCTCACTGGCGACCAATTGACCGAGTGTAAGTTCGGCCCGAAGCACCAACCAGCCACCGATGGAAAGCACTGCAGCGCTGGCAATGGCCTGCAGCCCCAGCAGAGCAATGACCTGGCCCAAGAGGATGCGGAAATGGCTTTTCCGCGCCGCGAGGTAGTTTAACGCCAACTGGTCGGCGCGAGAACACGCCATTTCGGCCGCGCCGCTGACTCGGAAGAGCAGGGGGAACATGGCGATTTGCTCTAGCCAACCGGCTACCGCGTGTTTGGCATAGGATTCATCAATGCTGGTGCGGACCGCGCGGCGTCCCGGGATGAAGACAACGAGCATCAGCAGAACCAATAGAACCGAAGAGAAGGACAGGAGGAGAGGATGGTAGAATCCGAGGACCACCAATCCGATCAAGGTGCTGAAAAAAACATTAATTCCATCCAGAAGCAGGCCCGAGGCGCTTTTCTGAAGGGTGACCACATCAAAGAAGCGGTTGATCAGTTCAGGTCCTTGATGGGCTTCAAGAACCTCCAGAGGGATTCGCGGGAGTCGAAACGCCAAATCGGCCGTCAGGCGCACAAAGATACGGCGTTGGATTAACTCCATCGCGTATTCTTGTCCTGCCCTTAGAACCCCTAGCATTCCGAGCAGGAACATCAGGAACACCGCGAGGACGATGAGTGCTTGGACATAGACGGGTTGCTCCCCGCCAAAGGCGAAATTGTTGACGACTGCATCGGCCGTCAACGGAGTGGCTAAGTAGAGGATTCCCGAGATGATCGACAGGACGAGAATGATGCGGATCTCGGGTGCCTCCGGTTTCAGCAGGGCCGCGAAACGATGAAAAGGACTCGGAGGGGAGGGGAGTCCCGAAGAATGCGTGTTCCTGCGGTGAGCAGGGTCGTGAAAGATTTGCCCCATGATTTGAAGGCAACCGATAATCCGCTTTTTTGATAAATCAAATCGAATCCGCGGTGACTGCACGCCCTTGGCCCGGGGGCAGATCCCCCAACTCGAGGGCACCGAAGAGGCTGCGGTGAAGGGACGTCACTCGGAAACCTGAGCGAGCAAACATGCGAAGGACTTGACGGTAGCGGCCCTCCACGAGATCGAGATGGGCAGAACGAACCTCGGTGAGAACTAAGTTTTCCGGCAGGTTCGTTTCCTCGGCATCTAGGATGCGCAAGCCAGCGAGCACCACTTCGCTGGAGTTGTTGTCACGCCCGCTCGAAACCAAGCGTGTGATCATCTCCGCAAAATGTTGGGTCAACGCACTGTTTATCGACTGTGTTTTGGAATAGATGCCATCGAGTGTCAATTCACCGTCTCGAGGCATTTTCGCTCGGCGGACTTGGGCTCAGTAAGCGCGGCGAAGCGTTGGTCCAGCGTGGCCAGCACGCCACCCCGGCGGATCGCGAGGCCCAGCAGGTAGGCATCCGTCACCTGTTGATGGCCCATCAGCCGCACGCCGGTAAAGGCGACCGCTTCGGCGACGGGCAGTTCGTCCGGCCAGAAGGTGTGGTCCTTGGCGATGGTGTTGGAGAAGAGAACGTGAATCGCTTCTCGCGGTTGGACGGCGTCACGGGAAAACGCGGGATTCGAGACGATGCGGACGAAACCGGCCTGAGTGAAGGGGCACGTCGCCCAACCCTTTGCCCGGTGGCGGGTGAACCATTTCAGCGCCAGTTCATGCCGCTCATGGCTGGGCCAGAGCAGGGCGATGAGCAGGTTAGTGTCGAGCAGGTAACCCTTCATAAGCCCTCGGTTTCAATGCGGCGCACGTCGTCCGTGGTCACTTTCGGCGAGTCCGCCGGGAGGTGGAACACCACGAGGCCGCCTTTGTCCCGGGCAGGGGTGGAGGCGTTCAGCCCTTTGCGCAACAGGTCGGACACGGTCCTGCCCAGCGAAACGCCGCGCAGCTTTGCCTGGCGGGCGGCCAGTTCGAGAATATCATCGTCCAATGTCAGCGTCGTTCTCATAACAAAATGATGTCTTCTATATTTTTTGATGTCAATAAATGCAATATGCATCACTACAGATTTTTGGTGCCATATTAACTCATTCCATGACTCCCTCTAACGAAGAAGCCTTGTTTGCCCTCGCGCTCGCCAAGCCAGTCGTTGAGTGCGCCGACTGGCTCCATCGCGAGTGCGGCGATGCCCGGGCTTTGCGCCAGCGCCACGAAGCGCTGCTCGTCGCGCATGAGCAGTCTGAAACGCTGAGGGCGACGAAGGTGGATGCGGAGCAGTCGTCGTTCTTGCCGATCGTCCCTGAAGTTCCCGACGAGGCAGTCGGTCGAATGCTCGGCGGGTTGCTTAGTTACCGCTAAACGAGGGGCTTTTCAAGGGGCGAGCCTGTCAGGGTCTATCTGAGCAAGCTCGGCCATTTTTTGGCTCTTTTGATGGGCAAAGTTTGTAATCGCTCACCCACCCCTCTGGTTGGCAGAGCGGCCAAAGCTTGGGTTCGGTGCGGAATTTGAAGAGGCTGGGAGTTAAAAACGAAAAGGATTTCTGCTGATTTTTACTCTCGAAGGTCTACTTTGAGGCCGATCACCGACTGACATCGCATCAAGGACCTTCTTTCAATAAGTACTCGCCATGACCGCACCCTTTCGAGCTACCCGAAATTCACTTGGATTTACCTTGATTGAACTGCTCGTGGTTATTGCTATCATAGCGATTTTAGCGGGTATGCTTCTGCCGTCTTTAGCCAAGGCCAAGACCAAGGCCACCGGAATTTCCTGCATCAACAACACCAAGCAGATGATGCTCGCGTGGAAACTTTATTCTTCAGACAACGGTGATCGGTTGCCTGGTGCTGCCAGTTGGACACCTCCTGGGGCGGGTCGTGAAGTTCCCAATTGGACTGGCGGAAGTTGGTTAGACAATACGAAGGCGGCTGAACCCGATCCCAATAACTGGGATCATGATGCCTACACAAAAAAGAGCGTTCTGTGGCCCTATTGTGGAGGTTCTATCGGTATTTGGCGCTGCCCCGCCGACACGACGATGGCTTACAACGCCCGCGAAAAACGTCGAGTGACCCGCATTCGGAGTCTTTCTATGAATAATTGGGTGGGCGGTCCGGGTTGGGGGAATTCTGGGCCCCAATGGAAGACTTATACAAAGGAATCCGATATCAACCTACCAGGTCCTTCCAGCACTTGGGTCTTGGTCGATGAACGGGAGGATTCAATCAATGACGGCTACTTCGTTGTGGATATGGTAGGCTTCGTCGAGGGCAACATCACATCGACTCGGCAGGTCGTTGATTTTCCGGCGTCCTATCACAACGGTGCTGCTGGATTTGCCTTTGCCGATGGCCATTCGGAGATTCACCGATGGAGGTCATCTCAGTTCCTTCAACCGATTAAGAAGGGGCAGACGCTCCCTCTCAATGTCGCAGCCCGCGACAATACAGCTCGAGCGGATCTCTACTGGATGGCTGAACGTAGTACTCGCGTTCAGTGAGAGCTTCTTGGCTCGACTAAAACTCTCTCGGTTGGAAATCGTCCAACACGGCGGTCGGTTGTGATTCGCCGAAGGCAAAAGGATGATTTGAGCGATCCCTCGAGCAATAAACTGAAGTTCCTAGAGCTCGGAGAGGTGACAGTCGTTCGGATCATCAAACATTTCGGTTTTTTCCGGGCTTATGGGTGAAATTTCGGCGATCTCTGTCCCTTAAAGTTGTGGAACAAAAAGGGGCAGATGAACTCAGTTGGCTGTTCAAAAGTAATAAGCCTCCCTGGCTAGGAGGGAATTAGGCCCCTACTTCGGCGCGGGCCTCGGCCGCGAGAGCTGTGGAGAGATAACGTTCACCCGTAGAACAGGCGATGGTCACAATCGTTTTCCCTTTGTTTTCCGGCCGCATCGCAATCTCGATTGCCGCCCAAACATTTGCTCCGCTGGAAATGCCGGCAAGAATCCCCTCTTCCTTGGCTAATCGCCGAGCGATCGCAAAAGCATCATCATTGGAAACTTGGACAGCTTCGATAATTTGAGGCACCCCGTTGGCATCGGATAGATGCAAATTTTTGGGCACAAACCCAGCCCCTGTGCCTTGGATTTTATGCGGTCCAGGTTTCAAATTCTGACCCTCGAGAGTTTGGGTAATTACCGGCGAATCTTTAGGCTCGACGGCAATCGCTTGAAACGACGATTTGAGCGGTTTGATGTATTCGTAAACCCCTGAAATCGTCCCGCCGGTGCCGACTGCAGAAACGAAAATATCGACTGCGCCATCTGTATCCGACCAGATTTCTGGCCCCGTGGTTGCGGTGTGGATCGAGGGATTAGCTGGGTTTTCGAACTGCTGGGGAACCCAAGAATCGGGAGTCTCACGTGCAATTTGTTCAGCCCGCGCGATGGCGCCTCTCATTCCGTCGCTTCCTGGGGTGAGCACCAACTTGGCTCCCAATAAAGCCAAGAGAGTTCGGCGCTCCACCGACATCGTCTCTGGCATGGTCAAAATCAATTTGTACCCGCGAGCCGCTGCAACAAAGGCTAAGGCGATTCCCGTGTTTCCTGAGGTGGGCTCGATGATCGTGGTGCTCGGTTTCAATCTCCCGCTTTTCTCTGCGGTATCAATCATTGCCATACCGATCCGGTCTTTTACCGAACCCAACGGATTAAAGAACTCGCATTTTAACAAAATGCGAGTCGACGGATCAACGCCCATGCTGGCCGGAATACGATTCAGACGAACCAGTGGCGTATGGCCGACGGTGTCCACGATGGAGTTATAAATGCGTCCCATGATCAATGTCAGTTTGAAGAACTGGTCAGAAGTTTGTCTGCCAACGCCTTCGTCGCAAGCTTCCATTTTTCAACCGCAAAATGTCTGACGGTGGTCGGCCGATTAAAACCTCAATAATAGACGGCTTTTTCATCAAAGTCCGATGCCGTAACAGAAAAAAGAGTGATTTTTCAGGTACCCAAAAGCAGTCGGTTTTACCTGAAAAATAGGGTTAGACCACGCGGTATCGGGGCCGTGATTGCCTGGGGCAAGGGTCAAGTAGTGCTGGAGGTCGGCACAAAGGGTGTGTCGGCACAGACGCGATTGGAGCGCTTTAAATGCCGAGAGCCCGTGCTTGCGGGCGGCCCAGTCGTTGAGGGGGCGTTGGCGTTGTGACGGCCCAGCGACGACCCAGCGACGACCCAGACTCCGGTTCAACTCGGAGCGGCATCGGGTTGGGGCTTCAGCGATCAGAGTTCGCACGAGTCAGTTCCGCACCGAAAATTCAACGTCGCCCTCAGTCTGCGGCAGGATCGAGGGGGATTCCTGAGTCGTGAGCACCGTTTTCTGGAGGGTCAGAGTGGATGAGGCGCCGATGCAGGAGGGGATATCTGCAGCCAGATGTTGGCAGCCAGAATGCAACTGCCGCCCAACAGAAGGCTCAAGGTAAGATGTTCGTTGGGATAAGGGATGTCAGTCCAAGCTGAAATCCAGCCAGGAAAGAAAAGGCATACGGCGCTGGTGAAAACGGGTTCAGTGCAATAGAGAAGACCCGCATGGGTTGCCGAAATTTTGGGTTGCCAATGATTAGCGAGAGGAAAGGTCAGGAGAGTGCAAACGCCGGTGAGGAGTCCAAAAAGAAGAAGGGCTTTTGGAGATGAATAGGCCTGGAAAAGATTAGCGGGCGATTCGGCAAGAGTGATTGCGATGGGCCAGCAGGTGAGGCCCATTGTGAGAAACATTAAGGTGGAGACATAGATCGATCGATTACTGCGAAAAACGGGCCGGTCGAGCCAGAGAATTTGGCAGGCAAAAAGGACGGATCCAGCGAGGGTTTCCCATTCACCGCGACCGAGATGGAGATGAGTGAAGGTCACGCCAGCCAAAATTGCGGTTCCTAGGCCCACCAGCAGACAAGCTCCAGTCACCGCCCAACCGGGTAAGCGTCGGTGCTGAAGAGCGACCCAGACGGGGATAAGAACGGCATAGCCTTGGGTGAGGAAAGCGGAAATAGAACCCTCAGTGTAGGCGAGTCCGTCCATTTGTAGAACCAGACCGAAAGAGCCGAAGAGGCCAATACCGACGCCTTGTTGCCGTTCAAGCTTTGAGAAAGTAGGAAAGAATCGATTGGGTTGGGGGGGACTGTTTTTAGCGGCCCGGATCTGGATGACCGTAAGTACTAATAGAAAAATAGCCCCAGCGACCGTAAAGCGTAAGGCAACTAGGAGGAAAGAGAGGAAGACGCTGGATGAACCGGGGACATTAATATGGCCGAGTTGTTCGAGGGCCTTTAGCAAAGGAAAGCTAAAAGCCCAAAGGGCACAGGTTCCGACAAGAGCCAGAGAGGCTGTGCGGTTTTTGGATGATTGATTCAAAGAAAAAGCCGCCTTGATCGGACGGCGCTGGAAGATGATTAAGGAAAAAAGTTGGAAAGGCTATGGACTTTGTGCGGTAGGGTTTTCGGCCATCCAACGGCCATCGAACGAAGAATTGCCAGCGGGACCTTTTAATTGAACTTGGGTGCCGCGCCCCGAGGTGCCCCTTTGCAGTATCAATTTTGCCACCCGTCCAGCGCCGGATATCCGCGCGGCCATTAGCAGAGGTGAGCCGAGCAACGTGGCTGAATAACTCGGGGGGAAAATCGATGATTTGGGCTGTGGTAGCCGCTGGCGCACCGGAGTAGGCGTTGGCAAAAGGGCCGTCACTAAGACTATCCGGATGCTCATCAACCGTAACACAGGTATTCGACGGTCGATCGGAAGCTTTCCAAACTTTGTCTGAAGTATTGGAAAATGGGTGCGGTTGGTGCTGTTTCAGTTTGGACGCCCGGCAATGCCACTTTCGGCTCGAACCAAAGGTCGTTATTATCAGGAGAGTAGAGAGATCAACCGATGGGCAGTGTTTTCAGTTATTGAGGAAGTTGGTTATCATCGCCTTATTTTGCCTTGGCGAGAGGCTGGAAGAAGCAGGCCAGCAAGGCTAGTGACAGTGGCAATGACGGACAGTAACTCAACAAGAGTGAAGCCGTTACGACGTGAATTTGATGCAGAAAAGCAAGTCATGGCCGATCAGCCTGCGGATGATCTCGGCGACCTTGTTCGGGGTTGCGCATGAGTTGGTAAATGAGGACTTCTGTCCGGTCCCAATAAGAGAACTAAAAATTTCAGAAGAAATCCGTTGCCACAATGGGGTTTCTTCCTCCAACGTCCGGCCCGCATTCGGTTCGGTTCGGGGCGTAGCGTAGCTTGGTAGCGCGCTTGTTTCGGGTACAAGAGGTCGTGAGTTCAAATCTCACCGCCCCGACCACTCTCGCAAGAGAATGGTTTTCGAATGCGGTTTAGGTCGGTCTGGTTTGCGCACGTGGCGAAATTGGCAGACGCGCTACTTTGAGGTGGTAGTGCCGTAAGGCGTGCAGGTTCAAGTCCTGCCGTGCGCACCACTCCGAAATCCTTCGGGAAGCTCGGTTTTACTGGGGTTTCCGAAGGGGAAAGCGGGTTCGGAAAAGCGGATTGCCAGAAGATTGTCAGAGGATTCCAACCTCAGACAACGACCTCGAAAAAATCGCTCACTTTCTCCGTCCTACCCGCTCACGGAGATTTGGGAATTTGAGCCATGCTTTGCACGCATGGAAAAAACATTACTTATTCAAAAGAAAAGGTTTCTATTACCTTCAAAATCAGCACGGCAAGCAGACCTCTCTTCGCACCAAAGACCTGAGAGAAGCGGAATAAATTCTAGCTTCCCTTGTTGCTGCGAGTGGCAGTCCGGCCAACGTGGTTAGAAAACAGGCGCTGATGATGCTGCGGGAGAATGACCCACCGTACTTTGGACGGAGTTGGGGTCAACTGTTCGACAAGTGTGGGAATAATAATCGTCGTCGTACAGGCCAACCGCTGCCATCCTGGGGTGCCCCTCGAACCTTTACGTAGTTAACGTAGCGTACGGCGACCCATCCGCGACCGAAGCTTATTGCACGGCACGCTTGGTGGTGACCGCAGAGGGCGGTGGCTATCACATTGCGCACGGCGCAGGAGTGCCAGCACTTTTGGTTACCCCAGCCACTTGGTTCGCTCATGTTCGTGGCTTTGCGCTGCCGCCCAGCGCGTATAATTTGCTGCTTTTTAATTATGAAGCCGTCAGTGCCTCGCATGAGGAACGAGCCTCCATCGCAGAGCAAATCTGCTCTTGGGTTCTAAAAATGTAAGGGGGCGTAAAGATCGCACCCACTAGCACGCGCCCAGCAACGCCTTGTGCCGTGATTCATCACAGCGATAGGGTATTGTTTTCATTTTACAATTTTCAGATGTTGCGCCGGGATCACCACGCGGGGGGAGGCAGATTTCAACTCGCCCCGCCCACTTTTTCCCGCCGCTCTAGCAGGAGTGCTCGTGCAGCGCGTCTTGGATTGTTTTCACCGGCAGAAATAATTCCAGTTCGTTTGACGGCATGGGCAAAAAACCGAACTGCTCATAATAACGCTTCGCGTCCTGATCTTTTGCATCCACGAAAAGTCCAATCCCACCCGCCGTTTGGTAAATTTCAAGAAACTTCCCCATCGCCGCCACCAGCAGCGCCCGGCCGAGACCTTGCCGCTGGTGGGCCTTGGCCATCGCCAGCCGGCCCAGCCGGACGCCCGCCACGTCGCGCGGCAATTTTCTGGCCTCCGCCGGGGTCAGGGTTTCCGACTTGATCTGGCAGAGGTTGAGCGAGAAATACCCCACGATCGGTATGGGCGCGGTCGAAGCCTCATCCACTAGCACAAAGGTCCGCGAAATCCCCCGCTCCGCGTGCTGGCGAGCCGTTTGCCTGAGAAATAAATTGAGCGGCTCGCTCCCGCAGTCGAACGCGTCTCGGTCGTGGGTCTTCGCCAGCCGTTCAATCTTGTGCACGCATCACCCTTTGGCCGGCCCTGACCGCGTCTTTCAGCCGCCGGTTGGGTTTGGGCGGGTGATCCAGCAGGGCCAGAATTCTCTGAGCGTCCTTCTGCGAAAGCCGTATGACCGACTCGCGTTCAATCACGCGCTGCGCCTCCACGTAGGCCGCTTGCACGACAAACTGGTTGACCGTCGCGCCCAGCAGTTCCGCCGCCTGTTCCAGCGTGTCGCGCACGCCTTCCGAGACCCGGGCCGTAATCCGCTTGCGCGGCTCCATCAATGCTTGTTCCACACCCGTATGGTGCCACTATGGCACCGGCTTGTCAACGGCCCTCCGGTTGTCGGGCGGCTTCGCGCGGAAAACGTCACCGCCTCCCGTCTTCGATGATGGGCGTTGAAAGCTGGATGTTCGATGTTCCCCCGTCTGAATTCCGCACTCCGCACTCCGCGTTCCCTCACCCCGGTGGGGCGAGACTCTGTGTGAACATGAAACTGAAACGACTAACCGGTGAAAGACCGAGTACGGTGCTGGCATGGCACCGTGTAGCTGAAGGTAACTGCGTCGCCGTGAGGCGGGGTGGGGAACAACCTGAAGCGAACCTGTCGTCCCAAAGCAGTCAAACAAG
>CAMDGV010000108.1 GCA_945898055.1 Akkermansia muciniphila | reverse complement strand
GAAAAGACATTCGAATTCTTCATCGTCTCTAAGCGGGGCATCGGACCCACCGTTGCCAGTTACCACTGCAATAGACCCTCTCCCTGAGGCTCCACCAACTCAGCCGCCTCCCTATCGGCAAATTAAACTCGCTCTCGACGTCCATGCCGACGACCTCATGGTGGTTCGCAGGGTCGATGGAGCGAAGCCTCAGCCCCCACAGAAAATGACCTATGACAACTTTCTTCGCTGGGTCGTTAAACAGAAATCTCAAGCTAAAGAAGTTTTCAGCTGCTCCGAGGCGGGCCCGACTGGGTATGGGCTTCACCGTAAGCTGATTGAGAGAGGGATTGTAAAATCCCATTTTTGAGACAAAAAAAACACCCTCAGCCAATTCGGCTTAGAGGGCGCTTGCGAGTGAGTAAATGAACTTACTCAGGGCTGGTTACTTGACGACTTCGATCTTGGTGACCGCGATCTCGTTGTCGTCTCCGGTCTTGGTCAAACTGCCGGACACAGAAACCTTCTTCATTTCGGAGCAGATTTCGCCATGGAATTTCTTCGAGGTATCACCAACCAACTTGTAGAGGGTGGTCTTGTCACCTTTTTTGACCTCGAGAACATTCTGGCATTTGTCAGCCTTCTTGAGGGCACATTTGAGACACTTGCCTTCGCCAGTAAGGGTAACGTCCTTCGCATTGACGGCCAAGGAGAGGAGCAAGGTGGAGAGAAGAGCAGCTAGAGTTTTCATTAAATTGGAGTTAATTTTCGAGTTTAGAATGATCAAATTAAGTGTCATCGCAAGAGCGGAATTCAATATTTTCATCAAGGCTTTAGTAAAACGGCTTCGTTTTAATGGCCCAATGCCGGAAGCTTCCTTTCAGGGTGACACCAGTATTTCCACATAATCAGCAACTTGAGCACATTTTCCGTGCGGCCCATGGCTGGTATGAGTTGGGTTTGGTGGATGATGCTGAGCGAGAAATAGCCTCTTTGCCCATCGTCGCTCAATTGAATCCAGAGGTTATTAAGTTGCGGTTCCACGTCGCTCGCGCTCGTAAACGGCCGGAACTCGCATTCAACTTCGCTTTGCAACTGATCGAAGCCGAGAAGCAAGGAATGTGGGGATGGCTTTACCGTTCTCAAGCACTTCATTGGCAGGGGCGTACTCTGGAGGCGCTTGAAGGACTCTTATTAGTCCGCAAAAATTGGCTCAGGGGATTTGAGATTCCCTACGACTTAGCCTGTTACTGTGCGCAGTTAGAGCGGTTTGAGGAGGCCCGAGATTGGTTTTCTAAAGCCGTCGGATTGAGTAAAAATCAGGTCGCGGTTAAGGCGATGGCTCTGAATGATCCCGACCTCAAACCGCTGTGGCCTGAAATCGTCGGTGGCCAATTTCGCTGAGACGTCACACGGCTCATTACTTCTTACGGTTTAATTTCTATGGTGCGACTTGTCCTCTTTGATATTGACGGCACGCTTATCCGGACCGGTGGAGCTGGAATGGTTGCCTTCGGGCAAACCGCAGAACTTCTCTACGGTATCCATGGGGTTGCTGATAAAACTCACTTCCATGGCCGGACAGACTCTTCCCTTGTTCGAGAATTTTTTGTCTCCAATGGATTTGCCGGAAAGTATTGGGAAATCCGTCACTTCCTCGATGCTTACGTGTATCTGCTAGATCATCGCATGGGGATTCAGTCGGGCGAAGTTTGCTCGGGTGTGATCCAATTTATAGCCCAACTCAACGCGTTGCCTGTCCCTCCCGTTCTCGGTCTACTCACTGGGAACGTTCGTCTTGGTGCCGAAATTAAGCTGAGGCCGCATCACCTCTGGAGTCATTGGAAGGTTGGCGCGTTCGGAGATGATCACGAAGATCGTAATCAGTTAGCCCGTATTGCTCAGGATCGTGGAGCACGCCTCTTGGGAAGTCGGCTTCCTGGGGATGATATTTTGATCATTGGCGATACCCTTCTTGATGTCGCCTGTGCTCAGGCTATTGGGGCTCGATGCCTTGGGGTCGGGACGGGCGGCGGATCTCCGGAATCCCTTTCTCGCGCGGGCGCTCGTTGGGCGGTACCTGACCTCACCCATATTCACCCCTCCGTCGTCTGTCGGTGATCTTCGGAAACCAAATCGGCCCTTCTTCCCTTCACTGAGACTCCTCTTCAATCCGTCGGATGGGCACCGGGTTGCCGCGAAGAAAGGCTCCTAATCCAGCCAAGTTATCGGTGTTGAGACTATCCACACCTTCTTCTTTTAGCAGTTTCCAGACGGCTGGTTGGTCAGGTCCGCCCCAAAAACGGAGTTTCCGTCCCTGCTTGTGAGCCGTAGCCACTAATTCTCGCAGACGACCTAACTCCGAAATTGGCATCGATCCATTCCCTCGCCATTGAAATAAAGTCGGCCAACTGTCACTGATAAGAGGATACAGCACGGATGAAGAGCCATCCCTCAACTGTTCCACTCGCCCGTCCACCGCACAAAGTCGATCCGTATCAGCGGCGATCCGATTGACCGCTCGGTCGCCACTGATCACGACGGTCACGGCACCCGTCACGACTCCCGAAATGCCATAATGAGTGAGGATATCCGAATAGGGCCTTAATTGTTGACGAAGAACCTCGTAGGTAGCCTGACCCTGTTCTTTTACGTCAATCAAGAGGAGGAGCCGGGTGTTAGGATAGGCAAAAATACCGATTCGCCGGCGGACTCTCTCGGCTAGTGGCTCGAGGTAAGCCGTGCGAAGACTCAAGTTTGGCTTCACGTCCTTTCGGTTGTGGGCCACCAGTAAATCACCTGCGACCAAAAAGATATCTGCCTCAACCCCGCAGAATCCTTGGTCCAAGGCGTCCAAGAGAGGTCGTTTTTGCAAATAATCGTTGTGTGAATGAGCCGAAACCAAGGGAACGGCTCCATTCGTGGAGTTCTGAGCCAGCAAATCGGAACCGCCGAAGCAAAGGCTCGCCATCAGTAAACAGAGAAAACAAAGCATTGCTTCGGATCGTTTACGAGAATCGCGTTTTCGACAATAACTAGTCAGGTTACGTTTTTAAGCCGCTTAAAGCCCGCTGCACTAAATCACCTTTGCGCCAAGCGCTCTCTCCTCGACTGTCTGCGCCGTGGATGAGGCCATTTCGAGACTCTCGCCGCCGACAGAACCACTGGCGGTTGCCATCGCTTCAAAATCCGAACGGCAGGTGATGGAGTGGGGGTTGGTTTTGGTGAGTCAGGGGATTGAGACGGTCATTGAACACGCAGAATCACTGGGCTCTGGTTCGGGCACGCGCCGAGTCTGGTGTCTCAAAGTAGCGGGGGACAGGGTGGAGGGTGCGCGCGAAGCGATCCGATTATATCGCCGCGAGAATCGCCGAATTAAATGGACCCACGAGGAACCGACGAGCGGGGTTCTCTTCCACAAAGGAGCCGTCCTCTGGTCGGTGGCGATGGGCTGCATCTTTCTAAGTCAAACCGTCCTCTTGGAGTCTGGCATCTTTGATTCTCGCTCCGTGCGAACTGGAGCTTGGTGGCGAGCACTGACTGCGACTTGGTTACATGCTGACATCGCCCATCTTGCAGCCAATACACTCGCTGGGGGAGTTATGATGGGTTTGGCGATGGGTCGTTTCGGGCCAGGGACAGCACTCTTACTTACTTTAATCGGCGGAATGTGTGGCAACCTTTTTGCTCTGCTTGTTCGGGGCGTTGAATACCGAGGACTCGGGGCCTCTGGCGTGGTGATGGCTGCCCTAGGACTTCTCGCGGGCCAAGCGGTAACAGGATGGCCGGTGAACCGATCCGCAACCCGCTGGCTGGTAACGCGTCTCGGTGGGGGTGTTTTTCTTTTTCTGATTATCGGCGTCAACCCACGCGCCGATGTCTTGGCGCATTTTGGCGGCTTTTTGTCCGGTCTAGGATTGGGCGCGATCGGGGCTTTGCTTTCTTGGAACCGTTGGGACAGCCAACTCGGCATGGCCTATGTGACCCTGGTGATCGTTGCTTGGGGACAGGCTCTGTTAAGGGTTCAATGATTCAACCGCGTCAGGCGCCCGTCGCCTTTAACGCGATAAACTAGCCCACGCCAGACCACTTGGTTGCCGAGGAATGCTGCGATCCAAATAAGCACCCCCAGCAGATCCTTCAACGGAGACATCCACAGAATGAACAGATAAGAATCAATCGCGAACCCCGGCCGTGCGGCAAGTCTTTGGGCGAGGCAACGAGCCATCACCGCCCGCAGGCTGATAAAGCCCACCATCACTGAAGTTACCTGAATAAACTGAGTCTGAGAAACGGAAGAGGTTAAACCTGCGGCTAGACTAGCGAGCAGAGGCCAAAAAGTGCCGTTGGCAAAAATACTCGCGGCGTAAGGAAAAGGGCGACAGACCCGGATGGTCCGATTCCAACGGAGTTGATGTAACCAGACCTCCCGCCATCCGGAGGGTAATTCGAAGCAATCAACCACGAGTGAGGCGATTTCGATCCGGTGACCCCGACTGGCAATGCGATGACCGAGTTGAAAATCGTCGGCTAAATACTCAGTTAAACTCCGAAATCCGCCAATTTCATCGAGAGCGGTTCGCCGAACTAAAAAGGCGGCACCGAGAGCAAAGTCGAGAGGCGCCAACATCCGCGATTGAAGAACTTGGCTCCAAAAGTCGACATTGGTTGCGATGGCTTCCCATTTCATGGCGTTGTTTATCGGATTAGCCAACCGATAAAAACAGTTCACTAGCCCGACCTGACAATCCCCCATCGGAATGACCATCTGGGCAATAAAGTCAGCTGACACTCGGACATCGGCATCACTGACCAGAACCAGATCGTGTTCGATATACACCTCGGCTCCAGCAAGCTGCGAGGCCTTGCCGTTCGCTCCTGAGACTCCCTGAAAAAGGTGCAGTCGAGCGTTTGCTAAAGGGAATTCCAATAGAAGAGTCCGGACACAGTCACAAACGGGATCTACTGGATCTTGTACAAGGAATAGAATCTGGATGGGCCCAGAATATGCCTGTTGAAGCCAACTTCGAAGACAGGCCCGGGTATGGGCATCACAACCCCTCAGGGGTTTAAGGAAGGTCACCCCCGGCGTAATGCCGACCCGAGAGTTGCGTTGATGCAATGGGAACCAGCGAGCCACAAGAAACTGCCAAACGACACTCAAAAAACTGAGCACCCCGAGGCCGGTTAGCATCACGACAAGAATCGGTTGAACTGAGCTCATTATTAGGCCGCGCTACCCACAACTTGCTCCCATCGTGCACCTCCGAGGCGGTCAATTAATCCAGTCACAATAGACCCAGCGATCCCGGGACCTTCATACACCAAACCCGTGTAAGTCTGCACCAAGGTCGCGCCGGCTGTTAACTTTTCCCAGGCATCCGCCGCCGTAAAAATACCGCCCACGCCAATGATGGGAACCCGACCTCGGGTTTGACGATAAAGATGGCGAATCACCTCGGTACTGCGACCAGCAAGGGGACGCCCGCTGAGACCACCCGCTTCTCGATAAATTCGTTGAGCTTGATAATCCTGCATCGTTGGTCGGGTCACAGTCGTGTTGGTGGCGACCAATCCGGCGATGCCACGCTGTTCCACCAGATCAGCAATTTCGTCAAGTGCCTCCAAGGTAAGATCGGGGGCCACTTTCACTAGCAGCGGCTTTCCAGATCCGCCTTGAGCCAATTCTAAATTGACCAACTGAAGTGCTTTCAGAATTTCATTTAAAGCGTCGCGATCCTGTAACTGACGAAGATTGGGCGTATTCGGCGAGCTCACATTGACCACAAAAAAATCAGCTAAGCCCCAGAGAACACGAAATGAAGCGGCGTAATCGCCAGCGGCTTCGTGGAGAGGTGTACTTCTCGATTTACCCAAGTTGATTCCCACCGGATGAGCCGGCCAAAGCCCAGCGGTACGCCACTCTTGAAGGCGAACGGCAAGAGCCAAAGCCCCGCCGTTGTTAAATCCCATACGGTTAACCAGTGCGGCATCCGGTTCGCAACGGAACATCCGTGGCGCCGGATTCCCCGGTTGAGCCTCCCAAGTAACCCCTCCCAGTTCACTGAATCCAAAACCCATCGCCCTCCACATGGGTACAGCCGCTCCTTGCTTATCCATGCCACCCGCCAACCCGATCGGATTAGGGAAGACCAATCCCAAAGTCCGGACTGGTAAATCAGGAACATCACAGATCGCCGCAACCAAGTCGCGTGCTAAACCAATGCGGCTGGCCGCTGCCAGCAGCGCCAAAGTACGATTATGAACAGCCTCGGATTCCTGAGAAAATAACAGGGGACGAGCCAAAGTGCGATACAGCCAACTCATGTACCGAACCACTCTACACAAAGTCGCAACCGAATTCCACAGTCAGGCTAATCTTGACAGATATTCCTCATAAGGAATTATCAAATTCAAGTATGCGCGCTCAAGGGCTCATTGAGATTTACCGGTGTCTGGGCGACATCAGCCGCTTGCGCATTATGAACCTGCTCGACCGCGGGCCGCTTTGTGTGTGTCACGTTCAGGAGGTCCTTGGTTTGGGCCAAGTCGCGGCTTCGAAACACCTGTCGTATCTGCGTCGCCACGGATTAGTCACCGCCCAACGTCACCAACAATGGATGGTTTATTCTCTGACTGCTCCGCATCCAACAGAATTGGATTGGCAGTTACGGTGTCTCCGCGAGTGTGCAAGCGTATCGACTGAACTCAAGGCTGACCTGGTCAAGCTCAAGGCTTGCCGCTCGAGCTGTGGTTGGGTTGACACCCTTTTAAAGCCAACTTCCATCACACGTTTCACTCGACCTTTCACCTCAAAAGTTGGCAGAAAATCCAATGAATAAACCCATTGTCCTCATTCTTTGCACCGGCAACTCCTGTCGTAGTCACCTTGCCGAAGGCATCCTGCGATCCGTCGCCAGTGAGACTCTTGACGTCCAAAGTGCAGGTTCAAAACCAACGGGCTATGTGCACCCCTTAGCCATTCAAGTAATGGAAGAAATCGGGATCGATCTTTCCAAACATACCTCCAAACACATGGACCTTTTCTTGACTGAATCCGTTGAGACAGTGATCACCGTTTGCGGGAATGCCGATCAAGTTTGTCCGACCTATCCAGGACAATTAAATCGGCATCATTGGGGCTTTGATGATCCGGCTCATGCTGAAGGAACTGAGACCGAAAAACTTCTAGTTTTCCGCCGTGTCCGCGACGAAATATCCCGCATTTTTACTGCCTACGCCGTTGGACGTCGGGATCAACTTAAAGCAACTCCTACGGTTCAGTTTAGTGGAGCCTGATCCATCCTCACCCCCTTTTTTTCGCGTGTCACTTCGGCCCAATGAAGACCTTTGAATCCTACGATCCGCCGATATGTTCCATGACCACGGCAGCTGGAATGAGCTATTGGCCGCGGGCCTGCTGGGATTAGTTTTTTGTTTCGGGCTGAGTATTGAGTGCTGCAGTTGTCACGGGGCGCGACTGGGTCGAAGACCAGCCGCCGCAACGCCTGAACATCAAATTGGGCTAGATTGCTCCCCGTGCCGGATCATGGCGGCGGTCTGCAACTCGTTTCCTCCCCGTAACTCTAGCGGGAGCTGCGGCTAAACTCGATTACGGGCAAGCGCACCAAAGCCCGCCCGAGTTCCGGTAGCAAAGCAACCCTGCATCAAATAGCCACCTGTGGGGGCTTCCCAATCGATCATTTCGCCAGCGACAAAAACTCCCGGCAATCGTCGCAACATCAGCGAACTATCCAACTCCGCCCAACCCACACCCCCAGCCGACGAGATCGCCTCTGCAATCGGTCTTGGTCTTTCGAGACTCACCGCGCACGCCTTCACCCGATGGGCCGTTGACAAGGCCGAAGAAAATTCCTCAGCAGTATTAACTGCCTCAATCACGGCGATTGCAGCGTCCCCGAGATGCCAACGGGTCTGGGCCTCAGACAGAAAATTTCGACGGCAATTTCCTAACTTGGCTACCAACTGTTCTGCAGTGTGATACGGCTTAAAATCGATGATTAGTTGTGCTGGAGACATGTTACGCAGAGTGGCTCCCAAAGCGTAAATTGTTCCCCCTTCCAATCCGTAACGAGTCACAAGCAGTTCCCCTGTCACTGTTTTTATTCCGGCACGCACCGTGATATTTTTTAACGATTTACCCTCTGCACGTTGCAGAACAGTCGCCGGCCACGCTCGTTCCCATCCACAGTTTGCCGGCACTAACTGACGAACCTCCACACCCAATCGCTCAAGGCAAGCAGTCCAAGAACCGTCAGAGCCTGTCTCAGGCCATGATCCACCACCTAAAGCGAGGATTACCGCGTCAGCTTCAAAAAATTGATCTTCGCCGTCACACTCAAACACGAGTCGCCACCCCGATCCCGATCGTTGGAGGTCGACCCACTTATGGCCCATCGCGAATTGAATACCGGCCCCACGCAATCGAATTAACCATCGCCGCAGAAGCGGTGCCGCCTTCATTTCACTTGGATAAACGCGGCCGGATGTCGCCGTAAATGTTTCAATTCCCAATTCGAATGCCCAACGCCGAAGAGCCGCCGAATCGAAGTCAGCCAACAAACTAGCCCAAAGATTTGTCGGTTGATCCGAGCCCGTGTAGCGAGTGACAAACCGATCTGAAGATTCTGAGTGAGTCAGATTCAAGCCTCCCCGTCCGGCCACGAGAAACTTTCGGCCGACCGATCTTTTGGCTTCGAAGACCGAGACTTCGGCACCCCCGGCCGCCGCTACCTCGGCCGCCCTCAGCCCTGCAGGTCCACCCCCAATAATCGCAATCTTAATATCCAACTGAAACAGGAGCGGCCTTCGGGGACAATCCTCTTTAATTTCCACACGCCGCCACGCCACCACGCCACCCGCTTCGCTCAAGACGCGAAGACGCAAAGGATTCAAGGGAGAGAAATAAATAGCCTGCCCCATAGAAATAAATAGCCTGCCCCATAGTTTAGCCCTTCATAGTTTTGCCCCTCTTCCCCCTTTGCGTCTCCGCGTCTTTGCGTGAGACCTCATCCGCCCTTTCCCCTCCCCGTCAAAAAGCAATTTCCTATCAGTAGTTGAGTCTCACGCCCGCTTCGCTCAAGACGCCAAGACGCAAAGGATTCAAGCGGGTGAAGAGAAATAAATAGCCTGCCCCATAGTTTTGCCGCCCCATAGTTTTGCCTACAAGTTCGGACTGAAGGAGTCCAACCCCGGCCGCGGTTGGGTGGTGGTCCGGGCCGCTCGCCTGACTCCGGAGCCGCTGATCGAGGCGCTGGAACGGGGGGATTTCTACGCGAGCTCTGGCGTGACGCTGAAGGATGTGCGCCGAGAGAAGAACCGGCTGACTGTGCAGATCGCCGGCGAACCAGGCGTGACATACCGCACACAGTTCATCGGTACCCGCCGCGGCTTCAAGTCGGACAACGAGCCGCTTCGCAACGCCGCCGGCGGCATTCTCCGGGTCACGCACCGTTACAGCGACGATATCGGCAAAATCCTCGACCAGGTGGATGGCCCCGTGGCCAGCTACGAACTCACGGGCGACGAGCTTTACGTTCGTGCCAAGGTCACCTCGTCCAAGCGGAAGGAGAATCCCTACGCCAAGGACGAGACCGAGTCGGCCTGGGTTCAACCGGTGATGCCATAAAGGAACAGACGCATGGCGGCAGCGGGGATCTCGGAGCCGCGCCCCAACTCAACCGATTACCCTCCGCGTCAGAATATTAAATTCCTGCTATTTAAGAGCTGTGCATCGCGAAGTTATGGGTGATTTAGCAGAACTACCCTCTCCGATGAAGGCAGGAACAGGGCTGGAGACTGCGGAAGTTATTCAAGACCAGAGGGTATCCGGGCGGGATGTGGTGAAGAGAAATAAATAGCCTGCCCCATAGTTTAGCCCTCAACCGGTGATGCCATAAAGGAACATACGCATGGCGGCAGCGGGGATCTCGGAGCCGCGCCCCAACTCAACCGATTACCCTCCGCGTCAGAAAATTAAATTCCTGCTATTTAAGGGCTGTGCACCGCGAAGTTGGTGGTGATTGAGCTGAACTACCCTCTCCGATGGAGGCAGGAACAGGGCTGGAGGCTGCGGAAGTTATTCAAGATTAGAAGGTATTCGGGCGGGATCTGGTGAAGAGAAATAAATAGCCTGCCCCATAGTTTCGCCCCTCTTTCCCCCTTTGCGTCTCCGCGTCTTTGCGTGAGACCTCATCCGCCCTTTCCCCTCCCCGTCAAAAACTAATTTCCTAACAGTATCTGACGCCCGCTTCGCTCAAGGCGCCAAGACGCAAAGGATTCAAGGGAAAGAAATAAATAGCCTGCCCCATAGTTTAGCCCTTTGCGTCTCCGCGTCTTTGCGTGAGACCTCATCCGCCCTTTCCCCTCCCCGTCAAAAAGCAATTTCCTATCAGTAGTTGAGTCTCACGCCCGCTTCGCTCAAGACGCCAAGACGCAAAGGATTCAAGCGAGGGTGAAGAGAAATAAATAGCCTGCCCCATAGTTTTGCCCGGTGCTGAAGCAGCGCGGGAAGACCGGCCAGCCGATGTTCCCGCACATCAATCATCCGAACTTCGGCTGGGGCATCACCGCCGAGGAGCTCATGCGAGTGAACGGCGAGCGTTTCTTCGAGATCTACAACGGCCATCCGTCCGTCCAC
>CAMDGV010000107.1 GCA_945898055.1 Akkermansia muciniphila | reverse complement strand
GCGGCGAACCCAGATACGGCTGTTGATCCTAATGGCGGGGTCGACGCCAATGGCGAACCGGTCAGGACCTATGGTGCTTTTATTGGCGTCGCAACTAATCAATGGCCGAATATCGGCTCGTTCATCAGTGCTCGACTCAATGACAACCCGAATGAATCGAAGCGGATCGAACTCTTCCGTCTACCTAAAGCCGACGGTCAAGCGACGGTTCGCTTGCGCTTTGCTCAGGCCGGAACCGGCAGTTGGTATTTCGGCATCGATAATGTCGGTCTCTATTCGATTAACACCATTGCTAAACCGGTGATTGCCAGTGCCTCCGGTGGGCTGTCCCTGATTGCAGGTAGCCGAGCTACCTTCACCGTGGATGCCCGCGGCGAACAACTCAGTTACCAATGGCAGTTGAACAGCAATTCCATTCCCAATGCCACCAACAACTCCTATGTCATCCCGGTTACCAAGGTGAGCGACTCTGGCAACTATCGGGTGGTCGTCACCAACCCCGGTGGACAACTGTTTTCTGCTGATGCGAGCCTCTTGGTGAGTTCCCCGTTGTCCGATCCGACAGCTTTGTCCAAGGGACTTGTTGCTTATCTTCCGTTTGATGGGAATTACTCCGATGTTAAGGGCAACGTCACGGCCACCGCCAAAGGAGCTCCGACCTTCGAGGCCGGCAAACGCGGTCAGGGTATTCACGTTAAGAATTTGAAAGACGGTTCCCTGAACAATTACGTGTCCCTCGGCTATCCTAACGCCTTGAAGTTCGGTGACTCGAAAGATTTCACTGTCTCCTTCTGGGTAAAACTTATCAGCCAAGCCGATGACCAAGCTTTCATCTCAAACAAGGATTGGAATTCTTCCAATAACCGTGGTTGGGGCATCTTCTCTCAAGGCGGAGCGCTCACCCGAGTGAACTTCACCGGCCCAGCTTCTTCCGATAAATTTAGCCAAAAGCCTCCCGCTAATCTCCCCGACGGTCAGTGGCATTTGATCACTGTTGCAGTTGCGCGCACGGGCACGGTGGACTCCTATGTCGATGGGACTCTTTCCCTATCGGTTCCGATTGTCACCAAGGGTAATATTGATACCGACGATCTCGGCTTCGCTGTGAACCTAGGTCAAGATGGCACTGGCAAGTACACCGACGGGGGGGCTGCCGAGTTGGATGCCGTTCTCGATGAGGTTGCTGTCTGGGATCGTGCCCTCAATGCTCAGGAAGCTATGGCGATCTACAGCCTCGGCAGTGTAGGAGAGAGCATCATCGTTCCAGCTTTGACTCAGAACCTCGAAGTCTATCTTCCCTTCGACGGCAACTACAGCGACAAGTCGGGTAAAGGTGTTGTTGCTGCGGCCGTAGGTGCTCCTGATTTCCAAGCCGGATCCATTGGTCAAGGAATTCACGTTAATAATAAAAAAGATGGTTCGGTGAATAATTACGTGACGCTCGGCTATCCACAGGGCTTGAAGTTCGGTGAAACCGGTAGCTTCTCTGTCTCCTTCTGGGTGAAGCTCAACGGTCAAGCTGACGACCAAGCTTTCATCTCTAACAAAGACTGGAATTCCTCCAACAACCGTGGTTGGGGTATTTTCTCTCAAGGGGGTGGGGTTATCCGTAATCAGTTCACTGGACCAGTCGCGGGCGATAAGTATAGCCAGAAACCAGCCCTCGGCTTAAACGATGCCCAATGGCATTTGGTCAGTGTTTCCGTCGATCGAGCCACAGGCAAGTCTGACACTTACTTAGATGGCAGCCTTAACCACACCTCTCCCTTGGCTACCAAGGGTTCGTTTGATACCGACGACCTATCCTTCGCGGTGAATATCGGTCAAGATGGCACTGGCAAGTACACCGATGGTGGTGCTGCTGAAATAGATGCTGTCATTGACGACCTCGCTATTTGGAGCCGCCCTCTGATCGGCGTGGAAGTCGCTGGTATCTACTCCAAGGCGCTAGGCGGTAAAGGACTCTTGGACTCTGCGACTCCTCCTGTCTTGGGGCCCTCTTTGGCTCCTGTTCCGGCGGGTCTCACCGCCTTGACCGGCGCGATATTGGATGCTGCCACTAAGACCATCACTGTTGATCTTCCCGCCAACGGCGCTCAAGGCTATCTCGCCATCAAGCCCTCAGTGACTATCCTTAGCACCAAGATCGTGGGTGGTAAGTTGGTCATTAAATATCAGTGATCCACTCAAGCGATACTTATTGAGTCGCTCTTTTCAGATGAGGGGACCGGTCGAAAGATCGGTCCCTTTTTTATTCTCTTAGCTTCGGCGTTTCCACAAACACTCGACGTCTCTAGACTTTCGCTCATGTCGAAGGATTTCATCCGCGTGATTGGCGCGCGGCAGCATAATCTCAAAAATCTGTCGCTCACCATTCCACGCGACCAACTCGTGGTCTTCACTGGGCCGAGTGGTTCGGGTAAATCGTCTCTCGCCTTCGATACGCTCTTTGCGGAGGGGCAACGCAAATACATTGAATCGCTCTCGGCTTACGCACGACAATTTCTTGATCAGCTCCAAAAGCCAGACGTTGATCACATCGAAGGGCTTTCTCCCGCTATCGCGATCGAACAGCGGACGAGTGGCACTAATCCCCGCTCCACCATCGCAACCACGACAGAGATTTATGATTATCTCCGTCTACTTTATGCGCATCTAGGTCAAGCCCACGATCCCGAAACGGGGGTGCCGATGACTCATCAGTCGGCGTCTCAAATTACCGATCGTATCGCCACTCTTCCTGATAAATCTCGACTCATCCTTCTGGCACCGGTAATCGAAGATCAGAAGGGCGAGTTTCGGGATGTCCTTGAACGCCTCCAACGCGATGGTTTTGTTCGAGCGCGTATTGATGGAGAGATCCAAGAACTGAACTCGAAAGCCCTTCTTAGGCTTGATCCAAAGGCGGCGCATACTATTGAGGCGGTCATTGACCGGATCGTCATGGTCGCGGGAATCCGAGTTCGTCTAGCTGACTCGGTAGAGGCGGCCCTGCGTCGCGGTGACGGGCGCCTTCGGACACTCCACCAACCTCCGGACCAACCCAACGCGCCTTGGATTGAATCGTTGCACTCGACTCGGATGTGTTCCCCTTCGTCAGGGCGCTCCTTTGATACCCCGACCCCTCAACTCTTTTCCTTCAATTCGCCCAAAGGAGCTTGCCCAGTCTGCCATGGGTTGGGTCAGAAACGATTGTTTGATCCCGCGCTCATTGTTCCCGATGAAAACAAGTCGCTCGACGATGGAGCGGTTCAGCCCTATCGACGGATGGGCGGGAAGAAAATGGCCGGATATTATCAAGGTCTTTTGCAGGGGGTTGCCGTGCACTGTAACACGCCTATGGATCGGCCGTGGAAAGGTCTTTCCGATGCCTTTAAACAGTCACTTCTCCATGGAACGGGTGCGGAGGTTGTTGACTTTAGTTCTCTCGCCGGTGGCGCTTCAAAAAAGGGAAATAAACCGTTCGAAGGAGTGGTGGCTCATCTTGAGCGACTCTATGCCGAAAGCGAAAGCGAACTCACCCGGAACCGGCTCAAGGCTTATATGAGTCTTTACCCCTGCGACACTTGCCGAGGCCGCCGCCTACGCCCGGAGACTCTGGCCATTACTCTGCCGGATACCGATCGCCGAGTGAGGGAGGATTCTCCCGTCCCGGGCCTCAGTATTGCTGGGTTTTGTTCCCTATCGATTGACGACGCTAACGCTTTCCTCAGCGCTTTAACCCTCAATGAGTATCAGCTTCAAATCGCGAGCGAAGTCGTCGCTGAAATTCGCAAGCGGCTGAGCTTTTTGATCGAGGTGGGTTTGGGATATCTGACTCTCGAACGCGAAAGCGGGACACTGAGTGGCGGTGAAGCCCAACGGATTCGTCTAGCGACCCAGATCGGGGCGGGACTTGTCGGAGTTCTCTATATTCTTGATGAACCCAGTATCGGCCTCCACCAACGCGATAACGAACGTCTGCTTGAAACTCTTCGTCGTCTCCGAGATGCTGGTAATTCAGTCATTGTGGTTGAACACGATGAAGACACTATTCGTGCTGCGGATTATGTCGTTGATATGGGGCCGGGTGCGGGTATCCGTGGCGGCGAAATTGTTGCGGTGGGCACTCCCGCTGAAATTATTGCTGCTCCAAAATCGGTCACTGGGCGTTATCTTTCGGGCGATTTATCGATCCCAATTCCGCGTCAACGTATCCTTCCTCGAGAGGACAAGGGCTGGCTTGAAATTCTCGGGGCAACGGAGAATAATCTACGCAATATCGATGTTCGTATTCCTTTGGGCACTTTGACCTGTGTGACTGGTGTCAGTGGCAGTGGTAAGTCGACACTGGTAGACGATATTCTTCGGCGCGCGATCTTCCGTCAGTGGTACGGATCGAAAGAGCGACCGGGTGCACATCGCGAAATTCGCAACCTAGATCGGTTTGAGAAATGTATTGTCATCGATCAAACTCCGATTGGGCGCACGCCGAGGTCTAATCCGGCGACCTACACCGGGATGTTCAATGAAATCCGCGAGCTTTTTTCCTTGGTGCCGACCGCGCGAGTCCGCGGTTACGATGCCGGTCGTTTTAGCTTTAACGTCAAGGGTGGGCGTTGTGAAAAGTGTGAAGGTGACGGACTTATCAAAATTGAAATGCACTTTCTGCCCCCAGTTTATGTCACGTGTGAAGCGTGTGCTGGAAAGCGTTATAACCGTGAAACTCTCGAAATTACCTACAAAGGACTCAATATCGCCGATGTCCTCCAGCTCACGGTGGAGGAAGCGGTCACTTTCTTTCGAGCAGTTCCCAAACTCTACGAACCCAGCCTGACTCTCGCTGAGGTGGGTCTCGGTTACCTGCGCTTGGGACAATCAGCGACCACCCTCTCCGGGGGCGAGGCTCAACGCCTCAAAATCGCCGCCGAACTCTCTCGCCGTCAAAGTGGGCGTGTGCTCTATATTCTCGATGAACCCACCACTGGGCTTCATTTTCAAGATATCGCCAAACTTCTCGAGGTTCTCTTTAAGCTTCGTCAATCCGGTAACACTCTCTTGGTGATCGAACACAATCTTGATGTCATCAAAGTAGCAGATTGGGTCATTGACCTAGGGCCCGAAGGCGGTTCGGGCGGTGGGTGGATCCTCGCTGAGGGGCCTCCGGAGACGATCGCACTCGCACCTAGTAGTTATACTGGACGGTTTCTTGCTCGGTTGCTGGCCACGACAACCGCGCGGAGTTGACGGATCACTATTCGACCTCATTTTCTTTCTATGCTTCGACTTGAAGATTTCGCCGAACTAGCCGCTACCCACGCCGATGCACTCAAGGCAAGGGTCCATTCTTTTGAACTGCGCGGTCGACTTTTCGATGGCAACACCCGCCCAGAATTGATGGGGGTCATCAATTTGTCGGCCGACTCTTGGTACCGAGAGAGTGTGGCTCTCACGGCGGAAGCAGCTATTCGTCGCGGGCGTGTTCTCGCCGCTTCTGGGGCGGCTATTCTCGATATTGGCGCTGAATCTACCTTGAGCCACGCGGCCCGGGTCGATGACCTAGCCCAAACGTCGCAACTGCTACCGGTGGTTCGTCAATTGGCTTCCGAAGGTCACATTGTTTCGGTTGAGACCTATCATCCCTCCGTCACCTTAGCGTGCCTCAATGCGGGGGCTTCAGTGCTCAATCTCACTGGCAATGATCGGAGCGATGAACTCTTTCGTATGGTGGCTGACCACGATGCAGCGGTCATTCTTTGCTATGTTCAGGGAGCTAATGTCCGCGAAGTGGGCGACTTTAATTTCACCGCAGACCCAGTAGCCCTGTTGTACGAGCATTTTGCTCAACAGATCGAACTCGCCCGACGCCATGGGGTCACCAAGCTCTGGATTGATCCCGGTCTTGGATTTTATTACCGCAATCTGGGCGACTCAGCAACGCGGGTTCGTCACCAAATCCAGGTTTTCATTAACACCTTTCGTCTCCGTTCTCTCGGTGTCCCAACCTGCCATGCTTTGCCTCATGCTTTCGAATGTTTTGAAGAGGAAGTGCGCTCGGCTGAACCCTTCTTTGCGGTGCTCGCTGCGCTCGGCCGAACTGATCTCTTTCGCACCCATGAAATCAGTAAGACCCGCGCCGTTCTCGAGGCTTTGAATCTTGGCTAGCTCAACGGATCGATGAGATGAGAGGGTAGGGTCGGTGATGCGAAAGAGTCGATCGTGTCTTCCTTTTTAAGCGCTGCGAAAGAGGGCAACGGTGGCCAGAGCAATCGGGGGGGCTTACCGAGCATTTTTAGACAATTTGTCGATGGGGTGGTAAAGGAGGGGCCAAGGAGGGCACACTCGTTTCTGAGTTAAAATGGGTGTGATAAGAGGGGTCAGCCACCAGCCATCACTGGCTTAAATCCAGCTTCGATTAAAATCTGGGCAACCACTTCGCGTTGGTCTCCTTGGATTTCGATTCGGCCTTCCTTTACCGTGCCACCGGTGCCGCAAGTGCGCTGCATTTTCTTTGCTAATGACTCTTTTTCGGGTAGGCCAATCCCGATAAAATTTTGCACAACAGTGACGGTTTTTCCGCCGCGACCCGCCTTTTCACGAACAATATCGACTCGACCTCGGTTCTTTTTTTGGGGACTGGGTGGGGGTTCCGGTATAGGATTGCCAGGGGGTAATCCACTAGAATCGAGTCCAGCAAAAGGAGAATTGAAGGCGTTCATGAGCCGGCTTTTAGTTTGTGCGGAGCGAGTCCGTTGTGCAAGAAAAGCCGACTTCGAATTCTTTTTGCAGAGGTCTTTTTGGATTCCTCAGTGAGTCTTACTTCGGGCAACGACACCGCCAGCATTGACGCCGACGGAGTCCTTCGGAACTCTGAGGCATCGTGGATTTACACCCGCTCGTTGAATGGATTACTTCACCCGATCCTGATCGCCGCAACCGATCTTTGGACGCGTGGGCCAGAGGACGTTCCCTTGAGGAGCTCCTTGCTGCCTGCTCGCAATTGGATGCTTTTCGACGTCGGTCAGCCAATTTGTATGAGCGGGTGAGAGCTCTCTTTTTTCTGTCGGCCTTGCATCGGTTTCATCTTCCTAACTCGTTGGTTTCTGTCGGGAACCAGGCCCTCATCTCTTTCCGGGGCTTTGAACAGCTTTTAAACCGTCGTTTCGAAGAGGCCATTGAAACCTTCCTGCAACAACAGCAAACCTCCGGCGCTTCGGATGGAATTTCCTCTGCCCTCTCGTCGGCCTATCAGCGCTTGGGTTTTCAAACTTTGGCCGATCAAGTGCGGCGAAGCGTTCGTTTGGTTCGAGGGAATCAATGGATGTTCCGCATGGGGCATCCGATGGATCAACCGTTGAGGGTTCGCCCAGAGTTGTTGGAAAAATCGCTGGAGGGCGGATTCCCACTTCTCCGAGAGCAAACCCCCTTGCGGATGGATTTAACCCATTCGGCATGGTCAGATATTTTCTTTTTGGGAATGGATTATCCCGAGGGGGCCAAGGTCTTAAATATCTCGGTCGACCTCGGGGTGCACGGACGCGACCCAGCGCCCCGCCCTCCAGTGAGTGCGTGGCTTCGAGTCCTCGAGGAACCGGTGTTGCGATTAACCTCTGTGGATTTGCGGATCACCGCCGACCTCACCTTGCTCGGAGACGTCTTTGATTTTGCGAAGGATCATCTTGGGCTCTTGAAAGCGGCGGTGATTGCAGCCGGAATTGTACCGCCGGGAATCGAAGGTTCCGGACAATCTTTGGCTCAATTACTAGCACGAATGGTGGGGGAGGGGAGAGGTCTCGAACTTTGTTCTTCGGTCAATGATATCCCCAAGGGATCTCGTTTAGCGGTGAGTACCCATCTCTTGGGATCACTTATCAGCGTTTGTATGCGGGCGACCGGACAAGCGGCTTCCTTGACGGGGCCACTAGAAGAATCGGAACGGCGAGTAGTGCTAGCTCGGGCTTTGCTCGGCGAGTGGTTGGGTGGGTCGGGTGGCGGTTGGCAAGATTCGGGTGGTATTTGGCCGGGTATCAAATTGATTACGGCGGTCGCCAGTGGAGAAGGGGATCCAGAGTTCGGTGTTTCTCGGGGTCGCCTCCTGCCAGTTCACCATGTGTATTCACGCGATGAAATACCGGAGTCCGCCCGTCGAGCTTTAATGGATTCGCTCGTGGTGGTGCACGGCGGCATGGCCCAGAATGTGGGGCCAATTTTAGAGATGGTGACCGAGAAGTATCTTCTAAGATCACCGATAGAATGGGGGGCCCGTCAAGAGGCTTTGGGCCTGTTGGAATCTGTTTTGTCGGCTTTGAAGGCGGGCGATATCCGAGCCTTAGCAGCGGCCACCACGCGGAACTTTCGACAGCCGCTTCAATCGATTATTCCGTGGGCGTCGAACCATTTTACAGAAGAAATCATTGCCCGTTGCGAGACCGAGTTTGCTGCTGATTTTTGGGGTTTTTGGATGTTGGGTGGGATGTCCGGTGGAGGAATGGGATTCATTTTTGCTCCAGGACGTAAGGCCGAGGCACAGGTGAGGCTTCGGCAAATTATGTTGGAGACGAAGCAGCGCCTCTCAGCCGCTCTCCCCTTCGCTATGGATCCCGTGGTGTTCGATTATGCGATCAATGAGAGAGGAACCTCCGCTGATTTGTTAACGGGCGATGACGCCTTGATGCCTTCGGCTTATTACACCCTCATTCTGCCTCAACTGCTGCGCATCGATCGGCGCGATTTATCTTTAAACCGACGGAATGAGATCGATCGGTTTGGATTAGCTTGTCGAACCCAACCTGAGTTGCGGGGGATGACCCAAGCTCTTTTTGATGCTCTTCTGCCAAATCCGAAATCCAGTTCGACGGTTCAAGGATCGATTAGTGACTTACTAGCGATCAATGGGTTTGATCCTGATCAACACGAGCAGATCCGTTCCGATATGAGACAGGGGAGGATTGGGCTCGCTCAGAATCGTCTGAGAGCCGATTCAGATATTGCGGATGTCTTAGAAACAGATGTCCGCGTTTTTTCTAGACTGAATGCTGCAGGCTGGGGCGCAGATCGGGAGGTTGGAGAGTCTGCCTTAAGGGCGGGCGAAGTGGCTGTGGTGACCCTAGCGGCCGGTGCTGGATCACGCTGGACCGGTGGAGCAGGGACCTGCAAAGCGTTGCATCCTTTTGCCAAGTTTGCTGGGCGACATCGGACTTTCATCGAGACACATCTGGCCAAGTCTCGTCGGGCCGCTCGAGTTTTTGGGCCACCCATCCCTCATGTTTTTACCACTAGTTACCTGACAGATGGGCCTACTTCCCAGTTTCTGGAGCAGGTTAACCATTACCAGTATGAGGGACCTTTGTACCTGTCCCCAGGACGCAGTGTCGGGCTGAGGTTCATTCCGATGGAACGCGATCTGAGGTTTGCTTGGGAGGAGATGCCCCAGCAAGTTCTCGATATCCAACAGCAGAAGGGGCGCGACAGTTTGCGGACCGCCCTGATTCAATGGGCGAAAAATGCCGGTGAAGCCACTGATTATTTGGATAATGTCCCGATGCAATGCCTTCATCCAGTGGGCCATTTTTTTGAAGTCCCTAACCTCTTTCGTAATGGTGTTTTAGCAAAAATGCTTAGACAGCGACCCAGTCTGAAATACTTATTGCTCCATAATATTGACACATTGGAAGCCGATCTCGATCCAGCGTTGCTGGGACATCATATACGTTCGGAAGCGACCCTAACTTTTGAGGTGATCCCTCGGCGGTTGGAAGATCGCGGTGGCGGATTGGCACGAGTCAACGGACGCCCACGTCTGGTGGAAGGACTAGCCCTGCCCCGCGAGGAAGATGAGTTTCGCCTGCGTTATTACAATTCGATGACGACCTGGATCGATATCGACCGACTGCTCAAAGTTTTTGGGTTAACCCGAGCGATGATCCTTTCGGAGAGCGATAGTGTATGTGCAAACGCGATCCGAGCGGTAGCCGCCCGCTTGCCAACCTATGTAACAATCAAAGATGTGAAGAAACGATGGGGACAGGGACAGGAAGACGTTTTCCCGGTGGCCCAGTTCGAGAAGCTTTGGAGTGATTTAACTGGATTAACCGATCTAGAGACGCGGTACGTGGTAGTTCCGAGGGGACGAGGGCAGCAGTTGAAAGATCCCGCGCAGTTAGACGGATGGTGGCGCGATGGTTCAGCGGCTCGAGTGGAGGCGCTTGGTGATTTTTAGGTGGTGGATTGAACCGGCCAGTGCCCGAGATCGGCGCAGACTGAAGAGGAGGTTATTTCTAAAACTTGGAGGGTGAAAGTGCGACATTGCCCCCTGAGCTAGCATCATAAACGGAGGTTCGTTGCGAACCTGACGTAAGCTCAGACCTCAGAAAAGTCGGGGTAAATCCCCAAAATCAGGTGAGACTTCAAATCCCTTAATTTCGGGAAATTTTGCTGAGGCTTGCTCAGGTTTCAATCCGGACTTTGAGGTCGAGTTCCGAACGGTGCGCAAGGCGAACGCGGAGTCGTCGGCCCAGGAGCTTCGGGTGCGCCAGTTGCCGCTGATTGATGGTCTCGAGGGTCTGGCTCATCTTCCCCCATTACTGGACAGTAAATTCCCAGCGCATTTTTTGACGTAACTCTTTGTCAGTTACGGCCTCAGCGTGGGTTCTTCAGTCGGTTTCTGTTCGCTTTTCCTAGAGACAACATGGGGGCGGGTAACTTCGGCAATTTCTCCAAAACTTCGGTTTGCGCCTTCGGATAGCTATCGGCCAGTCGCCATAGCTGACCCTCCGGATCGCCCAGGGAGACGAGTCGCACCCCTTCCAGACGACTAAACGCGTCGGCGACGGTGAGGCCCAAAGGTGCCACCCGCCGGTCCAGCTCTCGCGCCAGTTTTAGCGCCAGCAACCCTACCACCGCGTGCCCTCGGGTCCGACTCGCCTTGCGCAAGAATACCGGTCGGATTTCCAACAACCCCGTCTTGATGGTTCGAAAATCTCGCTCCACCTGCGTTAGATCCAAGTAACGGTC
>CAMDGV010000106.1 GCA_945898055.1 Akkermansia muciniphila | reverse complement strand
GGTTGCGATTGGACTGCGCAATGACCAATGGATTAGTATTCTGGGTGTCTGGAGATCAACTCCTCAAAGGGGCCGCTCTCAATGCGGTGCAGATTGCCGAACTACTGCTTAAATTGAGGCATTAAAACGGCTGCTGACTAGGGGCACGGCTGCGATGCTATGCGACAGCAAAGGAGTGTATTCATGTGCGTCTGACGATCGAGAAGATCGGCGGCAGATATGCAGCCTTATGCTTTGGCTAAGCCCGGGCGTGACTTGCTCAGGCTAGGGGTACCCCTCTTCATGTTGGTTGTTTCGTCGATATCGACATGGACGTTCCACTTTTCTTGGTTTTCGCGCCGGTCATGGAGCGCATCAAAGGCGGAGTGATCAATAAAATCAAAGGCGAGATCAATATCGAGAGGGTACTCGGTAGGAATTTTTGACAGAGCGGCTTTCAGCTTTGGCACAAGCTGATCGGAAATTGCTCTGTGACGGGGAGGGAAAAACGGAGAATTGGTTTTTAGTGGGCTAATTTCGACCCTAGATTACCCGATGATACGCGGTTAATGCGCTCGGTGACGGTTTTTTGCGATCTAGCTTTTTAGTGCCTGAGTTTTCCTTGGGGTGTGGGGTGCCTCATCGTGGCCACTGGCGGTGGTGAACTCGGCGGCACGGCGGGCGACCGTAGGGGAGTGTTTGCCTGCCCTAGGCCCGAGGCGCACAAATAATGAGGTAAAAATAGGGGCGTGCTTTTAAGGGAAAGAGAAAGAATTCAGGTCAGACTCATCTGGGTTTCCTTTTTTGACGGCTCGGTTTCAGTTCATTTCCGGCAGCCATTTTTCACCGGTGGACCTCCCCTTTCTTCCCATCAGTAGAGGGGTCTAGGATCTGGATTTGATTCAGGGTTTTAAATCGAGCGTGGTCGGTAAATTCCCAGACGAGGCGTTTGTCTCGGGTTACTTCAAAGACCTGCGGTTGCTTCCCCATAAACGGGCCGGGAAGATAATTGCACACGATCGTGTTTCCGTTGGCTAACCGCTGGCACCCAGCGGGCAGTCGCAGGGGGTTTCCCGGCACTTCGTTTTCGCTGAGTTGCCAGATAGTTTTTAGGCTGGCATTCAACTCGATGACTTTGCCAGCGGTTCCGAGTGTGACGAGTAGGTGTCCGTTGGGCAGCTTGATTGCGGCATGGGGATATCCATCCACAGGGATCTCCCGGAGCAGATCGCCGGCCGGTGAAAGTTCCACGATCTTCTTCTCGTCCATCAAGCAGACCCAGTAATGGCCATCGGCTGTTTTACGCGTGCCTCGGAATTGGTGGCTCAGGTTCTTGGACTGAGAAGCCACCTTGATTTCTTTCGCCACTTGGCCGTCCAGCCCCACTTCAACCAGTCGACTCATGCCGCATTCCGCTAGAAGCACAGTGCCGTTCTGCAACGGTTGGCAGGAGTGACACTGCGCTTGGTCAGGACTTTTGTAGGCCCAAACTACCTTTTTGTCGCGAGACACCTCCCTCGCCCCCTGGCTATGACAAAACAGTACATTGCCATTCGGCAACAACCAGCAGTCCTGTGGCGTCTGCGCGGGAATCTCCCATTCAATGGAGCCATCTGTCCCGATGATGGCAACTTTGTTGCCCTGATAATCGCAACATAGAAATCGATGACGAATGGAATTCTCTGCCCGAACTTCGAGCTGAATTCCCAGCGCAGCGAGGCCCAGCGAGGAAGCCGTTCGCCGCACAAATTTGCGACGAGAGATGAGTGATGATGTTCTCATGAGAAAGTGGTGTTAAACCGACGGTAGAATGAATAGTAAGAAATTGATGCCATTTTCCATCGAATTGACCTGAGTTCTTTTTCGTATCGATAAAATTAAACTGGGGGCAGGCTCTCGGCTTCTCGATTCTTGGAGCAGATTTAACCGTTGATCCGACGAGAAATCAGGCGAGGACTTAGCTGAGTCGAAATAAGATCAGTGTCGTTTTTAATTTTTTATTTTAGGCTTTTAACCATGAAATATTATCGATTGATTCTGCTCTCCATTGGGCTGTTCAGCAGTAGCATTTTTGGTGCTGTCCCTTATGAAAATTGGATGCATTCAGGGGCGGTGATTATTTTGACGACACCCGAGGGGGCGAATCTGGAGGCTTCAGCGTCTGTGGAGGATTTTCCGCTTTTGGTGAGGCTTCAGCGGGAGTGGTTTGATTTTAATCAAGCCAAGTCCAAGGGCGAGGATATCCGTTTTTCGAGCCGGACTGGGGTGCCTCTTGCCTATCAAATTGAGGAATGGGACGCACTGAAGGGAACCGCGAGTCTCTGGGTGCGTATTCCAGTCATTCAAGGTAATCAACGGCAGGAACTACGCTTGCACTGGGGTAATCCCGATGCTCTGGATGAGTCGAGTGGCAAGGCTGTCTTCGATGATTCTAATGGCTATCTGAGTGTCTGGCATATGAGTGGGCCAGTGAAGGATGAGGTGGGCTCTGTTCACTCCACAGATACGGGGACAACCCCTGTTGCTGGACGAGTTGGCTCGGCTCGACATTTCGCCGGCGGACAGGGGGTTTTCGGCGGTGAAACACTTTCAAACTATCCGGTCGGATCGAGTTCGCACACCTCGGAAATGTGGCTTCGGGCGGAGAAATCAAATGGAAGAGCTCTCGCTTGGGGTAACGAACACGGACAGGGAAAAGTAGTGATGCATTTTCAGAGTCCACCTCACGTTAAAATGGAATGTTATTTTTCTGGGGCCGATGTCTCGAGTGAAGGCCGGATGCCGATGAATGAATGGGTTCACGTGGTTCATACTTATCAGAAGGGAAATTCGAGACTCTACGTTAATGGAGCACTCAGCGGCATTTCAACTCGAGAAGGTGCCCCCTTGGCAATTAAAAGACCGGCCCGTCTTTTCATCGGAGGTTGGTATCATAACTACGATTTTGTGGGTGATATTGATGAAGTCCGTATTTCTAAAGTGGCGCGTTCAGCGGAATGGGTGAAACTCCAGCACGAGAATCAAAAGGCACAACACACTCTTACGGGGCCGGTGGTACAAAGTGGAACGCGATTTAGCGTTTCATCCGATCAAATCACGGTTCTTGAGGGACAAAGTGCAACGATTAAGGCGCAAGCGGAGGGGGCGATAAAACTTTATTGGATCTTAAAGACGGACGGACAGGAAACCGTGGTTGCAGTAGATCAACTCGCCTTCACTTTCGAGGCCGGACGAGTCACCGGCGATCAACGAGTAACTCTCCGTTGTAAGGCCGTTTATCCGAATGAGGTAAAAATTAAAGACATCGCTATCTCCATCCAGGAGGCTATGCAAGAACCTGCTTTTACCCTCACCGCACCCCGACATTGGGACGGTCGCAAGAGAATCGAAATTGTTCCTCAGTTTAGTAATCTCAAAGCAATGCAGGAGAAGGGGGTCGGCAGTTTAAAGATAGTGTGGAGCGTATCGCCGATGGCAGTGATTAAAGATATTGCGCTGGATAAATTGGTTCTGGTGCGTGCGCAAAAAAGCGGGACGATGACGGTAACGGCGACGGTGAGTAACGGAGGAATGGCAGTGAGTCAGTCGGCACTAATTGAGGTCAAGGAACCTAAATTTGACCCATGGGTGCCCCGTATCCCCGGAAAAGAGGAGAAACCGGAAGACGGTCAGTTTTACGCTCGCGATGACAATAACGAGGGGACTCTCCACTACAACGGTCTCTTGACTGAATCAGGCGTTGCGGTTTTTCTGAAACTCTTTGCCGAGGGTGAACTGATCAAAACGGAACGTAGTCGCAGCAAAGAGGACAACTCCTATCGATTGTCGGTGGGCCTCAAGCCGGGATTGATCCGCTACTCGGTTGAATTCGGACTTCAGGTGAGTGGGCAAGATCGGGTGACCCACACGGTAAGTAATCTGGTTTGCGGAGACGCCTACCTGATTGAGGGACAATCCAATGCTTTAGCGACGGATACTGGTGAAAAGTCTCCTCTAGAAACCAATTCGTGGATTCGCAGTTATGGTCGCCCCTCAGAAAATGCAAAGGACAACCTTGGCAATCTCTGGTGCAACCCCGTTTGGAAGGCTGAAAAGGGCGAGAAAGCCGAACTAGGTTGGTGGGGTATGGAATTAGCAAAGCGGTTGTTGGAGAGTCAAAAGATCCCTATCTTTATGATTAATGCCGCGGTCGGCGGTACCCGGATTGATCAGCACCAGAGGAATGCTCTTCACCCGGCAGATTTAGGTGGAATCTACGGTCGCATGCTTTGGCGGGTGCAGCAGGCAAAGTTGACCCATGGCATTCGGGGGATCCTCTGGCATCAGGGAGAAAGCGATCAGGGTGCCGATGGACCGACTGGAGGCTATGGTTGGGAAACCTACCAACCGTTGTTTGTGGAAATGTCTGCCGCATGGAAACAGGACTTTCCGAATTTGAAGAAGTATTACATTTATCAAATATGGCCGGATTCATGTAGTATGGGCGGAAGATTCGGTTCTGGGGACCGATTACGGGAGAAACTCCGCACTCTACCCGACCTGTATTCCAACATGGGCATTATGTCTACGCTCGGAATCAGACCTCCTGGGGGCTGTCATTTTCCTCTGGTCGGTTGGTCGGAATTGGCTCGACTCATTCAACCGCTCATCGAGCGAGATTTTTACGGTAAAATTCCCTCGATTTCGATTACCCCTCCTAACCTTCGACGCGCGTTTTATGCAGAAAAAACGACGGACTCTGTCTCTCTCGAATTTGATCAGCCAGTGGTTTGGTCGAAGACCTTGGCAGGGCAATTTTATTTGGATGGCGAAAAAAACCGAGTGCTGGAGGGTAGTGTTTTAGGAAACGTCCTAACCCTAAAATTAAAGTCAGCATTAACATCAAAAAAAATCACTTATCTCAAAGAAAGCGCTTGGAATCAGGACACACTGCTGAACGGTGCGAACGGTCTCGCTGCCCTGACTTTTTGTGAGGTCCCGATTCAGTTGAGTGGCTTCTAAAATTGCCTGGTTGGTGTAAACACTGGCTGAAGATCTTTTAAAGTAATCAAAACAGTGAGGCACCCGCGCCGGCGGACTGGACAGGGAGGGAACTTTTGTTGGAAGATCTCTCCCTTGAGACGCCCCCCCACCACCCCTTAAAATGAAAGCAATCCAATTGGAAAAACCGGGCCAATTCCGGTTGATTGATGTTGATGAACCGGAGGCGCCTGCGCCCGGTGAGGCGGTGGTCCGTGTCCATCGCGTGGGAATTTGCGGTACCGATTTCAGCGGGTATTTGGGTAAAATGCCCTTCTTTTCTTACCCTCGAATTCCCGGTCACGAACTGGGCGTCGAGGTCGTCGCTTTGGGCCAGGGTGTTACTGGAGTGAAGGTGGGGGATCGATGCAGCGTGGAACCGTATTTGAACTGTCAGCAATGCCACGCCTGTCGCCGGGGTCATACGAATTGCTGTCAGAATAACCAGACCCTCGGGGTGCATTGCGACGGTGGACTTCAGCGGTTTTATAAAGTGCCTGCGAGGAAACTTCATCCTTCAGCTTCTTTGGATTTTGACTCACTCGCCCTCGTCGAGACTTTAGCGATCGGTCGCCATGCGCTTCAACGAAGTCAATCCCGAGTGGGAGAAACCATTGTGGTCATTGGTGCTGGACCGATCGGGTTAAGTGTCATCGAGTTTGCTCGAATCAGTGGAGCGCGAACAGTGGTGATGGACGTTAATCCTCAACGCTTGGAATTTGTCCGAACGGTGATGGGGGTCAAAGACACGATCTTGGCCCGAGGGGATGCGACGGATATTGAGGCGGTGTCGGCATTGACCGGCGGCGACTTTGCTGAGTCTGTCATTGATGCCACGGGATCCAATAGGTCGATGAGTCGTGCTTTGGAATTTTGTTCCTTTGGCGGCCGCCTCGTATTCGTCGGGATCACGCAAGCCGAGTTGAGCTTTCTGCACGCCCCCCTGTTGCACCGCCGCGAGTTGACCCTGATGGCGAGTCGCAATGCCCTGTCTGATGATTTCAAACAGATCATCACACTCATTGAGTCGGATCGCCTTGATACCCGCCCTTGGATTACTCATCGATCTGATTTTAACTCAGTGGCTGCTTGTTTTACCGATTGGCTGAAGCCCGAGGCAGGCGTGATTAAAGCCATGGTGGCCGTAGATTAAATCCTCTTTTGAACCGAACCAACGAAGCGACAGTGCATCCAGATCAAGTAGCGCCTTCGGTCAAATCGGAAGGTGCAGAAAAATTAGAGCGCTATGCCACGATTGTCTTGATCGTGTTAAATATCGCTTTCTTCGCCTATGAACTGTGGTTGAAACACGGTAGTCCACTGCGCCGGTATCAATTTGAACAGACCCATGCACTGAGCCTCCATGGGTTTCGTCAAGGCGCTTGGTGGCAGTTGATTACCTTCCAATTCCTGCATGGCGGTTGGATTCATCTCCTTATGAATCTGTTGTTACTTCACTCCTTGGGGCCGGTGATGGAAACGACCCTCGGTCGTTGGCGTTTTTTAGTGCTGTATTTGGTCAGCGGTAGCGTTGGTGGCGTGCTTCAATTGATTGGGGCTTGGTCGTCACCTGTCTATTTTGGGGCTTCCGTTGTCGGGGCTTCCGCAGGGTTGTGCGGACTCCTGGCGTCGCTCGCTGCGGTTTACTCAGAAGAACGACTCAGACTTCTGATCTTCTTTATCTTCCCGATGGAAGTTCGAGCGAAATTTGTCTTACTCTTCGCCGCTTTATTAAGTGCAGTCGGAGCCGTCTTTGCCGTGGGAACTATCGCGCATTTAGCTCATTTGGGCGGACTTATTGGGGGGCTCTGGTGCATTAATTGGTGGAAGATCGAACCGATTCTCGTCTCGGCTCCGGCATCGCCGTCACCTCTCCCTTCACGCAATCTTCGTTGAACTTTCGAGCTTAGGCCTTAAAATCATCTGATGATGTTTGATCGTGATTCTGAGTCGGATAGCTGGGGAACCAGAAAACCGATCGCGGTTATTCTGATGTGGGGGTTGGGAATCTGCTTTTTGGTCCAATCCCTTGCCAACTTTTATGCTCATCTTCCGATCGAACCTGCGCTGGCTTTGAGTAATGCCGGATTGAAGGAGGGCAAACTATGGACACTGTTCACTTATCAATTTCTCCACGGAGGCCCATGGCCTTGGCATTTAATCGGTAATTGCCTCGGTTTATACTTCATTGGACTACACTTCGAAGAGCTCTACGGAGCCCGCAGATTTCTTTGGACGTATTTTGGAGGTGCCGGTTTAGGGGCGGTTGTTCAGGTACTCGTCACGGCTCTCCCTTCTCACAATGACAGCTTGGTTTTAGGAGCGTCTGCGGGAGTGATGTCGTTACTCGCTGCCTACGCTACCGCCTTTCCTGAACGTCAGATTACCACTTTTATCTATTTTATCCCAGTGACCTTGAAGGCTAGCTGGTTGCTCTGGTTCTTTGGCGGTCTCGCCGCCTTTGGCTCTCTTTTCCCTTTCGACACCCTGGCGCACGGAGCCCATTTAGGTGGGATTTTATTCGGTATTTTTTACGTCAAAGCGGGTAGCTTGAGCGAATTTGGTGGGAAGACCGTTTCTGATTCAATTGAACGTTGGATGGCCGGTTTTCGCCGTGGAACGAAAAGCCGTAACAATAATCCCGTGATTCCAGTTCAATTTCCCCGAAAACCACAGGCCACAGGTAAGGCGCAGTCAGATACCGATTTTATAGCCCGAGAGGTAGATCCCATTCTGGAGAAAATAGCCAAGCACGGTATCGAAAGTCTGACCTCAGCGGAGCGGACGACCTTGGAAACGGCTCGGCAACGTGTCGCCCAGCGGTGAGATTACCCGCTGTTCAATCTGATACGCGACTAAGTTCAAGGATCGCATCGGCGGCGCGGCGGCAGGCCCCCGGGTGTCCTAGGAGTTCGCGGACCCTCTCCAGTTCTGTTACAGTTTTTGAGCGGAGCACTGGGTCATTAAGCAATTGAATAACTGCTTCAGCGATGGCACTTGGAGTTGCGGCGTCTTGAATAAATTCAGGAATAACCGCCTTGTTAGCTAAAATATTGGGGAGTGCTAGATAGGGGACGTTAATGATTTGCCGGCCGATTTGATAGGTGCTCCAAGAGGTGCGGTAAAGCGCCACAGTCGGCACAGTGAACCAAGCGCATTCTAAGGTGACGGTCCCAGTTGAAGCGATCGCGACCTCCGTTCGACTGAGTTCTTCGGCCAGATTTCCAATGTGAATTTCTAAGCCAAGTGGGGGCGTAACCGCTTCAGGCAACCAAGCGCGGGAGGATTTAGTCGGAAGAACGAGAACCGGAAGGATCCCCGTTTTTCGACGCACCACCTCGGCCGCCGTGGCCATCACTGGCCAATGGCGGCGCAGTTCACCAGGCCGACTGCCGGGGAGGAGAAGTAATTGTCGCCGACGAGGAGAGGTCTTCGCAGGCGGAGTGCGGGAGTGCCGATCCACGAGGGGATGTCCCACAAAACGAACCGGCACCTCCGGTGCATGCTTCGCGTACCATTCTGTTTCAAAGGGAAGAATCGAAAGCAGCAGATCAAGACAAGGTACCATGCTATCTGTTCGCCACGGTCGGGAAGCCCACACCTGAGGTGAGACAAATTGAACGGTTTTTGGAAACCAATTTAGAAAAGGAGTCGGCCGGCGATACCGGGGGCGAAGGGCCCTAAATAGCCGCAAATTGAACGCACCAAAATCGACCCCGACGACGAGGCTGGGAGTTCGGTTGCGGGCTTCACTGAGCAGGGAATTAAAGACACGACGGTACGCCCAGTACTGCCGCAGAGCATCGGCCGGTCCGATGGCGGATAGACAGCTCATATCGTGTAAAACCTCGACACCAACCGCCGCCATGGCAGGTCCTCCCGCACCAAAGAAAACTGGGGCTATGGGACCCCAGGCTTGACGAAGTGCCGACACGAGTTCAGCGGCGAGTTGATCGCCGCTAGCTTCACCTGCGACAATTAGAATGGACTGAGGAGTCACCGTCGAACGATAGCGGGAGACCCGATGATTTCGGAAGCCTACAAAGTGGCGATGTGCGTGCAGACTCCTCTCGGTTGAGCGGATCACGTCGGTCCTCGGAAGGCTTTTTGCTTCCCTGACAGTCTTTGGCGAGTGGTTGATCAATTCAGCGAAAAGCATGCATCTTCCCCTCGCGGCGCAAATTTAGTTCTGCCCAGACTCAGCGAGCTTAGTTGCCAGAGATTTTCTGGGTGCTTGATGGAAAAAGCCTCGAAAAGAAAGGGCCGCTCACTCTCACTCTCAGTTTTAGCCGTCAATGGTTCTCCAAAAAGTAACGCAAAAGAGCCGAAAAACTTTTTAATCTACTTGTTTCTACTGATGCATCATTTTAATCTTTTTGCATTATGTTAGTTAATTTTTGTGGTTTTCGTGTTGGGAGGCTTGCCTTTTGGATTTGGAGCCTTTTCTCCGCCCTTCTGCTTTCGGGATCAGCAGGGATTATTTATAACAACACTGAAAACCTAGTTGTCGTCACCACCGCTCCGGTCGCCCCAGCGACTGAGCCTACCCTTTCTTATATTGCCTATTTCACATCGAAGGAAGTTGGCGACGATATCAATTTGGCAGGAACCGACAGAGTAGTTCGCAGGTTTGATTTCATGACCTACGCTAACACTGGCGTCAAACCGAACGCTCAGTGGAAGTTGCGGTTCTACAAAAACAACGGCCCCCTTCAGATTCCCGATTCAGCCTCCAGCCAAATGCCTGGCACGCTCCTTTGGGAATCGGATACGATGCCTCTTCGGTTCACTAGCGAGGGAAGGTTTGTTACCAATATTGTGGAGGTTCCAAACATAACGGTTCCAGATCGGTTTACTTGGACTGTCCAGTTTATTAATGTCGATCAAAATGCTGGTACGGCTGATCAAGCGGGTTTGGTGGTGGCTGATCCCCCAACCGTTGGAGCTGTTTTGAAGGGGGTTTTTCGTGATACAATTGGGAGCTTCACCGACTATTGGCTCAAGATTGACGCTGAAGATCCTGAGTCCTGGGAGCTTAATATTTTCAATCAGGATGATCAGTTAGCTAGGGTCGGTAATTTTTACGCTCTTGTTTCAACTGAAAAACCAGTCGTTCCAATCGTAAACACAGCTCCGAGCTTTGCAGTTGCCAACAAGACGGTGAACGAGTTGTCCCTTCTCGCCTTTAACCTAAGCGCAACGGATAGTGATCTACCCGCTCAGACCTTGACCTACTCGTTAGTGAGTGGCCCTGTGGGGATGACGGTGAGCGGTGTGGGAGCGGTGAATTGGACCCCAACGGAAGGTCAGGGCCCGAGTGTAAATACCGCGGTAGTGAAGGTGAGTGATGGAGCGGCAGATGTGTCTACGAGTTTCACGGTGACCGTGAGTGAAGTGAACACCGCTCCGCAGTTGGCGGCGGTTGCCAACAAGACGGTGAACGAGTTGTCCCCTCTGACTTTTACCCTAAGTGCAACGGATAGTGATCTACCCGCTCAGACCTTGACCTACTCGTTAGTGATTGGCCCTGTGGGAATGACGGTGAGCGGTGGCGGAGCGGTGAATTGGACCCCAACAGAAGCGCAGGGTCCGAGTGCAAACACGGTGATTGTGAAGGTGTCTGATGGAGTGGCGAGTGTGAACACGAGTTTCACGGTGACTGTGAGTGAAGTGAACACCGCTCCGATTTTGGCAACTGTTGCCAACAAGACGGTGAACGAGTTGTCACTTCTCACTTTTAATCTTAGTGCAACGGATAGTGATCTACCCGCTCAGACCTTGACCTACTCGTTAGTGAGTGGCCCTGTGGGGATGACGGTGAGCGGTCTTGGAGCGGTGACTTGGACCCCAACACAAGCGCAGGGCGGGAGTGTAAATACCGTGGTAGTGAGGGTGAGTGATGGAGCGACGAGTGTGAACATGGGTTTCACTGTAACTGTGAATAAAGGAGTGAACACCGCTCCGATTTTGGCGGCGGTTGCCAACAAGACGGTGAACGAGTTGTCACTTCTGACTTTTAACCTAAGTGCAACGGATAGTGATCTACCCGCTCAGACCTTGACCTACTCGTTAGTGAGTGGCCCTGTGGGGATGACGGTGAGCGGTGTTGGAGCGGTGAATTGGACCCCAACCGAAGTCCAGGGCCCGAGTGTAAATACTGTGGTAGTGAAGGTGAGTGATGGAGCGGCAGATGTGACCACGAGTTTCACGGTAACCGTGAGTGAAGTGAACACCGCTCCGATTTTGGCAGCGGTTGCCAACAAGACGGTGAACGAGTTGTCACTTCTGACTTTTAACCTAAGCGCAACGGATAGTGATCTACCCGCTCAGACCTTGACCTACTCGTTAGTGAGTGGCCCTGCGGGGATGACGGTGAGCGGTGGTGGAGCGGTGAATTGGACCCCAACCGAAGCCCAAGGCCCGAGCACTCTTAGTCCCGTGGTAGTGAAGGTGAGTGATGGAGTGGCGAGTGTGAACAGGAGTTTCTTCGTGACCGTGAGTGAAGTGAACACCGCTCCGCAGTTGGCAGCGG
>CAMDGV010000105.1 GCA_945898055.1 Akkermansia muciniphila | reverse complement strand
TCGTATCCGCTTCCTGTTCGTCGGTCCAGTGTTTTGCCTCCGGCTTCCTTCAGATCCCACCTCGCGATGGACACCCTTGCCGTGCAGCTAACAGTTCCCCTTGCCGGGCCTGTACGGGACTTCAACCCATTAGAAAACGCGCCCTGCCGGGCGCACAAAAGAAAAGGCCGCCCAAAGAACTTGGGCGGCCTATGATATCGAGTAAAATTAGCTGTGGTAAGCTTCTTCACCATGTTCGGCGAGATCCAGACCTTGAGTCTCCGCTTCTTCCGAAGGACGAAGACCGATCACGGCCTTGACGATGAAAGCGATCACGACTGTTCCCGCGATCGAGAGGGCCAGTGTAATACCGACGGCCTTCAACTGTTCCGCAATTAATCCGCCATTCGCTACCAATTTATCGAGACCATTCTTGGCGGCATAAGCGTTCGCAGTAAGCAAATTGGGGTTTACATTGGCCGAAGCAAAAACACCGGTGAGAATTGCCCCAATTGTTCCACCCACGGCATGAACCCCGAAAGTATCCAAGGCGTCATCATACTTAAGTAACGGCTTCAAGTAGGCGCAAGCGAGGTAGGGAACAACTCCGGCCACGATCCCGATAATGAAAGCACTCTTTGCGTCAACGAAACCTGCGGCGGGCGTGATCACGACTAACCCAGCGACCGCACCTGAACAGAATCCGAGGATGGACGGTTTACCACGGAGAATCCATTCGATCACCGGCCAAACCAGCGACGCAACGGCTGCTGCGATTGTGGTCGTCATAAAGGCATTGGCAGCGACACCGTCAGCGGCCACAGCAGAACCGGCGTTAAATCCGTACCATCCGACCCAAAGCATCCCTGTGCCAACGGCACACAAGGTCATACTGTGCGGTGCCATATTAATTTTACCTTGCCCCTTCCGTTTTCCAAGAATCATGCAGAGGACTAAGGCAGACCAACCAGAGCTCATGTGCACTACCGTACCCCCAGCGAAATCAATCGCCCGAATTTTCGCGTCTCCATTCCAGACCCCATTCATCAATCCGTCGACCCCCCAGATCATGTGCGCTAGAGGAAAATAAACGACAACCATCCAAAGGGCCACAAAGGCGAGAATTGCCGAGAACTTCATCCGTTCCGCAATAGCTCCGATAATCAGTGCGGGTGTGATGATAGCGAACATCATTTGGTACATCGCGTACACATTTTGAGAAACCCAAGCAGCATAATCTGTGTTCGGTGCAGAAGTGACATCCTTGAGAAATGCAAATTTACTGAGTGATCCTAGGTAGGGAGATCCTCCAGCAAAGACCGCACTGTAGCCAAACAGCACCCAGAGGATGGTGACCAAGCCCGCTATTCCAAAACATTGGGCAATCACCGAAAGCATATTCTTGCGGCGGACTAATCCGCCGTAGAAGAGCGCTAGACCGGGCAAGGTCATAAACAGTACCAAGGCCGCACTGGTCATCATCCAAGCGTTATGGCCAGGGCCTGGACCTGTCACTTTACCCGCCTGTTTGTCAGTGGTGACCCGAGCTCCATTGTTCACGTAAGCTTCCAGATCCGCTAAACGCTCTTCCACCGTCGGTTCCTTTAATGGCACTGGGGCGGCCTGTTGCGCCGTGCCGGTTATCGCGGTTAACGCCAACACCAATATTGCTAGAATTAATTTTTTCATAGAATGAGAGGTCAATTTTTAGCTTAGACAGCGAGGTCCCCTTTTTCCTCGGTTCGGATACGGATTGCTTCAATCACATCGGAAATGAAAATCTTTCCGTCACCTATTTTACCGGTCTTCGCCGCCTTAATAATTGCAGTGGTCGCTTCGCTCACTTTGACATCAGAAACGACGAGTTCGATTTTGATTTTAGGCAAGAAGTCCACGGTGTATTCACTTCCTCGATAAATCTCGGTATGACCTTTTTGGCGGCCAAATCCTTTGACCTCTGAAACGGTCATTCCTTCGATGCCGACTTCATGAAGGGCATCTTTGACTTCCTCAAGTTTGAACGGTTTGATGATTGCTTCGATTTTTTTCATAGCTGATGTCGATGACACAACGGAGTTGGAACAAGTCCTGTCTGCTGTTTGTTGGGCGACTGTTTGTTGGCCCAAGTCTAGTTCGATCTTTTCAAATCTTAGGCTGAACAACTGCTCCTTTTGGCGGAAAAGCAGCGGGCGTGCCAAAGAAAAATATTACCAGTAAAATTTATCTAAGCAGCTGAAGCACACCCACTTAATGTATAAGTTAAATTTTTAATCAGATTTATTTTCCGGAGAAATGGTTCTTTTTGATCAGCTTGAACAAAATGTGTAGCTAAGCCCATTTTCCCGGCGATGGAGCCTTTTGGGGGGCCAATCGCGGAAAGAAGGAGCCCAAAATAACAGGATGCGTCTCGAAGAAATTGCTTCCAGCCTCGCGTTCTCTGGCCTTGGGCCTGCCGTGTCGGCAGTATCGTCGCAGTCGTGCCCAGCGCCGGGGGAACGGGCAGGTCATTGACAAAACGCCGGATGACGCGCTCAAAGACCGATTCTTAAATCGATCCGATGAGGCCAAAATCAGCGTCGCCACCACCGAGCGCCCGTGGTCCTTCGACAGCGCCGGCCGTGCTTTCAAGCTGGCGATCGAGGCGAAGCGCATCGACCTCGCGTTTCTGTTCGACCGTATCCGTCCGGCGGGCACGTCGAGCAGGTTTGGTCTGCGCGGTGCAGTGTGGGCGCGTGAACAACGACTTGATGCGGCCGAACGGGCCGATGCGGCACCGGACGGTGAGCGAGATCCGAGCAATACTCAGTGATCACCAACTCAGTGGGCTCTCGCTGGTTGCTTTTGCGCGACTCCACCAGCTTTGCTACACATCCCTTTTGCGATGGCGTTCCCGGTATTCCAGTGAGGGCGTCCAGACAGGATACGGGTTAGATCCGGTGGCAGGGTTGACGGATGGGTTGCGGCATATTCCACAGGCAACGAACCCTACGGTTGCCGAACTCCTGCCGAGGAACTGGAAACCGGCGAAAGGCTAGTCTGGTTGGTCGAACTTTCGCCCCCGCCTTCGATCGTGGAATATCACACTTTCGGCAACGAGGGACCCATGGGGTTGGGCGTACGCTAACCGCTTATCGGCGCCGAGGATCAATTGACTGAAGGGCGGCAGGGGTGCCGAGCGGGCGGGTTTCGACGCCGATTGGCGATCCGAAGCCGCGGCCTGAATCGAAATCACTGGCTCTGCCGGTGCGACCAGCGTGGGTGGCATCGCAGCGACAAGCCTTGGAAACAAGTCGCTACTTTCATCGTCTGACGTTCGTCGCGATAAGTCTGCCCACGCAAAAAATCGCTCAAGATTCAGGATTTGAACTCGCACCTGATTCCTAGGCTTTACCCCCATTTTTCTGAGGTCTGGAGCTCAAGTTGGGGTTTTCAGAAAAAAGAAGGGGGTAAAGTCCGTCTTAAGTTAGGTTTGCCAAACACTTAAACCCATCAACTAGTGAACGCCAGTTGTATCCTTTGCAGGAAATTCACTTCTAGATTGCGGGTCGCCCATGTTGATGGTGGTGGCATCTTTTTCGAAAATGGTTCCTGCGTTGGCTGAGCACAAACCCGCAACAGCCTTGTAGTTTATCCTCTGTGTCAAAAATCAAATTCTGATCAATAAATAACTAAGGAATCATAGAATTGGGAGTACGATTTCCTCTTAATATCAAAGGTCTCGGCACCCGTGTTAACGGGGCATTAACCTTGAAGTTCAACCCACGGAATCCGAATATGACACACGGAATGACCAATAAGAATGGAATCACTGGCACACGATAACGGGAGATAGTCCCGGCATTACTCGAATACAACCCCACGCCAGCCCCCCCGACTAAGACCACAGCTAACATGTTAATTAGAAAGAAACGAAGGTTTAATTTATTGTTTTTAGTTGTTCGGGAAAAGTAGACAAAAAAACCACGAATGACAAAAAATAGAACAACTAGATTTTCGAGCGCGGCTAATGACTGGAGTAACGTTCTTGCCTCCCAAATAAAGGGACGCAAGAGCGCGTTCAATGCCCCAAGCGGCAGCGCAAGTAAACCTGTAAAAGAGACACCTAATTCTACATTTTCGAAGTTCGACCCTCCCTCTAGGTTGCTGTAGTCTATAATACTTTTTCTTTGCATTTCGATCATCGCTTCCCCCTCAGATTGGGCAAAAACTAGGGAACAAGATATCGTAATTAGCAAGCTAGTTGAAATGTATAAGAGTGCCGGTACAGTCAGCCTTTTGGCTTGTAAAACAGAGGGTTCAAAAAATCTAGACCAAATTACTGAAAATAAATATAAAATCGCTATTAAATTTATAAATGGGCGAAATAGCATAGATATATAAACACCTAGAGCAATCAAAAGGAGATCGAGAAGACGGTAGTTATCTAGAAAGGATTTAATGTAAAAGGATGTTAAACCAAGTGCTAAAACGCCTAGACTATCTTTTGTAAGATGACTAGTCCATGCAACTAAGCTTAAATGAAATAATATTGGATAAAAATTATTAATTTTCAGCTGAGGAAACAATAGCGTAAAATTCCGAAATAAAAGTAAATGGCCAATTCCACCACAAACAGAAAACACAAGGGCGCAAAAAAAGAACGATTCGCCGGAAATTGCCAGCAAGAAGCCCGTTAGGCTGCTCATTCGGAATGTCGAATTACCCTCAATTCCAAAGAATGGATTTGTAAAAATATAATCGAAAGATTCCCCTGTAATAAATTGTCTAAAGAGATCTGCATAGACTAACCCATTAAAATGATAAGCAACTACGTCCCCGTTTATGGCTACTGCGTCTATAGACATAGCGATCCCGACAGCAATTTTTAGTAGCAGAAAAGTCAGAAGAATCTGTTTTGAAATCCATTTCCCTTTAAATATGAGGCTAAAAAAAACGGTCGTTAGCAGGAAAAAAGATAGCCAGATGAAGTCAATTACCGATATGATAGCCGTCAATTCCATAACTACATCTATCATTCCATTAGGGCCTTTCTGTAACAATAATAAAATTGGGTTTTTTCCTGTTTTCAGTCAGGATTTTGGCCAATAACTTCCCCTATCTGGACGCAATGCGGATTGTGGCTCAATTCGCAGTGTGTGAAATGAGGCCTCAGGATCGGGATGCTTCATCAAACGTGCGTGAACTCCAATTTGTCGGAAGTGCGTAACCGGCCGGCCATCACGCAGAGCGGGCTGGGTCTGATTTGTGCAGTATGGGTGTGTAAACGACGACCTGATGCGGAGGGGTGGGCCGAAGCGGCACCGGACGATCAGTGAGATCCGAGGAATCCTGAGTGGTCGTTATCCTGAGTGGTCGTTAGCGTGCGCCCAACCCCATGGTTCCCAATTCGTCCTACTTGGGTGTAGTCTGCGCGGATGAACTCAAGGGTACCGTCTCGGATGCGTCGTGGTCTTGCTGAAATCTAACTGCGGATCGCTGGGGTGGTTCGCAATTCGCTGCAATTGGATCCTCTTTCGGGTCTCCTTTTTGTCTTCAGCCATCAGCGTCGTAATCAGGTCAAAATTCTTTTCTGGGATAAGTCCGGTTGGTGGCTTTGCGCTAAACGCCTAGAATCAGGCACTCTGGCCTAGCCTGACTCAGCCGAGCGAGTTATCGAGCTGTGAAATGAACAACGGACGCCGCTCCTGAGCGGAATCGATCTGAATCAAACGCGGGTCCGTCGATGGCTCAATCACCTGGGAATAATAATCGTCGTTGTACAGTCGTCGCTTTTTGGACTCGTCTCACCGAGCAATTGCGCCCGGAAAAACGGCTCTTGGAATTACGGATTCAGGCCTTAGAAAAACAACTCTATGGATCTCGCTCAGAGAAGATTTCTGTGGGTGAAAATCAGCTCGCACTTTCGTCGACCGTCTTTGTTCAAGTCGAACCACCGGTCACTGCAGACGTGGTTGTGCCGCCTGATCTTGAAAAAGTCGATCGCAAGAAGCCGATGCGCCGCGCTGGGCCGGAAAATATCCAAGTCGTGGAAGAACGTTTGGAGCCGGTCGACAAAACGTGCCATCGTTGTGGTAAAGATCGCTGCCTGATTCGCGAAGAAGCCTCCGAGCGTTTGGATCTTATTCCTGCTCAGTTAATTCGTCGTCGGACCCTTCGCCCTGTCTACGGTGGCAACTGCTGCAAGGATCAAAGTCCAGTGCAAGCGCCGATGCCTCCGCAGGTGATTGAAAAAGGACTCTGCGGCCCCGGCCTTTTGACTCACGTGGTTCTCGCAAAAGACCTCGAGCACCGTCCGCTGTATCGAGTGCAGCAAGAATGAGCGCGCAGCGGCGTGGAAGTCAGTCGCACAACTTTGGTCGATTGAGTTGATGCAGCCGCCGTCGCGCTCGAACCGATTTACAAAGCGATCCGGACAGATTTAGTCGGAGGCAATTATCTTCAAGTCGATGAAACACCGGTGCGAGTGATGGATCCGAAGGTGAAAGGTAAAACTGCTTCGGGTTGGCTCTGGGTTTACGCACGACCGAAAGGCGGTGTGCTCTTCGATTTTCAAAGGAGTCGAGGACGAGCTGGGCCGGACGAAATACTGAGGACATTTAGTGGAACAAATCAAAGTGATGGGTACGCCCTTTACGGAGCGATGGAACGGGATCGACCGGGACTCAAACGGTTAGCGTGTTGGGCCCATGCGCGGCGGAAGTCTCACGATGCTTTGAGCGATGAGCTTGAGACTTCTGTTTAAGGACCCAGCGAAGAAAGTTGTCATAGGACATTTTCTGTGTGGCTGAGGCTTCACTCCATCGACCCTGCGAACCATCCTGAGGTCGCCGGCCAGGACGTCGAGAGCGAGTTTAATTTGCCGAGAGGGAGGCGGCTGAGTTGGTGGAGCCTCGGGGTGAGGATCTACTGCAATGAGAACGGTCAACGGTAGGTCCGATGCCACGCTTAAAGACGATGAAGAATTCGAATGTCTTTTCATGGGGAGAGGCCTACTTTGAATTTTGTTCCGAGCGACCCCTAGTTCTCATGCCATCTATCAGTAAAGCCAGTAACCTGAACGCTTGACCGGATGGATCCCTGCGGTAGTCTCTTTGTAGATACATTATGCAAACCACGATTCAACAATGGGGAAACAGTCTGGCCTTGCGGATCCCCAAGACGTTCGCCCGGCAGACGAAAGTAAGAAAAGGCAGCCGCATCCAGCTCACTGTTGAAAAGGGCCGAATGGTGATCGCGCCGATTGTCTCTGAGGAAATCCCGCTGGAATCACTGCTGGCCAAAGTAACGCCGGAAAATATTCATCCCGAAACCGACTGGGGCAAGCCGATGGGGAAGGAAATCTGGTGAAAAATCCCGGCTACGTTCCCGCGCAGGGTGATCTCGTCTGGTTTGATTTTGATCCGCAGGCCGGCCACGAGCAGGGCGGTCGCCGTCCGGCAATTGTGCTTTCGCCCAAGGCTTACAACCAGCTCATCGGGCTGGCGCTCGTTTGTCCGGTCACCAGTCGCGAAAAAGGTTATCCGTTTGAGGTCAAAATTCCCGCCGGTCTGCCGGTCAGTGGCGTCGTGCTGGCCGACCACGTCAAGAGCCAGAACTGGCGCACGCGTCACGCGGAGTTCATCGGCAGGTTGGACGCCACCACCTTGACCGCCGTCCTGCAACGAACCCGCAGTTTGTTGGAGCAAGGCACGCCATAAAATGAACCGCCCAGAGAAATTTTTTGGTGTGGTGATGTATGCCGCCGATTTGACCGAGGAATATGTGGACTTCGACAAAGGCGACGTGACAGATGCAAGTTCGCTGGGAGGTTGATTTCGATCTGCAAGAATCAAAATTTGGGAAGGATTCGCTTGCGTGCAAGAGCTTTGATGATGCGTGAAGCTCATTTCGCGTCTGGCCTTCCTAGTTCGCCCAAAAGTTCAGTTGGATTGACGCCCAAATGCTGCGCCAGTCTGCTGAAAATGATTATTGAAAACGCAAATTCAGCCCGCTCAATTCGCCCCATCGTTTTCCAGTGAATTCCGGCAAGTTCAGCGAGACATTCTTGCGTCAGTCCCACCCGAATCCGCTCCGCGCGAAATTTTCTTCCGACGGATCGAAGCAACTCTCGGTCATTCATTCATAAGTTTAGAGCAGTTTCAAAAAGTACCTTCACATCATCGACATTCACATCATCGAGTTGACTTCTGGAATCTAGGTCGCTGGCATCGTCAAATAGAGTGGTACCGAAGGCCGCCAAGGTCCTCCCTAGGACCGCAGATCTTGCTCACAGAAATCGACCCAATAACTTCGTTATCTAATCTCGCCTCGTTAGGGAATTCGTCGGCCTTGTGCTGCCTCCCAAAGCCCGTACCAGTCTTCACGCTCCAAAACAAGAGCATCGGCGCCTGCGGCCAATTGTAGACGTTCAATTTTATTGGTCCCAATGACAGGAATCGGATGACTCGGATGTGCTAGAATCCAAGCGTAAGCCAACTGTTCCAAAGTCGCCCCGTTGTAACGTGGGGACATACTTTCCGCCGCTAAAGCTAGGCGCACGGCTGCAGGATTCGTCAGGTCAAAGAGTTGCCCACCCGCCAACGGACTCCACGCCATCGGTAGCACCCCTGATTTTTCGCACTGATGAAGTGTCCCATCGTGAATCGGTTCCGGGCGCAAGAGATGAAACTCAATTTGATTGGTGACTAACGGTTGGTCCATTTGCCCGTTCAATAGATCGAATTGGCTGGCGCTATAGTTGGAGACCCCAGCCGCACCGATCTTGCCGCTATGCAACAGCGCGTTTAGGCCGGTCGCGGTATCATCGGCTCGAGTCAACCAGTCAGGGCGGTGAACAAGAAATAGGTCGATGCGATCCGTGCCTAGAAAGCGGAGTGATTTTTCAAGGCTCTTGACCAGACGCGGCTCAGTCGCATTGTAATGAGCGGTGCGCCGTTGAGGATGATACGAACACGGGACATAAATGCCCGCCTTTGTAATAATCTCAAATTGATCCCGGAGACCTGGCGACAAAGCAAAGGCTTCACCCAGTTTTAGTTCAACTTCGTAGAGCCCATAAATTTCCGCCGTATCAAGGGTGGTAATTCCTAACTCAAGACACTCGTGGAGGCGACGGTTGACTTCCTGCGGACTCGGCTGAGTTTGCAGTAATCGCCAAGTGCCATACGCCATCCGTGATACTTCGAGGCCTCCCGGGGATATTTGCGATCGTTTCATTCTGTGATAAAAATTGCTGAATTGCCTGAGTAAAAGGGAATTAGGGCGACCTTGCAAAAAGCCGTTCTGCGTCAGTTCCCAAATGTTGAGCCATTCTCAGGGGCCGCCTGAGTGCTTCCTTCATCCGGGTTCCTTCATCGGAGCTTCGCAAATCTCGACACGCTGGATGAGCTTCAGGCGCACGGATGATTCCAAGTTGATGGAGCAAATGGGCCGTGCTGTGCTTGTAGGCTGAAGCACTTAGCTTTGCATCCAGTCGAAAGACCTGATCTATCATCGATTGAAACGCCTCAAAAACTTTGTAGACGCGTGGGTCAAAGTGACCTGTGCCCGTGATAAATCTCTTCTGCGGCGCATCGTCGTCGAGCCACATATCTTTGGCCGCACACAGGAGCGGAGCCCCACTGACAGCAGCTCCGATCAGGAGTGGCAGTCCCAATTTTATCGCGGTAGCAATGCCGAAATCGTCGCCACTATGAGGCACAAAGTCGAGATTGAGTTCACGACACATAGCGGCCCAATAGAGAAAATGAGGTTCATCGAGTGTACTGATTTTACCTCCCACAAATTTTGGATGCTGCGCCAAGTGCCAAAGCAACCATGGTTCGAAGGTCGTTGCCCACGGCACAAATGCGGGTTCTAAGGCATGAACAAGACCGGGGCGGATCAACCATTCGGCGATCGTGTAGTAGGCATCGCGACGCCGTTCAGGAGCGAGCGCACTCAAACCTTTGGAAGTCATCAACATGACCTCACAGTTATCATAGTGCTGCACGATATCCAAAAGGGATCGATACCGTTCCGGTTTAAATGAAGCGTCACCCTCGGCCCCTCGCGCCGTCACGCCCGCCATGAATTTTGCACTGGGAAATTCAGCACGGAAACGTCGCAACACTTCTCCATACATGGCGTCGTCGAGATCAAAAATATAGCCGGTATCTGCATTGAGCACGCAGACCAATTCGACGCCGTAATGATCCGCTGCCGCTTGCATCCAGTGAATGCTGGCCAGAAAACCATCCCAGTCCGGTTTTTGATCTCGGAAAGGAAGCAAAACGGCCGCACAAAGTCGGCCTTTCGTCCGATGATCGATGAGCTGCTCTTCACTCGTCCAAGCCCATTTTGTCTCAAGCCAACTCGTCTGAGGGGTCAGGTCTTCGGGTCTAGCAATAAGATTTTTCATCAATGAAACCTCCAGTGTGGGATTTAGGCGTTTAGCATTTTCTTGATCGCTTTGAGTTGCGCAAATTCGGGTCGCTGCGTGTAAAACGAATCGAGCGGGTAACAACCACTAATTAAACCGTTGCGCGGAGCTGTGGTGCAGTCACTGAAGGTTCGGCAAATCCTCTTTTTCTCGAGTGATTTACCTTTAACCGTATCCGATAGCAGAGCGGGATAGGACAGGGTCGAACGACCGAGTCCAATGGCATCTGCCCAACCTCGCCGTACGACGGCAGTGGCAACGGGAGCAATGAACTCTTGCAAATAGCTGTAGCCCGAACCGATGACGTAAAGATGTTTTGGGGCCTGCGCTTTGACGCGGCGCACGGCTTGGATCAATCGCGCCACATCCAGCAGAGGATCATACGCTGGTTGATAACCATCACTCGGTGGAAACGCCGCCGGCCTCAGTAAATGGGGGCAATAGTAGGGAGACCCCGCACTCGTGTTCAGGACCTTGATCCCTAATTCCCCGCACAGTGCTACAAAGGCAAATGTCTCGGTGAGGTCGATCTCGGTTGGGCTTTGTTGATTCAACCCGAAGCCGTAACGATAAGGTAAGCAGTCCGAGACGTCTTCAGGTATTCCGGGCCCCAATTTTCCAAGTTGGGCACGCGTTGGATCTGGTCGGTACGGCACCGTGTCGAAGAGACTCAAGCGCACCCCCAGTTCGATCGGGTTTCCATCCGCACGAATTCCCCCGATGATCTCTCGGAATGGACGGGTTCGGTTCTCGAAGCTGCCACCATATTTCCCGTGGCGCGTGTGAGCACCGAGAAACTCGTGCAACAAGTAACCGTGGCAGTGCTTGATATCGACAAAGTCCGCACCGACGTTCCATGCCACCCGTGCCGCGCGAACAAAATCGTTGATCAATTCTTCTATCTCAAAATCAGTAAAAACCTGGTCATCGCTAACAACCTGAAATCGGCGGTCGAGCAGTGGATGACGAAACGCCACCCGAGGTTCCCAGCGGGCCTTGTCTTTTGGACGGCAGAAACGGCCGGAGTGGGTGAGTTGAATCCCGATGACCAAATCCTCAGTCGTTCCATAACCTTCGGCGTGGGCCTTCTTTGCAATCGCCATCAACTCGGCGATCCCAGCACGGTTTTCGGGATTAATAATCAGCTGATTTGGATTGGCCCGGCCATCAGGCCTCACGGCCATCGCTTCGCCACCACAAATCATCTTGGCCCCACTCTCGCCAAAACGACGCCAACGCCGTCGCATCTCATCGCTCACCCCACCTGTGAGGGTGCCATCCCATCCCTCCATTGGATGAATGACGATGCGATTACCAGGGCGTTTGCCATTGATCCAAACGGGTGCGACTTCTCCCAAGGGCGACGACCCTTCCGTAGGAACATCGGTAGGGATTTCTATTTCAAGAAGGGCGCAAGCCTCTTGAAAGGCTTCCATCGACTTCACAGCAC
>CAMDGV010000104.1 GCA_945898055.1 Akkermansia muciniphila | reverse complement strand
AGGGCGCCGGTCGCGTAGCGGGCGATGCCGAAGGCCAGGGGCCCTTGTTCTCCGTTGATGTTCAACAGCAGGTCACGGGAAATGGTCCCGAAACCGCCCGTGTTCCAGACGATGGGGCCGCTCTGGGTCTTGTCGGGGGTGTAGCCAATGCCGTCGGTCGGGAGGCTGATGTGCCAGTTCACTGCCGTTACCGTGCGGTCAGGGTAGGTGCCGGGAGAATTAGTGCCGGCCGGGACGCCTGCCACCGTTGCCACTGGGGGCAGAGGAGTATTCCCAAAGCCCTTGAACGTGGCCCTGACGCGATTGGCCGCATCCTCGTTGGCGCTGATGTGGGCCACTGCGCCCAGACCGACATGGACATTAGTTGGGAAGCTGTCCATCTGGTATTCGGCGATGACTTTCCATTGGATGCCGTCGGTGGAAACGAAGGTCCGGAACAAATTGCGCTCGCGGCGTGCTCGGAGCCAGAGGGGGAACAGGTCGCCGTCATTCGGGCGGTATGTACCTTCGTAGGGACCGGCATCCACCTTAATGGAACCGCTCGCCGGATCGTCGGTACCGCCGTCTTGGACTGGCCGGAAAATCGTCTCCACGTAATTGGCACCATCGATAGGACTGGCGTTCAGCTGAATGTTCGGGCTGCCCGGGGTGAGATTGGCTCGGATGTGCAAGGTCCCCTTGGCGCTCTTTTGAGTCGATGCGGCATCGTCGGCTTCGACCGACAGCACTTGGACGCGCACGTCGAAGTCACCGTTCCGCTGCTGGTGCAGGTAGGAGAAGGAGTCGGCATTGTCCCAAGTATCACCGCCTCCAGCTGTGAGGGTGAACGATCCGTCGGCGTTGGTGACCACCGTTGAGGCCACCGCGTTGTTGATGTCCAGCAAGGCGAACGGCTTGACCGGCTCGGACGTCGTGTTGGTGCTCGGTGCACCGGCGGCGTAGAGGCCGAAGTCGTCGATGCCCCAGTACCAGCTGTCGGTGCCCGCATGAATGAAGCGGAAGCGCACCTTGGATTGGTTGTCGGCGCTGCTCACCCGGAAAAGTTCGTAGCGCTTGGATTCGACGCGGTCGTCGTTGACCCGGCCTTGGAGGAACGGCGCCAACCCGGCGGTGATTGGAGCGCTGATGAAGGCGCCGTAAGAGCCGCCGATGGTGTTTCCGCTGTCGTCGGTGTAGCTGGCCACGTCGCTGTGTTCCTTGTTGAGGGTTGCCTCAGCATCCACAGATCCGTTCTCTGCTTTGACCAAGTCGACTTCATCGATGAGGTAAACCAAGGGCAGCCACTGGGCTCCGCCATTAATGGAATATTCCACGGCCGCGATGCTGTCCTGGTTCTGTTCCCAGAGACTCTTGAAGGCCACCTGCACGTTGGTCCGACCTGAGAGGTTGTAATCAGGGGTCTCGATGTGCATCACTTGGCTGCGGCCGCGTCGGTAGCCCGAGGTGCTGAAGATGAATCGGCCCTTTGCGAGTGGTCCATCCAAGACCTGCCCATTCACCACGTTCGCTGCGTTGGGCACGTTCACCCGCAGGTAGTCGTTGGCTTCGCCCTCCGAGGTATCTGGATTGCTGTAGGTGAGAAATCGCCCGTTGAAGCGGGACGCATCCACGGCTGTCCACTCTGCGAACGCCGCGGAGTCGAGGTTACCGAAGTCGATTTCAGGGGTGTTGATCTCGACGTAGGACTTGCGCGTCCAACCGGTTGGCAATTGACCTTCAGGAATCGAATCGAAGTTCTCGAACACCAGAGGCGCGGGCAGTTCGATGTTCCGGTAGTTGGCCACCTGAAACGCATTGGTGACGTTGAAGGTCTTGGCCGGGACGCCGGTGTCCGAGAAGAACAGCACATAGACGTTCGACGAGGCGGGAGCCAGCAACACTGCGTTGGTGAAGCTTACCGAGGCTTGCTGGGCGGTGCCGGTCACGATGGCTGCCACAGCTTTGCCGTTCAACGACAGTCGGATCGATGCCAGTGCGACTCCGTTGGTCAATTCGGCCCGGTAAGGGGCGTTCGGCGTCACTTTGGTTGCCTCGGAAATCGGGCTCGTGGAGACCACGCCCGCCCCACTGACGGTCGGCACGGCCACCGTGATGGGCTCACTGGCGAGGATCGTGTATCCGTCGTTCTCCAGCAGGTAGGCGCGGTACTTGCCGGCGGCGGTGAGGCCGTTTTGGAAGGTGACCAAACCGTTGGCCTTGCCTGCGGTGCCCGACTGAGTTCCATCCACGTAGTTCCAAAGGGTCGAGCCGGTCGAGCCCGGGGTCACGCCTTCGGGATAGAAGCCGATCCAATCCTTCGGGTTCGCGGGACCGTTGGTGAACCCGACGTTGATGGTCTGCCCGGGGGCGTACCGGTTAGCGGAGGGGCGGATCGCCGATGCCGTCGGATCGATGACATTGAAGGAGACGTTGGTCACCACCGTGTAGCCGTCGTTGACCATGAGGTAGGCGGTCCAGACGCCGGCGAGGTTGAGTCCCGAGCCGAAGGTCATGCTGCCTTCCTGGAGTCCGGCCCCGGGAGTGCGTGTGCCGTTGACGTAGTTCCAAAGGGTCGAGCCGGTCGAGCCCGGGGTCACGCCTTCAGGATAGACGCCGATCCAGTCATTGGGATTGCCGGGACCTCCGTTGAAGGAGACCGAGATAGTTTGGCCGGGGAAGTAGTTCTCCAGGCTGGTGACGACGGATTGCGCCGTGAGGGCTTGGCCGCCGAGTAGGCAGGCTAGGAGCGCGGCCGTTGGGAGTCGCCCAGGTTGCGGGCTTCGGGAGGATGGGGATGGTTTCATGGGTTCAATGGGTTTAATTTAGGTTCGGAGTTCAGTGTTGGTTGGGTGTACAGGGAAGATGTGGCTGATGTCGGGAGTTTGTGATCGCTGAACCTTATGGGGTACAGACCACCGGCGTGATGCCGTCGGGCCCGGGTTGGGCCCATTCGGTCACGATCCGCAGGCCGGTCTCGGAGGCGATGGGAAACCATTCGGTGTCGTTGGTCCGGCGCACCCAGCGGTGGGCCTGGGCTTCCGAGCGCGGGATCGTGGGAGCGGGTCCTCCCTGCCGGGCCTGCTCCATCTGCTGTTGCAATTCGGGCGAGTAGCGCTCGAGGTAGGCTACACGCCATGAGGACCTCTCCTCGGGTTTGCCGCTCAATGAGACGATCACCGCCCGGTAGCCGTCGGCCTCGGGACCATCGACACCTGCGACCGGAGGGATGGCGTCGATGGGGCCATCGAAGAGCCGTTTGGCGCTCAGGTCGTAAAAGAATCCGCGAGGTCCGCTGGGGTCGGACGACCAGGTCCGGTATAGCAGTGCCAGGGCTCCGGCTGCCGCCACAGCGGCCCCGACGAGCCGGATATTTTTCGGAGTGACCATGGGCGCATCAGTGGGGATCGGCTTTGGCCGACCACCAGCACTCGTTGGTGTTGCAGGGGATCCGGCCTGGGTCGAGCGAGCGCGCGCTTCCGTCGGCGAAGGCGTAGTTCGAACGGCGCTGGTGCCGCCCCGCTCCCTTGTCGCCTTGGGCCAACCGGTTGAAGCCCGGTTGGTTGGCGTCGCCCAGTTCCTTCCAGATCCACCAACGGTCCGAGGGCCATACCCCGTACACGTCGCTGTGGCCGTCCCCGAACAGGATCAACTGGGAGGGCGCATCCACCATGCTCCACCGGCAAAGGTTGTTCTCATACCCGGCCGGCCGGCCGAAGGGCGGTTGGGCACCACCCGAGAGCCAGTGGACGTTGACCGCCCCCAAGCCGCTGGGGATCTCGATCTCCCCGGGCACGAACTGCCCCAATACCCAAGGGCTGGACCTAGAGGTCGGACGGGGCTTGGCGCTGGCGTAGACCTCGATCTTCTCGGCCGGGCAGTCGTAGACCTTCGGATTGAGGCCAACGTTGGGGTACAAATACGCTCGCCAGCTGGATTCTCCGTTGGAGAATCGGGCCTGAATGGGCGGGAAACCGTCGGAGTTGTCGTTGGTGTACAGGTGGAGGGCCACCCCTAACTGGCGCAGGTGGTTCAGGCAGGCGATGCCTTGGGCCTTGGTCTTCGCCCCCGACAGGGCCGGGAGCAGCATGGAGGCCAGCACTGCAATGATGGCGATCACCACCAGAAGTTCGATCAGCGTAAACCCTCGCCTTGGGAACAAACCGGAGGGCATCTGGGCGGGTACCATCGATAATTTTGCGCTTCCCTTTGGCATCGGAATAAAGCGAGACGACCGATTTTTCTCACTTTCTAGGTTCATTTTAATAGTTCCTGACCATCCCCGCCAGCGACGTTCAGGTAACGGTCCAGCTACAGTCATTCGCCGCCCTCCGCTAACGTATCATTTCGCTATCAGATAATTCCCTCTTTTTCGGAGGGGCTTCCGGAGGGGGCGCTCGCGTTTTTCTGCCCCACTTTATTTTGTTTTGCGGACTTTTTCCTTGGCGATTTTGGTCCGGTGAAAAGCCATTTCCGATCAGTTGTAGAACGCGTCAAAGCTGCAACTGACTCAGCTACTACCTTGCAGGAATTGCGACTCGCGCGGGCAATTCTACTACCGGCCGTGCTTGGTGCGACGATTGGCTAGACGGCCGAGTTGCTCGGCGTGGGCTACGCCACGATGTCCAGACCTTAGGCCGCTCTCGGCGCCATCGAGTGGCAAGCGCTTCCAGAAGGCCAAGACTGTCGAATTGTGGATTACTTGAAGGATTTCGGCCCGAAAAACCGGCCAGATTCGGAACGCGGGTTCCGCTGGCTCAAGAAGCGAACCGAAGAGTTTAGGTCGGTACTCGGGCCCCGAGTGCGAGCGATCTCTGAAGGGGAGTAATCCGATTCGTAACAACGCGCAATCGCCTTGATAACGAAGAATTTGTCGCAGGCGACTTGGCCGCTGCCACTGGGGACAACGTGGTCGAACCGGTAGCTGGGGGTAATTGGGAATCAACGGTGGATCAATGGTATCGGGTCTACAACTTGAGAGAAATAGGTAGCCTGCCCCATAGTTCATCCACGAGAGAAATAGGTAGCCTGCCCCATAGTTCATCCACGAGAGAGAGAAATAGGTAGCCTGCCCCGTAGTTCACACTCCCCGGAAAGAAAAACCCCGGCGCAAGGCTGGGGTAGATGGGTCAGGAGAACCTCAGCACACGAGAGAAATAGGTAGCCTGCCCCATAGTTTACACACGAGAGAAATAGGTAGCCTGCCCCATAGTTTACACTCGAGAGAAATAGGTAGCCTGCCCCATAGTTCACCCAGCCCCATAGTTCACCCACCCCGGAAAGAAAAACCCCGGCGCAAGGCTGGGGTAGATGGGTCAGGAGAACCTCAGCGGCGGCTCCGGCGCCAAATGCCGAGAGCCAAGACCGCCAGACCGGCGACGGCTGCATATTCGGCGAGTTCGGGAACGGCAACAGCACCAAGAGCGGCGACTTCGAGCGACGTCAGGGCGCGGTCGAAGATGCGCAGACGTGCGACTTGACCGCTGGAATTCTCGCCAGAGTCGTCCAGGAAGAAATGCATAAGGTTGTCGGAACTGACCGAGGCGTCGTAAGAGGTGCTGAACTGCAGAATGCCATCGGCATAGCCGCTCAGATTGCCGTAGTTGTTCACCAACACGACCTGCTCGAACCGACCACTCTGGTGGACGCCGGCCAACCCATCCCCTGCACCGTAGAAATTCAGGGCGGTGTCATTCCAGTAAACGCGGTGACTCTTCCAGTTTGCTGGATTTGATTTGTTTTTCTCATCGGGCAACGCAGAATCTCGAGGGTAATCTTGCACCCCATTTTTTTATGCCGATCGCTCATCTAGTGCACTTGCCTAGGATTTGGTCCTCATCGATATTGGCTTTGGTTTTAGCAGTTTCCCCCGCAATCAAATTGGCAGCGGCGTCAGCGGAGTCCGTCGCCTCCCACTGGGCCTTCCAGGCTCCGTCCACACCAGTCGTCCCAGTTCCAAAGAATAGCCGCTCCTGCCGCACTGAGGTAGACCGTTTTGCACAGGCCCGATTGGAAAAGGCTGGGCTGAGTCTCGGGCCAAGGGTGGACCGTGCCACACTTTTGAGGCGGGTCACTCTTCTCACCACCGGACTGCCCCCAACACCGGCAGAGATCGCCAATTTTATAGCGGATCGATCCGTTCTAGCCTACGACAAGGTCATTGATCGCCTGCTCGCTTCGCCTCGGTATGCTGAGAAGTGGGCACGCCACTGGTTGGATGCGGCCGGCTATGCGGATTCTAACGGTTACTTTAGCGCAGACAGCGATCGCCCTTTGGCCTATCGCTATCGTGACTATGTCGTCCGAGCGTTGCAGCGGGACACGCCCTTCGATGAGTTCGTCCGCGAGCAATTAGCCGGAGATCAGTTGACTGGATGGAAACCTGGCCAACCGGCCACCGCTCAGATTGTTGAGCTTCTCGAAGCGACTCATTTTCTCCGGAACGGTCAGGATGGGTCTGGAGAGAGTGATGGGAACGACGATGAGGTTCGGTCGGATCGCTATTACGCCCTAGAATCTTCCGTGCAAATTTTTGGTTCCTCGTTACTGGGGCTCACTGTCCAGTGCGCGAAATGTCACGATCACAAGTTCGAACCCATCACCCAGCGGGACTATTACAGTCTTCAGGCCTATCTTTTTCCCGCCTTCCACCCTCAGAAGTGGGTGAAACCGAATGATCGTTTCGTTTACGCGACTTTGCCGGGGGAAATGGAGACTTGGGAAGCGAACGATGTGAAACTCACGAGGCAAGCCAATGAGCTGACCCAGTCCTTCCAGCAGTGGGTTGCGACTCATCGGCCGAGAGGGCGAATCCTTTTCGAGGATTCGTTTGCGGAAGGCAGTCCGCTGGCTGAGCGATGGTCGAACGTGGCTCCGGGCGATGACGCTCCTGCCGGTACCCCTCCGGTGGCTCTCGATTCTGCCCACGCCCCAGCGGCTCAGGTGAGCTCTGGAAGATTGGAGATTCTTGAATCGGGCGGCGCGGGCGATCGTTGGATCTCTACCCGAGATAGTTTTAACTGGCGGCCGGCGGCGACGGGTGACTGGATCCAAGTCACCTTTGATCTCGTGGCGGATCGAATCGCAGAAAAAGGCAGGGGCGCAGAGCGCGTCGGTTATCTCGTCGGACTTCACGACTTTAGCGGCAACGGAGTTCGCAAGGGGGGTAACATTCTCATTGATGGCAATCCGGCCGGACCCACCACTGTGTACGGAGAGTATCCACACTCTGGGTCCAAAGCGGTTGGGAACATCGGATCGACAGGCTATACTTCCGGACATAATTACGGGATTCGCATCTCTCGTCCGTCGGCCAAGGGGTGGCGGATGGAGCACCTCGTCGATGGGGTGGTAGATGGGGTGCCCCTAGAGCTGAAGGGGGAACTGATTTCGGAGGGTGGATTTGGCTTCGAGTTTTGTTGCGGTCGCAGCTTCGTGGTCGATGAGGTGCGGGTCGAATCTTCCATGGGCGAGCATGCCGCTTGGGCGGAGAAGAACCGATTATTTGAGGTTCAACTGGCCGTGCGCAGGAAAGAAATGGAGGAGCGTCTCAAAGCGATTACCGGTCTAAAACGGCCCAAACCAGGGAAGATTAGTTGGGTGTCTGATCTTGGACCGGAAGCTCCAAAAGTGCCTCTGTTGAAGCGTGGGGATCATCGGCACCCTGGCGAGGCTGTTGAACCTGCTCCCCCTGCCTTCCTTTCAAAGACGCATCCGGCTTCGCTGCCTGAGCGCACCGAAACGGGCACAGGTGCTCGACTCAGTCTGGCGCGCTGGCTGACGGAGCCACGATCACCTCAATCCGCCCTGCTGGCTCGGGTGACCATGAATCGACTTTGGCAACAGTATTTCGGGGTAGGAATTGTAGCGACGCCCGATAACCTGGGGCTGAGCGGCTCACGCCCAATCCATCCCGAGCTCTTGGAATGGATAAGTTCTGAGTTCATTGCCTCCGGTTGGAGCATGAAAGCGATGCATCGGTTGCTTCTCCGATCAGCGATGGTCCAACAAAGCAGCCTCCCGACCCGCCTAGGTAACGAGAAAGATCCGTCGAATCAATGGCTCTGGCGCTTTCCTATTCGTCGGCTTGAGGCCGAGGCAATCCGAGATTCCACGCTTGCTGTCAGTGGCCGACTGGACTTAAGCAAGGCTTTGGGAGCCTACGTGCCCACCTCCCGAGCCGCGAGCGGTGAAGTGGTTCTGGATGAGGCGTTGCCGGGAGCCTTTGCCCGGTCACTTTTCCTGCAACAGCGTCGCAGTCAGGTTGCCACACAGCTTGGGCTTTTCGATGCGCCCTCCGTCGTTTTTAACTGCACTCGACGGGCCCAGACAACCATGCCGTTGCAGTCGCTCAGCCTACTCAACTCCGAGTTTTCTCTAAAGCGTGCTGAGGACATGGCGCGGCGTTTAGAGCGCGAGGCAGGCAAGGATACCAACCGTCGGATTCAACTGGCGTTTCTTCTCACAACCGGACGTCCGCCAGATACCAAGAGCCGAGGGACGGTGCGGGACTTTCTAATCTCCCAAAGAAAGCTGCATTTGGGGGCGAAAGATGCGGAGTTTCGCACCTGGGCGGATCTCTGCCAAATGCTGCTGGCCTCCAGTCCGTTCCTGTACCTTGACTAATTATGAGTTCTGAATTTTTCTCACGCAGAGCCTTTCTAGGGCGATCCGCTGGAGGGTTGGGATCGATGGCGATGGCACATCTGCTCTCCCGTGACGTGCAGGCGGCCGGCTCAGTTCGCGGTAGTCATTTTCCCGCTCGCACTCGCTCGGTTATCAGTCTTTTTCAGCACGGTGGTCCCAGCCAGATGGATCTCTTCGACCCCAAGCCAGAGCTAACTCGTTGGAATGGAAAACCCTATCCGGGAGGCCCCTTGGAAATTCACTTCGATAAACAGTCGGGCCAAGTGCTGGGTGCCCCCTACAAATTTCATGCGCGCGGCCAATGCGGCATGCAACTCTCCGAGCTTCTGCCGCATACAGGCAGTATTGCGGACGACATTACTCTGATTCGCTCGATGACAACAGAATCCGTGGACCACGAGTCCGCGTTGCGCATCATGCATACCGGTCGGTTCCTAGCCGGTTTGCCGGGACTGGGATCGTGGGCACTGTATGGCCTAGGTACTGAAAATGAGAATCTTCCCGCCTATGTCGTTCTTTCAGATCCAGGCGGGCTTCCCGTGGATGGTGAAAGGAATTGGTCCTCTGGGTTTCTTCCCGCCCTCTATCAGGGTACTCCGTTTCGTTCAGGCCCATCCCCTGTATTTAACCTCAAGACCCCCGAACGCTTCTCTGCCTTGGCCCGTGAGGGGCAGATGAAGTTCCTGCAGCAAATCAACGCCGCGCACGCGTCGCGCTATCCGGAAAATACGGAACTGAGTGCCCGCATCGCCAACTTTGAAATTGCCGCCCGCATGCAGACAGCCGTCCCGGAAGTCTTGGACTTTTCGAGTGAATCCAAAGCCACCCAGCGGCTGTATGGCTTGGACAATCCGATCACTGAGGAGTATGGCCGGCGATGTCTGCTCGCCCGCCGACTGGTAGAAAGGGGAGTTCGCTTCGTGCAGCTTTTCCTCAACGGCCAACCTTGGGACACTCACGACAAGAATGCCGAACGTCTAAAGGGGCTCTGCGCTCGCACGGATCAGCCGAGCGCCGCTCTGGTCAAAGATCTGAAACAGCGCGGACTGCTCGAGTCGACGGCAGTCATTTGGAGCGGTGAGTTTGGCCGGCTTCCTGTATCGCAAGGCAAAGATGGACGCGATCACAACCGACATGGCTTTTCACTCTGGGTCGCCGGCGGGGGCTTCCGCCGTGGCTACGTCCATGGTGCGACGGACGACTTCGGATACAAATCCGTTCAGAATGTTGTGCCGGTGCACGATTTCCACGCGACTCTCTTGCACTTGATGGGACTGGACCATCGAAAACTTCACTTCCAACATGAAGGGCGTGCCACTTCGTTGACCGACGTAGAAGTCACTGGGGCCGCCGTGAACTTTTCACTGCTTGGATGAGGGAGTTCAGATGACGGGTTGCCTGCTAGAGAGTTACCTGCGCCTTCCGCCTCGGCTGAAGTCCCCAGCGGGGCTGGATCGCATTGGTCGATGCTGGAAACATGTCGGTACCTTGATCGTCTGGCAGTCGCGACGATAAAGCCTCCTCCGCAGAAAACTGCGGGCTGCTCAGACTTCTGATGTCGGAATTGGGGTGAAAGAACCGTCTGCCTCTAGGCGCAATAAGCCTTGGAGCGCAGGAACAAAGCCTCCCCGATAGACTTTGGGTTGATGAAAATCGGATCGAAAACGACTCCCCCGATGCAGGGGGGTTGCCTGAAACTGGACATACCGAATAAGCAGTTCCAATTCCTCACGTAACTCCCAGACCCGCCGACTTAAGGCAGCAAAAAGGGTGCGGTCTTCGACTTCCGAGATTTGGACACAAAAGTTACGCAACCGCTGCGCTTCGCTCAGAAAAGAATTAATCTTATCCTCGGTCCAAGTGGATGGGTCATTCGAAAGAAGCGTGGCGATTGAATCGTAGAATCGGGCAGCGGTGGGACCTTGAGAATACGGAAGATAAAAGCTATCGCAAAAAAGAACTAAGTCTACAGGGCTTATTGACTTACCCGCCGACGCCAAACGCGGAAGCCAATCTCGAAGGGCGTCTAAATAGGCGAGACGCGGCTCCCAATTCTGGGGTGTACTCCGCAACCAAGACGCGAAGGTATGAAGCGGGGCATAGTTCACCGGAAATTCGGTGTTCGGATTACACAAAACTCCGGCTACTTGTGATCGAAGTTCTGGGGAGCGACCTGCGTAAGGACCAAAAAAGACACGTCGCCCATCGTAATCATTGGCATAAAGATTATCCCAGAGAATCGGTTTACGCTGCAAAATCTGGGTTAACGCTTGGATCTGTTCGACCGTGATTTCTTCGGAGATGATTTCTGGCCCGGTCCAAAAGACATCAATTGACGGATGAAGTTGGCGACCCACGATTTCTAAATAACCTTTTCCGCCGTGCTCAGCCTGCACCATTCGATGACAATAAGGAGTCGGACAAAAGAGGAGTCGCAACGGTCCCCGTTGGTTCAGAGTTTGGAGAAGATGATTGGTCAAACTGCACTGCGCCGCTGCCAAAGAATCCCAACGAGCTGCATCCTCCGAATGCAGGGTGTCGGGTATATCATCGAACAAAAGGCAAAGGGTCCGACACCCGAGATCCATAAGTTGACTCAACCGCGCTTCGAGCGCCGCACAGTCGATTGAGGACCCGTAGCGGATGTCGAGTCCGGGCCCGAGTGCATAGAGAAATTGAATACCGCGTGCTTGGCACTCGGTGATGAGTTCACCTAGGTCGGCCGCCTCAGCGTCCGGATATGTCTCGCGCCAAAGTAGACGGTGATGAAGATCATCTTTGGGTCCATAGACGTAGGTATTCAACCCCCACCGCTGCATCGAATCAAAAAGTTCTAACCGTTGAGTCCGAGTCCAAAGCGGACCATAAAATCCTTCGATCACTCCGCTCAGAAATAAGGGATTAGAGGGCATAAAACACGATGAAATCGGACTTGAAAGGTCTTTTCAGATTAGGCGGATTCCAAAATAACATTGGTGTAAAGGCGTCGTTCACCCGTGCGGATTAGCCCAATAGCCGCAGGCACCCGACCCTTCAAAACCAAGTGCGGCTCGTAGTCGATTGGCACGGCGCCAAACGCCCGCTCAAACTCCGCTTGGACCTCGGCACTATTGTTAGCTTTGAACTCTTCTGCCATTCGGACCGTCCCGCAATGCCACTGGGCGAGAATCGCCTCAACGACTTGAGGAAGGGTGGGGATACCATAGACAAGGGCTAAATCCACCGTTTCCAAACCGGGCCACGAAGGAAACATGGAATCAGCGATCACCAAAGTGTTGGTGTGACGAATGCGCGCGAGCAAAGAGAGAAGCTGTGGATTGAGTAAGCCGTGATGAAGCATGGACTGATGCAAAGGTCTCTGGGCCGGTCGGGTCAAGTCTACTTCATTCAGAGTCGTTCGCCATCGCCAAGGCGGATTCATCTGCATTTGGGTAGGTGGACGAATCGGCCGGGTTTCCGGTCGATTGCAGCATCTGAGGTTCGGCGGCGTGCCGGTTGAGCTTGGTGAAGCCCTTTCCCTGCGTCTGACACGCTCCTCTCTGCGGGTTCTACGGGTTATCTGAACCGTCTCTTGTCTCGCCGGAGGAAGTTGGGCGGGGAGAATCCAATTTCAAGAACTGACACCTTTACCAAGATCTAATTTACAGCCCCTCGGGTGGTCCCGCGGCG
>CAMDGV010000103.1 GCA_945898055.1 Akkermansia muciniphila | reverse complement strand
TGGAATCAAACTTAGATCACCTCTGATCGCGGTAGGCCTAAACATAACAGTAAACATTTTCTCTCGCCGCAAGGTGTCTAGTCCAAATTTTCTCATCCCGTATTCGCTCGTCCAATTCCCCGATCTCGCCCATGAACCCCTACGCGCCACTCGTTCACGCTTACGACAAAGCCTTTCGCGACAGCCGTTCTCTACCTCTCGGAGGCATTCCTCCGATTGAACATCCCCCTCTTGCGACCACTGCACCCAAAGGACTCATCTTCTCTCCACACCCCGATGACGAATGTATTATCGGCTTACTCCCCCTTCGACTCCGGATTGAGTCGGGTTGGAACATAGTCAATGTTGCCGTTACCCAAGGCAGTAATCGCAGTCGGCAAGCAGAGCGTCTCGCTGAACTTCAGCAGGCTTGCCACTACATCGGGTTCGGGCTCATTCAAACCGCCTCAGGCGGACTGGAAAATGTAACGTCGCATTGTCGAAATCACTCTCCCTCTGCTTGGATTCCTATGGTCGAACGTATCGCGACCCTTCTCGAGACAGAGAAACCCAATGCTATTTTTGTGCCCCATCTCAATGACTGGAATGGCACCCATATCGGCACGCATCTTCTGGTGATGGACGCTCTTGCAACTCTTGGCCCCGCGTTCAGCACCCACCTCGTTGAGACAGAATATTGGGGCCAAATGACTCAACCCAACCTCATGGTGGAAGCGAGCGTCGACCTTGTTGCTCAACAAGTGGCTGGAACTTCTTTCCACGCCGGTGAAGTCAGCCGCAATCCTTTCCATCTCCTCCTCCCCGCTTGGATGCAGGACGCTGTTCGGCGCGGTAGTGAACTGGTTGGCGGACAGGGTGGCGCAGCACCCAATTACTCTTTTGCGACCCTCTATCGTCACCGGATTTGGACAGACGGCCATGGGCAAGATCTGACTGCTAACGGAGTCAATCTTCCCCTGACCGAACTCGCCGGAAGTCTCTTCGCGGCCTGAACTTGACCCGTCACATGATTGAATCTCGTTATCAACATCTTCAAACCCTCCTCCGGGGCTACGGTAGCTGCGTGGTGGCCTACTCTGGTGGAGTCGATTCAGTCTTCCTTGCTCATGTCGCCCATACTCTGCTCGGTGACAAAGCACTGGCGGTGATTGCTGATTCCCCAAGCTTACCTCGCCGCGAGCTCCGTGAAGCCATTGATATCGCTCAACAATTCGGAATTCCTCTCCGCGTCATCGATACAACCGAATTCCAGAATAAACAGTACCTCGCTAATCCCATTGACCGTTGCTATTTCTGCAAACACGCGCTGTTTAGCGAATTAGAACCGTTAACCGCTCAACTCGGTTTTGCAGTGATTGCCTACGGCGAGAACGCCAGCGACCTGAGCGATCACCGTCCTGGTGCCCGGGCGGCCGGTGAATTTCAGGTCCGGGCTCCCCTTCGCGAAGTCGGATTGACCAAACCCGAAATCCGCGAGCTAAGCGCACGTCTTGGCCTTCCCACCGCTGATAAACCTCAACTGGCCTGCCTTAGTTCTCGTATCCCCACGGGTGAACCGGTCACTCCCGCTAAACTCCTGATGGTTGAAGAAGCGGAATACTTCCTGCGCGATCTCGGCTTCAAAGATGTTCGGGTCCGTCATCACCAACTCGCCGGCACTCTCGGAGGGCATCTAGCCCGCATCGAGGTTGGGCCCAGTGAATTCACCCTTCTTTTAGACGACGCAACACGGGCACAAATCGACACGGACTTGCGTAAACTCGGTTACTCACAAGTGACACTCGATCTGGCAGGCTACCGACGCGGTTCAAATAACGGAGTTAGCTCAGCAAAATCTATTCACTTTCAAAACCGTTAACCTCACGCATCGCTCAGGTCTTCCCCTGAAATATTTTGCAGATCAACAGACTGATTAAATCTAAATAGATATTATGTCTTTAGCTCATGTTTATAGAGGCAAACGGGTCCTTGTGACCGGCCACACTGGTTTCAAAGGATCTTGGTTGACTGAGTGGTTACTCGCGCTGGGAGCCGAGGTCAGTGGATTCGCTCTCAATCCACCGACTCAACCCTCGCTTTTCGAACAACTTAACCTCGCTCGACGGATTAATCATATTCTCGGGGATGTCCGTGATCTAGCCGCCGTTTGCAAAGAGGTCGAGTCCTTCAAACCCGATTTCGTTTTCCATCTCGCGGCACAACCGCTCGTTCGTCTTTCCTATCACCAACCCGTCGAAACCTACGCAACCAATATCATGGGGACAGTCCATGTCCTCGAGGCCGTCCGCCGCAGTGCACATCAGTCTGTCGTCATCGCAGTCACCACCGATAAGTGCTACCAAAATAAAGAATGGGTTCATAGCTATCGCGAAGTAGATCCTATGGGTGGATTTGATCCTTATAGTTCTTCCAAGGGTGCTGCGGAGTTAGTCATTGCTTCCTATCGTTCCTCCTATTTTTCAACGGCCGAATCACGGGTGAAAGTAGCCTCCGCACGGGCTGGCAATGTGGTTGGCGGTGGGGATTGGGCCCTCGATCGAATTGTACCCGATTGCATCCGAGCGCTTCAATGCAACCAAACCATTTCGGTTCGTAATAAAATCGCGACCCGCCCTTGGCAACACGTCCTCGAACCGCTCTCAGGTTACCTCTGGCTAGGGGCCTGTTTGTCTGCGACCAAACCGCATCCGTTTTACTCGATGCTGGACGGTGCTTTTAATTTTGGCCCCTCGCTTCATTCCAATCGTACGGTCGCTGAACTCGTTCAGGAAATTGTAAGTCACTGGCCAGGTAACTGGGCCGATTGCAGCGACCCCAAGGCGGTGCACGAAGCCAACCTCCTTAATCTAGCCACCGACAAAGCCCATCATTTTCTCCAGTGGTCGCCGGCCTGGAATTTCGAACAAACTATAGAGAAAACCGTGCGCTGGTATCAATCAGCTCAGGCAATGCCCACTTCGATCGCAGATCTAACTCGTGGCCAAATTGCCGACTACACCGCTTCAGCAAATGAACAAAGAATCGAATGGGCTAAGCCATCCTCAGTTGAATAAGTGGACGCACTGTCCTCGGTACCTGTCCCCAGTTGGGTTAACTTTTGCCTGACGAACATTATTTTTTATTCCACGCAGGACCAAGCATTCAAGGGATTACTCAGCAAAGACATCAGGAACAGCGACCTGCAATTGCGTGGTTAAAAATCGATGCAAGTTCTTAACTAAGAGGCAATTAAGACGGCCAAATCGGCCCAAATTCTGACTGCTGTTTTTTTATCAGATAAATACCACCGCCAGAATACCTTCTGCTTTGCCCTCCGCCGCGATCCTTAACATCGATTGACAGACCTCACTCTCTGCCTCCAAATCCTTCTTTAACCGTTGAGAAAACTTGGCTGCTACGGCGCCTTCTTTTCGGTTAATGCCAACTCCGAAGGGTTTAAAAATATGAGAGAGAGATATTCGATTCTGATGGCAGCAGCGGCTGCTGTTTCCACCCTCAGTATCCAAGCGCAACTATTTGATATATCGACTTTTGACGATAAACAAACGGGGCCTTGGTCAAACCTAGCGACCACGACCCTGATGGTCCCCAAAGTCGCTAATAATTCAATTACCTCTGATGGGGCGGTTACCTCAGCTGAGTATGGTGGATTCACTGGAGTCACCGTCACCCCCGGTATTAATGCGTGGATTCTTAACTTTCCTGATGATCGAAGTTGGGACGGCGAAAAGGATTCGAGTTTCACTTTCTATTTGGCCCATGATGACACCTATTTTTATGTCGGCATCGATGCCAAAGACGACGTTGTCAACAGTGACGATCCCAATAATTCCTTCTGGAAAGACGACGCTATTGAAATCGTAGTGGATGCATTGAATAACCGAACAACTGATAACACCGATAGTTCAAAGGATGCCTTTGGCGGTCACAGTTACCTAAATTATCAGGGTCGTTTCTCGATGTGGAATGATACTGACAACACTCAAACTGGGCAGACTTGGTCCAGTGGAGTCGAATGGACTTATGGTCCAACTGGTGACATTTTCGGGACAGGTAAGGCCGTCACAGGGGGATGGAAAATGGAAGGGCGATTCAAGAAAACCCAGTTTGAAGACCCAAAGGCCGGTAACAAGCTCAGCAACGGCTATATAATGGGCTTCAACCTCGCAATGGACGATGACGACAAGACGGGAGGCGGCCTAAACGGCAATAAGACAACCTCGCAGGATCTGGCAATTCAGTACATTTGGGCCAACCGCCCCTACTACAAAGGCTATACAGCTGCCTATCTCGAGACACTCAGTGCCGAAGAGAAAGCCGCTCAAGTGTGGCGGGCTGACACGGAGAATCACCCTTTGACTCAGGATGGCGGCGGTCGGAATTCCCACGCGGTCACAGGCGAGATTATTTTTGGTTATGACGTAGCCAAAAAATCGACGGGTAAAGTCCTCTTTGTCACAAGTAATGCGGCTAATCCCGGTAACTCAGATTCTGGGGTCATCGCTCTTCTGCAAGCCAAAGGATACACGATCACCGTGTTTCAAACCCCAGCAGCTTCCCCGGATGATTTTCGTGCCGCTACGGTGGGGCAAGATGTGGTTCTAATCTCCGAGACCATTGGATCTACCTCTGTTCTAGAGCCGGTTGGAGACCCAGTTGTCCAAAAATTTATCCTGCGCGATACCAATATTCCCATTATATGCGCTGAAGCTTTTATGTGGGATAACGCAGAGTGGGTCCAACATCCGGATGATTTCTCCAATGAATTCTCCTTCTTCGGCAACAGCGGGCGCACCGAAGATAGTCAACCTGAGGAGATCAAAGCCGGATTGGATTCTATCTTTATTAAAAAACCCACTCACCCCATCGCTGGTGGCGTCACTGGAAAACTGAAAGTCTATAATACTCTGTATAGCTTTAACTATGGGCGCCCCTCTGCGGATGCCGATGTCGTTGCTAGCTTGATGGAGAACGGTTCGTTTCCCACCCTATTTGTCTACGAAAAGGGGGATAAATTAGTGGATGGCAGTGTTGTCCCGAATAAGCGGATCGGCCTTCACCTCGGCCAAACCGCCAGCCTGGCTGCAAATTGGGCGCCGGAAATTCGCGACATCACTGAGGAGGGAAAGAACCTTCTTTTTAATATCATCAACTACGCGATTGGAGCCAAAACTACCCCGAAAATCTCCCTCTCGCGAAATGGAGCGGATGCAGTGCTCACCTTTGAGGGCGGTTCGCTGGAAAGTTCGTCCACGCTCAATGGCAACTACACTGCTGAGGCGGGTACCAGTCCTCTCACTCTAAAGAATCTACAAGGGACCAAGTTCTACCGGGTCAAGTAAGACTAACTCAGATTCAAAAGGCGCAATGGACGAGGCTGTAACCTCGTCCATTTTTCTTAGAGAAGCCACCCTCAACCTCCTGTGCCAACGGGCCTTTCTACCGTTAACCGGTGTCGATATATCACTTCAAACCGAACTCCAAAATTTTCGGAATAGTTAAGCAATTCCTCCTTACCAATACGATTCTAATCACCTTTGGAAATTTGATAGGTAGTACAACCCCAGATCGATTTATTGAAAATTGGGCCAACCGTGAGGCTAAAAACTTTCTTTAACAGAGGAACCTACCCACGACGATCAATCTCAGAGTGTCCTTTACACCGACTTGGCAAACAGACTGCCGATCGGCTTGCCAAGTCCGTCACGTGTCACGTAGAAGGGGCGCTTTTCGATTTCGTAAGAAAGATTCGCCGGAATACCAAGGGCACGGTAAATCGTGGCGTGAAGATCTTCGATTACCACGCGATCCTTTAGTGTTTTACACGGCCGTTCGTCGGCGGTGACCCCGTGGATATGCCCCCGTTTCATTCCACCACCAAACAAGAGAACACACCCGGCATCGGTAAAATGACGATGCATACCGTAATGAGTCATTGAATCAATTTTATCAGGGACATTGACCTGATTGATGATCGGTTTATCCGGCTTGCCCTCTTGCATCATATCGCGACTGAACTCACTGGCCACCACCACCAAGGTTCGCTCGAGGAGTCCGCGTTCCTCCAAATCGAGTACAAGTTGAGCGATGGCACCGTCGATGGCCTGTTTCATGATGACCAGTTTTTCGTGGCCGCGTTCGTGAGTATCCCAGTTGAGAAAAGGAATATATTCGGTGGTGACCTCAATGTAACGAGCCCCGGCCTCAGCAAGGCGGCGGGCGAGAAGGCACCCGAGCCCAAAGCGCTGGACATTGGCTTTCTCGTAACTAGCTTCGCGGCTAAAATCCGTTCCGAGGCGCTTGCTAAAATCCCAACCGCCTGGGGCGTACTTGGCTACTGTCTCTGGTGACTCAAGGCTCAGATCAAAAGCCTTCGCCGCAGGAGAGGCAAGAAGCCGATGCGCATTATCAAGCGAGCGAACCAAAGAATCTCGTTGAAAACCACTACCCAGTTGGCCGACTGGCGAGGCATCCGCCAGTTGACGAAGGAAACGATCACGGTTGGTAAATCGCCCCGAACTCATTCCGCTGGGAGGGGTCACCACATCGCGCGCTGCGTCGGGGAAAGGGACGTTAAATGGACCAAATTCGCTGCCCAAAAATCCGCCGGTCGTGAAGGCCTTTAGTTCTTCACCTTCACCCCCATCGAATCGTTGCCCGATATTGATAAAAGCTGGCAATGCGTCATTTTTGGGACCCAGTGTCCGAGATATCATTGCCCCAATGTGAGGACAGGCCACGGTCTGTGGGGGCGCATAGCCAGTGTGCCAGTGGAACTGATGTCGAGAGTGCAGGATAAAGCCCAGATCCCCAGCGGTATAACTTCGAATCAAGGTCCCTCGGTCCATAACTCGAGCTGTTCGCTCCAATCCTTCGCTAAAGCGAACACCATCGACCGAGGTGGGAATGGAAGGAAAGGTGGAGAGAACGGTATTCGGATTCATCCCCGCCTTGAAGGGGGTGTAGCGTTTGGGATCGAAAGTCTCGGTGGCGGCCATACCCCCGCCCATCCAGAGGACAATCACCGTGTCGGCAGTCGACGGAAGGCGTGCGGCAGTTTCACCAGCTAGAAGTTGGCGCGGATATCCGGCCGCTAGGGCCCCCAGAGTGGCAGCGCTCAAACCTCGGACAAAGTCACGACGGCTAAAATCGGATGATTGCATGTTTTATTGGGCTTAAGGGTTGGGAAATCACAAAGCTAACTGAAACTCCGGAAGCATGGCGAGGCTCCACAATAAATCTTCCACGCCCTCAACCGAGGGCTTTTGACCGATGAGCCCTACAGTGAGCGATCGCTCCTTTTTAGTAGGTAATCGGGAGAGTGCCACTTGGAAAAGTTGATCTGTGAGACGACTAGAATTGGGATGAGATTTAACCAGTGTTTCAGCGCCCCGCCGTAATATCTGGGCTAAGGTTTTGCCGTTGGTGAGTTCTAATGCTTGAAGGGTTGTCGCCGCCGAAGGTCGCACGGTGGTGACTTGTTCGCGGTTCGGGCGTCCGAGGGCGAGATCGAGTGGATCCGCTGAAGTCAGAGAGGAACGGACTCGACCGTAAATAGTCTGACCCGATAAAGCGCTGGCGAGGGACTCGGTGACCGACCAAGGAGGTAATCCGGAGTTCCCCAACACCGACGCAGGGCTCCAAGGTTCGAGCGGTTCTGATTTGATCCAATCACCGGAAGGATTTTTGCGAGCTGTCCAAGTGGCATCGGTGGTGAAATTCAGTGTTTCCTCCTTAGAACCAGTGCGATAGAGCACGCGAAGATGAACGAGAAGGCCCGCTGGATTTAAGGTATCGCCGCCGTTGATCGCTTCCACGGCCAGCACATTTGTGCCCGCACGAAGGAAAGGTCGAGCGTCATACACACTGAGTTGGCTCCAGTCTGAGGCGTCGGCACCGCGCAGTCGCTGACCATTGACGAAAACCCGAGCTGAATTATCAACATGCAAAAACACGGTGGCCTCGCTGGGTTGGGCCTTTAACACGATAGATTTGCGAAATCCATTGGTGCCGGGCGGCACGCCCGAAGCGGCGTGGGGATCGCCCCAGATCCAGAAGGCTTCAACCTTGAGCAACTTTGCCGACCCGCCATTGAGCAGCAGACGATCGAGGCCGCCTTCGGGTTTATCAGCCCAGACACCCGTGAGCGATCCGAGGGCATCCCGAAATTGTTCAGCGGTGAGACGTTTTACAGCAGGACCGGTGAAGACGTAAGAGGGGTCAGGTTTGTCGGAGATATCGACTGAAGGCAATTGATAGGCACGCGAGGTGAGGATTATCTCCAACGTGCGCTTTAAGTTCCAATGATGAGCTACCAAATCCTCAGCCAACCAGTCGATCAGGTCCGGACTCCAAGCGGTATTCTGCATTATATCAAGAGGCTCAACGAGGCCTCGACCCAGAAGGCGGGACCAGAGGCGGTTAACAAGGGTGCGAGAAAGTCGGCCATTTTCTGGGGCGGTAATAAGACGCGCCAGTTGCTCAAGACGGTTCGATTTTGGGGCAGAAGGATTGACGGCACCGAGTTCAGGAAAGAGAAAACGGAGAGGCGCTAACTTACCGGTCGGTTTATCGCAGAGAACCATTTCCAGAGGGCCATCCGCATAAATGCCCGCTAAGCCGTAAGCATCGCTCAGTTGCCAGTCATCGACAAAAGAATCATGACAGGAGGCACACTTTAAGTTCACGCCCATCAAGACTTGCCCAATGTTTTGAGCCGCCTGCATCGGTGGAGTCATGGAAGCATTCACAGTCCCACGCCAGACAATGCCTTTAGAGAAACCCTCGCTCGCGGGGCTAGGGTTGACCAATTCCCGAACAAATCGATCGTAAGGCCGATTCTCAAGTAGCGCCTCATAAAGCCAAGGCGTGATTTGTTTGCGGCCATTGTCGATGTAGCCCGTGCCTTTATAATCATTGCGCAAAAGATCATTCCAAAAAGTCAGCCAGTGCTGCGCATACCGCTGCTTGTCGTCCAATAACCCTCTGACGAGGCGCCCCCGCTTGTCCTTGTCCTTGCTCTTGAGAAAAGCCTCTAGCTCAGTGGGTGATGGAAGCAATCCGATGGTGTCCAGGAAAGCGCGACGAGCGAAAACTCGGTCACTGACCACGGGTTGGAATTTCACTGAGTGAGCCGTCGCGTAGGCCTCTAGGAAACGATCGATGGGATGAGTTGCGCGACCGGATGGGAGGTTTGGAAGACGGGGCGTCAGGTTATTCGGCGCCGGTTTAGCAAAAGTAACAGCACTGTCCCATTTTAGGCCTTGATCGACCCAGGCGCGCAAAATCCCAATCTGTTCCGCAGAGAGACGCCCTCCTTTTTTTGGCATCACCGAATCAGGATCAGTGCCGGCCACCAGATGAATGAAGTGACTCTGAGCACTTTGACCGATAACTACGGTTGGACCGGACTCGGAGGGTTTAAGAAACGTAGCGCGGGTATCGAGTTTCCAATCACCATTAGCCTTACCACGGCCATGGCACTTCACGCAACTGGCCTCAAGAATCGGTTGTACATCGCGCTTGAAATCGATGGGATGAACGGATGCGGGCGGTAGTTGCGCGATCGCCTGATCTGTCGGGGTCGCGGCCATACTCTGCAAAAACGATGCGATACCGGCAAAAAGTGTCAGAATGCGTCGGTGCAACAAGCGAATTGGAGTCACAGGGGACATTTTGACTCCGAGACGTCCAAGCGCAAGCTTGTGATGGCATAGAAAGTGGTGCATTCACGAGCCGTCGTTAAATGAGCTGTGCTAGCCGATGGCATCAAGTTTAAGAAACAGGACGTGTATGAAAAACTCATCGTGCAAGGACGGACGATGGGATTTGAGGAAGTGGCGTGGTTGCTGGGATGGATTGACGAGCAACCCAAGTGGAGCCGTCAGCGGATCGTAAAGGAACTGTGCCAAAATTGGGCTTGGGTGGTTGCCCAGGGACGGCTGAAGGATTTCTCGGCACGCAGCCTCCGACTCAAACTCGAAGGGCTGGGACGGGATGTGGGGTACCTGCTCTTCGGTGCCGCCCGGGACCAACGGCTGGGCTGGAGTCTGGATCAGCGCGGCAGTCAACTGGGGCGGATTACCAACCCTATTCGGTTCCTGATCCTGCCCTGGGTGAGGGTCCCCCACTTGGCCAGCCCTCTGTTGGGCGCGGTCGCGCGTTGGCTTGGGCGGGACTGGCCGGCCCGCTCCGGACACGGATTGAATTGGCTGGAGAGTTTCATGGATCGGGAACGATTCCGGGGCAGTTGTTACCGGGCGACCAATGGGCAATGCGTGGGACAGACTCGGGGCCGAAACTAGCTAGATCGGGACGGGGAACTCCAGGTGCCCGTCAAGGCTGTCAATCTGTACGAGCTAAGGCGGAGGGTCCGTCCATGAATCCGCTGCGCCAGATCGAGCAGGAATTGCTGGCCCGCGGGCGCAAGAGTCCGGAACTGCAGGCTCGTCTGACCTACACGGCAACCGCGGTGGGCTCGTCTGAAGAGGCCGAAGCGGCCCTGGGGGTAAATGCGAAAAAACCTTAGAGAACAGCACCAACTCCTCGCCCGGATCCGCGCCGAGATCGAAACGATTGCGCCCACCGAATCAGGCTTGGAGGCCATGACCCAAGCCGACAGAGTGAAACTGGAGCCATCCAGCGAACTTCTGAGGCCTAAACTTAGAAAACCGAGGAACCCAAAAACCACCGTTTAAGGGCTGCAACCGAACCGAATCAAGAAAGCGAATTAGAAAAGTAACGAAGACAAAAATCGTGTTCAGACGTTACGTTGAGCTAAAAGTTCCACCAATCCAGCCAGAACTTCCTCGCGATCTCGGCCCGCTAAAGAAAGAGCGAGCTGTGCGGTGAGTAAGCCAAATCGCGCCCCCAAATCGTATCGGCGTCCGAGGGTTTCCAAAGCCCAATACCGCTCCTGCCGAGCTAATGCAGCGAGGGTTGATGATAATTGTACCATAGTACTCTCCGCCACTGATTGATCGAGAAGAGCCATGACCGAACGCGTCAGCACGTGCATGCCAAAAAAACAGAGATAATGAGCTGATCGAAGTCCTGGAACTACCAATCGCTCTTCCGCAAGTGTGGGCGTCGGCTTCTCCAGAACTTCAGTGATTTCATAAAGGGTTGCATTCCCTGGCACGCGCCGACCGCCTATGGCTCCAAAGTAAGGCAATTTACTTTCGTGCGTCGCTTGGACAGCTGAAACCGCTGCGTCTTGAGCTACTGCAGCCGTGACCAATTGACGGGCGCAACTGGCCGCAGTCAGACTTACTGACACGTGATCTCCCACCATTAAAAGAAACGGATCGTCTTTGGTAAAGTTACGGCCGCACCAGACCGCATGCCCGTAACCGCGTGGCTCAGTTTGTTCGATGAAATGGAGACGTTGTGCATGCTGCCCCGCTGCCGCGCTGAAGACAGTCTGATCGCCGGGATGGATGACGATCCCGACCTCTTCAATACCCGCCGACAAAGTTTCCTCGAGAATGACGCCCAAAGCGCTGCGCGTTGCTCCGTCTCGATCCACCAACATTTGCAAGGGCAAGGTTCGTTGATTACGGCCAGCCGCAGTGATCAGAGCTTTGCGTATTTGCATCTTCTAATGAACAATGACCGACTTCTTTGGTGTTGTCAGCCCCTCCGTGTCAGGATGTACAAAGAAAATTTCCCGTAGGGTGCTTCACTTGGTTGCTCGCTGGCCATAAGGCAACAGAGTCCCATGGTTTAGAAAACGCGAGAATGACAGCTGCACCTTTGTCCGTTTTGTCAAAACCCGCTGTCGGTGATCGTAATGCGAGTGAGTTGTCCCTTCACGATAACCGCGACGCCACTTGCCTGCCGAGGCTCAGTGGGGCGCTCTGCAACCCTCCGTGTTGCTTCGGTGAGGGAGCGGAAGCTACTTTTCCTCTATTTTATGACATCGGTGTCCTTTCGGCAAGAGTGCGGAACAGGGGTGTGAAGGGGTGGCAGTGTCGTTGGCGAGATGAGAACGACAATTGGTAAGCACGGAATTTTAGATGGCTCGGGACTGACACCGCTGGCGCAGCGCTTTGAAGCCCGGCGAAGGGGCAAACGAGGGGGGAACGCATTCCCAAAGAACTTTGGAATGCGGCCGTCGAAGCAGCCCTTATCCACGGGTTGGGCCGAACCAGCAAGGCGTTGCGGCTCAGCTTTTATGATTTGAAGAAGCGCGTATCTCCAGACACTAGGCGATGGGCCAAACTTCAGACCTCAGAAAATTCGGGGTAAATCCCCAAAATCAGGTGAGACTTCAAATCCCTTAATTCCGGGTAATTTTGCTGAGGATTGCTCAGGTTCCAATCCGGACTTTGAGGTCGAATTCCGAACGGTGCGCGAGGCGAAAGCGGAGTC
>CAMDGV010000102.1 GCA_945898055.1 Akkermansia muciniphila | reverse complement strand
CTGTTTAGAGGGTAAAAACCCGCAATATCTTAGCAAATGAGGGAAAGCTGTCCGCAGGGGTCAGCACTGAAACAATCCCACTTCACCCTCGGCAAACTGAGCCTGTTTCTTACCGTCTCACCGAAAAACCGGGCGACAATTCAATCGTGTTTTAGAGGACTAGCGAGGTCTTGACTCGTTCAAAGTAAGTTAAAATTGCGAATTTAAGATTTTTTTTGAACATCTAAGCGACTTTTTGTCTACTATTAGGAATCACGTCTGATGTCTTGGGATTTCTTGACCCTAAAGCGGTGCTTTGAGAGTTTAGAGTCCGTCAGGTCAGTCAGAATTGCACCTACCATTGAGTCAATGATCCACGTCGAAAATCTCATAAAAGAATTTGGCCCTAAGCGCGCAGTGAACGGTGTTTCGTTCACTGTTAAACGCGGGGAGATCTTGGGTTTCTTAGGCCCGAACGGTGCCGGAAAGTCGACCACAATGCGGATGATTACTGGATTCATCCCTCCGACTTCTGGAGCCGTCCGCATCGCCGGATTCGATATCTCTGAGAAACCGATCGAAGCGAAAAAACTAATTGGATACCTACCGGAAAGCGCTCCCTGCTATTCGGACATGACGGTCAATGGTTTCCTCAGGTTTACTGCCGAGCTCCGCGGTTTGCGTGGTGCAACAATCGATTCCGCAGTGGCCAATGTGGCTGGCCTTTGCTTTCTCGAAGCCGTCCTCCATCAAAGTGTCGATACGCTTTCCAAAGGATACCGCCACCGCACCTGTTTCGCTCAATCGATCCTCCATGATCCCCAAGTGCTGGTGCTTGATGAACCGACCGACGGCCTAGATCCCAATCAAAAACACGAGGTGCGCCAAATCATCAAGCGAATGGGTCAAACCAAAGCAATTATCTTCTCGACCCACATCCTTGAAGAGGTCGAAGCCTGCTGCACTCACGCTATTATTATTGATCACGGCACCGTGGTTGCCAACGGAACTCCAACGGAACTCAAATCACGGGCAGATAATGCCGGTTCCGTTTCACTCAGAGTTCACTCGATCGCTGCTGAAACCGTACGCACTCGCCTTAATGCCCTCTCCTTGTCTGCTAAGGTGACTCTTCAAGGCTCTGACTCGACTGTCACGGCCCGGATCTTCCCGAGAGACCGCACTCTTTCGGGTGAACTCGCTCGCGCAGTCGCCGATCTCGCCATCAAAGAAGGTTGGCGTTTCGATGAACTCCATACTGAAGAAGGGCGCCTCGACGACGTCTTCCGCACTATAACCCTCCCTAACTCAGTCAAATCCACCTCGAAAGACTGATCCTCCCTCGGTCCCTCTCCTAGTCCTGTCGCCACCGCCCCAACCTCGACCACTCCCACTTTTGTTCCTCTTTGCTCGAACCTCATGAACGAATCGCTTCGAAACATCTGGACGATCCTAAAACGCGAATTGACCGGTTACTTTGCTTCACCGGTCGCTTATGTGTTCATCGTCATTTTTCTTCTCCTCAACGGCTTCTTCACCTTTATGCTGGGGGGCTTCTTTGAGCAGGGTGAAGCCTCTCTCTCCCGCCCTTTCTTTAATTGGCATCCTTGGCTCTATCTCTTTCTCGTACCCGCCGCAGGTATGCGTCTCTGGGCTGAGGAACGCCGGGTTGGGACATTAGAACTTCTCTTGACCATGCCTATTACCGCTTGGCAAGCAATCGTTGGCAAATTCCTCGCCTGTTGGACCTTTCTCGCCCTGGCTTTAGCTCTCACCTTTCCAGTGGTAATCTCTGTTTTCTACCTGGGTCATCCCGACGGATTAGCTATTATTTCCGGTTATATTGGCAGTTTTCTTCTCGCCGGTGCTTACCTCTCGGTCACCCTCGCCACCTCAGCTATTACCCGCAACCAAGTAATTAGCTTCATTCTCTCGGTAGTGATCTGCTTCTTCCTTATCCTCGCCGGATGGGAACCGGTTACCAACCTTCTCGTTCGCTGGGCTCATCCGGATATTGTTGAACTCGTCGCCGGTTTCTCCGTGATGCCTCACTTTGCTAACTTCCAGCGCGGTGTGGTCGATTTCCGAGACCTTCTTTTCTTTGCCTCAGTCATCGTCTTTAGCCTTTTTAGTACGAGCGTCATCCTCCGCAATCTCCGTGGCGCCTGAACCCTTCTTCACAAAACCCGAAATGAAACAGTCCAAATTCCAGACGATTCTCTTTTCCACGGCGGGCGTGGCTCTCGCCTTTATTGCTCTCACCGGCTTAAATCTAATTTTCAGTCCTGTCCGAGCGCGTCTCGATCTAACCTCGAATAATCTTCATACCCTCTCCGATGGGACTCGTAAGATTCTCGCCAAGATCGATTCGAATGTTGAGATCCGACTTTATGTCTCTCGCTCGGAAAACCGGATGCCAAGCGCCCTTAAAAATTACGCTCAAGGCATCGAGGATCTTCTTCAAGAGTTCCGCTCCGCTTCTGGCAATAAAATTACCATTAAGAAGTTGGATCCGGAACCCGATTCCGAAGCCGAAGACGCCGCAAAACTGGATGGCGTTGAACCTGTCTCCTTAGGTCAAATGGGCGCCGATCCTTTTTACTTTGGTCTCGCTGTGAGTCTGGCCCCGGAAACTAAAGCCATCCCCTTCCTCTCACCGCAACGCGAAAAACTTCTTGAGTACGATCTGGCTCGAGTGGTCTCACAGGTCATCGCTACCAATAAACCCGTCCTTGGGGTTATGTCTCCTCTACCTGTTTTGGGAGGGCCCGCCGCTGGTAATCCAATGATGATGATGCAACAACAACGGCAGAGCCAACCTGCTTGGGTTACCTTTAATCAACTGAAGCAAGACTTCACCGTGGAACAGGTCCCCATGGACTCCGATTCTATCCCGCCCTCAGTGCAAGTTCTCATTCTCGTTCATCCCAAGGATATAACCGAGACGGCCCAATTTGCGATCGACCAGTTCATTCTGCGCGGAGGCAAAGTCATCGCCTTCTTGGATGCCCTCTGCCTCGCCGATAATCGCAATCCGAATCCGATGGGGATGAACATGGGTGGAGGTTCTAGTTTGCCAAAGCTCTTGGAGAAATGGGGAATCCAGTTCGATGCCGCTAAGGTGGTCGCTGATCGTACCTTCAGTCGGGAATTATCGGGACGCGATGGCCGGCCTCAACCCGTTCCAGCCTTCCTCTTTCTTAATGCCGATAGTGTCAATAAAGAGGACGCTGTCACGGGCCAAAGTGACAATCTCTGGCTCCCATTTGCGGGTGCCTTCACCGGGAAAGCCACTGAAGGTCTCCGTGCCGATATCCTCCTGAAATCATCGGAAGATTCCCAACTCGTCGACGGTATGACCTCACAATTTAACGGTGCCAAAATCCTCGATGATTTTGCGCCGTCACGGACCAATTATCCCCTTGCGATCCGTTTAACTGGCAAATTTAAATCGGCTTTTCCCGCCGGCAAACCTGGCGACACAAATGCGTCTTCTAGCTTAAAGGAATCCAAAACCGAAACGGCAGTCTATCTCTTCGGTGATGCTGACTTCCTTTACGATACTTATTCCGTCGAGGTAAACCCCATGTTCGGAGTCGCTGTACCCCGAAATGGAAATCTAGCCTTGGTGCAAAATCTCGTCGAACAAGCCTCTGGCGATGTTAATCTCGTCGGAGCACGCGGACGTGCCTCGGTCAGTCGCCCTTTTACTGTCGTTCAAAAAATGGAGTCTGAGGCAAGAGCCCGTTACCAAGGTAAAATTGAGACCCTTAATAAAAAAGTAGAGAGCCTGCAAAACCAACTGAATCAGGTTCAGATTAAGAAAGAGGGCAATACTTCCAAAATCATCCTCACCAAGGATCAACAGGATGCAATCTCTCGCTTTAAAGAAGACCAGATTGCGGCTCGGAAGGAACTACGCCGTGAACGCCGCAATTTAGACGTCGAAGTCAAAACTTTGGAAAATCGAATCAAATGGATGAACATCGCTCTGATGCCGTTCTTTGTTTCAGCTACCGGAATCGCTCTCGCTATCGCTCGCAAAAACCGCACCAACGCTAAATGAACACGAAGCAACTGGCTCTCCTCGTCGCCGTCGGCGTCGCGCTCGGCGGCGGCGGCATCTATGTCCGCAGTCGTCACTCTTCCAGCTTCAAAGAATCCAGCTCCCAATTGGGCGGGGCGGTCCTTGGCAAGCTCGACGTCTCAACCCTCACTGGTCTCCGCATTACTTCAGGGACCAATCACCTCAATCTCCTTAAGTTGGGGGAAGAATGGGTGGTCGCTGAACGGGGTAATTTCCCAGCAAACTTCACTTCGATCGGCGAGTTTGTACGCAAACTCATCGATCTTAAGGTGACTCAACCTGTTCAAGTGGGCCCGTCTCGATTGGCAGCCCTTGAATTACTTCCACCTGATAAATGCGCCAGTGTCCTTGTCGAACTGATCGGCTCGGGTGGTAAATCCGTTCACTCGCTTCTCTTGGGCAAAAAAGTGAGCAAAGAGGCTAAAGATGACTCCGGGATGGGCGGAGGCGGTTGGCCGATCGGACGGTATATTATGCTGGACGGCAAAACCGACTCCATTGCCCTCGTCAATGAACCATTGGCTAATGCCGAACCCAAAGCAGATGATTGGTTAGAAAAGGATTGGTTTAAGGTCGAACAACCTATTGATGTCTCTCTTTCCCACGCCGAGATCACCAATAGCTTCGCGCTCACCCGTACCAATGAGTTTTCTGACTGGTCCCTCACGGGGATCCAGACCAGCGAGAAGTTGGACACAGCCAAGGCGGCGGCCTTCAGCAGTCTCCTCAGTGCAGCCAGTTTCGACGATGTCCTCGTCAATCCCCAACCGACAAGCCTCGGACTCGATACCCCACTCAAGGCCTCCATCCGGACCTCTTCAGGTTGGTCTTATGAAGTTCGCGTTGGTAAAGTTCAGGACGGCGAAAAATACCCAGTCCAATACACTGTCTCCGCTGAAATCCCAGCTCAACGGCAACCGGGTAAGGATGAGAAAAAAGAGGACGCTGAAAAACTCGATAAAGCATTCAACGAGAAATTGAAGCTGCAGAAAGACAAGCTAGTCAGCGAACAAGCCCGTTCTAAGTGGACCTATTTGGTTAGCAAATGGTCCATCGATCCACTCTTTAAAAAACGTAGCGACCTCTTCGTAGATCCCAAAGCAGCCGCCACTCCTCCCGGTGATGGAAAAGATGCTTCGCCTCTTGATCTTCAAGGGCTTCAGGGCCTACAAGGTCTCCAAGGTTTCCCGAGCAAAGGTAAAAACTAGGCTATCGTCCTCCTTCTAAAGGAATTCGATCCCGCCCCGCTCGGCACAGAACCGGTGGGGCGGGATTTTATCAACGAGGCCTATCTCAAGCCCCAACGTCCCAAACAACTCCGATTTTTTTCGCGATGCTCCCTAAACATACCCGACTTTTCATCAAACCCGGTTGCCCTTGGTGCGATGAAGTCATCGAATGGCTCGACTCTCGCAAGTACAACTACGAGAAACTTGATGTCATCGCTTGCGCCTCGGCTCGGGCCGAAATGCGAGAACTGACTAGCCAAACCAAGGCACCATCGATCGAACTCGACGGCCATGTCCTTGCTGACTTTGGTGCCGACGAATTAGAAGTTTGGCTCACCCAGTTGGGCTACACAGTCTGAGACCTTAAAAGTGGCTTAGGCTGAGTAATCCAAGTAAACAGTCTTGGATCGGCTATAGAAATCGAGTGCGGCTGTTCCCTGTTCTCGAAAAGTGTCAGTAGAACTGTTTTTGACGCCCCCAAAGGGAGCCTGCAAGGCGAGTCCTGTACTTATTTGGTTTACCTTGACGACTCCACACTCAATACGCTCGGCATACTGCAGTGCCTTCTTGAAATCACGGGTTACAAGGCTTGCACTCAGTCCATAGGGCACCCCATTGGCAACCGAGATGGCTTCGTCAAAGGAATCCACTCCCAGCACGGCCACTACGGGGCCAAAAACTTCCTCTTGCGCAATGGTCATGGACGGCGTCACGTCCCCAAGGACGGTTGGTTGCATGAAATAGCCATGCGCCATCTCACCTTCTGAAAGTCGTTCACCGCCCCAAATCAACCGAGCCCCTTCTGCTTGAGCCTGTCGAATCGCTTGAAAATTACCTTCAAATTCATCCGCATTTACCGCTGGGCCCATCTGAACTCCCGCTGAAAGCCCCGATCCCACTTTCCAACTTTTAGCCAATGCTACCAATTTATCGGTAAAATTCTCTAAAACTGCCCGTTCCACAATCACTCGACTGGTCGCCGTACACGCTTGCCCAGTCAACCCAAATCCAGCGGTTGCCACCAATCTGGCCGCCAGATCCAAATCGGCATCGGCCAAAACCAAGGTGGGATTCTTCGAGCCCATCTCCAATTGGACACGAATCATTCGTGGCGCCAAGGATTGATAAAGGCCGCTCCCAACTTTATGAGAACCGGTGAAGCTCAGTGCCTGAATCGCTGGGTTTGAAGCGATCTCGGCGCCAAAGGCTTTCCCCTCGCCCGCAACAACATTCAGGACCCCAGCCGGCAGCCCTGCCTCTGCCAAAACCCGAGCCAATTCTAGTGCCATCGCAGGGGCTTGCGACGCTGGTTTGAGCACAAGAGTATTTCCACAGAGCAAGGCCGGAACCAATTTCCAAGCTGGGATAGCAATGGGGAAGTTCCAAGGTGTAATCAATGCGACCACGCCCAAGGGTTCGCGACGGGTCATTAAGAGATTACCCGGCAAATCATGAGGTAAGGTCTGGCCTCCAACCACATAGCTTAGCCCCCCGTAAAATCGAAAAATATCAACAGCTCGCCCAACTTCGCCCGCGGCCTCAGCGAGTGTCTTGCCTTCTTCGCGAGTCAATAAATTCGCCAGCTCAGCTTTCCGCGATTCTAAGATCTGCGCGGCTTTACTCAAGACGCGCCCTCGTGCCACCGGCGTTAGTGCCGCCCATTTTGGAAATGCGTTACTGGCCGCAGCGGTGGCTGCCGCAAAGTCCGCAGATCCTCCTTGTGAATAGTGCGCAATGGTCTCTCGGGTATCCGCCGGATTCACCGTGCTGAATGTCTTACCAGACACCGCACTAACCCATTGGCCACCAATAAAGTTCTCGTAGCTCTGAATCATAATTATTCGAAAAGTTGTGTTAAAGGTTTGTTTATTGACTACTCAGGTAACTCAGCCAGTGACACCACTAACTGTGCTTCCTTGCCCAACCACTCCTTCAATCGGGCTTGGTGCTCTTCGAGTACCTTCACTGGAACTTTGGAAGTAAACGCCGGATTCTCCAACTTGTCTTGTACCTTACCAACTTCAATTCGCACTCTTTCAAGCTCCTTCTCCAATCGGGTTCGTTCCGCCCCAAAATCAATCAGTCCCGCCAAAGGCAAAAAGAGTTCTCCTAATGCGTTACTGGCCATAGGCGTGCCTCGATCCGAACTCCATCCGCTTGGCACCACTTCTAAAACCTCCGCGTTCAACAAAAGCTTTAATACTTCCACGTCGGCCGTGGCAAGGGTGCCCGCGGGCCGCACCACAAATCGCACTTTCTTGGCCGGATCAATCTTGCAGTCCCGCCGCAAGCCTCGCCCAAGGACCACTAAATCATACTTGGCTTGAGCTGCCGCCTCCGATGTTTCATCCACACCAAAGTATGCTTTTTCGTCTTCGGTCAAGGGTCTAGGCCAGTGGGCAAACATCAAGGTTCGTCCTCCTTGATCTTCCGGCAGTTCCACATTGAATGACATTCCATGCCAAAGTTCTTCGGTAATGAAGGGCAAAAACGGATGGAACAGTCTCAAGAGATGGCCTAAGACGAAATCCATCACCGCCAACTTATTCGTCTTCAGTGCTTCGTCCGTACCATAGAAAGCGGCTTTACTCGCCTCAGTGTACCAATCACAGTATTCACTCCAGAAAAATCGATAAAGTGCGGTGGTTGCATCACTAAATTTATACTCGCTAAAGGCTTGGGTTACTCCCCGGATTGCCTGGTCCAAGCGGACCAAAATCCAACGGTCGTCGCCGGTTAATAGATCCGGCTGAATCTCCCCTTCGCTCGAACCACCCTGCATCTGTCGAAATCGACACGCATTCCAAAGCTTATTACAAAAGTTGCGCCCCAATTCAACAGACTGCTCGTCAAACAAAACATCCTGCCCCAAGGGCGCCGCACGCATCACCCCAAATCGAAGAGCGTCCGCTCCATATTTGGCAATTAAATCCAACGGATCGGGCGAATTACCCAAAGATTTCGACATCTTTCGACCCTGTTTATCTCGAATTATACCGGTGAAATAAACATTTCGATAGGGCATTTCCCCCATCCATTCGTAGCCGGCCATGATCATGCGGGCTACCCAGAAAAAAATAATATCCGGACCTGTCACCAAGTCTGTGGTCGGATAAAATGCCTTCAAGGTCGGGTTCCGATCGTCAACCTCCTTATCCCCTGTCCAACCCATGGTGGCAAAGGGCCAAAGCCACGAACTAAACCAGGTGTCCAAGACGTCCATGTCCTGTACCCACCCCTCTCCCACTGGAGCTTCCAATCCACAAAAAACTTCGGTGTCTCGATACCAGACCGGTATCCGGTGTCCCCACCAAAGCTGACGGCTAATACACCAATCTTGGATCCCGCCCATCCAATGGTCATATACTTTCGCCCAACGCTCAGGGAAAAACTGCATCGTTCCCTCTCCTCGCCGAGAAATCATCGACGCCGGATCCAACCCAACTCCGTCTTCCGGCTGGACAACAACCGCGCCCGGTTGTTCCACACAGGCTCTCGATGCTTCCACACTTGGATAACGTAAAAACCATTGCTCACTCAATCGCGGCTCAATCGGAACGTCCGCTCGTTCACTAAAGCCCACATTGTTGGTGTAAGGCTCCACTTTGTCCAAGGCACCCGCCGATTCTAGTAATTCAACCGACCTCTTGCGACCCGCAAACCGATCCATCCCAGCCAAATCCACCCCGGCCGCTGACGTCAATTTTCCGTCCGCAGTTAAGACATCAATCACCGGTAGCTTGTGACGTAGTCCAATCTCGAAGTCCACTTTATCGTGGGCCGGAGTCACTTTCAAAACACCAGTGCCAAAATCAAAAGCCACTTGGTCGTCAGCAATGATGGGTATGATCCGCTCTTCCTTCGTACTGTCCAAAGGCAAAGCTCGGTAAACGTGCTTACCAATTAAGTGAGTGTACCTTGGATCCTTCGGATTCACCGCAACGGCTGTGTCTGCCGGTATGGTCTCCGGTCGCGTCGTAGCAATGGTCAAAAAGGTGCCGGGTTCTTCCACCACTTCCACCCGGAAATGATACATAAACCCCCGCTGCTCTTTCATGGTTACTTCTTCGTCAGACAATGCGGTCAGGGAACCCGGACACCAGTTCACCATCCGCTTCCCACGATAAATAAATCCTTTCTTGTATAGATCGACGAAAACCTTTTGAACGCACCGAGAATACTCCGGATCCATCGTGAATCGTGTTCGGCTCCAATCGCAAGAGGCTCCCAAAGCTCGAAGCTGTTTCAGGATGATTCCACCATACATCTCCTTCCATTCCCAAATCTTGGCCACTAAGGCTTCGCGCCCGAGATCATCTCGGTGCTTGATTTCTCCCGCTTTCTTCAGGGACTTTTCTACCACGTTCTGGGTCGCAATTCCCGCATGATCAGTGCCGGGCAACCAAAGAACTTCCTTACCGTCCATTCGGGCTTTTCGAGCCAAAATGTCTTGAATGGTGTTGTTCAAAACGTGCCCCAAAGTCAGCACACCCGTAACGTTCGGGGGCGGGATGACAATGGAGTAGGCGGGCCGCTTCGCCGATACCCTAGCAGGGTCGGCAGCAAAGCATCCGTGCTCTTCCCAAAAGTTATACCACTTCGACTCAACGGACTGCGGTTCATAGGCCTTGGATATCTCGCTCATGTGCGTCCACCGAGTCTAATGGAACCTACCCCTGCGGAGCAACTGGCCTTCCAATCTCCTTCACTCAAATCTCTCTTCCCAAAAAGGACTCGAAGCCCAACTCTTGCTCCCATCCGCGGCTTGTCCATCCTCCTTCTAAGGTCCAATCTCCCATCCATGACGTCCTCCGTTCCTCGTCCGATCACCGCACAGACTCGGCTCTGTGCCGTCTTTGGTGACCCGATCCGTCATTCGGCTTCGCCTTCCATGCACAATGCCGCGTTCGATGCTCGCAATCTCGACTGGCGCTATCTGGCCTGCCATGTGCTGCCTGAAAAACTGGATGAAGCTCTGAAGGGAGCTCGTTCTATGGGCTATTGCGGAGTTAACCTCACTGTACCGCATAAACTCTTAGCTATTCCTATGATGGATTCCCTCGATCTCTCCGCTCAGGATTGGGGGGCTGTTAATACTGTCGTCTTCGAAACCCAAAATAAGGATGGGCTCTGGACTCCTGTCGGCCAATCAAATGCCCTCGACGGCCCCGTTCGGACGCGTGGCTTCAATACCGATGCCGATGCTATTATCCAATCTCTCCGCGAAGATCTCACCATTGATCCTCGCGGTGCTCGTATTCTCTTACTCGGTGCCGGAGGTGCCGGCCGTGCCGCTGCGCTCCGCCTCGCCGATGAAGGGGCGCTCGTCTTATGGTTGGTAAACCGCACCACTGCCAAAGCTGAGGCGCTCGCTGAAGAGATCGCCGAACGGTTTCCCGCGGTCGAGGTCCGCACGGGACTCCCCGATACCGATGTCGAAATCATAATCAACGCTACCTCACTCGGCCTCAAAGCCTCGGATCCCCTTCCCTTAGATCTTACCGATTATCCACTCTGTCGAGCAGATGGCGTTTACGACATGATTTATCGACCGTCATTGACCCCTCTGCTGGATCTGGCTCAACGGGCCGGATGCCGGACCGCCAATGGCCTAGGAATGCTCCTCTACCAAGGCGCCGCGGCGTGGACTCTGTGGACCGGCCAAATTGCACCCATCGAAACTATGCGACAGGCGCTCCATTCCGAAATTTACCGCAACACGACCGCAACACGACCGCAGAAGGACTCCAATGGACTGGGACTTTGAATTATTCCGCCATCATGGCCCATTCGGTTTGCCCTTCCACTTTTGGACGGTCTTCGCTTTCCTCTTTGGAATTACTACCGGCAGCTTTCTTAATGTGGTCATCCATCGGATGCCTCTTGGCGAAAGTATCGTGACGCCCCCGTCTCATTGCCCAAAATGTGGGGTCCAGATTTCTCTTTTCCGCAATCTACCTATTCTTTCTTGGTTACTGCTCCGAGGGCGGTGCGCCGCTTGCTCTCAACCCATCTCTCCCCGCTATATCGCCGTTGAAGCCCTTACGGGATTTAGTTTCATCGCCGCTTGGCTTCGCTTCGGAGAAAGCTCACCGGGTTCCGCAATCGCTGCCGCAATTCTCCTTGCTGGATTTATAGCGGCTACCTTTATCGACTTTGAACATTTTATCATTCCAGACGAAATAACTCTCGGTGGTATTGGTGCTGGCTTCCTTCTCTCTCTTGTTGCAACGGAACTGCACCGCGTCACCACTGTCTTAGAAGCTCTCCGCAGCAGTGGCTTAGGGATTGTTGTCGGTGCTGGTGTCGTCTATCTCGTCCTCCGTTTAGGGAAACTCCTCTTCGGCCGCGAGCACATTAATCTCCCTGAAGGGAGTCGAATCCTTTTCCACGAAACAGGCATCAAGTTACCCGACAAAGACATCTCTTTTGAGGAAATTTTTTATCGCAAATCCGATACAATTCTTTTCGAAGGACGTCATATCGAGTTGGCAGACCGCTGTTATCCGAAGGCAACTATTCGTTTATCGCCGGAATCCCTTCGCATCGACGATGAAACCCTGTCGCCGCAGTCTGAACCGTATCTCGCCGCAGAATCTGATTCCTTTTCTCTTCCACGCGAAGCGATGGGCCTTGGTGATGTCAAATTCATGGGCGCGATTGGCGCCTTTCTCGGCTGGAAAGCGACACTCTTTAGCCTCATGTTCAGCTCTATCCTCGGCGCAATTATCGGTGTCAGCCTCATTGCAGCAGGCCGTCAACATTGGTCAGGTCGCCTCCCTTACGGCCCTTATATCGCAGCGGCAGCCACCGCTTGGCTCTTTGGAGCATCCGCGGTGTGGGATAACCTCTTCAACCGCTGACCCCCACTCTCTGTCCCACTTTAATTCTTGGATCGTAACTATTCGGCCGCTCGTACGAAGTTTCTCGTGAAAGGACAGACGTGTTCTTCTGAGCTCGGTTCACAACCGATCCGATAGGTTGGGTGCATGGCAAGCGACAGGGTCATCCAACGGCGAGAATTCAAAGCCTCGGATATCAATCCCTCCTCTCATTCACTCAGGGCCCTAGTTTGGTGGAGTTCTGGCGTGAAATTCTCTCAAATCTGAT
>CAMDGV010000101.1 GCA_945898055.1 Akkermansia muciniphila | reverse complement strand
GGGAAAGCGTTTGTAGAGGAAGCGTATCAGCGCTATCGAAGTCAATTTGGAGTGAATCGAAAACAAGGTGGAAGGGCCGCTAAGTATTTGGGCGGCTCACCGATTTTCGTATTGCGCTGGCTGCGGATCAAACCCATTGGGTAGGCAGGGCGGAAGACATCAGAAACGAGGTGGAAATCCCACCCCGAAGAGTTACCCGACGAGGTAACCTGGATTGGCACGCCCCAGCACCGTGGCACAGTCAGTAAAAGCCCTATTTTGGGAGATGAATTCAGCGTCCACACCCTAGAATTGACCGTTCTAGATCAAGGCGACTCTGAGAAAATCTAGTCATCGCGAAAAAATGAGCCTTGCATCACTTCCTGATAACAAGGGACAGCCTAATTGGATTCGAATCACGGTGATCACTGAGGGACAGGTTAGATGTTTGCCACCGAATACAAATAGGCTGTCACCCCGAATTGTTATGTGGTTGGAAAATAGCTAGGCTGTCCCAATGTTTTTCATTCGGATTTCATAATGCTGGTTGAGGTTAGAATAAATTAAATGGCCACTGGAAGTCCCTAAGCCGCTGAATCGAGGGTAACAAAAAACCTCAACTAAAAGCCAAATGCACGATAGCAGGAGCAGCCTATTATTTCAGTTGGGATTCCAAGCGACGAAATTGTTTTTCACGCCGAGCCGTTTCTCCACGAAGAATTTCTTCAGCTGACCAACCTCTTTCTTGGCAGGTCTCCGACAACCTAAAGAGGGCTTCAGCCATCTCTTTTCGACTTCCATTTTTACTCCCCACTGATTCTTGATTAAGTCCAGCCTTCAAGGCTTTCTTGACTAATTTCTGGGCCCGCATCAATGCCGGAAGATGCCTCGGAATACCATCCAATGCTGAGTGACGTTCATGCTTCGATCCCGCCTTTTCTTCCCGTTTAATGACTTCCCAGTTTGATAAAACTTGATCAACGCTTTTTGCAGTTACATCGCCAAATACATGGGGATGTCGACGCACTAGCTTATCCACTAATCGCAGACAGACAGCATCAAAATCAAAGGCTTTTCGTTCCTCGGCTAACCGCGCGTGAAAGATCACTTGTAAAAGGAGATCCCCTAACTCTTCAGCCATCTCATGGTCATCTTTTAACTCAATCGCATCGATAAGTTCATACACTTCCTCGATCGCATGATCTCGTAGGGTCTGATGATCCTGCTCCTGATCCCACGGGCAACCGCCGGGAGCTCGGAGTGTTGCCACTAGTTCAATCAACTGCCCGATGGGCGACAAACGGCGAGACGGGACCTTGCGCATCCAAGAGGGTAGTCACGGCTGGGCATTCAGAGTCGAGACAACACCGAATCGGGTTGCGCCTGAATTCAAGTTGCCTCCTTAGAGTACTACCAAATCATCCCGATGAACAACTTCATCCCGTCCAATCGATCGGTCGCGAACCATTGAAGCTGGAACTCGGACTATCCCACGAGCAAACTCTCGCCCTTTAGCATCAGAGATAGAGACAACATCGCCGGCTTCAAAATGGCCGTTGCAGGCTAAGACACCCGGGGCCAGCAGGCTACAACCGTGCTCACTCAAGGCCGTGACCGCACCTGGGTCGACTTTCAACGTTCCCTTGGGATGATGATAAAAGGCGATCCAACGTTTTCGAGCGGGTAATCGACCGCTTCGAGCCGCGAAAAGAGTTCCCGTCGGTTCACCGCTCAAAATTCGATCAAGAATGTCGTGACGATGGCCTGGAGCGATCACCAAGGGAATTCCAGAGCGAACCACGATTCGAGCGGCAGCAATTTTTGTGGCCATGCCTCCCGTTGCCGTATCACTGGTAGTGCCACCTGCCATAGCCTCAATTCGCCCATCAATTTTCTCCACACTCTCCAAGACTCGCGCATCTGGCCGTCCAAAACCTTCGATTAACCCCTCCGCCGTTGTCAATATCACCAACAAATCTGCGGGCAACAGACTGGCAACTAACGCCGATAGTCGGTCGTTGTCACCAAACTTTAATTCCGTGACTGAAACAGCGTCGTTCTCGTTGATGATCGGCAAAACTCCCCGCTGAAGCAGCGTCAATAGGGTGTTCCGCGCATTCAGATGGCGTGTGTGATCAGCCAAATCTTCATGGGTCAAGAGAACCTGCCCTACAGGTAAATCGTAGTGACGAAAGAGGCCCTCATACATCGCCATCAACCGGGACTGGCCCACAGCAGCACAGGCCTGTCTATCGGCTACTCGAGTCGGCCGCTTGGAAAAACCCAATACCCCCATTCCCGCACCAACGGCCCCTGAGGTCACCAAAACCACCTCGCGCCCAACGGCCCGCAGTCGGGCTACTTGAGCCACTAATTGAGCGAATTGAACAAGGTCAGGGCGCTTGGTGGTATCAGTAAGGACTCCAGTTCCCAACTTAACCACGATGCGACGGACAGATTGAAGCGCAGTAGAACGCACAGAACGAGAGTGCCAGAAAGAACTAGGAGTTGTCAGTCGCTGGTTATCGATGAATGGATTCTAGCCATTTACCCCTTCCAGCTTATCTTTAAACCGTGCCGTCTAAAGCCGAAAAGCCTGAACCGCTGGATTCTGTTAGCTCACCCAGCCTCCAAACCGTGGTGATCCCTGACCTCTGGCAACAGGAGGCAGTGACCGCTTTACGCGAAGGCAAAGACGTGGTGGTCCATGCTCCAACCGGTTCTGGTAAAACTCTCGTCTTCGAACTCTGGGCTAAATCGGGCAAACGACGCGGCCAAGCGATTTACACCGTTCCCACTCGAGCTCTTGCCAATGACAAACTCTCCGAATGGCGCTCCCGCGGGTGGGATGTCGGCATTGCCACCGGTGATCTGGCCGAAAATCTGGATGCTCCCATTATTGTCGCTACGCTCGAAACCCAAAAAAACCGCCTCATTCGCGGGGATGGCCCGACTCTCCTCGTGGTGGATGAATACCAGATGCTCGGAGATGAAGACCGAGGACTTAACTATGAGTTGGCTCTGGCCCTCGCTCCTCAACAAACCCAGTTGCTCTTGCTCAGTGGCTCTGTCGCCAATCCCGATGCTGTTGCTACTTGGCTTCGCCGTCTCGGTCGTGATGCCACGGTGGTTCGCCATACCGTTCGCCCAGTGCCTCTTGATGAAGTTTTCGCCAACGAATTAAGCTGGCGACTCCCTCCTGAAATCCGAGGCTACTGGCCTCGACTCTGTGCCAAAGCGCTGGCAGAAAATCTTGGACCTATTCTGTTGTTTGCTCCTAGACGAGCTAATGCTGAGGAATTAGCGGCAGAAATCGCTCGACAACTCCCCAATCAAATCCCCCTTGTCCTGAGCGATGCCCAGAGACGTTTGGTCGGAGAGGATCTCGCTCGAATGCTCAAATCTCGAGTGGCTTACCATCATAGCGGTCTTAGTTATGCCGTCCGCGCTGGGGTCATTGAACCTCTCGCCAAGGCCGGTCAACTCCGGGTCGTAGTTGCCACAATGGGCCTCGCGGCTGGGATAAACTTCAGCCTCCGCTCGGTTGCCATCTCCGCCGCAAGTTACCGACGGGATGGCCGCGAAATCCCCATTCGCGCAGACGCAATTTTACAAATGTTCGGACGCGCTGGACGCCGAGGTCTCGATGAAACTGGTTATGTCTTGGTTAGTGCCAATGAACTTCGTATCCGAGATGGTCACCCCTGTACTCTGGCTCGTTCCGGCATGGTCGACTGGTCCGCTCTGCTCAGTCTAATGGCCGGAGCCTCCGATCAAGGCAAGGAACCCTATGTCGAAGCTGTTCGTGTCCAGAAACGCCTCTTTACCACTAAACCCATCATCCTCGGTGTCGAAGAATCTCTCAAAAATCTAAACACACCCTGCGGATTACTTACCGATGCTGAACGGGCTAGACATGTTCGCCGTAAGCAGCGGGAAATGCTCAATTCTAGAGGCGAATGGGAACTTTATCCTGAATGGAAAGATTGCCTTCTCCGCGATATTCGCGTCCCAATTTACCGCCGCTCTCACGAGTCGAGACCTCCCCTTCCCGAACTTCCCGCCAACTCGAGCGCCCTCGCTTCACTCGAATTCAAGGCATCAACGGAACCAACTCTAAGCTCTTTTCCCTCCACGAATGAAATTTCAACCGAGAGCTCTGTTCAACTCTCCCCTGCGCTCAGTGTTCAGGCCGCGATCGAAAAAATAGGGCAAGGAGCCCTTGTCGTCCTTTCGGAAGGTCCCGAAGGAAAAATCTTCGGTCGATCTATGATTGTGGCTGATCGCCTAGCCGACGGACGTGTTCTTTTAGCTAAGTGGGTGCGACGACTCATAACGTGGAACGGACGTGACGCGACGCTCGAGGTCTTTCGCAATTCTGTGGTTCACTTATTGGAACCAAAAATGCGGGCTAACCGACTCCCAGTGATTCGCTTTGTGGAACACGAGACTCTGATCACCGTTTTAGTCAGCCTCGATCTTCAGACGTTAAAGGTCCCCATTGATCGACACGGAGTCCCACTTTGGCACCCCAAGGAGAGGTCTGTTCTCCCTGCAGATTGTGGAAGCTGTTCCTTAGTTGAAGCGTGCCGTCAACTCTCTGCAGCTCCGGGCACGGCACTTACCTGGCGACGATTGGGGCTTGTCGATACCCGAGGTCATCCCACGCGTCGGGGGCGAGTGGTTAGTTTCTTTTCAGGAGGCGATGGTCTTGCGGTTGCGGCGGCTCTGGAGGAGACAAGTTATGCACTTGAAGAGCTGTGCTTTGACCTCGCTAACTTGGAGGCAGGCTTTCGCTTTTGCGGACTCGAAGATCGCTGGAGCGGTCGACTCGCTCTAGCCTGCCGCAAAAGCTACGGCCCAATTAATATTGAGGGTTATCTGGAGTGTGGAGCCCCTCCCAAGTACGGCAGCGGTGCCGAAACAGTGGTCCGTAGTATTCGCAAAGATCCCAGCACTAAAGCACGCTTTGCTACTCAGTTTCTCGGTGCCGGCGACATTGATCGGGTTATCATCGAGTGGCGCAGTCTGCTGCGTCAAATTGCCCATGGACCTCGAATCAGTTGGGACCGCTGGACTGGGCTTCAGGAAGTCGCACGGACTCTCCTCCAAGACGTCCAGTCTCCCACCGATACGATCTTACCGCCGCTCGAATACAATCAGACCCGTCGCATGGAACACCGCCTCGTTCTTCGTCGTCACTAATTCCAATGGACATTCGAAAAAGCCTCAGACAGATCAAATTTTGAGTTCTTTGGCACGTCGCGACTCACGTGCAATTCCTCAGGGACCCGTAACTCCGGAGATGACCCTTGGCTCTATCCCCTTCTCGGTGCCTAGCGGCGACGATGAGTCTCTCGACCTAGGGGCGTTAGATTGCTAAAAAAAACCCCTGCTTTACACCTCCGCAGCTTAGGTCAAGATCTGGGAACCCGCCCTCGCTAGGGCTCAAACCACAAACCCAAACATGTCAAAGGTTATCGCTGAAATGCGCGTCGAATCGGTGAAGATGGAACTTCCCGATGTTAAAACAGTCCGATTCCAATGGCCCGCTGGCTATGAGGCTGAGTTTAAAACGGGCCAATTTATCACCGTCTACTGGCCCCATAAAACCAAATACAAACGGGCTTATTCCCTGAGCTCTTCTGCCCTCGACCGCGGTCATTATGAGGTCACAGTCAAGCGGGACGGCAAAATGGGCACCAGCATCGTCGACTGGGTTGAAGCCGGCGACTCGATGTTTGTCATCCCCCCCGTGGGCAAATTTCTCCCTGTCTTTGATCCTCCGGGGAAACATTTAATCTGCGTCGCAGGTGGGTCGGGCGTGACTCCATTCCGCGCCTTCGCCCGAGAGGCAACCGCCCGTAATCTCGATACACGAATCACCATTCTCTACACGGTTCGCACGGCGGTTGACATCATTTTTGCTGAGGAATTCCGCGAACTTGCCGCCAGTAACCCACGGATTCAGTTCCATGTCACCTGCACTCGACTTGCTCCGGAAGATCCTTGGACAGGGCGCCGGGGACGTATTACGCCTGATTGGGTCAAGAGCTTCGTAGACGATCTAGGAAACACCTTCTTTTACGCCTGCGGAACCACGGAAATGGTCAATGCCGTGGAACATTTGGTCCTCCACGAACTCAGACTTCCCAAAGAGCAAATGAAGCTCGAAAAGTGGGGTTGATCATCGCAACCTGCTCATCTCGACCCCCTCCAGAAATAGCAGAGAATCCCAGAAACGCTTCGCGCCATTTGGCGCGTTTTTTCTTTTGCACTAACTTCAGACTTGCCATTGGGGCCGATGAATTGAGTCTTCCCTGTGCCGGTCGTCACCTCGTGACGGCATTATCGGCTGAAAAAACAGTTAAACCAGTCACCTAACCTCTAACCTCCGTTGCCAACCGCAACGTCGGTCACGTTGGGCAATGAAGCCTTCTGAGAAGCCGACTAACGCGCTTCCCTTGAGTCTTCACGCAGTACTAACCGGGCGGCGTTAAAACCCCCGAACCATCCTATTATGTCGGCCACAGCCGAATTTGCAGAGTTGCTGAAACAATACGACCGCCAGTTTAAGGCCGGTCAAATTGTCAAAGGTACCATCATTGAAATCCGTCCGAAAGAAGTCCTAATCGACATCGGCGGCAAATCCGAAGGCGTTGTCTCCTCGTCCGAGTTCGACAGCTTCGACACCGTAAAAGTGGGCGACGAGGTCAACGTGCTCATCGAGCGCGCTGAAGACAAGGAGGGTAATGTCCATCTGTCGAAGGAAAAGGCTGAGTTCCAACAAAATTGGGATCGCATCCAGACCATTTGCAACGAGGGCGGCAATGTTACCGGTCGCGTCAAATCCGTCGTCAAAGGCGGACTTATCATCAACATCGGCGTCGAGGCTTTCTGTCCGTCTTCGCAGGTCGATATCGTTCCACCAAAGAATCTGTCAGTTTTCATTGGCAATTCTTACGAGTTCAAGGTCGTTAAACTTAATCCCGATCGTCAAAATGTTGTCCTTAGCCGACGTGAGATCATTGAGAACGAACGGAACTCGCGCCGATCCACCCTGCTGTCCGAGATGATGCCCGGCGATATTCGCAAGGGCACGGTCAAGAACCTCACCGACTTCGGGGCTTTCATCGACCTCAACGGTCTCGATGGACTCCTCCATATCACCGATATGTCTTGGGGTCGCCTCAGTCATCCGAGCGAAATGCTCAAGGTCGGCCAAGAAATCGATGTTGTCGTCCTCGACATCAACCGCGAAAAGGAACGAGTCAGCCTCGGCCTCAAACAGAAACTCGCCAATCCTTGGGACAACATCGAAGCCAAGTACCCGATCAACGCCAAGGTCAAAGGAAAGATTGTCAATTTGGTCGCCTACGGTGCCTTCATCGAAATCGAACCCGGTGTCGAAGGCCTCGTCCATGTTACCGAATTGTCTTGGACCAAACGTATTGCCAAACCTTCCGACGTCCTCAAGCAGGGGCAGGAAATCGAGGCCGTTGTTCTCGGTATCAACCGCGAAGAACAGAAGATTAGCTTGGGCATCCGGCAGTTGGAGACCAATCCATGGGACCTCGCTCATGCCAAGTACCCGCCAGGTACTCCGGTCAAGGGGCCGATCCGCAACCTCACCAGCTATGGAGCCTTCCTCGAACTCGAAGAGGGCCTAGACGGCATGATCCACGTGTCCGATATGAGCTGGACACGCAAAATCAATCACCCGAGCGAAGTCCTGAAGAAAGGCGACGAAGTCGAGGCCGTTGTTCTCGAAGTCGATCGCGCCAACCAACGCATTAGCCTCGGTATGAAACAACTCTCCGTCGATCCTTGGGATCAGATTGAGAAACTCTTCAAGGTCGGCGATCTCGTCCTCGGTAAGGTCACCAAATTGGCTAGCTTCGGTGCCTTCATCGGCTTGCCAAACGATATCGACGGCTTGGTTCACATCTCGCAGGTCAGCGAAGATCGCGTCGATAAAATCAAGAATGTGCTCAAGGTCGGCGATGATGTCACCGCGCGCGTTATCAAGATCGATCGCACCGAGCGCCGCATCGGTCTGTCCATCAAGGCCGCTAACTACAGCCCTGAACAGTTGAAGGAAGAACAGAAACTACTCGATCAACTCAAGCCCGGCGAAGACCTCGTCGCGCTCGAACACGCCTTCGCGGCTGCCGAAGACAAACTCGAACTCTGATTCGATCTTCGTGTTACTCCCAAGCGCGTCCCACCTCGGGGCGCGCTTTTTCTTTGGTTTCTCCCGACGGCGACTTGACCGTTCTCCTCGGTGGTCAGAATCTACCTCTCAATTATGGCCGTCAGAAAACCCAAGAAAATTACGGCCCTCCCTATCGCTCCTCTCCCTCCAGATCCCTATCGACAACGACGCAACGAAGCCATTGCTCGGGCTCGAGCCGTCGATCAATGGCGTCGGATGCCCTACACTGCTGCAGCTAAAGCATGGGAAACGTCGACAAAGCCCATCTCCACGGTCCTCACCAATGTCTTAGGCAAAATGCGGCTCGATCAACGGCTTGACGAATCTCGCATTCTACAAATCTGGCCTCAGATTATTGATCCTCAAATTGTCGCTCACGCTACCCCTGCCGGCTTCGCTAAAGGCACTCTCTTCGTCATCGTCGACAGCAATGTCTGGCTCGACGAGATCGTCCGCTATCGCCGCAAGGAAATCCTCGAGCGACTACAGACCTCTCTCGGAAAAACCGTTGTCCAAAAGATTTCTTTCCGTCTGGGTTAGAGGGCGACTCGATCCTTCAGATTCTTTTCTGGCTCTCCTCAATTTGGGCTGCATACCCCTTCCGAAAATTCGGATACAAAGGCACCCAACCCGCCTCCGTTCGCAAACGTCGATTGGAGACTTTCTTGTGGGTAATACCTCTCTTCCGGTTTCCACCCGAAACACTGGTTTCAACCACTGGCGGCAGCAAGCGCCCCGTTTCATTGGCTAAATATGCGAGAAAATCCCCCTGCAAAACCGGTTCATCATCCACTGCATTGTAGAGGCCTTGGGGATTGGCTAACCTCAAGACGGTCTCAATCACCCCAGCGACGTCATCGCGATGAATCATATTGATCCAGCGTCCTCCTCCTAGTTCTAGCTGGGCTTCACCCGCAAGAAATTGCCTAAATAAGTGACCTCGATCCGGCCCGTAGATTCCTCCGACTCTCAACACCACGACCTCCATCCCATTCGATGAATTCGCCTCCATAAAAACTGACTCTGTCGCCAAGAGAAGGCGCCCGGTCTCTCCCGCTGCCTCGGCAGGATCCGTCTCCGAAACCCAACCTCCATCAGTCTGGCCATACACACTTGTACTGCTGGTGTAGATCATCCGACGGATGGCTCGATCCCGGGCCCAAGTTATTAGATTCTTTGCGCCTCCTAAGTAAACATGGCGATAAACATCCGCCCCACCGCGGCTCGAGGAAACTGTATTGATAACTCCATCAAACCCCCCATCTAAGCGGTCCAAATCAGCCAGACACGTGATATCTCCCTGAACCGGTTCAATGCCCGAGGCAATCAGTTCTTGATCAGCGATTTTGCTGCGTCGTAATCCGACCACAGAACAACCCGACGCCACTAAACGACGCCCCAAAGCTAACCCCACATAGCCGCAACCCAAAATCAAGACACGCATGGCTCACACAATCCGGTCCAGTCCCTTGAGGTCAAGCCCCGGAAATAGACCTCCTTGCATCAAATCCGACTCAGAGCAACTCTTTGACATCAAATGAAGGACCTGTCCCCACGTTTAAACCCTTTCCTAGCTTCGTTGCCTGTCTATGTGCCAGGCCGCCCGATTGAAGACGTCGCACATGAGCACGGACTCGACCCGGCAAGCATTATTAAACTGGCTTCCAATGAGAATCCCTTTGGACCTTCTCCCAAGGCAATTGCCGCGATGGAAAAAGCGGTTCGCCAACTTCATCTGTATCCAGACGGATCAGCTTCCATCCTCAAAAAACGCTTAGCTCACCAACTCGGTCTCGAACCTGCCAACCTGATCCTCGGTAATGGCTCCAACGAAATCTTGGAATTTGTGGGCCACGTCATCCTACAGCCTGGGGTCGAGATTGTCGTCTCTGAGTTCTGCTTTGCCGTCTATCCCATCGTCAGTGCCTTGTTCGGAGCCCGCCTCGTCACCGTGCCCGCAGTCGACTTCGGCGCAAACATCCCAGCTATGCTTCAAGCGATCACTCCAGCGACCGCTGCAGTGTTCCTTGCTAATCCTAATAACCCAACCGGCACTCGTTCCTCTGGCGCCGCTATTCAAAGTCTTCTCGATGGAGTTCCCCGCGATGTCCTCATCGTCATGGATGAAGCTTATGTGGAATTTCTCGACGATGCAGTGGACCTATTGCCTGCCATCCGCGATGGCGCCTATCCCAACCTGATCCTTTGTCGCACCTTCTCCAAAATTCATGGCCTTGCCGGTCTTCGACTCGGGTACGGGATTGCCTCTCCCAGCCTAATCGCCATCATGGAAAAGGTACGTCAACCCTTCAATATCAACTCGATCGCCCAAGCTGGAGCACTCGCCGCTCTTGAAGATTTCGATCACCCAACTCGTACCCGAGACAACAATCGATTAGGGATAGCTTACTTCCAACAAGCTTTCGCCTCTCTCAGCCTGCCCTTCGTTCCCTCTCACGCGAATTTTGTTTTGGTAAAGACGGGAAAGGGATCTGCCGTCTTCGCCGCACTCCAAAAACGGGGTGTGATCACCCGGCCCATGGGAGGGTACGGACTTCCAGACTGGTTGCGCATCTCGGTTGGGACACCCGCTGAAAACGCTCGCTGCCTAAATACCCTACGCGAAATCCTCGCCGAGACCTGACCTTACCATCGTCATTGCCTTCGTCAGGTTTTCATCCTCATTCCGCTCTAACTCAAGGCCGCTTCGCTGTCCAATCCACCGCTTGCGGTCCATTGAAATCCAGACTTCAGAAAAATGGGGGTAAAGCCCAAGAATCAGGTGCGAGTCCAAGTCCCTGCGTTTTGAGCGACTTTTTGCGGAAGCCGACTTATCGTGGGGAATGCCAGACGATGAAAATAGCGACTTATTTCTAGGACTGGTCGCTGGGGACACCGGCAGATCCGGCGATTTCGATTCAGCCTGCGACTTCGGATCCCCGAGCAGCGGCGAAAGCCTTGCGCCCAGCACCCGCGGATCAACTGATCCTCGGCCCGGGCGTGCGCTATCCGACCCGCCAACGGGAAAAGCTCCAGGCGTTGGCCGCCGATCCCCAGTTGATCCAGGCGCTCTTGGGCCAATCAGCAATGGTTGGGCGACGCCGTGGGCACGGACCTCTACTTCGATCCCCACGTCAAACACGACACCGACGAGCAGAATGGGTTGAAGGGCTAATGTTCGAAGAACTGTTTCGCCGATAAGATCCTGCAAAGTGATCTTATTCACACGGCCCCGGGCGCGCCGATTTATTTGGAAACCACCGACAATTTTGCCGACCTGCGGGAACGTTTCTTTGGCGTGGTGCAGCGGGCTCGCGCCACCCTGAACTGGCCGGCGGAGCGGGTGCTCACGATGATCGTGGATCGGGGCATCTACGCCGATGGGGGGTTCGAACGTGTGCTGGCGGACCCGTATTTACAGCTTATTACCTCGGAAAATGGCTTCGTCGCCGAGCCAACTCTCCTGGAGTCTTGGAAGTCAGTTCAACCGAGGTCCTGATCCACCTCTTGCCTGGTGGCAGCTACGGCGGCGAATTTAAACGCAGGGTGAGTCAGGCCCTCGAGACCCTCGATCAGCGGCCACTGGCGCACTCGAAACTCCCGGGCCGACGACTCCGCTTTCGCCTCGCGCACCGTTCGGAACTCGACCTCAAAGTCCGGATTGGAACCTGAGCAAGCCTCAGCAAAATTACCCGAAATTCAGGGATTTCAAGTCTCACCTGATTTTGGGGATTTACCCCGAATTTTCTGAGGTCTGAACTTTCTTATCAAGCAGTTCAAATGAAGAGCTAAAGGCCGTTCCAGCTGACTTTGCAGCCCCACTCACGCCCACTGTTACAAGGATCCAAATCACTAAAACCAGACATCGACGCTTATACGCCATATCCGCCAAAAACTTCAGTTTCTCTCTTTCTTAATCGCTAACGAGGCAATGAACAAAATCAAAAGCAGATAAAATGCTGCCCCATTTAATGCTTCACCGGGTGGTGTTCCTGTGGTGGTCAAACTCATCATCTGTCCGGCAATAAAACGCATGACTGGATCAAGCGCAATAGTGAACAAAATTAATGGGGTGAATCCTGGATAACGGAGAAACAATACAAGCAGGAGCACGGCGAGAATAAGTTGTATTGCGCCCCATTGATGAAATATCGCGATGATATTATTTCCGCCTTCAACAGATGTATCAATGCCAGCAATTCTCTGAGCACCGCCATCTGCTGCAAAGAGGTGAACACAACTCCGCGCAACCATCACTAATAAAAAGAGAGCAGCAATCAAGCGGACTAGACGAAATCCCTCGAACCTTGAAGGATCTTTGGGGAATACCTTCTTGATATCAAGCCTCAT
>CAMDGV010000100.1 GCA_945898055.1 Akkermansia muciniphila | reverse complement strand
TCAGACCTCAGAAAAATGGGGGTAAAGCCTAGGAATCAGGTGCGAGTTCAAATCCCTGAATTTTGAGCGATTTTTTGCGAAGGCAGACTTCTCCTTGGGAATGCCAGACGATGAAAGTAGCGACTTGTTTCCCGAGCTGGTTGCTGCGGTGCCACCCACGCTGATGGCACCGACAGCGCCGGTGATTTCGATTCAGGCCGCCGCTTCGGATCGACATTCGGCGTCGAGACCCGCCCGCTCGGCACCGCTGCCGCCCTCCGGTCAATTGATCCTCGGCGCCGATAAGCGCAATCCCCTGCTCACCGTCTACCACGATGGGGAACACCAGCAACTTCTGGTCTACTACGGCTTCGAAATCATCGAGATCGTCCCCGAAGATACCCAGGCGGGGAGTTACAAGTTGCTGCTGGGTCGCCTCGACCACAGTGGCGTCAAACTCTGCTCGTTGTGCGAGACCTTCACCCTCGATCCCAAGACGCTGGGTCGCTCCGGCCGAGCTTTGCAGAGTTCTCTGGAAGAAAGGGTTCGCCTCCTGCAGGGTCGGTCCGTCGCCCGCCCACAACCCGCAGTGCTCTCCCTTTTTTCCTCAGGATCCCCAACCGAGTAATTACGGGTGCGAGCACGCCGGAGTTTTGATCTTTGCCGCGCTGCTGGGGCCATTTCGAAGGTCAGTGGAAACACCCAGGACATCTTCGCCCAATGGCTCGCGGCACTCCGGCTGGGAGCAGCCCATATCGAACAGACCAAGTTCCTCCATTGGGAGGATTTGGAACTGATCCTCGGCCCGGGCGTGCGCTATCCGACCCACCAACGGGAAAAGCTCCAGGCGTTGGCCGCCGATCCCCAGTTGATCCAGACGCTCTTGGGCCAATCATCACTGGTTGGGCGACGCCGTGGGCACAAACCTCTACTTCGATCCCCACGTCAAGCACGACACCGGCGAGTGTCAAATCCCTCAGTGACTTTTCCATCGGAATTGATGCAGCACTGGGTCGAGGACTCGACCCAACGACCGTTGACGCTTTCGGCACCCTGTTCAGAGGCGGCGGGTCTTTCTGGATAAGTTCCAATTCCTGCTCAATTTATCAACCAGCGATAGCCAATTGACCGCAGCCTGCTGCAATATCTATTCCACGCCGTTGGCGGACGGTGCTGGGAATGGCGTACTCACGAAGAATGTCTTGAAAAAGACGCGCACCGTTCCCTTCCGTAGGACGCCCATCATAGCCTCCAGTTGGGTTAAGTGGAATTAGGTTCACCTGGGAGGGAATTCCTTTTAACAGTGATCCAACGGCATGAGCATCGATAGCTCGATCATTTCGTCCTTCGATCAGTGTCCACTCAAAAAAGATGCGCCGCATCCGTCGTGCCGTGTATTCTCGACAGGCATCCATCAGTTCATCGAGCGGCCATCGCCGCGCGACGGGGACGAGGAGGGCGCGTTCCTCTTGCGTTGCAGCGTGAAGAGAAACAGCGAGATGCGATGGGCGGCTTTCGGCCGCCAGACGGCGGATTCCTGGAACGACACCGACGGTCGAAATGGTTATTCGTTCCCCACCTAAAGCCAATCCAGAAGGTTCGCATAGGATATCTACCGCTTGCATGACTGCATCGTAGTTATGCAACGGTTCACCCATGCCCATAAAAACGAGATTACGCAATCGTTCGTGGCGGTGATAAACTGAGGGATGTTCTGGCCGACAGAGGGCTGGAGCCGAGAGATGAGGTGTCGAAGGATCGGGAGTTGTTTCACGTAGCACAGATTCGACATGAAGAGATTGAGCTACGATTTCGGCGGTTGTGAGGTGGCGAGTGTACCCCATTTGGCCGGTAGCACAAAAGACACATCCCATTGCGCAACCGACTTGAGAACTGACGCAAGCGGTTGTGCGGCCACGGTAACGCATGAGGACTGTCTCGATCTGATGCCCATCACCCAGACCTAAGAGGTATTTGCGAGTGAATCCATCGGATGAATGGGTTTCCCGAGCCACCGAGGGAAAAGTGAAATCTAATTCATCTGCGACGCGTTGTAGAAATCGGGTAGGCAATCGATCCCGTACGGTAAAAGCGCGATGCCCCCTTTGATAGAGTTCGTTCCAAAGGGTCACTGCGTGGATTCGAGAAAAACCCCAAAGAGAGGTCAGGTCGATCAATTGGGGTCGCGTCAACCCGAGGAGATCCTTACGGGGTGAATTTTCGGAGATGGAACATTCTTCGGCCATGGGCGGCACTTGCTAGTAAAGCTAGACATACTCCACGGAAGGGGGTAGCGCGGTCAAACCTTCCGATTAGGGCAAGTGCTGAAATGTATGCGAGGTCGCCGCTGCCGTAAACCGTGCCTGAGTCGGCTATCCCTCTGGAAAAACACACTAATTCCTCACCGCGTCAACTCGTCTCGGCATCCCTGTTGCCAGCACTCATCACAGTAAAAGTTTAGTCGGCACTTACTCCGAAGTTGCTTATTGGGTTCGAGCACTTTCGCTGCACAACTTCCAACCGCTGAAGCAGCGGAGCAACTCAGGATTTTACCCCATCCCTAAGAATTTGTAAGGCGAGAAGGGCCGCATGACACTCGGCCGCCTTTTTGCTGTGCCCCAGTCCGCGGGCGAGTTCGATTCCATGATGCAAAACCGCGCACTTGAAGGTGCGATTATGGTCAGGGCCTTCAGCTAAAATTAGCTGATAACAGGGCGCCTCGGGCGAATTAATCTGCAAAAACTCCTGCAATTCTCCCTTAGGATTGGAGAGGTTAAGAGCTTCATTCAGATCAGAACCGCTTTCCCGCAACAGTCGAATTAACAATTCACTCACTTTCACTAATCCACCGTCTAAATAAACGGCGCCAACCACGGCCTCAAAGGCGTCGGCTAAGGTCGAGTTCCGAGTTCGTCCACCACTGACATCCTCACCACGACTCAACAACACATACCGCCCCAGATTGAGTCGCCGAGCCTGAACCGCAAGAGAAGTGCGATTAACCAAACGCGCGCGGGCTTGAGTCAGATCGCCCTCGCCAAGATTTGGAAATCGCTCGTAAAGTTCTCGAGTTACCACCACTTGAATCACCGCATCACCGAGAAATTCTAAGCGTTGATTATGATTTTGACCGTCAGCACCTTCGCGAGTCAGGGAAGGATGAGTTAGAGCTAAAATAAGCAAATTAGGATCACAAAAGTGATATCCAAGGGCTGCTTCTAGTTCGGTAATTTCCAGCATTTCAATGGCAGGTCGCTCGCAGAAGACTGCCTGCGGCAATCCTCAACGCGCAACCCGTTAGTTGTTAAACAGAAACGAGCGTCTCCGGTGGAGGTGTCTCGACACCACTGGGGTGACTAATGGGTTCTTCGCTGAATCCAGCATTTAGGGTCAGCAGATCGGGTTGCACACCGGGAATACCATACTCCAAGAGTTGCGAAACGTCTCGCTGCACGTGTTCAAGTTGGGACAATTGCAAATCCGGATCCGCAATAGTGAAAAGATCTCCAGACCGAGGATGCTCATAAACAAACACCCGCCGACCAGACTCACGAGACTGTGCCTTAACCCGCAAGATTCGTTTCCGCTCCAGCATCACCGCGAGAATGTAAGTCGCACCCGCATAACGTTCGTCAGGCTGTTCCAATAACTTTCGCAAGAGAGACTCGGCATCCTCCTTTTGAATGGCATCGGGTGCTACTGCAGGAGGGGGTTCATAGATTCCTCGCCAATGGGATACCAACCCTTGACGGGCCAAAATCTCAGCAGATTGATTTTTAAAAGCATCAGCGCAAAGATCAAGCCGTTCAAATCCGGTCTTCGCATCGAGTAACACCGTATGATAGGCCTCACCGTGGGTAAACGGACGACCGGTGATCTTGCAAACGTGAGCCCGCGACTGGATGTGCCATTCGATCATTAAGACGAACCCAAGTATCGGGGTAAGGCCTCCCGGTGCAACAGGGTTTTCTGTCCAATTACCGCGGACCAACGCGTTTGGCTGGTAGTTGGAAAGGGCCGATGAGAATGGAGGGAAAGAAACGGCTAAACATGAGCCGCTGAAAATGCGGTCCTACGGTGGTGAAGACACCTGACGGTTTAAACAACGAGACTCAGGGGCAACCATTGGGTAAGCTGCCCTTCAAGTAGCCCATTTGACCGCACCATGGCGGCAGGCCAAAGCGGCCGGCCGAGAACATGGGTTGGTGGCGGGATGCGAAGCCGAGGATCGGCTCTGTCAGTCGGTATGGGAACACGGGAACCTAGTGGGCGGGTTGGGCTGGTGCGCGGCGGACTGACATTTGCAAGGGCGGGCTCAAACCCTGGGCTGGGATCCGGTGACCCGCTCCAAATGCTTGAAGCGGGTGGTGCAACTGCGCCGTTTCCTGGTCTTGGAGGCCACTCGCCGACCCAATCTGGCCAGCCCTAGCGGCGCGCGAACACTGGTCGTTGAAAAACTGCAACCACTATAAATACTGCGCCATCGCAAACCCGCCGCTGCGCTCAATCTGGCGCTCACCCGGAAAATTGAAGCAAAGAATAGGTTGATCGTGGGTGCGCAAAAGACTCTGAAATCCCGTCAATTAGTAAGGTGCCCTCGACAAATCTATCGGGTATTCCGAACCCAATGTTGCCTCCGTGCCGATCCCAAGGGAACGACTTAGCTCTCTGAATCCGTGCTTAAATTGAGTCACTTCCGATTCAGATATTTGGCTTGAGGCGGCGATAAATGCCAATAATTGAGCGCGTAGCTGACTTCCGGATCTCACCCCTTGTTACGGCTTTCCAAAAGTTTACCGACCCATACCCTCATTTTTTCGTGCATCCAATTTAGAAAAACCGTTGCCTGAACGCATAAATCCAAGAATACTCGCCCTTCGGTTTCGGGACGTAGCTCAGCCCGGTAGAGCACTTGGTTTGGGACCAAGACGTCGCAGGTTCAAATCCTGTCGTCCCGACCATCCTTTGTTTACTGAGATTTTGTTAAACCAAGGAGAAATTTTCGACACCTAGTCTCAACAAACCCAACCGTATCACCCCCTGTTTTTGGCCGTGTAGCGATGTCCGAAATCCGCCAAGCCCATCGTCGCCACCAGCAGTTTCCACCTCGCTTTTCGCTCGGCCCCAGATACTTTCGACTCACTTCCTCGGCGAAAACCTCGGAACGAAACAGCGGCACGGAGGGCAAAATCGCCTCTCCACGTCTACGCTCTAGGAATCGATTTTAGGCGTTTTGCCGGGCTAGACAGTTCTACTCCGCCGCCGTTTTACCCACTTTTTACCTCTCAACTATTCATCGGGGTCATCAACGTTTATCACTGTCGCAGAAGTGGCAAAAGAGCCTGTTTTCGAGTGCCCGAAAAGCGGAAATCGGTCAAACAGCGAGCCATCGTCGCATTCCACGTCGAAGGCCATGACAATCCGCTCCCGCGCTTCATGGCTGCCTGATCGCGCTTCCTCGCCCCCCCTCGCCCGAGATTTATTTCTCATGCTTCGATTTGTAGTCTTGAGAAACTCTCCCGCAGCAGGATGGCGTCAAACATCCAACCGCCTCGACTAACGGGGGCAACTCGCAGCTTTGTTACCGGTTGCAAACTCAACGCAGTCCACCGCCTAGTCTCAAACTACCGCCTAACGGGACGTTCCCAATGAGGTGAGAAAGTTCTGGAGTGCGTGCAACGGAGTCGTCGACGTCGCCGCTTTGGATTCGGGCGCCCCAGAGGAAAAGCGGTGACTCCTCAGAATTCGTCCCCGCTTCATCGCTGACGTTCCAGGGGTGGTGTATTTCGCCCAGCAATGATCAGGGTGAGTTGTTCCTTGTGCTGATTGAAATTAAACTTTGAGTAAAGAACGAACAGGTTTTCAGGGTCATGGACCCAGGGCGCTGCGATTTTCGCGGCGTCGATGCGCTGATTGTCGAACGAAAAGAGATCGAGAAGCTCGCCCACCTGCGCCGAGGAGATCCGTCCTTTCGCCTTCCGTCCAGTCGCCCCAAGCATCGACAGCCGGGCTGTGTCGAAACTCTCGTGTCGCAAGGTCGTGACTATTTCGGCGAGTTCCTCATTGCTCAGCGGCGCCGGTCCCGTAATTACCATCGGCCTCGGGGCCACACGTTTCATGGCCGTGATTCGATCGTGCATTCGAAAGACTTTGGAAAAGGTCTGGAAGGCGTCATAAACGTCATAGAAGTTTTCCGGATCCACGGTGCGGTGAAAGGCTGACACCACGAATTCGACGCGGCGATCCTCGTCGGAGATGGATTGCGCGAGTCGCCGAACCTGCGCACTCGACAGCCCACGGCGGAAGAACATTTCCTGCGCCCGATGAGTTCGGACGGAATCGTCTACGTTTTGGTTCCAATCCTTGAATCGCTGCTGAAATTCAGGCTCGGCCAGAGGCTGAAAAGTAGGTGGTTGATTCTCCGCGGCGGAGTTCCGGTGAACAGTCGAAAAGGCGATGAGGATGATCAACAGCCGGTTGAAGGAGGTTCGAATGAATCTATGCATAAGTTTGAGGCGGGTCGCCGGGTCGAAGGAATCCCGACCGCCGCCGGGATGGACGGGTTTAGCGTCCGAAAATATTCAGCCTTCCGGTGAGGGTGCTCAACGTCGCCGCACGCGCCCGGTTGACAGCGGCAAGCCGAAAAAGGATTGATGCCCGAGCCTTGGGGCGATTCCTTGGGCGCTAAGACGCTCGATGAACGGCTGCCAGACATGGTCCGGTTCCCAATTCGTTCGTACCGACGCCCAAGCGGCAATCGGCACCCAGCCAAGGTTTCTAACATGATCACCACCCACCGGAACGGCGTGGCAGGCAGTTTGTGACGATCTACCCTGATATCCAGGGAAATGATTCTTCTGAAGAACTAAAGAACTTTCCTCTCTAGGTCAAAAAGGCAATTTTCTATTAATTGAAAGAGAACTTTTGTACCGATAGCAAACTACTTAGCTTTCAAGAGAATCGTCTCCTCAATCATTTCAACCCGGTTCCTCTTCTTCGTTTCTTATGAATTGTCATCATCCCCATCGTCGCGGTGGATTTACGTTGATCGAATTACTCGTGGTGATGGCAATTATTGCTATCTTGGCTGCAATGCTTTTACCCGGATTCGCTAAGGCCAAATACCGTGGCCAGGCCGCCGTGTGCGTTAATAATCTGCGACAACTGGGTACGTTACTGGCGGTCTACCTCAGTGAAAATCACCACTATCCGCAGTACTCCAATCTCAAGCTCATGCAGTCCACTTGGTTTCAACCACTCGACCCAACGTTTACCAATAACGTTCACCCACCGATTCTCAATTGCCCGTCGATAAAGGGTGGAACTTATAAGGGAAATCTCTTCGGATCTGGCGGGCCAACGCGAGTTCCTAACCTGGGTTTGGGTGGAGACGCCGTTCACGGCGCCTTGCCGGATTCGTCGGTCGTTGCGCCAAGCGACCTGTTAGCGGTTCTCGACAATTTGCCCCCCCTGTTCCCGCCACGTAACAAAAAAGGGGGCCCGGATCCGGGAATTCCCCACAACGGTACGCTCCAGTTTTCCTTGTGCGACGGACACGTGGAAAATGGCACCCCAATCCGATTTACCGCTCCCAATCCCGAGACACGCCGTCGATGGAACAACGACCATGAGCCTCACCCAGAGAACTGGTAAAGTGCGGCCAAGAGGCGGGTGAATTGCTTTTGAAGCCTGCCTCGTCGGAGACTCGCCCACCTTGCTGGTGGGCCTTCGTCCACACAAAAAAATCACCTGTCCCTTGGCGCCCCCAAGGGCCGGTTTCCATGTGGCGAATTTGTCCTTCGAGGCGGGTAGTCGCTCGCGGCCGTTCCCTCAGATAGGGATGGAACCCGGTTCACCAGATTCAGCGTTATTGCGGGATCCACGACGGCCCACCAATACACCTATCCACCCTGCTTCAATTCTTCCCGCCCAACCGCACGTTTCCGCGTCGGCTGGCTGCCCTTTCACTGACTACCACTTGTTTCCTGCTCAGCCTCTCAATTCAATTCTTCACTGCTTTTGTGCTCGCCCTTTTTCTAGCCGCCAACCGAGGGCAGGAAGGGAAAGCCGCCAAACTTAAGGTTGGATCCTTTCCTATCAATTCAATAACACAGAATAGTTCGGTCGCAGCTTCCATTGTCCGCAAAACTGGGCCGGTCGCTGGGCCCAGGGAGCGACAATTTGACCTCGCCTCGCGCATCAACGGTCTGATCTACCGGTTGATAATATCTGCTCCCGTGAATGTAGAGCCTAACCACGTTTACCCGGTGCTCTGCGTGCTCGACGGCAATTGGTATTTTCGTGCGGCGTCAGCCCCAGCGACTTGGGGCAGCGGCCTCTTTGAACCGACCATCATTGTCGGCATCAGCTATCCGCCTGAAGAAGACGCTGAGGTTCACCGCCAGCGGAGCATCGACATGACGATGAAAGCTGACCCGATGATCTTTCCCAATGGTTCCGGCCGCTGCGACGAATTCCTCCGAGCGATCGAAGACGAGGTGAAACCTTTTGTGGCGTCTCGCTATCCTGTCGATCCCGTGCGGCAGATGCTTTACGGCAAATCTCTCGGCGGCCTTCACCGTGGGGCGCAGCCTGCTCCGCAACCCGACCCGTTACAGCACCTACATCGCGGTAAGTCCCTCGATCTGGCAGGGCGACAAGGCGGTGCTCGCTGACGAACCTGCCTTCGCCGAGCGCGCCCGTGCCGTCGCGCTCAACATGAGAATCCTCAACCTTTCCGCCAGCGAGGAGGAATACCTCGGCAGCGATCCCGTAAAGATCGCCGAGCGCTACGCGATGATCCAAGACGAGGGCCACAGCAGCGTCTCCCGCGCGAAAATCGCCCGCGCCCTGACGTTTGCCCTGCCCGCCCCGCCTGCCAAAATAGCCACGGAAGCCATGGGTTCGCCTCACTCCACTCATGGGGAATATCGGGCGTGATCTGTGCCGAATTGGCACGTCCCAATACCCACGCTTTCAGAAAAACCGGGCTTCGAGGGCCCTCCCGCGTGAAGAAGTTCGTCCCGGCGAAGCCCTTAATTTTGAAAAAGGGAAGCTTACCACGGTGACCTTCCCCTCCACGTCAAAAAAGCAATTTCCTGTTAATTTTAATAACCAAGGGTTGATTCGCGTTACTCAGTCGGTGAGCCTGAAGTGGTCATTATCCCCGTGTTCTTATTTCCCGTCAGGCTGACTCGTTGGCGATGGCGTATCCGTTTCGGATTCACGCTGGGCGTAGCCTTGTGCACGTCCCTGCCGGCGCAGGCGCAATCCGGAAACCCACATCCGCCCACGGCACTGGCGCTGCTCGAGCAACATTGTGTGCCTTGTCACGGCGGTGCGAAAACCAAAGCGGGGCTCGACCTCACGACGCACGCGGCGTTGCTGCGCGGGGGTGAGAGTGGGGCGGCGGTGGTCCTCGGCCGACCGGAGGTGAGTTTGTTCCAAAGGATGATCACCCACGAAGAAGAGCCCGGGATGCCGCACAAGAAAGACAAGTTGCCGGAGGCGGAAATCGCGATAATTGCGGCGTGGATTCGTGACGGAGCAATTTACACTCGAGAACTCCGCCAGACGGAAATCGCGGCGGATGGAGCCTCACCGACCAGAGCCGCCTTTGCCCTCACCGAGGCGGATAGGTCTCACTGGGCGTTTCAACCGGTGGTCCGACCCAAGCTGCCGGTGGTGAAGCAGGCCGCGTGGCCCAGATCGCCGCTCGATACGTTTATCTTGGCCGGCTTGGAGGCAAAGGGTCGCAGCCCTGCGGTGCCAACTGACCGTGAGGTGCTGATCCGCCGAGTGACCCTCGATCTCGTCGGGTTGCCGCCGACCCTGGCAGAGATCGATGCGTTTGTGCGCGACGCGTCGCCGCGGGCCTATGAGACGCTCGTTGACCGGTTGCTGGCGTCGCCGCACTACGGCGAGCGGTGGGGGCGACACTGGTTGGATTTGGCCCGCTTTGCGGAGAGTGACGGCTTCGAGCACGATGCGGCGCGGCCCAACGCGTGGCGCTACCGTGACTACGTGGTGCGGGCCTTGAACGCGGACAAGCCCTACGACCGTTTCATCCGTGAACAGTTGGCGGGTGATGAACTTTTCCCGGGCGATCCTGATGCGCAGATCGCGACGGCGTTCAACCTCCTCGGACCCGACATGGTCGATTCCGCCGATCAGGTGCAACGCCGGCGCAATACCCTGAATGACATGACCGACACGACCGCGCTCGCGTTGCTCGGTCTCACCGTCGGTTGCGCGCGCTGTCACGACCACAAGTTCGAGCCGATCGCGCAGCGCGACTACTATCGGCTGCAGGCGTTTTTTGCTGCGACGAAATTCCGTTATGATCTGCCGGTGCCCACCGCAGCGGAAAGCCGCGCGCATGAGACGGCCATGGCCGCCTACGGCGAGCAGACCCAAGCGGTGCAGACCCAGATTTTCGCGTTGGAGGAACCGCAGCGAAAGACGCTCTTCGAGCGAAAACTGGCGAAGCTCTCGCCCGAAGCGCAAGCGGCGCATGGAGTGCCGAAGGAGCAACGCACGACCGAGCAGGAAAACCTAGTCTTGGAAACCGCCCATTTGGTGGCGGTCGCGGCCACGGAAATCGGCGCTGCGATGAAAAAGCCCGACCGAGACCGGCACGCGGTGCTGCTCGCGGAGTTGAAACCGTTTCCTAAGTCACGACCGCTGCCCGCCACGCTGGCGCTGCAAAACGGGGCGCCGGCGAAGACGCACGTGCTCCACCGCGGTGATTACAATCAGCCCGGAGACGAAGTGCGGGCGGGGTTTCCGCAGGTGCTATCCAGGGGCGGTGCTGCGGCGAGCGAGGTGGAGGAAAACGTGCGCGCGCCGCTCGCCCATTGGGTAGCGAGCGAGGCGCACCCGCTCACGGCGCGTGTGATGGTGAACCGAATATGGCAGCATCATTTTGGTCGCGGGCTGGTCGGCACCCCGAGTGACTTCGGCACGCATGGGCAAAAGCCGACGCATCCGGCGCTGCTCGAGTGGCTGGCGGCAGAGTTTACTGGGCAAGGCTGGAGTTTGAAAGCCATGCACCGGCTCATGTTGCTCTCGGCGACTTATCAGCAGGCCAGCACGGTCGCCGCGGCCGAGGTGGTCCGCGATCCGGAGAATCGCCTCTATGGGCGCATGAATCGGCTGCGGATTGAGGGCGAGGTGATCCGTGACTGTCTCCTCGCGATCAGCGGTGAACTGAATCTGGAGGTCGGCGGTCCCGGAGTTTTCCCGCCGATTCCGAAAGATCTGTTTGAGGGCGCCAAGGGTTGGATCGCGAGCCCCGACCCGCGCGAACACACGCGGCGCAGCCTCTATATTTTTGCGCGGCGAAACCTGCGGTTTCCCTTCCTCGAGGTGTTCGATGCGCCCGACAACAACCTGAGCTGCTCGGCGCGCGAGCGGAGCACGACGGCGCCGCAGTCACTGACCTTACTCAACGCGGAAGAAGTCTTGGCGGCGGCGGCGCGCACAGCGGAGCGGTTGACCGCAGCAGCCGACTCGCCCGAAGGGCGTGTCACGTTGGCCTATCGCCTCATTATCGGTCGCCCGCCCACCGCGATGGAGCGCCGGCTCTCGGTGGAATTTCTCGCCCGCTCACCGCTCAGCGAGCTGTGCCGCGGGCTCTTTAACCTCAACGCATTTGTCTATGTCGACTGAACCTTGCTGCGGCCCCGGAGGATTTGCGACGCGCCCCACGTCCCGCCGTTCGTTTTTGCGTCATGCCGGTGGTGGCTTTGGGATGGTGGCGCTGACCTCTCTGCTCGGCCGCGAAGGACTGCTCGCCGCGCCGGCGTCGGGCCTCGTTAATCCATTTGCCTCGAAACTGCCGCATTTCGCCGCCAAGGCGCAACGCGTGATCTTCCTCTTCATGTCGGGCGGTCCGAGCCATGTGGACCTGCTCGACCCGAAGCCCGATCTGATCCGGCTCGCCGGCCAGCCGATTCCGGAATCGTTCGGCACGTTCAAGACCCGCCGGGCCGTCGCGAAAAACAAGCTGCTCGCACCGCTCCGGGAGTTTCGGTCGCGGGGACAGTCCGGCACCGAAATCTCCGATCTCCTGCCGCACATCGCCTCGTGCGCCGACGAACTGTGCGTGTTGCGCGGTTGTCACGGTGACAGCGTCACTCATCCCGAATCCGTTTACCAGATGAACACCGGCTCGATTCTCATGGGTCGGCCGAGTCTCGGCTCGTGGGCGACCTATGGGCTCGGCACGGAAAACCAAAATATGCCCGCCTTCGTCGTCATGCCCGATCCCTCGGGTTGGGTGAAGGGGGGCGCGCCGGCGTGGGGCAACGGCTACATGCCCGCCGCCTACCAAGGCACAATTTTGCGGGGATGTGCGTCGCCGATCCTCAATCTTAATACGCCCGACGGCATCTCCGATGCACAGCAAGCGGCAACGGTTAATTTTATTAATCAGCTCAACCGGGAAAATCTCGCGGCGGGCGAGGAGAACTCTGAACTCGCGGCCCGCATCGGGGCCTATGAGTTGGCGTTTCGCATGCAGCAACACGCACCTGACGTCGTGGATATTTCCCGTGAAACCGAGGCCACTAAAAAACTCTATGGCCTCGACCAAAAAATCACCGAGGAGTTCGGACTGCGCTGTTTGCTGGCGCGCCGGATGCTCGAGGCGGGTGTGCGATTTGTGCAACTCTACTGTGGCGACACCAACGGCTGGGACGGCCACGCCGACATGGATGGCAACCACTCCAAACTTTGTGCGCAGAGTGATCGGCCCGTCGCCGGCCTGTTGAAAGATTTGAAATCACGCGGCCTCCTCGATTCGACGCTGGTGATCTGGGGCGGCGAGTTCGGTCGCATGCCGATGAGCGAAGGCGCGAACGGTCGCGACCATAACCCGCACGGCTTTTCGATGTGGCTCGCCGGCGGCGGGATCAAGGGAGGACAGGTGATCGGTTCAACTGACGCCGTGGGCTTGCGCGCCGAGTCGGAAAAAGCGCACGTGCACGACATCCACGCGACCCTTCTGCATTTGCTCGGTCTCGACCACACACGCCTGACGTTCCGTCACAACGGCCGCAACGAGCGTCTCACCGACGTGGCCGGAAATGTGATACGAAAAGCGATTGCGTGATGCGGAGCGCCGGAGAGCGCGGCACTCGGGGAGCGACCGCAACGGGTCGAACCGTACGCGGTGGAGCAACCCGCGCGGTTCCTGCACGCCTAAACCTAACGTCTGCAAAATACTGGTTTCAAGGTGCGTTCAAGATGATCCAAAGAACGGTTTTTGTAGGATTACTTGCAGGCTTCTACCTTCAATCCCTTTAAGCTCATCTTGAAAGCGAATTAGAATAAGGTGCACTCTGAGC
>CAMDGV010000099.1 GCA_945898055.1 Akkermansia muciniphila | reverse complement strand
TTTGGGACCACTTTTGGGCATTCGGACGATACCTTTCGCGACCCCGTCTTTTTGGAAATGCTGAGTCGTGGACTCGTCTGGGCCGCAGGTTCAGCGTCCTCTCGAGGCAGTCACTGAATCCAGATCATAGGAAGGGTTGAGCGTTGTATCCGCGGCTTCGAGGCAATCGGCACTACCAGTTTGGCTTCTCGCTCGACGCCAGCGACTGCTCCCTCCCACAGGGACAACCAAAACAGCTTTGCAAGCGCCCACTCTTCTCTCGGGCTTTTGCAATCCTGAAGAAGGTTTCTGCACTAGGTCGCCTCGCGGTTGCTGGCTAGATTCTGCGCGGCAGTGGCCGACATCAGGGGCGTCCGATCCAACTGCTTGCGGTTGTCATCCATCACCTTCGACTCTCACTGAGCCATGTGGCAATCGACCAGACGGGCACGAGAACCCATCCGTGATTTTTATCCTGTGCCGAAGATGAATAAAATTAGAATCGATTGGACCGGGAAACATCTCAGAGACAGATTTGTGCATCGTATGTCGAAACCTGCATTGGGACGAGGACTTGGGACGCTACTGGCGTCAGGGGCTCTATCGCCCAAATTTAATAGACCGAAAACAGAAGAGAATGCTAAAGCAGGAATGCCTGTGGATGGACCGACTCACTCTGGTGTTTCTTTGCTTCTTCAATCGACTCAAGCCCAGACGTTGCCACCCTTGGATGCTAGGGCACCTCAAATTTCCTCCGTTGGGTCAGTGGAGTCAGCGGATCTTCGACTCCTGCCGGCGGGGTCTCCTGTTAACCTCTTGATTCCGAGACTTCTTTGGGCATGTGACGGATTGATGATCCTGGCTGCATCGATTTGGACAGTAGTCGGGGTTGATCTCTGGCGATGGGCTGGGATTGGGTTACTGCTAGCCGTTGGGGCGACTCAATCCGTCGTGGGATGGCTTCTACTGGATCCGGGTGTTTCAGGTGTGCCTTTTGATGCACTTGCTAATCCATCATCGTCACCATCCGAGGCGAGGCCGCCCCGTGTACGAGTTCACTTTGTTGATGAGATACCGAGGAACCGCCGTTGATGAGAGGTGGCAGCGGTTGCACCAGACGAAGGCCCACGGAAGAGCCAATTGGGAAATTCGAGCATGGAATCGTCAATTGAGTGAATTGGTGCGCCAGTGCGGGGTGACAGCCCAAAGGTTAATAGGTTCCAGCGACTTTCGGAAGCGCAGGTAACGGGTGGAGCCGTCCGCAAAGGCGAAGTTTGAACCGCCCGATTTTGCTTTGCTACCAGTCGCTCCGTTCTGATTATTATGAGCAGCATGGTTGAGGGCTTCGTTATCATTGCCGAGGTTTCCCTCCATTAGATCCATAAAAAAGTGACCTATTTCATATAATTTTTCGCCGAAAACGATTGTCTCAGACGGTTCCATGATTTGGTTCTCATTCATCGATTTTCCCACAATAGTACTCATGTTGAAAGTTTCGCCAGAGGTCAACATTTGTTGTTCGTGCCAATCGTTCCATCCGTTGATGATGTAAGTGCGAGGAGCAGAGTCCGCGACTAAGTTTGTTCGAGGTTCTGCAGTGATTGGCTTGTTTTTGCCGCCGGCGGTGTCGCTTGGGCAGACTAAGATTTGAACAGATCGATAGAAGGGGAGAAGACGCTCGCACCAGCGTGGCCCCATAATTCGTTCCGGATAGATGCCATTATTTTCGCCTAGATAGAGAGTCGAAGAGAGCCCGAGTTGACGGAGATTATTCACGCAAGAAATCCGTTTAGCGCTTCCTTTGGCTTTACCGAGCGACGGCAAGAGCATGCCGGCAAGGATCGCAATGATAGCAATGACCACCAGCAATTCGATGAGTGTGAAAGCAGAGGCGATTGAATTTTTTCGGAATTCTGATGATGTCATAAAATTCTGGTAGTTGAATTAGTGGGCTAAATTTTTCTTGTAGATGGATCGAATGATCTTTGGTGTGGTTTCGTCGTGATGCTCGCATCGAAATGGAACGTAAAACTCGAATTCTCTGTTTTCTGTTATTCTCCCTCGGGGGGATTTATTTTTACCAGTTTACCGACTGGTTTAGTAAAAAAACTATTCAAGCCAGTGTGTCTTTCCGTCCCGCACGACAGGTAGATGAGGGAACACCTCTTCCGGTGGTGTTAGGATTCGATCAAGATTTGCACCTCAATGAGTTGAGTGTTTTCGAACTTGATTTAGCCGCAACCAACCAACCCAAGCGACAAATTTGGAAACTCGAATCAAGCAAGGGATCTGAGCCGATCCGAGGTTTTCTTTATGGTTCAATCCCTGCGGGAATGAGGGAAGTCAAACCGCCCGGCTCGGCGCCCCGATTAAAGCCGGGGGGGGCGTATCGGGTTGAGTTGCGAACAGGGCGAGTTAAAGGCGCGGTGGAGTTTGTAGCCCGCGGATCGGAGTGAAACAAACAAGAGATCTGCCCCCTTCATTTCCTGAGGTGTTTAGCCCCTCTACGCGATCTCAAAGCGGGAAGAAAGGTATTATAAGCGGATTTCAGCGCAAATCGACCTGAGCTTCGAGTTCCTTTGACGGGGCCTTGGGAGATTTAAATTTCTCGGTGTAGGTAATGACCCCTGCGCCAAGAACAATCAGACTGACTCCAAACCAACGGAGTAAACTAACCTCTTCCTGAAGAATCCAGCGAGCTGCGAACGTCGTCAGAACGAAACCGATAGAAGTGAGAGGCCAGACAAAGCTAACGTCGCCACGACTCATCAAATAGAGGAGGCAGCCAAAAAAAATGGTTTCAAAGGTGATACCTAGAAGCATTTGATGATTTGTTACGGCAGCGCGGATGAGTCGAATAAACTCAGAAACACTGATTCGGTCCATTTCTCCAATTTCACGAAGCCCACGACTGAGGCAGACAACGCCGATGGCCTCAAAAAGAAGCCCTATGATGAGAACAGTGATGAGCCGAATCATTTTAAGATTAAAGGAGAGGGGGGTCTGATGCTCCGTTTTGCTTGAACCGCAGATCAGGCAAGATCTGAGTAGCGACAAAGTTGAATACCGCGGTCACGGATCAAACTTTTGACTTTGGGACTGGTTAGGGCATCGAGTTCATGACGATTTGTCTCGAAGTTTGGATGGCAATAAAGTTCCCAGACCCCCGGGGTGAGGTGAGCGAGCAGTTGCAGTAGATAGGACTCAGTGATCCGCCCACTTTGCAGTAGTCCAAAAGTGGACTGAGCATAGTGGATTGAGCGATGTTTTAGAGATTTCTCGGCCCGCTTCGATAACCAATTAAAAATAAGGGCATGAGACGCCCGATAGACATAGCGACCGCGGGCCCAACCTAAGTTTGCGAAGAAGGGATCGCGAGTGAGTCGCAAGGAGCGGATGCCCAAGTCTAGGTAGTCCTTTTTTAAAAATTTAAAAACAGTAGGATGAAGGTGAAAATTCAGGTGTCCATTCAAGTGATCTAGCTCGAGTCCTGTCAGGCGAAATTCACGATACTGAGCGTGGATTTCCTGTCGAATATAGTCGTGAAGACTCGATCGGAAAAAGTAGTGCAAACCCGCCAAGACAGGATTGTCGCTGAAACAAAATTTTTCATCTACCAACCCGATGATTTCACTGGGCTTCAGGGTTGATCGGCCACAGACCAAAACGAGATGAAGTCCGACTGAAAGTAAGGGGTTTGCTTTGGCAATGTTGACCGCATCATTGGATCGCCCCCCGTTGACCATGAGGCTAGCTGAAGTGAGGATTCCTTCGCGATGCGCCTTTTCAATGGCAAGATTCGCGCTCGAAGAAATACCAAAATCGTCTGCATTAACGATGAGTTGAATTACTTTTTCAGTATCCATAATCTGAAAATGAAAATCCGAGACGGGCTCGCAGTGCTGCGGATAAGATGAGGGTCAGCTTACGTGGCTTAGAAAGGCGAATTGGAGTGTCGGCAAGTACTTGAAATCGAGATCTTTCAAGGCGCTGGAGCAGATGCCAGTAGACATTTCCCATCAGTTCCGCAGAGAGCATGGCCTTCCTCTCGTTCGACGGCAGGAGGATTCTAGCGCGTTGATAATGGGATCGAGCGCGAGTGGATAGAGCTTGAGTTAATTGAAAAAACCGTTCGGACCATCGGTGATTTAAGATTTCCGAAGGATCGACTTTAAATTGAGCAAGGTCCGCTTCTGGAATATAAATGCGACCTCGGGCGGCATCGTTTCCAACATCACGCAGGATATTTGTTAATTGGAGAGCTTTGCCCAAAGCGACCGCATAGTCCTTACAAATGGGATCATGATAGCCGAATATTTCGATGCTAAGGAGTCCCACCACGCTAGCCACACGATAGCAATAGAGTTCGAGGTCGGCTTGATCTGAGTAGCGAGTCTTGTCCAAGTCCATTTCGACGCCTAAAATCAGTTCATTAAAGAGACTGAAAGGCAGTGAATAGGTATGAATATGTGGGGCCAGTTCGCAATTAACTTCCATCTGAACAGCTCGTCCCGCACAGGCCGCAGCAATGTCCGTCCGCCAGTTATTTAATTGCCTTCGACGTTCATCGACTGGGACGGATTCTTCGTCAGCCACATCATCCACTTGACGGCAGAACGCGTACAAAGCAGTCATGGCCACGCGTTTCTCGGGAGGCAAAAGAATGAAGGCAAGAGCCAGATTCGATGCACTTTTCCGCGTGATCTGATCTGAGACGCCTGGTTTCACGATTTCGGAGGCGTGATCTCGCCTGATCCTTTCGGCGGCAATCCACCTGCTTCAGCCAAGGTTACGTTACGGCGGGTCTCTTTACTGCGTCGCCTTCGGCTGTGCTTCGATTTAATTGATTCTGCTGGAGTTTGGGAAAGGGTGCCCCTTTGACGTCGTGCATCGGACTTACGAATAAAAACAGCCCAGACCAAGACCAACCCCAGCACGGCGAATCCCGCGGCAAAAACTGTAGTGATGCCGCCCAGTGCCTGCCGTCCCACGGATCCCACGGAGGTAGGCAAAGCCGGAATTTGAGAATCAAGGACCCCGAGCATAAAGATGAAAAACGGTTCCGTCATCGAATGGGAGAGCTTGTTCCGGATTCGGCCTCTTCGTCAACGGTGCCGGCGCTCCCTAAGCTGAGACGGTTCATTCGATATCGAAGCGCATGACGGCTTAATCCGAGTAAAGTCGCGGCTTTTCCGAGGCTACCGTCCATGGAGTTGAGAGCCTGAAGAATCATATCGCGCTCGAAGCGAATCAGTTCATCGGTTAACGATTCAGTCTTAGATCGGTCGGTGGGCTCCCCTAAACCTTCACGCAACCGAGATTCCACCTCAAAATCAGGAAGATTCGACGCCTGAATTAGGTCCGATTGTTCTAGAATAACCGCTCTTTCGATAACATTGCGGAGTTCTCGAACATTCCCTGGCCAGATGTGAACTTGAAGTGCCTGCAGTGCTAATGGGGAAATATCCCGAATACTGCGCCCTAGTTTAGCCACAAAGCCTTTTAAAAAATGACGAGCGAGTAAGGGGATATCCTCAACCCGATCCCTCAACGGAGGTGGGCGAAATTGCATCACGTTTAATCGATGAAAGAGGTCTTCTCGAAAGTCTCCTTTTTTGATGGCCTCAACAATGTTGCGATTAGTGGCCGCAATAAGTCGGACGCGGACCCTCATTTCCTGAGTTCCACCGACCCGAGTGAATGAGCCATCCTCCAAGAATCTGAGGAACTTCGCTTGCAGTGATCGACTCATATCTCCGATTTCATCGAGAAAAAGCGTACCATCGTCAGCTTCTTCAACATAACCCCGTTTGGTCCGGTGTGCCCCTGTGAAGGCCCCACGTTCGTAACCGAACAATTCCGATTCCAATAAGGACTCCGGAATGGCAGCACAGTTGAGGCGGATATAGTGAGCACTTGACTGACGACTGAGGCTATGGAGAGCCCCGGCAATAAGTTCCTTACCCGTGCCACTTTCGCCGAGAATTAGGACCGTGGCATCGGTGGGAGCAACGGTGCGAATGAGTTGCCGTAAGTCTCTGATTTTCTGAGATTCGCCGATAATATGTTCGAGCCGAAACCCTTCACCAGCGCGTACTTTGAGGGCGGCATTTTCGGTGAGAAGACGATGTCGTTCGGCGCAACGTCCAACGGCATGAAGCAGTTCATCGGGTTCAAAAGGCTTGGCGAGATAATCAATGGCGCCCGACTTAATCGCTTCTACCGCCAATTTAGGAGTTGCGTAAGCCGTGATCATAATAATCGGAAGGCCGGGGCGCTTTTCTGCAGCGGCACGAAGGAATTCGTAACCACTCATACCGCCCAAACGAGCATCGGTAATGACCATGAAATATTCTTCCTGCTGAATTTGGCGAAGGGCCGCCTCAGCCGATTCGGCGAGACGAACTTCATACTTCTCGCCCTCTAAAACGGCTTGAAGTGACAGGCGCATATTCTTCTCATCATCCACAATAAGAAGGGGAGGTAGTTTCATCTGATTCGCATTACTGTTCGTGCTGGAAGGGTGAGGGTAAAGGTAGAACCGATGCCAACTTCCGATTCAACCCAAATTCTACCACCGTAGAGTTCAGTGTTATGCTTGACGATAGCCAGACCCAGTCCTGTTCCGCGATCCTTGGTCGTAAAATAGGCTTCCCAGATGCGACCTAAAGATTCGGCTGAAATTCCCGGTCCTGAATCGCGGATAGTGACGAGAACTGCGTAGTCAGGCGTGCCGCGAACAGAGATCCAGATCTGACCTGAACCGTCCATAGCTTCTCGAGCGTTCACGAGCAAGTTAGTGAAAATTTCGAGATAATGCTCTCGTTGCCCCAGAAAACCGGGCAGTGGTTCTTGGAGGTCGAGATGAACTTTCACCTGAAAACCAGATCCGAGAGGAAGGGCGGTCAGCAGTGATTGATTCACTAAATCTCGGATGCTTAATCGTTCGACCCGCCCCTCTGCAAGCCGCGCGTAACCGAGAAGTTCGGTAATGATTCGATCCGACCGAGCAACTTCTTCGCGAATGATCGAGATTTGTTGAGTGACTGTTTTTCCTTCGCGCACCGTTTTCTGGAGGGTGTAGGCTGCATTATTAATAATGCCCAAGGGATTTTTTAGTTGGTGAGCAATCTCTGCAGCTAGGCGACCCGCTGCTTCCAGTTGATTGCGTTTCAATGTAAATTCTTCTGCCTCGGCATCTCGCTGACGTTGTCGATCTAAGAGAATTTGAAGTCCTAAGCAAACGGCAGTCATGAGGAGAAGGAGGAGTTCCCGTAAGACCAACGATTCAAACGAATCCGAAGTGGAATCGACCGTGTTTTCGTTACCAAGATTACCACGACTGTAACTATCGAGAACTGTATTTTCGATACGGGTGAGTGCAAGATCAAGGACTCCACTCAGCACGTAGACGGCGCAACCAACGAGATTTACTAGAACCTGAATTTCCGGCCGAGGAATGACCGCTGCATTACGAACGATTAACCCGAGAAAATACCAGTATAGAATGCTATCAAAGCCTCCACAAAAAAGAGTGATTGCCCCTAAAAAAGCGAAGTCCAACACCGCCATAGAGTAGACAACTCGTAGGAGAATTCTGGTCTCAATTTCTTTCATTCCCCACAAAACAAATCCGTAGCCCACCGTAATGGCGGTCATCAGTAATGTGTAATTGCGAAGGGAATTTAGGACCTCTTCTCGGGGCGTGGTGAGGGCGGTGAATGTGTTGGGGCTAAAGAGAAACCAAAAGAGCAAAGGTGAAAGCAAAGCGCGGACATAGAGCCCGATATTTCGTTCCACAAATCGAACTCGGGTCCGGAAAATTAATGGATCAATCGGGACGCCTGAAAACAGATCGATGAATCTTTGCCCTCTTCCGTGTTGGGTTTCAGATCCAGAAGATTCGCTCATGAGCTAACGGTCGGTCGATTTCACACCGATGAGGGGCGAGCGATAGATTCGGTGATTCTCGCCACGATTTTTTCCACTGAGGCGAGGCGACCAACGCCCTCATATCCACAGGAGAGAAGTCCACTTTCAGGGGCGATAAGATTTACGCCGCGCGCGGTTAGGATCGCTAGATTTGAACACGTCGCTGGATGGTTCCACATATTGCCATTCATCGCCGGTGCAATAAACACCCGCGCTTCAGGTCGAAGCGCAAGGGCAATACAAGAGAGAGCGTCGTCGGCTATTCCGTGAGCAAGTTTAGCAAGGCAGTTAGCGGTCGCAGGTGCGATCAAAAGGATGTCTGCTTCATCAGCGAGCCGAATATGAGCCGGTTTCCATCCCTCCTCAGTATCGTAGAGATCGGTAATCACTGGATGCCGACTGAGGACTTGGAAAGGCAATGGAAGGACAAAGCGTTGTGCGTCGGCCGTCAGTATGACGGTTAGGCAATGTCCCGCCTTCGCCAGTGTGCTAGCGATATCGATAGCCTTGTGGGCAGCGATAGATCCAGTGACGCCGAGGAGGATGTTAAGACTCATGGCAGGGTCCATTGAAAGGAGTGTCGAGACGCGCGTAATTTCTCTGCGGAGTAAATCGCTTGAACTCGAGCTAAATCTTCTTCTCGGCTGCCACTAAGCACTAGATAATCGTAGTCCGTCCAACTAATTACCTCGGAACTCGCCGTCGCGAGTCGTCGCGTCAATGCCTCCTCGGTATCGGTATCACGTCCTCTTAATCGATTCTCAAGTTCGACTCGAGTAGCAGGGGTAATAAATAAAGTGACCAAACTCCCAACCAACTGTGGATCTTGGGCAATAACAGTGCGAATGGTGGCAGCACCCTGCACATCGATATTGAGAAGGACGTCAGCACCTGATTGCAAAAGCTCAGCAACTGAATCTTTCAATATACCTTTAAGGTCACCATAGACGTCGGCGTGCTCAAGAAAGTCTCCTTGTTCGATGCGTTGAAGAAAAACGGCACGCGTAAGGAAATGATAATCCACCCCATTTTTTTCTCCAAGCCTAGGAGCGCGACTAGTGCAGGTAATGACTCGGAAAAGGTCCGGATTGTTTGCAAGCAGACCTTGGCTGACCGTGGTTTTGCCCGCCCCAGACGGGGCCGAAATTAAAAGTATAAGGCTACGATTTGAACGCATAATTCGAGGGAAAATCAGATCATTCAATATTTTGGGCCTGTTCACGGAAACGTTCTAACTCGGTTTTGAGTCCAACGACATCAACCCCGATCCGTGCGTCATTGGCTTTGGATCCAATTGTGTTAATTTCACGATTCATTTCCTGCGCAAGAAAGTCCAATTTTCGACCTACTGAATCTGTGGAACGTGTGCAGTCGGCGAATTGTTCGAAATGACTTCGTAAACGGGTTATTTCCTCTGAAATATCCGAGCGATCAGCAAAAATGACGACTTCCTTTAGTAACCGCTCGTCATCCGGTAACACCCCGTCGTGGAGAGCAGAACGCACTCGTTGAAGTAGTTGTTCCCGATAGCGGATAATAACCTCAGGGGCCAAGACACCGATTCGATCCAAGCCTTCACGCATCAGCGCAATTCGGCTCTCGAGATCCAGACTCAGGGCCTCACCTTCCCTGCGTCGCATGGCATCGAAGGTATTTAGTGCGTGGTCTAAGGCGGGTTGAACCCAAGTCCAAGCCTGTTCAGAATCAATTTCAACGGATTCGTTTTGCAGGACCCCAGGGCAACGGGCGAGCAGATCAAGTGATGGAATTGCGGCAACTCCAATCAATCCTAACGAAACGCCGAGCGCGGTCCACTCGGCAGCGTAACTCGCGGCAAGAACCCTGTTGATGCGATTACTCGCCTGTGCCGTTGGGCGGTCAAATCGAATGCGCACCTCACAGCGACCGCGGGCTACTCTGCGGTTGACGCTATCTCGAATACGGGCTTCCAAGGCCTCGAGTTCGGCCGGAACCGAGAGGCTGACCTCAGCCTGTTTTCTGTTCACACTTCGGATTTCGATGACAATCTTAAATCCTTCTGCAGCAACTTCACCATGGCCGAAGCCGGTCATTGATTTCATGGGTCAGACGATGCGTTACCACGCACAAGCGACGAAGCGGATTTTTTGGAGACCCCAGTTTACAGGCTAAAAAATTGGTAATTGCCGCCGGCAAGTTCATCGAATTTGACTTTTAAAACGCGAGTCCACCGATCAACTGCGGGGGCGATGTTGAGATCGAGGAAAATTGTTAAGGATTTAGGAACCCGCCAAATCAGGCTCGACCTGAGGAGCTTTCAGTTTTTCATTCACCCAACAGGCTGATCTACAAAGAATCTATTTAGACCTCTTTAGTCGAGGCTAAGCGGCGGGTAAGACTTCATCGCAAGTCAACCTAATCGGTGAGGCAATGGCCTCACTGGATTCGAAATGTGAAACAAGCCTTGGAAAGAGAGTTTGTCCAAGTGCAACTGACGACCAAAAGATCAATGCACCGGATCAAAGGATCATTTCAATCCGGCAGAGTTGTACATGCGGAACCATCTGACTGCATCGGCTAGGGCTTGGCTGGGTGGAGTTTGAGGCAACCCGAGTTCGGAGATTGCCTTGGATGGATCAAACCACATTTTGTAAAGGGCCATTCGGACTCCTGCGAGCGGTGCCTTAGGTGGCTTTTTAGTTATTTTGGACAACCATTCGTCTACGTGGGAGGCGGCCAGTGCAAGGGAATAAGGAACCCGGAAACGAGGTGCAGGAATTCCAGTGAGGGTGGTTAGTTCATCCAAAGCCTGCTTCATGGTCCAATTACCCTCCCGATTCCCTAAAATATATCGCTCCCCGATCCGCCCCCGTTCGGCAGCTAAAATATGCCCCTCCGCGACATCTCTCACATGCACCCAATTGAGCCCCGTATCTAGGTAGGCGGGCAAAGCCTGATTAAGAAAGTCGACAATAATCTGGCCGGTGGGCGTTGGTTTTACATCCCGTGGCCCGATCGGCGCGCTGGGATTGACAATGATAATAGGAAGTCCATCAGCGGCGAGTTCACGAGCAATCACTTCGGCTCGCCATTTCGAAACTTTATACGGATTCGACATCTGTGCTTCAGAAACAGGTGTCGTTTCATCAGTCGGATGGACTGAACCGTCCGCAGTCATTTGTGGCAACCCGATGCATCCCACGGTGCTGGTGTAAACGATACGCGAACACCCCGCCTGTTGAGCGGCAAGGAGGATAGATCGAGTCCCCTCCACATTAGCTCGAAACATGGGTTGGTAATTGGGCAACCAGAGTGAGTAACTAGCGGCAACATGAAAACACCAGTCACACCCGTGAATGGAACGAGCAAGCGAGTCGATCGGATCAGTTAGATCACCCGTTACTGACTCATAGTTTGCTCCTATTAATCCCCGTCGATCAGCATTGGGCCTGAGCAAAACTCGGACCTGATGTCCACGGGCATTTAGGGAGTGAACAAGATTGGCTCCGATAAATCCTGATGCACCGGTGACGAAGCAAAGCATAGGTCAAAAGCTGGGATTCCCCCAGTCACGGGATTATTTGGCCCAGAAATCGATGACGAAAACGTCCGCGACCAAAGGTCTTACTAGCTTACCGAATTCTTGGTGATCGGGGTGGACCAAATAAGCATCACGACCCTTTTCAGAATCGAAGGTGAGTATCCAACCGTGAGAGCATCCTTTGTTGAGGCCCTCAGGACTGTTGTTTAAGCCCGCCTCGAAAGTCAGAATCTGGGGAATCTTGGTCTTGAGGGCGCGGAAGGCCTCCTCGATTTTGTGGATATCTTCCTTGGAAGCGGTCTCCTTGAACTTGAATGAAACGACGTGCCGAAGATGTCCCTTGAATTTCTTAGAAGTGGCAGCCATGGCGGGTAGAGTGAGGGCGAAAAGGAGTGTGGCGAGAAAAATGAACTTCATAGAGTCAGCAATTAAATAGGAGAAACACTGGAGAAAACCGTCCCGTCAATCTTACGAAGGAGAACTTTCCGCACACAAGCCCGGAACAAGGCTAATCCCGGTTCCATCCCTCAAACTAAACGCAAAAGCGGGCAAGTTATTGATGCCTGCGTGGACGAAATGTTCCTCCTCGGCTGGCACCACCACCACCACGCTGCTGCGGTCGGGCTGGACGCCCGGAGTCTCCGTTCCGACCTCGTCCCTGACCGCCACCGCCACCTCCACCGCCACCACTTTCCCGACGGGGATCGGAGAGAGGGGCGGCGGCGGCTGAATAGTCAAAACCTTCAGCCCGTTTTCGGACAATACCTCGGCCAATGAAACGCTCGAGCAACCGGAGATCATCCTGTTCGTCCGAACTGACAAAACTAATCGCATCGCCAACTGCGTTGGCGCGCCCCGTGCGTCCGATCCGGTGCACATAATCCTCCGGTTGAGGTGGAAAATCAAAGTTCACCACGTGCGAAATCCCATCAACATCAATGCCTCGTGCTGCGATGTCAGTCGCCACCAAAACACGAACTGTCCCGTTCTTAAAGTCAGATAAAGCCCGCAACCGTTGATTCTGCGAGCGGTTTGAATGCAGTGTTGCCGTCTTGATTCCTGATTGCTCCAAACGCCGAGCTAATCGATCAGCACTGTGTTTCATTCGCGAAAAAACTAAGACCATTTCCAATCCCGGATTCTGAAGCATGTGGATCAAGAGAGCCGGCTTCAGGAGTTTTGGAACCTCATAGACAAACTGCGTGACTGTCTCCGCAGGATTGGCGCGACGACCGATCTGAACTATTTTCGGCGCTTGCTGAAATTCACGGGTAACCGCCTCAATGTCCTTGGATAAAGTCGCCGAGAAAAGAAGGGTCTGCCGACGACGAGGAAGTTCATGGACCACTTGGCGGATTGCCGGAAGAAACCCCATATCCAGCATGCGATCAGCTTCGTCAAGAATCAGGTGTTGTAGACCAGAAAAGTTACCGTAGCGACGCCCCATAAGGTCAATCAATCGGCCTGGAGTGGCGATCACAATGTCAGCCCCCCGACGGAGGGCATCAATTTGCGGCCGCTCTCCGACACCCCCAAAGACGGTTGCGACCGAAATTTGCAGATGTTTAGCGTAAGCTCGCACGTTCTCATCAATCTGAACCACCAATTCCCGAGTCGGAGCGAGAATGAGAGTGCGAACTTGACCGGGGCTGGTCTTGCCGAGCGCTAGTTTGGAAAGGATCGGCAGAGTGAAGGCCGCCGTCTTTCCTGTTCCCGTCTGGGCGATCCCGATGAGATCGTTACCCGCGAGAATAAGGGGAATTGCCGCCAACTGGATAGGGGTAGGTTCCGTATATCCAGCGTCTTGGACCGCTTGGTAAACCCGAGTGTCGAGTGAGAGTTCTCTAAATGCCATTTTGAAAGGAAACAATAGATTGTTTCGGTTGTCGGGTCGAGCAGCGATGCTGTAAACGAGGAAAGGATTGGGAGGACCACTCGAATTCGGGGTCTCAGCTCAGAAGTCGCTTGGAGAGTTAACTGACTTACGGGAGGTCAAAAGAGGCGGG
>CAMDGV010000098.1 GCA_945898055.1 Akkermansia muciniphila | reverse complement strand
TTGCGGTCGATGGGTTCGCTCCACAGCCCCTGGCGGTCGGTGAAGTATCCGCTGACGAGGGTCGCGAAAATCCGTGGATCGCAAGCCGCGGCATACAGGGCAATGGCAGCGCCTTCACCGTATCCGGCGACAGCCACCGGGGAGTTGGTGCCGAAGCGTTGGCCGATCCAGTCTACCCCGGCTAACACCTCTTGCACCTCGTAGCCGATGGGATGGCGGCCCATGTGGAAGGCTTGTCGCCAAATCCATTCGCGATGCGATTGATCTAGGGTGGCGGGGACCGCGGGGTGGCGGGTGGCCAGTTCCGGATTACCCGACCATCGACGACCCCGGTCCAGCAGGGTCGGAATAAGCACCTGAAGTCCGCTGGCGACCCAGGCTCGAAGGGCTTTCGCCCGCGGCGAATCCGCGCCCAGGCCGGCGTAGGATTCCGGTGTCTCGGCGGCGTCGGGCAGCAGGATGAGATGACCCCGTGGAATGCCGCGCGGTTCTAGCAAGAGGCCCTCCGCCTGGAAACCCGGAAGGACGGTCCATCGAACCTGCCAGATGGATCCGCCGTCGAAGGACCCCGCCTGAGCCGGATTGTCGTCGTCGCCGAATCGTTCCATGGCCACGGGCCGCACCCGTGGGTCCACCACTCCGAGGAGGGTACGCAACCGGTTTCGTTGCGGTGCAACCGATGCTTCGTAGGCCTGAGGTGAGGAGGTGTCTCGGTGCCACGATGAGGCCCGCTTGGCCGGCGCCTCCGCGATGATACGTTCGATGAAACGGTGGGCACCGTCTTGCATGCCCAAAGACCAGTCAACGCCTGGAGGCAGGGGAGCAGTTTGGTCGAGGGATTGTGCGGGAAGCAGGAGGGTGTTTATCCAGACTCCGAAGGCAGCGCAGCAAATCCTACGGAGGCAGGAGTTAATCCATGAAATTTGGCTTGGGTCGGGAGAGGTCTTGGTGCGGAGAAAATTCATGGGATGGCTCAAGGGTCGGACGCTTCACCAATCTGGATGAAGTCGACGGGCTTTGGTTGTCAAATATTAATAGAAAATTGGGTTTTTAAAACAAATTAGATAATTGATATTTGTAGAATTTTATAGCATAGTTTTCTTTGGTTACTTGAAAAAAGTGGCCTTTAGGGCCGCCCGTCAAATCTCCCGAATGGAAGTTGGTGTTGGAATTTTGGGAAGATGAATGGAATTTTAGACTATAGAAATGACCTCTGTAAAGCGAGTGTTGGTGGCGGACGATGACGAAGCGATTCGTTGTTTGTTGGACTATATGCTTCGTCGGTCGGGCTATGATCCGGTGCTAGCAGGGGACGGTGCCGAGGCATTAGCTCTAGCTGCGCGTTACCCAGAGATTGGATTGGCCTTGATCGATCTTCGGATGCCCATGATGGATGGGATGTCGGTGCTACGGAGTTTATCAGAATCTCGACCCGAAGTGCCGGTTATTATTCTTTCTGCGCACGCACAAATTCGAGAGGCTTTGGAAGCGATTCGCTCAGGTGCCTTTGATTATCTAAATAAGCCCTTTGAACTTGATGAACTTTTGGCGGTTGTCATTGCGGCAGAGCGGCATGGAACAGCCCTAAGAGATAATCGAAATTTGAAGGAGGCCTATGCGTCGGCTTCCTGCGATCCAGCGTTTTTTGTGGGCTCATCGGAAACGGCACGACAACTCCGTGAGACGGTGGAGCGGGTTTCGTTGGGAGGGGGAACCGTCTTGATTACGGGGGAGAGTGGTGTCGGGAAGAAACTATTGGCGCAAATGATTCACCAGAAGGGGGCTCGGTCTAAATGCCCGCTGGTAAGCTTGGGTTGCTCGGCGGTCGCTCGGGAATGGCTTGAGTCGGAGCTTTTCGGCCGTGAACGGGGAACTTTTGGATCACTTCAGCAGCGTCGATTGGGACGAATTGAGCTTGCTGAGGGAGGTTGCCTCTTGCTGTCGGAGGTCTCAGGTTTAGCACTAGGACTTCAGTTGAAGCTCCTTGAATTCCTTCAGCAGAAACGGTACCGGAGAGTGGGAGGGAGCGATCAGTATTCTGCAGACGTCCGAGTTATTGCGGTGAACACTTTAGACTTACAGGAGAAGGTTCTAGTTGGGGACTTTCGTCAGGATCTCTATGATCGATTAGGGGCGATTTCCATTTATGTGCCCCCTTTGCGTGAGCGTTTGGAAGATTTACCGGAGATAGTTGAGGCCATCCTCCAGAGGCTGGTCGTTGGACGAGGGGGAGATCCTGTGCGAGTGGACCCGTTGGCAATGGGTGCTCTCCTGACCTATTCTTGGCCAGGTAATGTGCTGGAGCTAGAAACCTTAATTGAAAGAGCTTCCTATTTTGCCGTCGACGGTCAGATCGGTCTTGCTCAGTTGCCAAGTGACATAGTGTCTCCAATAAAGGCGACGAGTCCTTTATCGACTGGGCTACACTCTGTGCAGGTCGGAGGGATGCCTTTGGACGTCTTGGAGAAGTTGGGCATTATTCAGACGATGGAGTTGTGTCGTGGTAACAAGTCAGCGGCAGCCCAGAGTTTGCGAATCACTGAGCGGACACTGGGTGACAAACTCATTCGATACGGCATTGTTTTCGCAACCCCTACGACAGAGTCGTCGAAATCAAACTGAGGGGCAGAGTGCAGCAGAGCTTTTAATTAGCTAAAGAGACAACCAGTGGATTCAAATTTTAAGTTCAACCTCCCTGAATCGGTCAGAAATCGATTGAAGGTCATTCCTTCACTTCCGTCGCTCAATACGATTCAGGGTGCCTTGCGGGAACTGATGGATGCAGAAGAGAAGTCGACGTTTCGTCTCGTTTCTATTTTACGTAAGGACCCGAGTTTGGCCGCACGTTTGTTGCAGTCCGTTAACTCACCCGCGTATGGTTTAGCAGAGCGGGTTAATTCATTGGAAGATGCGGTGATTCAGGTTGGGGCTCAGTCGCTTCGAACCTTAGTTTTGATGGCACCAGTGGTCTCAGATTTGAAAACCTTGGCGGGCCCGACTGCGGCGTCATGGCGTGATTTGTGGAAACATAGTGTCAGTGTGGCTTTACTGACCCAGGATATTCTGGTCGGGGCTGGAGGAGCAGAGGGTGATTTGGATTATGTGGCGGGATTACTCCATGATGTCGGATGGATTCTGATCCGTTCTGCTTTTCCGCTTCAGTATACAGAGATTGCTCGACGGATTGCCGCTGGTGAGGGATTGCCGCAAGAGATCGAGTTATCGGTATTGGGAGTGTCCCATTCCATTTTGGGAGCTTGGTATTTGAGTGAGCAAAAACTCGATCCGGTTCTTTGTTTGGCGGCCTTGCACCATGAATGCCCAACTTCATCTTTTGGGTCGGAACGGAATGTTGCTGCCGTGCATATTGCGGATCAGTTTGCCCTTAGTTTAAATCGAGGTCATGCTGGTGAAGTTAAGCCTGTAAAGCCGGATGGATGGAAAGAAAGTGTCGGATGGGATATCCTTTTTGGTGATGCTACTCAGAGCGGCCGTCGATTTGCGCAGCGTCGATTAGAAATTAGTTCCGCGCGACTGATGGCGATAGCAGATACGGTCATTTGAACGGGTGGAGTGAGGGCATGCCTTTGGCGAATGATGGGATCGGTGAGGTCCACTCTCGCTTCGAGCGATGAGGTGCGGCATCTTTCCGCCCTGTGATTCAACGCTATTCGAGGCCCGGCATGCGGGCCATCTGGACCGACGAAAATAAACTAAAGATCTGGCTCCAGATCGAGTTGTTGGCGAGTGAGGCGCTGGTGGCAGAGGGAGTTGTACCAGCGCTTGATTTTGCCCAGATGAAGGCTGGGGCCGAGATTTGTTATGCTGACCCCGCCGGTCTTGTTGCTCGGGCGACGGAGTTGGAGAGAACTTTAAACCACGATGTGATCGGTTTTACCACGGCTGTCTCCGAGAAGATCGAAGGAACCTCGAGCCGTTGGTTGCATTTTGGTCTCACCAGTTCTGACATTGTGGACACAGCCTTTGCGGTTCAGATGGTTCAGTCTTTGGATCTCTTAATTCAAGATGTGGAAGTTTTACTGCCGGTGATTGCCCGACGTGCTCGAGAGCATATGATGACCCCGTGTATTGGTCGGAGTCACGGTATCCACGGTGAGCCGACGACTTTCGGGCTTAAGCTTGCTTTAATGCACGAAGAATTCATTCGGGCACTGGCTCGGTTTCGGCATGTCCGTAAGGTGGTGGCGGTGGGTAAACTATCGGGAGCAGTTGGCACCAACGCCCATCTGTCGCCGGGCGTCGAGGCTTTTGTCTGCGAGAAGTTGGGTCTCAAATCGGCTTCGATTTCCACCCAAGTTATTCAACGAGACATTCACGCCGAATTTATGAATTGTCTGGCCTTGGTGGCCTCTGGTTTTGAGCATTGGGGCGTCGAATTCCGGCATTTGCAACGAACGGAAGTTTTGGAGGTGGAAGAACCGTTTACCAAGGGGCAGAAGGGCAGCAGTGCCATGCCCCATAAGCGCAACCCAATTACTTGGGAACGTTTAACCGGGCTGTCGAGAGTGATTCGCAGCCATGCGTTGGCAGCCATGGAAAATGTCGCACTTTGGCATGAGCGAGATATTAGCCATAGTTCAGTCGAACGGATTATTTTTCCTGATTCCTGTACGTTGTTGGATTACATGTTTGGATTGTTAACCCGTTTAATGGACGGCCTCTTGGTTTATCCAGAAAATATGAGGAAGAACCTCGGGCTGAGTCTTGGAATGTGGAACAGCCAAACTGTCTTATTATCTCTGATCCGTCGGGGATTGACCCGAGAGGACGCCTACGGGTTGGTGCAGAGGAACGCGATGAAAACGTGGGAAGTCAAACATGCGGGTCGCGATGACGCTGATTTTCTCGAAGTACTCAAAGCCGATCCCGATGTGGCTCGGCATTTTGTGGAGGGCGAGTTAGAAAGTCTTTGTTCACTCGACTTTCATTTAAAGGAGGTTCGCGCCCGATTCCAACGATTGGGGCTCTGAGAGGCCTAGTTCGGTCGAAGTTTTGTCAGTGAATTTGTCTTTCCGTTTCCCATTCGGCCTAAGACAGAACAAGACTTCACCGTGCTAGCGCGATCTGACTGGAGAGCAGAGGAGGTGGTTCGGTTGTTTCTTTGTGTAATGGTGGCCTTTGTTGTGGCAGGCCTAGCTCAGAGGGGATTTGTTTTTAAAGAGACTGGAGGTTGGGCAGGTTTGGTTGCAGGGCAGAGTGTCTTCGATCTGTTGGTTTTGGCCTCAGTCCATTGGTTTTTACGCTCGCACAAAGTAAGTTGGACAATCGCCTTTGGGATCCAGTCAAGGCCGGTTGGGCGAGTTCTGGGAATCGGCTTTCTTGCAGGTATGGCATTTCTACCTGCGGCCTACGGTCTCCAGTGGTTAGTGACCCGTCTTCTTTCTGGCTATGGGATCGAGTTGCCTCCCCAACGTTCGGTAGAGATACTGATTGAAGCAGGGCCGGCAGGCCGGGTGTTTCTTTATGGAGCAGCGGCAATAGGTGCGCCGATGGTCGAAGAAGTTTTGTTTCGTGGAGTTTTGTTTGCTGCGCTGCGGAATGCTGGATGGCCAAGAACCGCTTTAGTCGGTTCCGCGCTATTTTTTGGTGCTATCCATTTGAATCTAGGTGCGGCCCTTCCTTTGGTTGCCTTTGGTTTGCTCCTTGCCCTTTTGTATGAGCAGACCGGCAGCCTTTTAGCACCTATTGCTGCTCATATTGCCTTCAATACAGCCCCCTTTGTCATGCTCATAGTGGGCGTCAAGTTTGGAACTAAATAAGATGTCTCCTCGAACGAGTCTCAGCAGTCGGGACAGTCTCGTTTTATTTACGAGTAATGTAGGTCCGTGAGGTTTTGATGGCGGGTAAATTTAGAGTGTAGGAGAGGGAATCTGTGGCCACTGAACAGTGGATAAACTGACCCTCACTGCCAGCAGGGTTGGCGATGAAGTCGGCGGCAGTATTGTTGGTGCTACCATCGGAACGGGTATTGCGATGAAGTTGAAACTGGGCTTCTAAGTTGGGAAGGTTTCGCAGGGTGGACATAACCTCCCCACTCGTGCCCTTGGTCGGCCCGTTATTCATGACCGTCACACGCGGGTTAAGAGCGGCGATCAGTTGGGGATGGTTGCTGGCATCGAGTCCGTGATGGGTGACTTGGTAAAGGTCGATTTCGGGTACTAAAATGCGTGGCCAAATGAGCTTGGTTTCGATGTTCCAGGTGAGGTCTCCAGCGTCAAAGAATTGAAAATCTCCAAAACTTAGAAGCCAAGAAGAGCTGTTGGCATTGTCAGAACTATCCCGTTCTTTCAGACGAGGGGCAGTGACTACCGGCTTGGTTCGGCGGCCTTTGGCGGAGTTAGAAATGGGCGTTTGTCGGACCATAAGGCATCGAAGCGAGAGAGAACGGCCCCGGATTCTTAGGGGAAGGACAGTGCCTGGATCGACGCGATGACGCGTCCCAGCGGATAGATTACGGTAGGCTCGGCTCGTCAAAGCCCAGCCTGATCCTACATTTCCATCTGGATCGGTCTCGGGAAGACCGTTGTCCCAAACATTCCGCACTGGGATGGCCTTGGCAATTTCGGCTGCCCCACCGAAGTGATCGATATGGAAATGGGTGACGATGAGGTGATCGAGGTGGTCTAATCCCGCCGTGTTGGTTATCAGATTCAGGATACGGCTGGAGTCGCGTCCGCCGGGATTTCCCGAATCAATGAGGATACTTTCGCCGGCAGGACTGACAATGAGCGTTGAACCTCCGCCCCCGGAATCGCTCCAATAAATATCGAGGCAAGCATCTGATTTTCCAGCATGAAGACGCAGACCTATCAGGAGCAAGAAAGAGACAAAAAAGAGGGATCGCATGGGGTGAAAATAGATCACCGGAGGATTCTTTTGGCGATTTGGTTTTTGTTTTTTTAGTTTTGCTCTGAATCCTGTGTAGGCTGCGTCCATGCCAAGCACGGTAAGGATTGGGGTTATTGGAACAGGATCACTCGGCAAAGAGCACGCCCGCATTTATGCTGAGTTGGCTCAGTCGGGTCGCGTCGAGTTTTCTGGAGTCTACGATGTCAATGGGGAGGCAGCGCGTTCACAGGCTGTCCGACATGGAGTGCGCGCGTTTGTATCGATTGCTGAGGCAATTCAAGGTAGCGACGCCTTAAGTGTTGTTACGCCGACCGTGACGCACCATGCGATCGCGCGAGAGCTTCTTCAGGCGGGGCGGCATGTTTTAGTGGAAAAGCCGATGACTGATAATTCGGTTCAAGCCCAAGAATTAGTGACCTTGGCCCAGGATCGGGGACTTGTTCTACAGGTAGGGCACGTCGAGAGATTTAATCCGGTGTTTAGTTATCTAGAAAAAGCGGCTCCTTTTCCTCGTTTCATTGAATGTCATCGTCTTTCACCGTTTCCAGCGCGCAGTACAGATATTGGTGTGGTTCTTGATCTAATGATCCATGATTTAGATGTCGTTCTGGCCTTTGTAAAATCGCCGGTTGTGTCGGTCGACGCGGTAGGGATTCCGGTTTTGAGTGGCAGTGAGGATATTGCCAATGCAAGGATTCGATTCGAGAACGGATGTGTGGCGAATCTGACCGCCAGTCGGATTAGCCCGGAGCGATTGCGAAAAATTCGTGTTTTTAGCGGTGGAGAGAAGCCCGTTTATATCAGTCTTGATTACCGTGCGCAGGAGGGTTTCATCTATCGATTGGCTCGAGAGGGCGAAGAGGAGAGTTCACTTTTAAAGAAGTTGTTATCGGCACGGGAGTCGACTTTGGTGAGTGAGTTTGGTGGACGCCGAATTGTTCGTGAAGCGGTGCCAATTAATAAGGACGAGCCTTTAAAGCTAGAATTAGCTCATTTTCTCGAGTGTGTACGAGAGCGGCATGCGCCGAAGGTCAGCGGTGCACAAGCCAAGGTGGCATTGGATGTGGCTTTTGAAATTACTCGGCAGATTGGGGCCTGCGTTTAATTTACAAAAGGGATCAGTTTTTTCTGAATGGATGAATCATAATTTGAGTGTTTTCAGATTGACAACAGGCGTCTGATTTCGGCCTATGAAGGGGTGCCTCCGTTTTTAACTAGTTGTGGACGATCTTTGCTGTCTATTGCTCTTATGCTCAGTCTCTTAGGCTGCGGTGAAGGTTCACCACAAGCGAAGAAAGTGGACGTTGCCGCCCAGATAGTGGCTCTCAAGGGAACGGTTGATTCTAAATCAAATGCCCTGACTGAATTAGCTGCCGGCGGTTCCAGTTGTCAGGCTGCGGTAAAAGATATCATTCCGCTGTTGAACGACGAAGACGCGGCCGTGCGTCGATTAGCAGCCTATGCACTGGGAGAGATCGGTGTTGCTGCCAAGGCGGCTGTCCCAGAATTGACCAAAATGCTGCAAGATTCGGATATGACGGCAGTCACTGCGGCTATCAACGCCCTCCGTGCGATTGATCCCTCCAAGGCCCCTAAAGAAGCAATTCCGAGCGTTACTCAGTAAACACCGCTCGCTTTTCGAGCTTTCCCTAACCTCTCTAAACCTACCAATGAACCCATTAGAAAATCCTAATAAACCCCAACCTGCCCCTCCACTGCTCCGAGCCTTTACGCTGATTGAGCTGTTGGTGGTTATCGCCATCATTGCCATTCTGGCAGGGATGTTACTGCCGGCCCTAGCCAAGGCAAAAACCAAGGCTCAAGGCATTCTGTGTATGAGCAACGGAAAGCAATTAGGATTGGCCTATACTCTGTTTTGCACGGATAATAATGATGTGCTTCCAGGGAATTTGGACGGAGGAACCGGGTATGCACAGACCAATCAAACCTGGTGTGTGGGATGGCTGAATAATACCAGTTACACTCCGGATAACACGAACACCCTTTTCTTGATGGCCTCCCAGTTAGGGAAGTACTCGTCGGCACCCGGCGTTTACAAGTGCCCTGCCGATCGAGCGATGAGCAAAGGTAAGACGGGTAGTCCGCGAGTCCGCTCCATTTCCATGAATGGTTATTTGGGCGAACGGGGCGGTCCTTTCACTGCCGGCTACACTCAGTTCAAGAAGTTGACTGAGATCCAGAAGACATCGCAGACGTGGGTGTTTGTCGACGAACGCGAGGATAGCATCAATGACGGTTGGTTTGCGGTGAATATGGAGGGGTATGATCCGGAGAAAGGGACGAGCCTCACCATTGTTGATTATCCGGCTAGTTATCATAACAAAGCGGCTGGATTTGCCTTTGTCGATGGGCATTCAGAAATTAAAAAATGGACCGATTCCCGCACGACCCCCCTCTTGAAGTTTGGCCAAGCACTCGCCTTAGGCCAACCCTCTCCCAATAATCGTGACGTGGCTTGGATGCAGGATCGTTCCTCAGTGAAGATTAATAATCCGACCCGTTGAGGGCGATTTGCGGTCAGGGTACTTTAGTTGTTCCTAGGGTACCCTTTCGAAGTTGATGTTGATATCGTCTCAGTCGAATCAGGCAGGGTTGACGCTTCGGATGCGGCTTCTTGGCGGTGCCTTGGTCTTCGTCCTTGTGGTAGCAGGGATTCGATGGTGGCGGCTTCCAGCGGCGCTGCCACCGGTTCAACCGCAGTTAGCTTCTTTGGATCCTCAGGTCCAGGATCATTTGGAGCGGATGCTCGCTGAGGTTCGCTTGGATCTTCGTAATCCCGGACGAAGAGCCACCTTGGGCATCGCCTTCGCGGCGAACGGCCTCTGGAAGGAGTCGCGAGAGACATTTCTTCAAACCGCTGCGTTGGCTCCAGAAGAACCGCTTGCTCGGATGTATGCAGCGGTTGCTTTGGAGGAACAGGCGGACACCGTCGGAGCCTTGCGGGAGTATAAGGCCTTAACGATCGCCTTTCCTCAGTTTAGCCCAGGCTGGTATCGACTGGGGGAAAGTGCCTTGCGCGCCGGTGACTTGGAGCTTTCGTCAACGGCCTTTAGCCGGTTGGTTGAATTGGAAAGGGGGGAGTGGCGTGGGCCGGCCGGTTTAGGCGAGATACAGCTGCGAAGAGGCGATTTTGCTGCTGCGATTCCTTTTTTAGAAGAGGCCTTGAGACTGGATCGTTCCGCCCGACCTGCCTTGTTCTTGCTTGGGCAAGCCTACCGCGCAGCGGGACGGACTAATGAGTCTCGCTTGGCTCTCGCGGCAGGCTCGGGTATTTCTCGGCATCCCATGCCGGATCCTTGGGCGGAGGAAGCTCCGCGTCATATGAAGTCCCTCCAGGATCAGATGTCTCAGGCCAATGAGCTTTCTTCAACGGGACATCCGGATCAGGCCGCCCAACTTCTCAAAATCGCTTTGCCCTTTCATCCTCAGCACCGAGGGCTATTGAACCAATTGGCGGTAGTGTTGAATCGGTCGGGTCTGGCTGGTCAGGCTTTAACCCTCGTCAACCGACTGATCGAGGATGATCCCAAAGCAGTCGCTCCGTGGATTACTCGCTCCTACACCCATGTTTTGTTAGGGCATGCAGACCGAGGAAATGCCGATGCCCTGAAGGCGGTCGGACTCGCCCCAGAGATCGCTCAGACTCATTTAGCACTCGCGAACTCTTTTCTGGCTTTAGAGCGTGACCCCGCCGCGGTGGATGCTTTGCGGGCGGCGATTCGTTGTGATCCCCGTAATGCTGAGGTTTACGTCGAACTGGGTGAACTGTTGTGGCGTAATCTGGGAGATACTTTGGCGGCAACTGCCCAATTTGAGCAGGCATTGGAACTGAATCCATCGATGACTCGAGCCTGTCTCCAGTTGGGGTTGGTGCGGATTGAGAGACGAGATTTAGAAGGTGCGCAGCGAATGTTGGACACTTTGCAAGTCGTGGCTCCAGGGGGCATGGAATTAACGACATTGCGCCAAGCCCTGCGATCTCCGTGAAAAGATCCCTTTTTAGTCTCCTCCTGGTAACGTGCTTTGGGATGGTTGGATGTAATCGGGAGGCTCCATCGAGCCATGCTGATGTCAGGAGCGAGCGACGAGGAGAGACTGAGAAAAAAGTGGCACCGTGGTTTGAAACTGTGCCGGCTTCCAGTGGGCTCAATTTCCGGCATTCAACCGGTAAGACTGGGCGATTCCTTCTTCCGGAGATGGAAACGGGTGGGGTCGGATTACTGGACTACGATGGTGATGGTTGGTTGGATGTGGTGTGTCTCGATGGAGGTTCACTCGAGGCAGGGCAAGTGGGCCGGCCTCGGCATCGTCTTTTTCGCAACTTGGGTGCATGGTCCTTTGAGGATGTAACCGAGAAAGTCGGCTTGGTTTGTCCTGATGGTTATGGGATGGGTTGTGCGGTTGGAGATTACGATAGGGACGGGAGGCCTGATTTATATGTGACCCAACTCGGTTCCAACCGCCTCTTTCGAAATACAGGTCGAGGAACCTTTGAGGACGTCACGGATCCGGCAGGTGTTGCGGTCCGTTCGATGAGTATGAGTGCGGCTTTTGTGGACTATGACGGAGATGGTTTTCTGGACTTGATGGTGGTGAATTATGTGCGATGGAGTCTCGGGGCTGAGATGGACTGTTACTCTGGCGAAGGGCGACGAGATTACTGTTCGCCGTTAAACTACACAGCTCCAGCTCCGACGGTTCTTTTTCACAACCGAGGGGACGGGACGTTTGAGGATGTCACTCAGATTTCTGGAGTTGGCAAGGCATATGGAAATGGGTTTGGGATCGCCACCGGTGATTTCGATCATGATGGTCGAATTGATATTTTTGTGGCCAACGATGCGATGCCCAACCAGCTCTGGTTGAACCAAGGAGGAGGGCGATTTCGAGAAGAAGGCACACTAAGAGGGTGTGGACTGAATGCCCTTGGGGTTCCACGTGCCGGCATGGGAGTTGTGGCCGTTGATCTGCTGCAGCGAGGTTGGCTGGACTTGTACGTGACCCATCTGGTGGGTGAGGGAAATGGTCTATTTTTGAACCAAAATGGCAGCTTTCTCGATTCACTAACCATCGATGGGCCGATGGCTGGCAGCATTCCCTTCACTGGATTTGGCCTAGAATTTGCCGATTTCGACAACGATGGGCAATTGGATCTCTACGTCGCAAACGGTCGAGTTCGTTTGGGAATTGACACACCAGATGTCGCCGATCCTTATGCTGAGGCAAGTAGTTTGAGGAGAGGGCTAGGCGGTGGCCGATTTGAGATAATTCCGAGGGCAGGTTTGGCGGTCGACTCCCTCTTGGTAAGTCGGGGATTAGTCGCTGGCGACCTCGATAATGATGGGGCGGTTGATTTGGTGATCAATAACCGAGACGGAGCCTTGCGAGTTTTACGGAATAAAGCAGGAGCAGGAGGGCGATGGATTGGTTTGCAGTTGATGGATTCAGCCGGTGGCGAGGCTCGGAATGCCGTCGTAAAGATCGAGGTGGGTGGGCGGGTTCAATGGCGGCAAAATCAGCCAAATCAAGGGTACAATTCGAGTCAGGATCCAAGGGTTCATTTTGGACTTGGTGGAGATCGGCACGCTGATCAGGTCTGGGTGCGCTGGCCGGACGGTCGGAAGGAGTCTTTTGGTAGCCGCGAGGGTGGCAAAGTTCACCTAATTCAAGCAGGAAAGGGTCGATTGGTGCCCGAAGCTTTCGATTGGTAGATGAAGTACTTTAGGATTGGTGACGATAAACTTTAAGAATTGATTTGACCGCTAGGACTCCAGGTTGCTCTCTTGGTCCAGCTTCCTTTTTGACTCTTTTTCCTTATTTTTCAGTATGAAATCCACCAATTGCCACCAACGACTTCGATCTAAGCAGGCCTTTACCTTGATTGAGTTGCTGGTGGTCATCGCCATCATTGCCATTCTGGCAGGTATGTTATTGCCATCCCTAGCGAAGGCAAAGTCCAAGGCTCAAGGCATTCTTTGTATGAGCAACACGAAACAGTTAGGGCTAGCGACATTAATGTATACAGGCGACAATCGTGAAATATTTCCCCCCAATGCGAATGGTGGTACTAAAGATACGAACGCGAGTTGGGTTGCTGGTTGGGTTGATTGGAATTCGAATAATGCTGATAATACAAACACACTTTTCTTGGTTAACGCGAAGATTGGGCCTTACACCAAGAGTCCGGGAATTTATCGGTGTCCAGCCGATAATCATCCGGTCAAAAATGGCACTTCCACTCGGCCTCGAGTTAGATCAGTTGCGATGAATGGATTTATCGAAGGATTCGCTTATGGCAATACGTCTGTTGGATCGACTTGGTATTCGGGTTGGCAGAATTTCAATAAAACCACAGATATAACAGGTATTGGACCTTCTGACTTATGGTTAATGAACGATGAGCATCCAGATAGTATTAATGATGGTTGGGAGATCACCAACCCTACGGATTTCAATAGTTTTGTAGATTTACCGGCAAGTTATCATAATGGAGCTGCGGGCTTCAATTTTACAGATGGTCATAGTGAAATTAAGCGATGGGTTGAATCGTCTACTTCGGTTAAGGTGAAGTATAACCAATACAACGGTTTTTCTGCTCCTAAAAGTCGCGATATTACTTGGATGATTCAGCATTCTTC
>CAMDGV010000097.1 GCA_945898055.1 Akkermansia muciniphila | reverse complement strand
GTGCGCGAGCAGATCCTCAAGGCGCTGAGCTCAGCCTCGTATCGCAACGCGACGGCGGACGCGGCCATTAGCGCCATCCGCGTGCAGGCGGACGCCAGCTACATCGCGCCGTTGCTCGAGGTGTTGCAGAAGCAGGAGGTAGCGTTCACAAGCGGCGGTTTCGCGCGCGGCTTGGACACGCTCGCACGGCTTGCGAAGGATGAGGAAAAGAAGGACACCGTGCGCGAGTTTCTGCTCAAGCATCTCGACAGCTCAAAGCGCCGCGTGCAGCTCGCCGCTGTGATGGCACTGGGAACATTGGGCGATGTGAAGGCGCTCGGTCCGCTGGAGAAGTTCACGAACGCCCCGAAGGAAAGTCCGCTTCGCGCCACGGCGGAACGTGCGGTTGGTGCCATCAATAACACGAAGAAGCCCGCGGCCGAGTCCGACTCGCTCCGCAGCGAAGTCATCACGCTCCAGAAGGAGAACCGCGATCTGCGCAAGGAGTTCGATGACTTGAAGAAGAAGATCGACGCGCTGACGGCCAAGCCGGGCCATGCGAAATCTGCGAAGCCGGCGACTCCGGCGAAGGCGAAGAGGTAGAATCCTGCGACCGTCCACGCGCCACGAACAGCGGCAAGCATGAACCAACACAGTGTTCTCAACAATGGTCCACGAGGTTATCAAGGTTCCTCAAGCAGTCCGCACATCGGCTCACGAAGAATGACGCGACACCCACGCTCGTGCTGCAGGGCGAACTCGACTACCGCGTGCCGGTGTCACAGGGCTTCGAATACTACAACACCCTGCACGTGCGGGGCGTCCCAGCGCGGCTGTGGCACGAGAAATTTTCTGGCTGGCTCGCCCGCTCCGCGCCGGGTGGCGGGAGGTAAGTGAGCATCGGACGCAATCCCGCGCTCCGCACCGAGGCACGGCGGACCCGGTTCTTTGGCTTCCTATTTCCTATCAAGGAGAGTATCCGCACTTGTCGTGCCGCCTGCCGCCGTGGCAAAGTCAGTCTAGAATTAAGAGTGTGCTCCTGATCATCTATCTCGCTCTCACTTGGGCTCTTGTCGGACTCATCTGGATCGTCGAGGGGGTGCATTACCCTTTTTTGAACAACGTCGGGCCCGAGGGATTTGTCGTTTAACAAGATCGGCACCGTGCGCATATCCCATGAGTGGCATATACTCGCTTGGACCGTCCGCGATCTCTGCCTCGTTTGGCTGCTTATAATAAACTTACACTAACACACCATGCCCTCAATTTTCTACACCAGCACCCCACTCGCCGCGAGCGCGGAAACGATGTTCGGATTCCACAGCGATCCGCACAATCTCACCAAAGTTATGCCAGCAACCTTGACCTTGATCAGTCTAAAAACCGACGGCCCCGCGCAAGAAGGTCGCCTGATCGAGTTGCATTGCCGGGACTGGTGGATTATCCCGATGCGCTGGACTTGCCGCTGGAAAACCGTACAGCCACCGCATTTGTTAGTGGATGAAATCGTCAAAGGCCCATTCACCGTTTTCATCCACGAGCATCGCTTCCAAGAGATTGATTCGACTTGCTGCATTATGCACGACACGGTCACTTATCAATGGGGGCGCTCTTGGTGGGGTCGATTTGTTTCCGAGACTGGGGTGCGACTCTATCTAACCTTTCTTTTCAAGTATCGCCACTATCGCACTCGTCGATGGGCGCTCGAAGCCTAACAAAAAACGATCAACGTCGCCCGATCCTAACTTGCGGTTGGGCTTCCGCAGACAAGCCGCTCGTTTCCAGTCAAGTGAGGGAATTGTTCAGCTCTCCGAGCCTTTCCGCTCCAACAAGCAATTTTCTATCATTAAAACGCGCTGACCGCCACCGGTTGGATCCCTGAAATTTTCAACACCGACCAAGGGTGCCAGTTCACCTCCGCAGAGTGGACCGAACGCCTGCTGGATCTTGGATAAAAATCAGCATGGACGGCCGCGGGCGCTGGATGGACAACGTGTTCATCGAGAGGCTTTGGCGGACGATCAAATACGAGGAAATCTATCTGTTCGAGCATTCCACCGTCACGGCCTTACGGGAGGGAGTGGGGAAATGGTTCGTTCGCTACAACGACTGGCGGCCCCATGCGCCGCTTGGCAACCTCACCCCTGCGATGTTTCTATCACAACGCTCTCAGCGATCCTGATAAGGCATCTGGAGCGACAACCCCGGAGGCTGCATGAGCATTAGGCATCTCCCAGTGCGATGCCTTTGGGAAGCCTCCGTTCCAGGCTCCGTACTTCACTTCGGCTTCCCAAAAGCGAGGCCCTCGCCACTCCATTATTGACCCCATCCATGATTTTCTATCTATTAATAGGTGATCCCCGCCAACTTAGTTTAGCTCCTCAATGGTCGAACTTTCGGGTCCGCCTCACACTTCAATCACTAAAAAGTTAGACCGCCACAAGAAAACTAAGTCAACAGGCATCTCGACAGCTTATCTTAAAGAAAAATAGGGAGCAGAAATTAGCCGTCAAAAACCGTATCTACCTCTTGAATTCCGCCTCAAAAAGCAAATTTCGATCAATTCAATTTATTTATTTTAGTCCACTATTTCTACATTTTATTTAACTCCAGACAGAAATGCAAATGCTATCCCCGGTTCAAACAAAGGAAAGAGAAGTGTTCATGGACGTGCTGAGGGGCTTCGCCATCCTCGGTATTTTTATTGCCAATCTGGACAGCTTCAATTTTTTCAATGAACAGGCTCATGCAACGGGACCTTTCTTATTGCAGGAATGGGACCATAAAATGCTTTTCCTCCACCACATGTTCGTGGAAGGGAAATTCTATTCCATTTTCAGCCTGCTTTTTGGTTGGGGCATTGCCTTGCAGGTAAAAAGGGGCCTTGAAAATGGTATCAATCCCATCCCCACAATCAAAAGAAGGCTGGGATTCATGCTTGTCCTTGGGTTCGCCCACCTGATGATCTGGTTCGGCGATATCGTTTTATTTTATGCCTTGCTGGGATTTGTTCTTCTTCCCCTGCGTAGATTTTCTAATAAAATACTGCTGGTCACCGGCGCCATCCTTATCCTCTTGCCCATATTGTTATATGCAGCCAAAATTAAATGGCCATGGCTGAACGCCCCTGCGGACTTTTTATTTAAGACCGGCCAGAAACTGGATACAAAATTACTGGGAATCACTTCAGAGACTTCAGAGGCAAGGTATGCCTTTTTGGAAAAAAATGCCGGGTGGTGGGATATTTTCAAGGGCAATTTATCAGGGATCTTTTACCGTTATGGCTACCTGTTATTTGTGAGCCGCATCCCCAAAGTGCTGGGCATGTTCCTGGTGGGGTATGTGGTGGGGCGTTCGGATTTTTATAAGAACATCCTCCGGCATAAAAAGACCCTGTACCGGATCATCGGCTTGGGACTGGCAATAGGATTGCCCGCTAACTATATGCTTGGTCATTATATGTCATGGTACGAGGGCGATTATTTCGGCTTTAAGATCAAAGGCCTTTACCAGACTATTGCCTATGCTGCAGGTGTGGCCCCGCTGGCACTGGTATACGTGGCTTTGTTTATGCTATCTTTTCAAACCCGTACCGGCAAAAAAATACTTTCCCTTATAGCCCCGGTGGGAAAAATGGCCTTCAGCAATTATATTATGCACTCGCTGATCGGCAATTTTGTTTTCTTGCATGCCGGGCTTGGTTACGGTGGTAGGGTGGGGCCCGTCTACTGCACCCTCTTTGGGTTATGCGTCTTCATTGTACAGATCATCCTCAGCACGGCCTGGCTGAAGTATTTCAACTATGGCCCGTTGGAATGGCTGTGGCGGAGCGCCACCTATAAAAAATGGCAGCCAATGCGAAAAAATATTCCGGCATAACCCGGGGACTCATCATATCTTATTCAATGTGTTAACATTGTGATTAGCATTACGCCGGACAATCTTGCAGAGTTTTATGCAAAGACCTCACAACATAGGTATTTCATAGATACTTTGTTTTTAATTGAAGTAAATCTCCCTCTTGAACTCCGCCTCAAAAAGCAAATTTCTATCAATTCCAGCCAAAACTCTTCAAGGGCGCATCCGCCGCCACCCGTTTCGCCCGCGCCAGATTCAAGTGGACGTAATCGCCCACGCTCTTGAGATAACCGCTGCCCGATCCGTCCACGATCAGCGACTTGGAGCGCCCGGAGAACAAGTGGACGAAGAGCTTGGGCCGCCGGTTGCAGCGACTCGTGTCAATGCCAAGCAACCCTTTCATCCCGGCGACCCGATTGGGCTGCTTCGTCTCGACCACCAAATGAATACGATTCGGCATGAGGACATAGGCGTGAACCTGCCAGTCCGTCTTGGCACAATCCTCGCCCAGCGTCTCGACGAAGCGCTGGCGATCCGCATCATCCATGAAGATCCATTCGCGCCGGTGACCGCGATCCATGACGTGATAAATCGCACCAGTATACTCGACTCTCAACTGGCGGGCCATGCCGGGCGAGTGGTTTTGGCCGCTTCACATGTCAATATTAAGAACTGACTCCTTTAGAGGTTCCCACTAACGCCGGAATAGAGACGGAAACAGCGAAGATGGGATTCCCGATGCGCGGCTAACTGGAATAGCCGGATGAGGCCATCAATCGGGCTGCGTCAGAACATCAGATCTCCTAACTTGCGGTTGGGCTTCCGCAGACAAGCCGCTCGTTTCCAGTCAAGTGAGGGCATTGTTCAGCTCTCTGAGCCTTTCCCCACCAACAAGCAATTTCCTATCACTGTTTCTTACTGCGTTGCGCTGGCGTCAATATCCTTCCGGACCCAGTCGGCGTGCATGTCCAGATAGAGCTGGTTGCGACCGCCCTGGTGTGCAGACCAGCCCTTCGACGTCGGCTCGCTGCCGTGTCGCGCCCATGCACCGTGATAATCAGACCACCAACTCCGCTCGAAGAATGGACTCATGAGCCATTCCTCGTCCGAGACGGAACTCTTGCGCGCCACCGCCACGCTCAAGGGCGAACGTCCACGCAGATAGCGCGCCTGTGTTGGGTCGCGCTCGGCGAGTTTGTCGCTGATGTAATTCGCCCAACCGCGCTCTGGCTTGTCCGCGCCAGCTTCGCGCCATGGACTTGCAAACCAGCCGCGCCAGTCATTCGTGATCAAGCCGACGGGCGGACTGATGAATACCTCCGACTTGCCCGCTCCAGGCGCGAGTAACGGCATGAAGCTACCCATCGAGGCGTAGCGTTTGTCACTCGCGTTTACCGGCGGCGTGAGTTGCAACTCGGTGTCGGGAACGTCTGGCATACGGTCTCGGTTGTCCTCGAGATAAAGCGACGTCGCGATACCGATCTGGTGCAGGTTAGAAAAGCACGAGGCCCGATGCGCCTTGCGCTTCGCCTTCGCCAGCGCCGGCAACAACATGCTCGCGAGAATCGCAATGATGGCGATGACAACGAGCAGTTCGATCAAAGTGAACGCGACCCGAGTCTTTTGTCCGGACTTGGTTTGAACCTCAGTCTTCATCACGATCAGCTTTGGTTTTGCGGAAACCAGCGCGAACTCGTGCGCCTGTTTTTGCGTCTTACCGGCGCGACCAAGTCGTTCGGAGAGCCGCTGGGCGAAATCCTCTGCGCCCAGCCGCCAGCCGCCAGCCGCGCCGGGAGGCGTCCTATTGGGCCGGCGTTGTTCCCGCCGCTGCTACAAAGAGAGGCAATCCCCGGCGGTGTCGGACTGGATGCCGTGCGGGCCCAAGAGATGATCCCCCCGGAGCCAAGGCGGGATCGCGGCGGGCGACAGGTCGTGGAGGAAACTGCTTTAGGCATAGGACGAAAGGGGCTGGTCGTTCAAGAGGAGGCTGGCTGGCACGGGGTTGAGGTACACGGAATCGGAGGCGGGGCGGAACTAGTCGCCGCAACGTTCGTCGATGACGAGGGATTTGCAATGTCCGCTGAAGAGGTGAACGAAGAGTTGATGGCAGCGTTTGAATCGGCTGGTGTAAGTGCTCAGAAATCATTTCATACCGACGAAAACCAGTCGACCGTGCAGGTTTTGCCTCCAAATTTTGGTGATTGGCGGCCTAGCCTTTTACGCGAATAAAAGTAGGCTCTTTAAGATGATTCTGACAACTCGTGCATCGTGAGAGTTTAAAAGCTCGAATGCTTGAAGGCGAGTTCAAGCAAACCGGCTCCGGTGAAAAATGAGAAACCACCTAGTCTCAGCGCTTCGGATGTTTGAGTTGGTAAAGTTATCTTTTTTTTCATTTTCGTTCGTAAGCGAAAGTTTTCATAAGGCAGTTCGTCCGGCGAGCGCCAATTGATTTTCCAACCTAAGGCGGTCGTGGGAGCCGCGTTGAGTATCGGGGTTTTTACTTTTCACGAGGAATTAGAGTCGGGTCCGAAAGTTTGAAGGGGCGGATTTTCAGATCAATAAGGATGTGGCAGCGCAAGCGACGGTGTTAGAAAACGAGGTCAATGTAGTCGTGCTACCTCCCAACGATGAGGCGTTTTTACTGAGCCTCAAAGCAAAAGCCGTCGCCGAGTTCGCGCAGCAAGGATTGAAGGCGGTTGAGCAAGGCGGTTTCGCGGCCGGACTCCAGATATTCCGGTCGTTCAGCCAGCCCGGTGAACTCAAAAATAGAGGGGTCCCGGATTAGGTCTTTGGAAGTCTCCTTCGAATCCTGTTTCCGGGCGCGTTCGATCACGGTTTTTTTTGTCCGTGGAAAGGCCCGTGCGCTCGTAGAGGAGGCTGCCGAGCTGGAGCTGGCGGACGGACCAGTTGCCTTTGAGGTATTCATTTCAAAAAATGCCCGTTTCCACGGGGCGTCGATGCGGATGAGTTCCTGTAGTTGACTCTAGGAAAGGCGCAGCAATTACGTCGGCGCCAGGCGCGGGGCCTGTTCGCTGGTCAATGACCTGTTGATGGGGGCGGTTTTGAATGCTCGGCCAAGAACTCGACCGCGCAGGAAAGCTCAATATCAGTTTCCACAAGGAAACCAAACTGTTGATCGCCGCTGACCGACCGGACGAATTCAAGTCCATTGAAAGAGTTTTGGCTGCTTTGGCGCCTAAGCCCGACCCTGCGCCGAGACTTGCGCCGGAGCCGCCCACTTTGCCGTAGCTGCCACGTACTACGCCGCTGCGGGTACAGCCCCAGAGTAGTGAGGTGCGCGATGCGCTCCAAGCGTCGTTGGTCCGCGTCGTTCGCTATATTAAAATGTTTTCGGAAGAGCGGATATTTTGGAACTGGCGGTGCGCCCTCGCCCGGACCGCGCTGGCCGATTCGAGGTACCCGAGAAGGCCTCAGGCCTCAGCAGACTGACGCGGGGATTAGCGAGGTCGAGGCTTATAAATTAGGTTTGAGTGAGCCGCGTTTGCAGGGAGGTGACAAGCTCGCCCGCTTCGGCGAAGCAGTAGTCGTCGGCAAATTTTCTGACCCGCGCGAAATCTTCCGCCAGCGCACCGGGCAGGCGGGCCTGCTCGCAGGCGGTCAAATGTTGTTGCGTGGCGTCGATGTCGCCGTTCTCAAGGCTCTCGGTCAAGCCGGTCAAGGCTTTGCCCAAGGCGGCAAGGTCGCACGGACCACTCGCGTCAACCGGGGCAGTGACCGGGGCCAGGGCGAGCGCGCGGATGGAGGTAACCACCCTGTCCAGTTCGGCCGCCACGGCGGTGTAGAGCGGTTCGTAACCGCCGGTCTGGTCCTTGATGGCCAATTCCAGCGCTCTGGCGCAAACGCGCAGTTCGACTGCGGAGAGGTTGCCGCCTGCACCGCCGATGGAGTGGGCGTGGCGATGGGCGACTTCCCAATCGGACTGGTCGAGCGCGGCGCGCAGGTCGCGCAGCGTTTGTGGCTGGGATTCGGCAAAACGCAGGAGCATGCGCTTGAACGAAGCCCACGGCAGTTCAAGTCGGCGCAGTCCGCCCTGTACGTCAATGCCGGGTACTAAGGGGATGTTCGCGACCCTCACTTCAGGCGCGGGCGACGGCACGGATGCCGGTGCCGCGGCAGCAATGGTACGGACAGCGTCCTTGGGAACCCACCGTCGCAGCACCTTGAGCAGGCACTCGCGGTCAATGGGCTTGCTGACGAAGTCGTCCATGCCCGCCTCGAGGCAACGTTCGGCGTCGCCTTTCATGGCATTGGCGGTCAGGGCGATGATGGGCAGCTTGCGGTCGGGCCAGCGACGGCGGATTTCCGCGGCGGCGGTGAGGCCGTCCATGATGGGCATCTGCATGTCCATGAGGACGCACGCGTAATCACCGGCGGCGAGCTTGGCGAGGGCAATTTCACCGTTCCCAGCGATGTCGAGCAGGAAGCCGGCGGCCCCGAGTAACTCCTCGGCGACGAACTGGTTGGCTTCGTTATCCTCGGCCATGAGCAGGCGCACGCCTTTAAACTCGTCGAATGTGGGTTTGGATTTCTCCTCCTTCGGCTCAGGAAGGAAGCTACTGGTGTGAGTCGCGCGGTACAACTCGATGAAGGCATCGAAGAGGTTGGATCCGCTGATGGGCTTGTGAAGGAAATTCGAGACGCCCATTCGTTGAGTCTGCTTCACCTGCTCTTTCGAGGCAAAGGCGCTGATCATCACGATCGGCAGATCAACGGTGGCCGGGAGCGTGCGGATGCGCCGGGCCACCTCGTAACCGTCCATCGTCGGCATGACCCCGTCCAGCAACACGACGTCGTAGGGACGCCCACCTGTGCATTCCACATTGCGCCGCTGCAGGAGGGCCAGCGCTTCCGTGCCGGAGACCGCCACCTCGCACTCCATGCCAAAGTGCTGGACGAGCGTGCTCAACAGCGCGAGACAACTGGCGTTGTCATCCACAGCGAGGACGAGCAGGTTTTCAATGCCGGAAGGGACGAATTTCCGCCGGGTCGCGAGCGACGTGCAATCAAACGCCACAGTGAAATGGAAGTTCGTGCCCGTGCCCTCTTCACTTTCAAACGCGAGGTCGCCCCCCATGAGTGTGACAAGCTTCTTGCTGATGGCCAGTCCAAGACCGGAGCCGCCGTATTTGCGCGAGGTCGAACTGTCCACCTGGGTGAAGGCGCCGAAGAGCTTGCCCTGTTTATTCTTTGGGATGCCGATGCCGGAATCTTGCACCTCAAACCTTAACTGCACGGAGCCGGCTTCCTCCTCGCCGAGGCCCGGGGTGGAACCTATCCGGGACACCCGCAGGACCACCTCGCCCGCGTGGGTGAACTTGAAGGCATTGCCCACGAGGTTAATGAGAACCTGCCGAAGACGCAGTGTGTCGCCAAGCAACTCATCCGGGACGTCGAAGTGCGGGTGGACGATGAACTCGACGCCATTCTCCAGCACGTGACCGCGAAAGGAATCGGTAATTTCGTCGAGCAACTGACGCAGGCTGAAGAGGGTGATTTCCAGCTCGATCTTGCCTGCCTCAATCTTGCTAAAGTCCAAGATGTCGTTGATGAGCGCCAGCAGGCTGCGGCTGGAGGATTTGACCACGCTGAGATATTGGTGCTGCTTCGGCGTCAGCTCGGTATCCAATGCCAACTGCGTCATGTTGATGATCGCATTCATCGGCGTGCGAATCTCGTGGCTCATGGTCGAGAGAAAGTCGGACTTGGACTGGCTCGCCGCATTGGCGGCCAATCGCGCCTCATCGAGCCGCGCGTGGCTAGCGGACAGCTCCGCGTTCTTGGACACAATGCCGTCGAACAAATCCTCTCGCGACTGGGCTTCCACGATGCCCTTCAAATGGGCAACTAGTTCCGGGCCAAGGGTGGCGTTGGTGAACTGTCGCACTGCCTGGTATCTTACGCCATCCGCCTCGCTGATTCGGGTGAAGCTATCAAACAGGCTACTGAAGGAAGAGGTGTCGTCCAGCCCTTGTGCGGCCAGCAGATCGAAAACCAGACTGCCCGCGCCGTCACCGTGGGAGAGACTCACGCGGATGGTAGGCGGTGGCCCCACCCCGACGTTGAGCAACTCGCGCCCGAGATCGGACACGGCGGCGGCGATCGGACTCGCGGCCGTGAGGTTGGCTCCAAGCGCGCTGGCAAGCTGAAATACCTTGCGCCGTACACCCATCACGGACGCCGGAGAGCGCAGGACCCAGCAGCCAAGTTGGTTCACGGTTTGCATTTGATGACAAGACAGCTGGCGTCGTCGTTACTTTTGCTGAAGCGACGCATCAGCGTTTCCGCGACGGTGGCCGGCGGGTCGAGCGTGATGAGTGGATAATCAGCCTGACGGATTTGCTCATGCATCCCGTCCGAGGAGAGCGTGACCACGTCGTTCGGCGCCAGTTTCACCAATTCCTCGCGCGGCAAGGACAGCCGGCTGCCGAGCAGCCCGGCGCCCGAGACGCCTCGCCATGACTGGCTCCCAAAACGGCGGATGCAAGTGTTGCCGACGCCGAGGTAGAGCAACGTACTCCGCTCGCCACTCAGCAGGGCCAAGCCGACGGCAGCCCCCCGAGTGCCGCAGGCGGATTCGTGCAACCGGTTCATCAACCCAGTCAAATTGTTCGTGGACCAGTTCATAATTTCTTGGACCAGCGTGGAGGCTAGGTCATGCGCCTTGGGGCCGTGGCCGGATACGTCCAGCAGCGCGACCAAGCACCCATCGTCCAGCGGCCTGACCACGGTCATATCCCCAGCGACCTGTTCTCCGGGCAACGGGCGGACCAATTGGAACGTCTCAAATTTCAAGATGTCTCAAGTGCCATTTCCGCGTTGTGACCCGCGCGCCTTGGTTAGGGGCCGACCAAATTTGAAATTCGTCCATCATTCGCCGCACCCCAGGCAAACCCAGTCCCAGCGTGCCGCCCGTGCTGTAATGGTCGCGCATCGCCATCGCCAGATCTGGGATGCCGGGGCCGACGTCACTGGCCATGATTTCCACGCCGTAACGGGTCGGAGCCTCTAACCGGATAAGCTGGATGGTGCCACGCTGGGCATATTTGCGGATGTTGTTGGCCAGTTCAGAAACCACGGTCGCCAGCAGCGAACACACGGCGGGCGGGAAGTCCGCCAGCATCTCCAGCCGCCTGATATTGGACACGGCGATGGCCACATCAATGTCGGTGCTGATATAAAAGTGAACAGCGGCTTTGTCCGGGGCGGTCATGCAGCATTTCAGAGCTTTTTCTGGAGCGCGAACCAGTCGAGTGCCTCGTCTATGCCGAACATCGAGTTCAGCCCCCGGGTGTCCGCGCCGCGCGTGATCAGGTAGGCGACAATGCCGGCGTTTAGCCCGACGATCATGCACGCCGCGCCGAGTAGCTCGGCCATCCGAAGGATCCGGCGGATGGCTTCAAATTCTGGCAACCCCAGCACAGCTAGGCCGGTGAAATCCAGTACCACACCGCGTGCGCCGGTCTGCTCGATGCGGCCCAAGAGGGAGTGCGTCAGCAAATCCAAGACCTCTTGGGTCAGGTCGGTCTGCAAGTAGGCGACCAGACAACCCTGCACCTGCTGGATGGTTATCTGAGCCGACTCACCGGCAGTGTTGACTGAAGTGACCATGGCTCGATCAAGCCTGATTCTTCCGGATGTCGGCGCCCACACGCTTCAGGGCCAACTCGAAGGCATCGCGCAAGGTAGCGGTGGTCTCGATGCTGCCCACATCCACGCCTAGGGTGACCAGCGTCTGCGCGATGGAGGGAGAGATGCCGGAGATGATACTTTCACATCCCATCAACTGCGTGGCTTGGGTGATCTTGATGAGGTGGTTAGCCACACCGGTGTCCACGGTGGCGACCCCGCTGATGTCGATCACGAACACCTTGGCTCGGGACTTGACGATCTCCTCCAGTGACCGAGTCATGGTGTCCTGCGCGCGCCGGGAATCAATGATGCCCACCAGCGGCAGAAGCAGGATGCCCTCCCAGATGGCGGTGACAGGCGTAGACATCTGCATGATCGCCTTATTGCCCTCAATAATCTTTTCCTTGGCGACGGAGGTGATTGTGTCCAGGACGATGTAGCTGTCGAAATACACCATCTTACTGATGGCCTCGTCCATCATTGCGATCCGCTCAGGGTCGCAGTCCGCCGCGCGCAACTCGGCCATCAACAGTTGGCGCGACTTGCTCATACCTGCCAAATAGACGTCCGTGGGCAGTTCGATCCGGGCGTGGACCGCGCCAATGTGCCGCCGGTGGGCGACGTAATCGTCGGTGATGTTGCCCGTGAAAAACTCTCGCCAGTTGAGGACTTGAAGCTGTTTGATTCGCCCGACACTCGCAGGGTCAGGAAAGAAACGCTTAAATTCCGACTGTAGCTCCAACCACTTATACCACTCCTCGATAAAGTCATCCAGACGCGGTTGCAAGACCTTGCCCGCCTCGCGGATACAGGCGAGCACTTCGTCGGTCAGTTCGAATTTCTTCAGAGTGTCGGGGATGTTCATGTAGTCTTTTATTCTGGTTATAAAGCCAGTCAATCGGTGACCGTGGGCTACGGATCTGGTCAATTTCAAGTAGAAAACTGGGCGTGGGCGCCGGCCCGTGCATCTTGACCCCGATTTGAGCGGGAAAGCGGGACCCCGTAGCTCTGGAAACTAGTGCGCTGCCCCAAGGACATCCGCTGCAGGTTGCCGCCAAGCATCCACAAATCGGGTCGGAAACGTTGGCTTGTGCGATGCGGTAAACTTGAAGTTTTGAAGTTGCTTTGGCGGGTCTCGGCGACACAGCCGCGGTCCGGCGACGGGCGTTCGGAGCGCGACTGTGCTGAAAGCCAGTCGCAGCAGTATTGAATCAAAGGAGGAATGAGGAAAATCCACACGACTTAAAAATAAGCGTACGCCCAACCCCGGCACGGCCAAGAAGCCCGCGTGGTCAAAAACTTGGAGGAATTACTGACCACAGCCACACCCAGGCCCACCTAGGATCAAGCGACCCTCACCTGCGAAGTCAGCTCTTTCAAAGACCATGAGGAACCCTATCCACTCTCGCAGAATGGAGAGGACTGGAGCCCCGATGGGTAGCGGGCCGGTGAAGTCCTTGGGCAAACAGTTTCAACGCCGTCTGGAGGCGGTGGTCAGTTCTGGACCTGCCTCTGCCTTCCCCACCCCTCCTTCACCTCTGCGTCTTGGTCAAAAACAAGGACGATCACCTCCTCTGGAACTGATCCTTGCCAACAACATCGGGATGCACAGCCTTAGTGTGCGGTTACCCAGAAACACTTCCCGATAAAACTCAAGAGGCGTAAAATTTTGATTTCACACCTTTCCAGCGGCCGTAGAAAATAAAACTCAGACGATAGCTTCTTCGCCCTCGAGGAATCCATGCAACTGGCGAAGGCGGGTTGGATGACGCATTTTGCGCAGTGCCTTGGCTTCAATTTGCCGAATACGTTCGCGGGTGACTTTAAACTGCTTACCCACCTCTTCCAGTGTTCGGCTATAGCCATCGAGCAAGCCGAAGCGAAGCTCCAGAACTTTCCGTTCCCGTTCGGTCAGAGAATCTAAAACATCTGCCAACTTAGCCTTTAACAGGGCATAACTAGTCATATCGGACGGATTCTCGGCAGATTTATCTTCGATGAAATCGCCGAAGTTAGTGTCATCCGAATCACCGACTGGACTCTGAAGAGAGATCGGTTGTTGAGCCATCTTGAGGACAGCCCGCACCCGTTCGACCGGCATCTGCATTTCGTCAGCGATTTCCTCCGGGGTAGGTTCGCGTCCGAAATCTTGAATCAACTGCTTCTGCACGCGCATTAGCTTGTTAATCGTCTCGATCATATGGACTGGGATACGAATCGTCCGAGCCTGATCCGCAATCGACCGGGTAATCGCCTGACGAATCCACCACGTCGCGTAAGTAGAAAATTTGTAGCCTCGGCGATACTCAAACTTCTCGACCGCCTTCATTAGGCCCATGTTCCCTTCCTGAATCAAATCGAGGAAAGAAAGGCCGCGGTTGGTGTACTTCTTAGCAATGGAAATAACCAATCGAAGATTGGCTTCAACCATTTCAGTCTTGGCTTGAAGCGCCTTCTTTTCGAAGTGCTTCAGTTGATTGAAGGCCTCGATATAGCCCGCAAAGGTCATGCGAACGAACTCCTCTAGTGCTTTAATTTTTCGTTCTTCAGATTCAATAATACTGAGGGCTTGAGGAATCCTCCGCTGCGGTTCGAGGTCACGAATGGTGCGACGCGATGTCTGAAATTTCTCGTGAATGTTCTCAGCAACAAGCGACATCTCTTCGATGACTTTTTGTTTATAATAGAACTTTGAAAAATTCTTCTGCAGCTTCTCGTCGACCTTTCTGAATTCACCGGTGAGTTTTTCTTCACGC
>CAMDGV010000096.1 GCA_945898055.1 Akkermansia muciniphila | reverse complement strand
CGCCGCACGACGATTCCCTCGCGCCATCACATGGTAAAATGCCCCCTCAAATTCCAATCGAATGCTTCGTGCCATGCCGTTTGCTTAATCACTCCAAACAAAATCCCTCAACACAAAAATGAAAGGAAATGCACACTGACCCCTATTTCCCGAGAAAATTTATTTCCGCAGCTTCGTTAATGTCGCCATCCCTAGCGCTGTTGATGATTCGGACGCCGTTTCAGACGAACTTCTCACGGACAAAGCTACCAATTGTTCGCCCCGTGTTGGCGGGCGGAAGCAATAATCACATTTCACGCCGTCGCAAGTTTTGTCAGTTGTCTCCGGTCGGGTTGCGGGGCAGATTTTTCCTGATCCGGTTGATGCTGTATGGGCAAGATGATGATGCTCAAGGAAGTTAACCCCCACGTCATCACGGATTTGGCCCTCCCAGGCAGAGTAAACAATACGTGCGCTTTCAGGTGCCCAAGAGCGGCGATTAAGACTGGCGTTATCAAGAGTAAAGTTGATAACGAACAGTTTAGGGTTCAGCAGCTTGGCATCTTTGTGACGAGTGTAGATAATACACTTCACTTTACCTTCGCTGAGGTCGTGAATCATGCTGGCAATGGCATTGGCAAATTCGGGATAGGCTGTTAGTTCGCCAACATGTGACATTCTTATCCTTGCTTCGCGTTTGAATCTGGACCGCTGACTATCTCGCAATGAATCGTGCACCGCTTTTTTCAAAGGAATGGAAAAGACCTGTAGTAAGCCGAGCCTTTCCCCAGCGGCTGAACCCTCATAGTGCTGCGCAAAAGCCCCATTAAGCGATCCCCGTATTACGGTCGTGATCGAGGCATCTAAGCCGTCATGCGCATAACACCCCCCGGCGCAATGGGCTGTTGGTTGGCAACTACTGAGTGGCAAACGGAAACTCACACCCTGTTTCAGGCTGGAACCAAATACTGTTCCGTCCAGCAAGTCAGCTGGGGAAATTACTCTGGTTCGCAGGGCTTCTAAGGCGGAATCCACAAACCATTTTTCCATTTTTGTTCTGATCAAAAACAACTGGCTATGCGCCTTGGTTCGAATGCCCTCTTCAACTTTTAGATTGCGAGCTGTCCGTGCAATCCCCCAGTAATTTCTTAAATCCTGCTCCGCTGCCGTCTTGAAGCACTTTGAGATCGGTGTCGAAACATTGATCAAGCCAGATGGCTTAAATGTGTCAGCCCACCTCAGGAGTGCATGCCGCTCTAGTGTGGAAAGAATCTTGCCCATGATTAGAAGAGCTCGGTTTGATTTGGAAATACAGCCACTTCATCCCCATGCGCGATGAGGCGGGCAACCGCCTCGCACAGCCTCCGTGCAAATTCGACGGGCACCGCATTGCCGATCTGGCGATGCACGTGGAGCGGTGTCCCCTCAAATCGGAACCAGTCAGGGAAAGTTTGTAGGCGCGCACATTCCCGTATTGTGAGTCGCCGCTGCGGCACTGGTGACGTGTAGTAGCTATTCTTGTCAGTATGCGCCTGACGATCCACTGCCTCCCAGCGCCATGAACCAGGGTTACCTTTCACGTATACATCTGGCGCAAGAATAGTCGCGTAGATGGGCCGAATGGAGGCGATGACACCTCGTGCAGGCAACTCAGGGCGAGGTTTTCGGTAATACCAAGTCCAACCACCATTGGTGCGCTCTCGTCCACCATATGGAGCTGGCAAATCCGAGTTGGGGATGTCTTTCAGCGAGCCCCCATTAGGAATATGTCTGGCAACTGCATCGTCGCCATCGCCCAGCGGCACAGAGAAGTGGTCCGGGTGTGAAGAGATGTCGTTATTTGATGGTCCTAAATCTCCCAACGCTTGAGCCATGCTTATAGCGGTCGGAAAGTTCTTGGTGTAGTTATAGACTTCGGGGGAAGTGGGAGTTGGCCATGCGGGCCCCTGTGCGACATCATTGCGGACGCCTTGAATAATTAGGCGGTCCCTGAATTGCGGCACTCCATAATATTGGGTGACGAATCTTCTGCTAAATAATTTGTAGCGGCCGCCGAGAACCTTTTCGGCTTCCTTTGCAAATGCAGGAAATTCACGCCGAAAGCCGGGCACGTTCTCCATCAGAAACACCTTGGGTTGCCAGGCACGGACGTATTCCAAGTAATGTTGCCAAAGTTTATTTCTGGGGTCTTGTGCATCCTTTGGCCCGGCGGAGCTAAATCCCTGGCATGGGGGCCCTCCTAAAAGCAGATCGACGCCTTCAAACTCCGGGCTGATGACGGATCGTGCAAGATCGACGCAGTGTGCATGGCCGCCGATATTCTTTCGATAAGTATCGACGGCCACCTCATCATGGTCAGCTGCGTAAACGGGTTTTAGGCCTGCCAGAAAAGCGCCGAGATCCAGACCGCCGCATCCAGAAAAAAGGCCTGCAAAGCTAAGGCTTTCTCCTTTTGGAAACCCTTTGCGCTTTGCCCTCACCCATTTAGGCAGATCACTCATCTTTGAAAGGCTCCTTTGCCGGCTTGATGAGTCCTGCGGCAAACTGGGAATCAATCCCAAGTAAAGTCAGGTTATCCGCGATCTTGTCGTGTGGAATAAGCGCATATTTCCAAGGCTTTCCGCCATGCTTCAGGGCATAGTTCGTCGCATTCCCGCACCAAGTGACCGCCACATCGCGTTTCGCAAGGACAATAGGGTCTTCCATCTCGTTCCTAGCCTTTGGCTCAAGCATATAAATGGTGTCGGCTGTCTCAGCCACGAAGTCAGGTTGATACTCGGGATGGTCAGCACCTTGCTTGTAGTAGATTTGGAATTGGCCTTTGGCGGGCTTGAACCATTTCAAGGTCTCTCGTTCCAGGATCACTGCCAGGCGACGCTCCGCTTCCGAGTGAAACTTCTGCACGGGGTAAAGGCATTTGGTGAAACCCCCAAAGAGATACTTCGCCATGTTGCTTCTGTCCGTAGGTGACACGCGGAAATCCAGCGGGGGTTCATTCGCCGTGGCGGTGTAGGCACTCGGCTTCAGTTCGGTGAACCCTCGGCTGATCTGAGTCTCATAGCCCACGGCCTCTTCTTTGTAGTGTCCGTGCATTTGCACATGGATGAACTTGGCGATGTCTTTTTGGTGGAAGTGCAGGACCTGCCAAATTTCCTCCTCGGGCAGATAGCTGCGAAAGTGGGTCACCGTTTGGGTGGCGAGGTTGTAGAGCAAGTCTGCGTTGCTGTCGTAGGCCACGTCATCGAAATCTACTAGCCCCGCCACCACATAGTCTTCCATACGTGCCTCGCGAGATCCGGCATTGCTCACGCCAACCGCCTCACCCTTGCCCGTGTGCAAGTTGTGAACCCACAAATCTTTTGATGGGGCGGGATACTTGATGCTGCCCAGCTCGAGGGTAAAGGGCTCGAACCAACTCTTCACCTCCCCCTTTGGAAGGACTTGAATGCGAGGGATTGGAATCATCTCTTGCACGACGAGTTTCGTCGTCTGACTGATGATCGCTGCAAAGTCTGGCTTCTCAGTGATGCCTTCTAAACTCAGCTGCTTTGCCTGATACTTGGCTTCGACTTCTTGCAGGATGAGGCCCTGCACTTCAGGTGTATTGAGCGCCGCCATGGTTGGAGCCTGATTGGGCTCGCTACCAAGCCTTTGAATGACCGCATAAGTGATCTGGGCCACCCGCTGCTGTTGAGCGTCGGTAAAACTAGGGGGCGTATCTTTGCCGGCGTCTTGGGTGCTGGCAGTCTGGTCCGCGGGTGACAGACCTAACTTTGCGGTCAGGTTTGACGCAGACACGACCGTTACCGTCTTGGTCGCCAAATCGCCAGAGGTCAGAATAATCTGCTGCATTTTGATGGCTGAGCCGGGGCGGCTGGCTTCATCAATAATTTCCTGAAACTTGTCGTGCGCAATGATGCTGAGCCGGTCCACCGCCGCCACGCCAGTGCGTTTCCCGTAGGGCAGACGCAGGCCGCGACCCATAGTTTGCTCTATGAGCCGAGGCGCGGCTGCCGCCCGCAAGGGGACAATGGTGTAGAGGTTGGTGACATCCCAACCTTCACCGAGCTTATTGACATGGATAACAATTTCAGTGGGTTCTTCTGGGCTTTCGACATTGAGCAGCCGGGCCAGGGAGGCGTCTTCAATGTCGCCAGATTGGTTGGAGTGGACTGTGATTACCTTGGACTTATAGCGCCCATCAAAAAAATTATCAGACTGGACTTGTGTCTGAACCTCATCCGCATGGGCGGTGTCCTGGCAGACCACAAGGATAAAGGGCTTTACAATCGGGGCTCCCGTTTCTCGTGCGTAGGTCTCCAGCAGCACCTTGGTCTGTTCATGCATGCGCACGCCGTCCTCGAGCTTCAATTGCTCGATCGCTTCTTGCGACATGCCTCGGGGGTCGAAGTCCTGCCTCGTGACTACAGCGGGCTCTTTGACAAAACCATCCGCCATCGCTTTGCCCAGCGGGTAGTCCACCACCACATTCTTAAAGAACACCCGGTTTGCGATGGTTGTTCCAATGAACGGCGTCGCTGTCAGTTCGAGACCCAGCACTGGCTTCAGTTCATTGATGGCCCGCACGCCGGCGCTGGCCCGGTAGCGGTGACTTTCGTCCATGATCAGCACCAAATCCGGAAGAGCCGCCAAATATTCGAAGTAGCTCTCGCCGATGTATTCGCTCAGCCGTTTGATCCGCGGTGAATTTCCGCCGCGAACCTCGGTGTTGATCTTGCTGATGTTGAAGATGTTGATTTTGCAGCGCAGCAACTGGTCAAACAGCGAGCCGGCCTTGGCTTCGTAATCGTCGCCTGTGATGATCTCGGGCGGGTCAGTGGCAAACTCCGAGATGCCTTTGAAGACATACTTCCGGGTGTTTGGGGTGAAATCTTCGATCAACTTATTGTAGATGGTCAGGTTCGGTGCCATCACGAAGAAGTTGTTGATACCGTGCTCGAGGTGGAGATAGGCGATGAAGGCGCCCATCAGCCGGGTCTTGCCCACGCCTGTTGCGAGCGCGAAGCAGAGTGAAACGAAATCCCGATCGAAATCGGTGACCTTAGGAAACTCGCTACGGATCGCGGCCAGTAATGCGGCAAGGTCGCCAAACTTCTTAGGAGGGGCAATTTCTGTAATGCGATGGAGCGTTTCCAGCGACTGACGCTGCGGTGCCCGGAGGCTGAGCCGTCCAGCGACGGCGTTGACGTTGCGATTCATAAGTCACCTCCATCATTAAAGAGCGTGCCCTGGCTAACTTTGGGCGGAGCCTTGGGCAGGTTTTCCACTTTGAGGCTGTAATCATCCTTGCCCCACTCGCAGCGGCCGAGGACGGCTTTGGGAATCTTCTTCACTGTGAGGTTTGGGTAGCCATCCCTGCGGCCGCGGAAGGAGGAACAGACGACAAGCAAGCTGCGGTCCGCACCGACCTCGTCGCTGAGTTGCTGGAGTTGGTCGTGATTCAAGTTCGCGGTCGTGGTGTAGAGAAAATCGCGCTCGGTGCTGTGGCCATGCTGCCAGTAGAGCGTGTCGCTGGGGGCGTAGACAAATCCTTCCAGCTTGCAGACCGCTTCGGCCAGCATCGGGGCATTGTATTCCTGACTAATCACCCACTGCCCCCATTTATCCTGAGTCAGGAGTGACGGTGCAAGGCGGTAATACCGAAAGCCTCCTCCTCCTTTCCATTCAACGGCATCGGTGATTCCGCCGGGATCCGCCCCGTCGACAACTTTGCTCAAGCGTGGCAAGCAATGCGTGTGGCAGTGGTCACCTAATTCAATCCCGATCCAGCGTCGGCCCATTTTGTGCGCTACCGCTGCTGTAGTTCCGGAGCCGAGGAAGGAATCAAGAATTAGTTCTCCTGATTTTGAGGCTAGAGACAATAAACGATGAAGCAGTTTTTCGGGCTTTGGCGTCGTGAAGGGGTCATCGCGGTTAAATGCCTTCACTTCCGCTGCAGCTGATCGGTTTTCCCCCACATCCTCGTAATGCCACACTGTCATAGGAACGACACCGGTTCCTTGAATCTCAGACAAAAATCGTTTAATACACGGCCGGTTATTTCCAGTGTCACCGAAAGTTATTCGATGGTCAGAAATAAGCTCGGCGAGGCGCTCTTTTGTGTATCGCCAACATGTTCCTGCTGGCGGCAGAATCGTTCGCCCGGAAGGGGTTGCGATTTCATAGACATTCGCTGATTGGCCCGTGCGCGCAAACTGAGCGCCCCTCTGACCGCTTCTCAAGCTGGCAGTTGCATCACCAGGGAACCATGGGCCTCGCCCATAGCTATTACCATTTGTATCAATACCGTCGAACTCATCGCATTGCCGATAAATTGCGTTCTGTTCTTCAGTTCGACCTAGTTTGTTTGGTCGCCAAATCGATTTATTTTTTGCGAACACTAAAATGTGATCGTGGCTATCAGAAAGCCAGATTGCATTAGGCTGAGGTGACGATTTTTTTTGCCAAACAACGTTCGCCACAAAATTAGCCCGCCCAAAAATCTCATCACACAGCACCTTAAGGTAATGGGCTTCAGTGTCATCAATTGTGATCCAAAGAGAACCATCTTCTGAGAGAAGTCGCTGCAGCAGCTCGAGCCTGTCCCGCATCAGCGAAAGCCAAATCGAGTGCTCAACGCCATCGTCGTAATGAGTGAACGCGCTGCCCGTGTTGTAAGGCGGGTCGAGGAAAATGCATTTAACCTTCCCTGCGAACTCCTGCTCCAAGGCTTTGAGCGCGAGCAGATTGTCGCCGAAGATGAGCCGGTTATCGAAAAGGTCGTTCTCTGTAACCCTCTGCTTGGCGTGATGCGATTTCGTCGGATCCTCAATCAAGATACGCGGCTCCAGTTTCGGCCGGTGCTCCTTGCCAATCCAGGTGAGTTCGAGTTTTTGTTTTTTAGACATGGCGTGTGTTGTCCTACTGGAGGCTCCAGCGAATTGTAAAAAGTTGTTGAAGCTCTGAATGCTGAGTGAGCTTTCCTTCAATCTTGGAAATCAGATCCTCGCGCTGCTGATCGATCTTGTCTTGAGCCTCGAAGAGTGAGCGGCGCTTTTGGTTACGCAGAGCCTCGATGGCCTTGATCTGTTTCTGCCCCGCCAGCTTGGCCTCAAGGGTCAGCGCGGCCGTGGCGGCGCGACGAGCTTCCCTGATCTGGCGGTCAAACTCTTTGATTTCGCGCTCTAGGCCAAGTTTGAGGTCGTCTGACCAGCCCTCAAGCTTTTCGGCCTCGGCCTCGAAGAACCCGGCATTTCGCTCTGAAATGGTCTGTTGAATGAGTGCTTGTCGCTGCTGGATGATGGCCTTCATCGTCGGCGGTGCCGCGTCGCGGCAAGGGCCCTTCTCCGTTGCCTCCAGCGAGAAGATGCGTGGACCAAACTCCGGCTCAAGTGCCGAGCCATCGTCGGCAACCGCGCCAAAAATCATGTGGTCTTCCGACTGGTCGAGCGATTCGACTGTGAAAGCGGAGAGGGTGAGCCACCCGGATTTTCCAACCAGTGGCTTCAGACTGCTGATGATTCCGTTATGCCCGCTGTAATCGAAGCAGACCTCCTGAACGGGCAAATTTCGCCCTTTGGCCTGTGCGATGATCGCCTCGGCAAGAGGGTGATTCAGGCGATAAAGGTGGGCATCGCCAGAACGCCGAGGAAGTTCGTAGAGACCGAGCGGGATGCCGAGCGGGATGCCGGGCAGGAACGGCGAGGAATTGAGGCGAAAGGAATAGTCGTTAATAAAGTCAGCATGGCCATTCAGTTCGTGCGCGGTGATGCGCATCAACGAAAGTTCCAGCCGATTCAGTAATTCGGTAGACGTTTCGGCGCGCACCTTGAGCTTTTCGCGCACCTCATCGTCAAAGTTTTCGAGCAGCTTGCGGCGTGTCTGGGTCATCGCCTCATTGATCTCGAGGCTCAGTTCCATTTGAAGCTGATCGAAGGCGATTTTGATTTCCTCGTGCTTGCGGCAGCGCTGGTAGATGGCGGCGATGCGTTTCTCGAAGTCCACGCCGCTTTCAATCGCGCCGAGCACTTCGTCACTGGCGCCGAAAACGCCCTCAAATAGCTGGAATTTCTCCGAGAGGAGTTCGAAGACCCGCTGGTCCGCGGCATTCTTACGGTTGAGGAAATTGACCACCACCACGTCGTGCTTCTGACCGTAACGGTGGCAGCGACCGATGCGCTGTTCAATGCGCTGGGGATTCCAAGGCAGATCGTAGTTCACCACGAGGGAGCAGAACTGGAGGTTGATGCCTTCCGCGCCCGCCTCGGTGGCGATCATGATGCGGCCTTCCTCCCGGAAATACTCCACCAAGGCTGAGCGCATGTCTGCGGACTTGGAGCCGGAAATGCGATCGGAGCCCGCGTGCTTGTCCCGCCATGCAGCGTAAATGGCCTTTGAGCGGTCGTCGGTATTCGTGCCGTTAAAGAGGACGACTCCCTCCTTAAAGGCGCTATCGGCGAGCAAGCGCAGGAGGTAGCTCTGAGTCTTTCGAGATTCGGTAAAGATGATCGCCTTCTGCGCGGCCCCGATTTCGACGGCCTTTTTGAAAGCGATGGCCAGCGCCTTGAGCAGAGCCTTACCTTTCGCGTTATGGCTGATCGAGATGGCAAGCCGCGCGAAGCCATCGAGATCGGCAATCTCCGCTTGAATGCTGGCGCGGTCCGCATCGGAGAGCGGTTCAGCCGGTTCATTCTCATCCCACTCCTCAGCGGTTTCATCGAGGGCTTCGTAATCCTTGTCGAGTTCATCCTCCAGCGTCTGGGATGGCTCCTGTTTCTGGAGTTTTGCTTTGAGGCGGTTGGACATCGTTTCCAAGGCCCCCCCAATTGCGAATGTGGACGACGCCAGAAGTTTGCGCAAGACCAATGTCAGGAGCGCGCGTTGGCTGGCTGGAAGAGCCTGGAGATTGTCTCGGCGAAGGTAATCAGAGACGAGATCGTAGAGGCGATCTTCGCCTTCTTCTGGCGTGAACTCCTCGACCATCGGCATACGCTTGGTGAATGGAATGTATGCAGTGACCTGACGGCGAAGAGTGCGGTGGCAAAGCGGCTTGAGACGTGCCTTCAGTGTCTGAAACACTTGCTCCTGGGTGAGGTTGACGAATTGTTCGCGAAAGCTTTGGAGGTCACCGAAGGCGTGTTCGTCGATAAAGCTGATCAGGCCGAAAAGTTCGAGGAGCGAATTTTGTAGCGGGGTGGCCGTGAGAAGTAGTTTGCGTTTACTGGCGAGGGCAAGCTTCAGTGTGTTGGCGATGATGTTGGTTGGCTTGTAGACATTCCGTAATCGGTGCGCCTCGTCCATGACGACGAGATCCCACGGGGTATTGGCAACATCGGCGGCCTTGTTTCGTGCAAACTGATAGGAACAGATGACAATGCTGTCCTTCGCCTCAAGCGGGCGGAAATTTCCTGTCCTCACTGCCGCGTTGTAAGACTTGGTCTCGAGGATCTGGCAGGGAAGAAAAAACTTCTCGTTCAACTCCTGATACCACTGCTTGCGAAGGTTGGATGGAACGATGATTAAAATGGAGCGTTTGCGCTCCGCCCAATGCTGGGAAAGGACCAGACCAGCCTCGATGGTCTTGCCGAGACCGACTTCGTCGGCTAACAGTGCGCCCTTGGAGAGCGGCGAGTTGAAAGCGAAGAGAGCTGCGTCCACCTGGTGGGGGTTCAAGTCCACCTGCGCACCGGCCACGGCGACCGCCAGTTTATCAACAGAATCGGAGGAGCATCGCTTCGTCAGCTCATGCGCGAGATACTTGGCGTGGTAGTGGGTGGTCTTCATGCGACGAGAGCCTTTAGGCGCGTGCTGGTCATAGCTTCTCAAACCACGTTTTAATTTTCAGCGACATCAATTTGCGGCGCTGTTCTAGGAAGTCGTCATAGGCAGGGATCACGCCATCAATCATCGACTCCGGCAAACAACTCATCCGCATATTTGCGACGAGTTCCGTTTTTTCCGTGATGCCGCCATATTTCTTCGCTCCGCCGTCACACTGTCTGGCTAGATCAGCGAAGTAGGTTTCGGGTGCTTTGTCACCGATGGCGATATTGATCTCGCTCTGCGCCAGCACGAAGTTGGCGATCTGGTTGTAGCGGCCCTTTGCGAGGCCTTGTTTCTTAAGGTGGTTACGCGGGTAAACGTGGTGCACGTCGCTGCGATTCATCATCAAGTCAGTCACGGTGATGTCGCGTGAGAGAAAGCCCTTGTCAACTAGTTTCACTTGCGCCGCTTTGTAAGCGAGGAAGTAGGGACTCTGTGCCGAGGAAGTATCCATGAGCTGAGGGAGCCTGCCGGACCAGAAGCTCTCGGGCAGTTCATTTTCAATCACGCAGTCGACATAAGAGATCAACCCACGTGCCTCCACCTGACGAATGTCGAAGTCGAACGCCGTCTCAGGGCTGGAGGTGTAGCGGCCACGTAAAATGGACATGGCATACCAGCGGCGAACCAGGTGCTCGAGATCGGAGGCAGGAACGCTTTCAGCGCGACCGCGCAGGTAGAGGATATAAGCAAAGTTGAGCGCGTTCTGTCCACCGATGAGGTCGCTAGTCACGAAACCCGCCGAGCGGATGATCATGGTGAATCGCTCGAAATGGGTCTTGTTGATGAAGCGGAGGATGCCCTGCTTCAGCTGGCCGAAGGAGGCTTCTGCAATGACGTCCTCAAACTGACGGGTCTCAAAATTACGACCGGAGAGAAGGGCGACGAGGTCGGCCAGCTTGCCGCGACCAAACTCAGCGGTGAAGGCGACGCGGAGCATGTCGGTGTAGGTTGGGTCGTAGATATCGTCCTTCATGTCCTTGAGCCAGCGCATCTGGGAGAAGAAATCCGAAGCGGCGAAGGCTTTGTCGCCTTTTTCGATTCGGTCGAGAAACGCAGGCGCCACGGCGAGGTGACAGAAATAATCGATGGCCTTGCGGAGCATGTTGCCGCCGTAGGTTTCGTTGGCGGCGATTTTCGACATGGCGAAATCCGCTTGGGAGAGCTCGGCACCGGCAGAGTTCACGCGAATGAAAATTTCGGTGACGGTTTCGATATCGAGATCTTCCGCGAGCTCGATCAGACCGACGTGGTTGTTGATGATCTTGACCAGCCGCTGGAGCACCTTGCCGACCTGCTTGCGATCGGCGGTGGGGTTTTTGGTGGTGTAGTCCTCGATCAAACCAATGAGGTCGGCCTCGGGTGCGAAGACAGCCGCCACGTCTTCGATCCACGCGACGTCTTTACGGATGGCAGGGTTGGCGACTTCGAACTTCTCCAGCAGTGGGTGAAAGGCGATACGGATACGGATAGTCTCATAGTCCTTGGTGAGAACCTCACGCCCGAGTAGCCCGGCCATGAGCGCGGTGACGCGCTGCTGACCATCGATGAGGATGCGTTTGCCGGCGGAAGGCGTGCCGTCCTTGAGCTTCACCGTAGGATTGCGCCACGCGATGAGGTAACCCACGGGGTAACCCTGATAAAGCGAGTCGAGGAGGTTACGCACCTTCGTCGGCTCCCACACGAAGGGACGCTGAATCTCTGGGATGGCGATCTCACCCGACTTCACCCAAGTCAGAAGCGTTTCGATGGGATGCGGTGTAACGGAGTAGCGTTGAGTAGACATGAGGGTTAGCCGTTTTCTCCAAATAGCGTGCTGTAGGAGAGCTGGCCGGGGAGGGCGACCATGCAGTCCACGAGGTCGGCCCTAATAAGAGATTTACGAATCTCGCCTTCGCCTGACTGGTTGGAGGACATGCTGCCATTGGCGGGGACGAATTGATAGATGGCATGAGAGCTAGGGTCCGCTTGGAACAAAGTTCAAGGTAGGCCTCTGCCCATGAAAAGACATTCGAATTCTTCATCGTAAGCGTACTCCCAACCCCATGGTTCCCTAGTTAGCGAAAGTAGGATATTTCGCGATCGAAGGCGGGGGGAGAAAGGTCGACCGACCGGATTAGGCTTTCGCAGGTTTCCAGACCCACGGCAGGATTCGACATCGGTGTGGTTAATTGCCTGTGGAATACGCGGTAACACATCCGTCAACCCTACCACCGGATCTAACCCGTATCGCTGTGCAGTCATTAAAAGACTGTGGACACAAGTCAGAAACACCAACAAATAGGCCTTTTATTGGCTTTTCTGATAAGTGCCTGTGCAGATGAATGCAGGTGAATACCGTCTAAAGTGTAGGGAATCCGTAGGGAAGAATAGGTGAGTAACTTGGGTTGCTTAAAATTCTGAGGAGTAGGAATGTCTGAAGGATGAAAAATCTTACCGGAAATGTAGTGAAGTTAGTGTTAGCGATGGCATTGATGTTTGGGGTGAGATTGTTAGGAGGAGAAGCTGCAGTTGCAGCGGCGACTGTGACTGAGGGATATGTGTCAGGGATAACGGTGACGAGTGGAGGGACTGGCTACGTGAGCGAGCCTGAAGTGACGCTGAGCGGAGGAGGAGGGAGCGGAGCGGTTGGGAAGGCATTTTTGAGTGGAGATAAGGTTGGATTGATCGTGGTATTGAGTGCTGGGAGTGGGTATACGACGGCACCGACGGTGGTTGTGGAGGGTCCCCCGAAGGCATTGGGAGTACGGATGCGGTTGGTGCCTGAGTTAACCGTGGAGGGTCCTGCAGGGAGTGTGGCACAGGTGCAGTCAGCTGAGAGCCTGACGGGTCCGTGGACGAGCTGGACGAATATTGTGGTCAGTTGGGAAGGCACGGTTGTGGTGGATTTGTCACCTAGTTTAGCAACCCGATATTATCGCTCCGTGGCGGCAACAAATCCAACAAAGCCAACCGGTCCCGCCGGCTATGTGTGGATCAAACCCGGAACGTTTGTGATGGGGAGCCCGACTTCTGAGGCTGGTCGTAACGAACTTGAAGTGCAACATAGCGTGACCTTGACTCGAGGCTTTTGGATGAGTGATCACGAGACGACGCAGGCCGAGTATGAGAGTGCGATGGGGAGAAATCCGAGTGGGTTTCAGGGTTCGACGTTGCCGGTGGAAAATGTGAGTTGGGATGATGCGGTTTCGTATTGTGCAAAGTTGAGCGCGAGGGAGTTAGCCGCTGGGCGGATAGTAGCGGGTCAAGCGTATCGATTACCGACTGAAGCGGAGTGGGAATACGCTGCCCGAGCGGGGACGACAGGGGCGTATGCGGGAGAGTTAGGCTCGATGGGATGGTATGATGCCAACTCAGGATATAAGACCCACGCTGTGAACGGTAAACAGGCAAATGACTGGGGGTTGCACGATATGCACGGGAATGTATGGGAGTGGTGTTCGGACTGGTATGGGGCCTTTTCTTCTACCGCACAGACTGACCCGCGAGGGCCTAGTGTGGGCCCGTCGCGCGTGATTCGCGGTGGCAGTTATAGCCACGATGCGGGGCGCTGTCGTGTAGCGGTCCGCAGCTACGACTTCCGCAACAGTGCCGACTGGCACTACTTCATCGGGTTCCGCTCTGTTTTGTCCCCAGGTCAACCGTGAGCCGGCCGAGGCCGGAACCGGAGGAGAGAGAGCGGAGCGAGGAAGTGCGAGAGTGTTGGATGTCAGATCTCTTAAACAAGCTCGATGCAGTGGGCGTTTTTTTGGCGTCTTTGGTGTTTTAAAAGGAAGGCTCTTGCCGATAAGTGCACCGCCTACCAGCAAAGGTTTGCTGCCGACACCTTCCACGGAGGGTCGCATTTAATTGCGTCCCAAATCTGGAGCATTGTAAGGCTGAACGCTTCCGCCGGTCTCAAACACTTTCAATTGAAACCACCGATAGACTCGTTCCGAAAAAGCTTGTTTAGAGGTCACAGTAATCTCAGGAATAGCGTTCAAAATGTTGATGATTCGGTCTTCATCCGTGGTCGCCGTTTGGTCGGGTTCAGTCGGCCAATTAAGAGCAGTCCAAGTTGGATTCGTATTGCCCAACGCATCGATTAGACGCGCCTTCATCGCTTCTTGAGCGTCAAAAAAGTAATCGGATCCGTTTGAGATTTTAATCACGTCGAATGGAACTTTTCGGAAGGTAAGGATCAGATCTTTTACTCGATCAAACGCGTCCAGCTGCGCGGCCGCTGAGCGCAAGTCGTCTGCCGTTCGGCTGGCGCGGTGACGGCAACGGCCGGTTTCCCAGAGCCACGCCCTTGCCCGCCAGGCGACTGACCAATCCAACTCTGGAAATCATCGTGCCGGAAATTTGCAGCGACAGCGTGCAACCTCTGACCAGCAATCTATATCAGCCCACCTTCGCCGCGTGCGCGAACCAGTCGCTCATCAGCACCCAGCAAATCGCCTGGCTCTACTTCACCGCCGTAACCAACCAGTCTTCGGGTTTCATGGAATTGAACCTTGCCAACGTCACCGGCCAGCAACCGGACGGGACGCCGGTCGGCAACTTTGCGCCGCAGTCCGGCAACGTCGTAATGGTGGCCGCCGGGCCGTTGCTGGAAGCTCGGCGCGGCACGAATGACCGAGTGGTAGTGACGCTGTATGGACATCTCGGCCAGACGAACGTCTTGCAAACCAGCACCAACCTCGCGCTGCCGGGAGCGTGGGTGTGGTGGCAGGAG
>CAMDGV010000095.1 GCA_945898055.1 Akkermansia muciniphila | reverse complement strand
TCGGCCCAAGGCCACTTTGGCCTGCCTCCATTGTGCGGCCGAATGGGCTACTTGAACCGTCAGCTCACCCAGTTGTTGCGACTGGGTCCCGCTGTTCAAATTGTCAGGTGTATTCACCAACGTAGGACAACATTTTCAGCGGCTTATGTTTAGCCGTTTCTTTTACCCCCTTTTCATCGGCCCTTTCCAGCCACCAGCCAAACGCCCTTCAATTCAGTGGGTGAACCTCAATTTATCGGTGCTTTTCTCCCCAAGCCCCCTATCATCGACCCTCTCAAAGAAGCGATGACACCACCACTCGATTTCGCTGACTCTAGCGCCATCGCTATTTGAATTAAAAACGCCTACCGTCTCCTCTCGTGCCGGATATTTTACTGTCAACTCTCAACGCTAAGTACATCCATGCCGCCTTCGGCTTGCGTTGTCTTTTGGCCAATCTAGGGGAACTCAGCGACCGAGCCACGATTGCTGAATTCGATATCAATCAGCGCCCTCTCGATATCGCCGAAGCTATTCTCGCCGCGAATCCTCTCATCCTCGGTCTCGGAGTTTATATTTGGAATGTCACTCCCACGGCCGAACTTGTGGCAATCCTTCGCCGACTTCGTCCTCAACTAATAATCGTGCTCGGCGGGCCTGAGGTCAGTCATGAGTGGGAGGGTCAAGAAATCATCCGCCTAGCCGACCACGTCATCACTGGCGAAGCGGATCTCGCTTTCGCTCAACTTTGCCGGACTCTCCTCGATAAAGAAGCTCCCCCACCCCCTCACCTCCTTCACGCGCCCGTTCCCGATGTGACCCGACTGGTCTTACCTTATACGCTGTACAAAGAGGCTGACATCGCTCATCGAGTGATTTATGTGGAAGCCTCTCGGGGATGCCCATTTACTTGCGAATTCTGCCTCAGTTCACTCCCGATCGCCGTCCGCCAATTCCCTATCGATGCCTTTCTCGAAGCCATGCAGTACTTGTTCGATCGAGGCGTTCGCCAATTCAAATTTGTTGACCGTACCTTCAACCTAAACCTCTCCATCAGTCGCCGGATCTTACGCTTCTTTCTCGACCGTTGGACTCCAGGTTTGTTCGTTCATTTTGAAATGGTACCCGACCGTCTGCCGATTGAACTCCGAGAAATTATCGCAGAATTTCCCGCAGGCGCACTGCAGTTTGAGGTCGGGATTCAAACCCTCAATCCTGAGGTCGAACAACGGATTAGCCGTCGGCAAAATCATGAGCGACTCACCGATAACTTTCGCTGGTTGCGGCAGGACGCCGGTCGTGGGGTCCATGTCCATGCGGACCTTATTGCCGGTTTACCCGGTGAGACACTCGATTCGTTTGCACGCGGCTTTGATCGTCTCGTCGATTATGGTCCGCAAGAGATCCAAGTCGGCATTCTCAAAAGGTTACGTGGAACTCCCATCGTTCGACACGATGTCGAGTGGGAAATGGTTTATAACCCCTTCCCGCCCTATGAAGTCCTTTCGACCAAAACCCTCGACTTCCCAACCCTCGCGAACGTACGTCGGTTCGCCAAATTCTGGGATATCTTCGGGAATAGCGGAAACTTCAGCGAGACGATTCCCTCGCTCTGGAAGCCTTCTGTCGCTTCAGATAATCCTGAACTTCTGTCCCCCTTTCACGCAGTAAACACCTTCAGTAAATGGTTGCATCTTCAAGGAGTCAAAGGCCACGGAATCGCTCTTTCTCGACAATATGAATTTCTTTGGAATTGGCTGACTCTCGAACTGGGGCGCCCTCCTGAAACAGTAGGTCCCCTGTTGGCTCGGGATTACCGGCGTCCGGGCCGGACCGACCTCCCCCAATGGCTTATCCCTTGGGCAACCGGACTCGCCCCGTCCTCTCGCATCGCCCAACTCCCGCGCCGCCAAGCGAGGCATGCTGCTTTAGGGCCCTCAGAAACAATCCTGCAACCCCCGGTCGACGCCGCATAATTCATCCAACTCAATAAAAACCGTTCGTTCTCTGGCCTCGTGACTGCTTCTTTCGACATCGCCATCATTGGCTCCGGGTTCGCGGGTTCGCTGCTAGCGAGCATCGCTCGGAGTCTCGGTAAATCAGCGATCCTCATCGAACGGGGCGAGCATCCCCGATTTACCATCGGAGAATCCTCCACGCCTCTTGCCAATCTCCTCATTGAGACCCTTGCTGACCGCTACCAATTACCTTGGTTGCGCCCATTTTCTAAATGGGGAACTTGGCAGGCAACCTACCCAAACATTGGCTGCGGTCTCAAACGTGGCTTTAGCTTCTTTCACCATAAAGCATCGCATAATTGGTCTTTTGATCCCAATCACACCCACCAATTACTGGTCGCCGCTAGTCCTTCAGACGCTATCGCTGACACCCATTGGTATCGCCCCGACTTTGATCTTTTTCTTCAAGCGCAAGCGGTCGCTGGCGGTGCGGAGTACACCGATAAAACTAACCTAGGAGCCCCAGTGCGGGACGGAAACGGTTGGCTCTTGTCCGGAACACGACCCTCAGGAAGCTTCCAATGCCGAGCCCGTTGGCTCATTGATGCCTCGGGACCTCGAGGCTATTTGCACCGCCACTTCAATCTAACGGAATCTTCTTTTGCTGGATTTCCCAAGACCGTTGGACTCTGGTCACATTTTTCAGATGTCCACCGCTGGGAATCGCTCCATCCCCAATTTCAAGGGGCTCCATTTTCTCCCGACGATGCCGCGTTACATCACATTTTCGACGGCGGTTGGATGTGGATCCTCCGCTTTAATAATGGAATGGTCAGCGCTGGGTTTGCTCTCAAAAAGGACCTCGCCACCGAGGTCGGGATCCATCAACCGGAACAAGCTTGGCAAAAACTACTCAACCGCCTGCCTTCAGTGCGGGCCCAGTTCTCTGATGCGCAGATTCTTCGTCCGTTTTCTATTCAGGATCCTCTCGCATTTCGCACAGGTGAAGCCTCCGGTCAGGGTTGGATCCAACTACCCACGGCTGCGGGATTTATCGATCCTTTGTTTTCCACCGGTTTTGTTCTTTCACTCCTCGGTCTTGAACGACTTGGGCGCTGGATTGAAGGCGGGATGAACCCCGCAGGGCTCGCAGACTGTGGCCGCGAAACTTTGGCCGATTTAGACACCACCGCTGACCTCATCGCCGCCACTTATCGCGTGATGAATGATCCCGAGGCTTTCCAATCAGTGACCCATCTTTACTTTGCTGCCGCGAGTTACAGCGAGACGGCGCGGCGACTTGATCGAAGCCCTCTGGCACCCGGATTCCTGCTCCGCAACCGCCCTCGATTTTATGCCAATGCCCAACGGTGCTTTGCCAGCGCCGGCCATTCCCCAGCGCCCGTTCTGGCCCGTCAAGTCGCTGAAACCATCGACGAAGTGAATATTGCCGGACTCGCCGACCCAGCGAAGCGCAACTGGTACCGTGCGGTCGCAGCCGATCTACTGACTCACGCCCATCTCCTTGAGGCAACGCCAACTGAAATCTCCGAAATGCTGATTAAAACGGGTTTTTCCTCTTGAAAATGCTGCTTTTAGCCCTGTCAATTCCGGCAGGTAGGCTGAAGGTAAATGCTGAACCTTAGAGATTTTCTTCGCACCTCGACCTTGAGCGGTGTTCCATCCCTCCGAAATTTAGACTATGCCGAAGCGCACAGACATTCACTCCGTCCTCATTATCGGTGCAGGCCCCATCATCATTGGGCAGGCCTGTGAGTTTGACTACTCCGGCACCCAAGCCTGCAAAGCACTCCGAGAAGAGGGTTACCGCGTCATTTTAATCAACTCCAACCCGGCCACGATTATGACCGATCCGGAGTTCGCGGATCGCACCTATATCGAACCGGTAACCCCCGAGGCGGTGGAGAAGATTATTATTCGCGAGCAAGAGGAAATGCATCGACTCGGTGCGACCGGTAAACTGGTGTTGCTCCCTACGCTCGGAGGTCAGACGGCGCTCAACACGGCGATGAAGCTCCATCATGCCGGCACCCTCGAACGGCTCAATGTTGAAATGATCGGAGCTAAGGCGGATGCCATCGAAAAAGGGGAAAACCGTCAAGTCTTCAAGGAATTGATGCTCAGCATTGGACTCGATGTCCCCATTAGCGGCACCGCCCATACTCTCGATGAAGCGCGTGCGGTCGCCGAACGAATCGGACGCTACCCCTTAATTATTCGGCCTGCCTACACTCTTGGCGGCACAGGCGGCGGCATCGGGTACAATCGCGAGGAATTCGAAGAAATCGCCAAGCGGGGTATTGATCTCTCACCAGTCAGCGAAATTTTAGTCGAAGAATCCCTCCTTGGTTGGAAGGAATTTGAAATGGAGGTCATGCGTGATTGTGCCGATAATTGTGTGATCATTTGCTCGATCGAGAACTTTGACCCGATGGGAGTTCACACGGGTGATTCTATTACGGTTGCCCCGATCCAGACCCTGACTGACAAGGAATTCCAGATCATGCGCGACCAAAGTTTCGCAGTGATTCGCGCCGTGGGTGTCGAAACGGGCGGTTCCAATATTCAGTTTGGGGTCAGCCCAGAAACGGGTCGCATGGTCATTATCGAGATGAACCCGCGGGTCAGTCGCAGTTCAGCACTCGCATCCAAGGCAACTGGTTTTCCCATCGCCAAAATCGCCGCCAAGCTCGCCGTTGGTTATTTGCTGGACGAGCTTCGTAACGATATTACCCGAAAGACACCGGCTAGCTTTGAGCCCACGATTGACTACGTGGTAACGAAGATTCCGCGCTTTGCCTTTGAGAAGTTTCCACAAGCAGACCCGACCCTGACCACACAGATGAAGAGTGTCGGTGAGGCGATGGCGATTGGTCGGACTTTTAAGGAAAGCCTACAGAAATGCCTCCGGTCGCTCGAAATAGGACGGAGCGGACTGGGTGGGGATGGCAAAGCTTGGCGCATTGGAACAGACTTCATCGGCGATCGCGATACCTTCCCGAGGGATCTGATCACCCAAAAGCTCAGTGTCCCCAATGCCGAGCGTATTTTCTTCATCCGACATGCGCTGCGAGCTGGATTTTCGATCGAAGAAATCTACACCCTGAGCAAGATCGACCGCTGGTTTTTAGTGCAAATCCAAGAACTTGTGACCTTCGAGGAAACTCTGGCTGCTTCAGTTAACTGAGGCGATTTAAGGACTGATCTGGCCGGCCGGATCTTCCTGCTGAGACTCAGACTTGGAGGTACACATAAATAGCAAATCCGATGGCCGCGATTCCAGCAATGGCCGCCACGGTCCAAAGAAAACTCCGCTTCTGTGCGGCAACCGCGAAGGTGGCCATAATCACTGCCGCTTGCGCTGACAGCATCCCCAAGAAAAACTTACTACTCCGACGACGATGCCTTTCTGCGGAGAGATTCGCTTTGCGGACTTGGAGTTCATAGAGGTTAGCAACCGATTGGTTTAAGCGAGCCTCGGAATCATAACGGGCCCCACTCAACCGCATTCTGGACGCAGCAAAGTCGCGGGCGGCAGTCCGATCACCGGGTGACAACAACTTCTCTGTCCGCTCCAAAGCTTGGTTCAAAGGCTCGGTCGCTTTCTCGAAACCAAGCATTGCTTCTCGGGCAGACCGCAGGGAGGAAGCTAATGTTCCGTCGGCCACTGTCTTCAAAACCCCCGCTATCTCTTCTTCCGTTTGCTGCTTTTCTACCGCCTGCAACGCCGATTGAACGCTGGGATCGACGCTGAAAACCGGCGTGGCAGGAACAGGCGGCAGGTTAAATATGTCCTTGGGATTTACCTCTCCGATGGCTTGGAGCAATTCCAGTGAGTTCCGCTGCATCGCGCCCCGAAGCTTTTTGGCCTGAAAATAGTTCCACTGATCGCCCGCTTTCGACTGAAGTTGAGCTCCCAAGGCACGATCATACTGGGCGCGAGTCATCTCGCTCGAGGCCAATCCTGCCAGCAATGTCGCCACTACGGTCATGACCACCGGCGTCACGATCAGAAGTTTACCCCACTTGTTGGCCGGTAAATCCCGCTTTAATTCCTCTGGAATAGTCGTCTTCACGCGGACCGGAGCCTAGTGGAAATGCCCGCACCATAGCAATCGGCACGGTCATCGATTCATCCTTTTAACGAAAGGTGGCTCTTCAGGTAGCTCGCTCGAAGTTTTTCCTAAAAGGATCTAACGCGTCCTTCTAAAGTTCACTTCATCGCTAAAATCTCAGCCAGCCTCTCACCGCCACGACAGCATCGCCTACGAGAACCTGTCTCATTTTCCAAATCGCTCCAGCGCCCAGTTCTTGAAAACGCCCTGGGCCTTGCTCCCCTCCCCAGGAAATCCTGTGTGCTGCACCATCCAGATGGTCGCTAACCCCTTCGAGGGGCGGATTTCCATGCTCGTCGCCTGCGCTCCGCCATGTCCAAACCAGTCTTGGCCAACCGCGAAACAGAGGCCGTAGCTTTCTTTCACCGACGGGGGCGTCTGGCGTTGGGTCAGTTCCTTAAAAGAGGCTTCACTCACATAGCGCCGGCCATTCCGCACGCCACCGTTGAGCAGCATCTGACAAAAATGCGCCGTGTCCTGCGCCGTCGAGAAAAGTCCACCTGCGGGAATCGGGAAGCGGCGAGTGCGATCCGAGAGCGGATAGGCCAATTGGGTGATCTGGAATTCCGCGAGGTTCGTCTTGGTGCCGTCCGGGCGGTACGATTTGGCCACGCGCTTGACCTGTCTTTCGTTCGGCCAGAAGGTGGTATCCTTCATTCCGAGCGGTCTAAACAGACGCTGCTGCATAAAGTCCTCATAAGGCAACCCAGAGATCACCTCAATGACGCGACCGGCGATGTTAATGCCGGCGCTGGAGTAGAGATAACGCGTCCCAGGTTCACTCACGAGGGGCGTGATCGCATAACTGCGCACCAGTGCCGCTAGCGGCACGAGGTCGTGGGTTGGCAATTCGAGCGCAGACATGAAAGGTACGCCGCTCATATGATTGAGCACCTCACGAAGGGTTATGGGATGGGTCGGCTTCCGTAGCAACGTGTGGGCGGCGTCCTTCTCCACCGTGACCATTTGACCGCGAAATTCGGGGAGATATTTCTCCACCGCATCATCGAGCGCGACCTTGCCTTCATCCACCAACATCATCAGCGCCGTCGAAGTCATGGGTTTCGTCTGGGACGCGATCCAGAACAGCGTGTCGGCTTTCATGGTCTTGCGGCCGGCGATGTCGGCAAAGCCCAAGGATTCGACCGAGAGCACCTTGTCCCTACCCACGACAACTGCGACCGCCCCGGCGAGTTCATGCCGGTCGACAAACGGTTGAAGTAATGCAGCGGAAAAAGCGGGCGCGGCGGCGACGGCAAGCGTGACGGGCCAAGCGAGGGCAGCGACGATCGAGAGCAGGAGGCACGTTGGATTCATTGACCTAAATCCTGTGATGAAGCCGACGAAACATCCAGCGCGATCGGGTGGAAACAGTGCCAACTCTCCGTTTCCGTTTTTGGGTCAGCGGATGGCATCGACTTAGGGCCGTGAAGGACTCTCAGTATTTCGCACTAGGGATTGGCAGTAGGCCCGAGGTCGGTCACGCGGTTTTTCTGCTGCGGTAATGCGGAATCTTTGAAACTGACTGAAGAGCGTGGTCAGCCACCACGACGATTCTCATCGAACAACTCCACCGGCATCGAATGGTCGAGGCGCCAATCCATTCGAATGGGACGCTCGGATCGAAAACTCATCAGCTTCGCGGGACCGAGGAAGGTGAACGGGACTGTAATGCCTTCGACCTTTTTACGAGAACGAACAAAGAACAACATTGTGTACCCGCGCTCGACGTGGTGGATCAGGTCCTGACCCGATTCGCTCGCTTGGCTCGTCTGCCTCTGAGTTTCCCAGTGCAGGAGCTCACGACTAATTGGATAATCCTGATACATCGTGCTGGGTGAAAATTCCTTCTCGGTTTTCCGAAAGGTAACCAACGAGACCACAGTTTTGATTTGGGGAAAATGCAGACGACCCACGCCGGTGACACCTGCGGATTCGAAGGAGGCTCCACCGAGCGACGCTTTGATCTCGTCGCTGCCGTAAGTAGCGTGAAGTTCCAGCGAGCATGGGAAGGGGAGGGTCAGTGATGTGTTTCCAACCCGAGACTCTTCGTCGGCCCAAGCCAACACTTCTTCAAGGTCGCCGAGGAGCGACGGATTTTGGGACGCACGCCGATACGATTCCTCGAGGTTGGCCAGCCCGAGTTTACCCCCGGGTTTGCCCCAGATGCGGTAATGAATAGCCAGCGCCGAGTCCCCAGCTTCAGTCAGTGCCCCAGTTGCATCCCCAGCCCTCAAGTGCGCGACAACTTTCCGCAGACGCGCGATTTCCCGGGGCCCGCTGGTCTGTACTGCACTGACGAGCGAGTCCTGTAATCGGCCGAGGTCTGGATCGGTGGGCGTCTCGGCGAGGCGGGCCAACGCCTTCCACTGCGTCCAGGTGTTTCGCGATAACAAGGCTTCCGGTTCGTAGTCGTGGAAGCGAACAAAGTTGCCAAAAGTCAGAGGCAGTCCCGCCTCGTGCTCGAAGGATTCGAGGCGGTCGGACACTTGGTCAGCGAGGTTCCGCAGATTCTCGCGAATATTCGCCAGCACATACTCGCGCGCAATTTTATCCAGTTGGATGCTGCACCCTGCGGGCAGGTGGGGAAAATCCATCTCAACCTCTCGCTGAATATTGAAGCGCCGCTTCGCCAGCAACGCCTTCAATTTTCTGTCAATGCGGTAGCGGCGATGTGCTTGCCCGACGAAGTCCAGCACCGTGAGGCAGTCTTTTTCGGGGGCGTGGCGCAGACCACGACCGAGTTGCTGGAGGAATACCGTGAGACTTTGGGTGGGCCGCAAAAAGAGGACCGTGTTCACGTCGGGTAGGTCGAGTCCCTCACTCAGCACATCCACGGTGAATAGGAAGCGGATTTTTCCCGCCCGAAAATCGTTGAGTAATGCAGTTCGCTGAGCTGTGGCGGTAACGCCCACGAGCAAAGCGGAAACGATCCCGCGTGCGTTAAACTTATCTGCCATGAACTCGGCGTGACGAAGAGAGACGCAAAAACCAATGCCACGAACGCGCTCCAAATCGGGCTCGAAGCGCAGCAAAGAACTGACCACCACCTCCAACCTCTGAATCGCCAAAGCGTGGGCACCCGTATAGACGTTTTCTAATTCGCCGATGTCGTATTTACCACCCTGCCAAAAATTATCTGTCGCCAACGACACTGGATCGGCAACGCCGAAGTAATGAAATGGGCAGAGGAGTTTCTCTTCGAGTGCTTCCGGCAAACGAATTTCAGCCGCGAACCGGTTACCAAAATCGGCAGCCACGCTGGCCCCATCCATCCGCTCGGGTGTCGCTGTCAGTCCCAAAAGAATACTCGGACTAAACCGCTCGAAGATCGCGCGATAGCTAGCAGCGGGCCCATGATGCACTTCATCCACGATAATGAAGTCGTAGAACTCGCCCCCGACCTGCTTCCACAAGCGCCGTGAACCAAGCATCTCGACCGAACAAAAAAGATGATCGTAGCGGGCGGCGAGATGAGGCCCAACCAAAAGCTCACCGAAGTCTGGAACTCGAAGGACCGATCGGAAGGTGCCGATCGCTTGTTCGAGAATCTCCCTTCGATGAGCAACAAACAAGAGGCGAGCCTGCCGCTTCTTACTCTCGAAGAACCGCTTGAAATCAAAAGCTGCCACGACCGTCTTTCCAGTACCAGTCGCCGCCACGACCAGATTGCGCCAATGCCCATGCACGTGCCGCTCGGATTCCAGCGCATCAAGAATTCTTTCCTGAAATGGATGCGGGCGAAGGTCAAAAAACACCGGGGCAATTCCCTGTCTTGCCGTCCGCGCGTATTTGAGGGCCTCTCGAAAGACCGAAGGTTCCTCAGGGTTGAACGGAACAAACTCTTGGCTGTTCCAATAGGTCTCAAACTCCGCGAGGAACTTCTCCAAAATGTGCGGCATGTCCTGCGCCGTCACCTTGAGATTCCATTCTAACCCGCTGGTCATCGCCGCCTGCGACATATTTGCGGAACCGATGTAGGCGGTCGAAAACCCGCTATCGCGAAGAAAATGGTAGGCCTTGGCATGGAGTCGGGTTCGTTCTGTGTCGTAGGAAACGCGAATCGCGACGTTCGGCAAACGCGCCAACCATTCTACCGCCTCTGCATCCGACGCGCCCATATAAGACGTCGTGATAATGCGCACTTTACCGCCCCGATCGGTGATTTCTTCAAAAGCCGACATTAATAGCCGTAGACCCGACCACTTGATAAAAGAAACAAGCAAGTCGACCGAGTTTGCAGACCGCATTTCTCTGCCCAGTTCGTGCACCAGTTGCGGGTCCGCTGGCGAGCCAGTAAAAAGGCTGCTCTCAACCATCGCCGTCGCGGGTCGAAGGATGCCTCCTTGCGCATAGTTTGGTGGGGTGATTTCAAGGAGGAGAGGTTTGCCGGATGAAATGAGTCTGTGCCCTTGCGGCAACTGCAGTTTCGAATTGCCGGCAATACGTTCTAAAATCTCGTTGCATAGCGCCAAGCGCACCGTTGGGTTCTCCTCCAGTCGGAGGGTTTTCTCCAAGACTTTCCCGAGAAAGGCGGCGTAACGAGCCGGTTCTTCCGCCGGATCCAGCTTACCAAACACTGATCGTAACTCCGGGCGTCGTTGCAAGATAGAGCTTAGTTCCTCATCGAGTAGCCTCTCGTAAATTCCTTGCGGTAGATCTGCCACAGCCGATTTTTGGCAGAGCGCGCCCGCATTCACCAGGACCAACGTTGCAGGAACGAAGAGGGCGAGTTTGGACCCTTTGTCAGGGAACTCAAGAAACCCGGATCTTCGCCGCAGCCTGAACCCAACAAGAGGGATGAACTGCTGCCGTTGTGGTCCGACGCCCTGCGCATTGATGGTCGTACTGTCTACCTGAAAGCCATCAGGGTTTCTGAGAACGGGTCGCGGTGGACAAACCCTCAGCAAAGCTAGTTTCACGGTAATCGGCGTGGGCACGGAAGCAGTCAGCATCGATTTCCACAGCACAGAGTTGGCGTCGAAAGCGGCCTGCTCTCGCAACTTTGAGTTGCGGCCAAAAATAAAATGGAACAGCCTTATGAGAGATGGAGAAGATCACAGTTGTCGCTTTTCAAAACGGGATGATTTCCGACGACTCTAAATGATTTGAAAAGCGGTGACTCGTCACCGAATCCCAAAGGAGCCCTATTTTGAAATTCGCTACGCGACGTGAATTCCTGCAAGCATCGAGTTCAACCATGATGGCCACTGCGCTGATTGCCCAGCTTGGCGAATCAGCGCACGCTCAAAATACCGGCACACTGCGCATCGGATTGATCGGCTGCGGCGGACGCGGCAGCGGTGCGGCGGATCAAGCACTCAAGGCGGACAAGAATGTCCAGCTTTGGGCGATGGCCGATGCGTTCGAGGATCGTCTCAGCCTGAGCCTTTCTTCGCTTCAAAAAGATCCGGCGCTCGCCCCCAAGATCGACGTCCCCCAAGAGCGGCAGTTCGTTGGCTTCGACGCGTACAAGAAAGTCATCGCCGCTTGTGATGTCGTGCTGCTCTGCACGCCGCCGCAGTTCCGGCCTCTGCACCTAAAGGCGGCCGTCGACGCAGGGCGACATGTCTTCGCCGAGAAACCAGTCGCCGTCGATGCGCCGGGAGTTCGCTCGGTGTTGGCTACCTGCAAATTGGCGAAACAAAAGAAACTGTCAGTCGTCTCGGGTCTTTGTCTCCGGTACGATAACGGATTCCGCGAAACGGTACGACGTCTGCAAGAGGGGGAGATCGGCGAGATCACAACGCTGATTGCCAACGACTACCGCGGCCCTATCTGGGTCAAACCGCGACAACCCGGTTGGTCCGACATGGTGTGGCAGATGCGCAACTGGTACTACTTCACTTGGCTATCGGGCGACTTCAACGTTGAGCAGCATATCCATTTTCTCGATGCCTGCTCGTGGATTATGAAGGACGCACCCCCTGTTTCCGCCGTGGCAATGGGAGGCCGCCAACAGCGAACGGGGCCAGAGTTTGGTCACATCTATGATCACTTTTCAGTAACGTACGAATTTGCTGGCGGCGCGAAGTTGTTGAGCAATTGCCGTCAGCAAGTCGGTTGCAAGAATGAAATGAGCACTCAGGTTTTCGGAACCAAGGGCCGAGCACAACTCGCCGAACGACGCAAAGGGATGCGCATCCAGACGAGCAAGGAATGGATCTATGACGGCCCGGAAAATCAGATGTATCAGACCGAGCACGACGAATTTTTCGCCAGCATTCGCAACGGCCAACCGCTCAATAACGGCGAGTACATGGCGCGCAGCACGCTGATCGCCATTATGGGCCGAATGGCCGCCTACACGGGTCAAACTATCACTTGGGAGATGGCTTTAAACTCACAAGAAGACCTCACTCCACCTCATTACGATTGGGACATGGAGTTGCCGTTGTCTCCCATCGCTGTCCCCGGCCAAACAAAGTTCCTTTGAGATTCCCGCGCATGGCCCATCACAAAGGCTTCTTTGGTAGCGAAGAGAGAGGAGGAGAAGGTTGTGATTAATGATCTTGGTCCTCAACTTGATCGACGGACGCGGCGATCCGTGCTTCGGCTTGGGGTCGTTGGTTGGCTGGGGACGACATTCGGCCGAGTCACTCACGCTCAGTCCCTCGCGACGAAACAAGCATCGCAACCTCAGGGTCCACCGACGAAGTTTCAGATTGCGTGCATGACGCTGCCCTACAGTCAGTATCCTTTGGAACGGGCGCTAACCGGGATTAAGTCGGCGGGCTTTAAGTATGTCGCTTGGGGCATGACACATAGAGAAGAGGGTGGATCAAAAGACGGACCGATGATGCCGGCCGAGGCTTCACCGTCCAAGGCCAAGGAACTGGGGAATCGCTGCCGCGATCTGGGATTGACGCCGTTGATGATGTTCTCCGGCATCTATCCGGAGCATCCGAAAGGGATCGAAATCCTGACCGCTCGCATTCTGCAAGCAGAGGCGGCGGGCATCCCGCAGGTGCTGACGTTCGGACACCCGCAGGGGCTGAATCGAAAGGTCTGGTTCAAACGTTTCAAGCAACTCGGTCCGATCGCTCGCGATCACGGGGTGTTGATCGTCATCAAGCAGCACGGCGAAACAGGTGAACTGACCGGTGAGATCGCTCGCGAAATTGCCGACGCGAATATTCAAGTCAACTACGATGCTGGCAATGTGATGGACTACACGCGTGGCAAAGTGAACCCGCTCGATGACATTAAAAAGTGTGCCGAGTCAATCCGCAGTTTCTGCATCAAAGACCACCGCATGTTGCCAGTCGATCAAGACTGCGGTCCCGGTCTCGGCGAGATCGACCACTATCGTTTGTTACACAGCATCGCATTCACGGGCCAGACGATGCCGCTGTGCTGCGAAAATATTTCGGCCCCAAAGCTCCATCCGACTCGGCCCGAAGAGGTCGACAGCTTAGCTCGCCGCGCCCGAGAGTTCCTAGAGACGGTCATCCAAGGTCTGCACGCTTGAAGGGGGCGGTTTTAACAATTAACCCTCGGCTTCGCCGATGCAGCGGCGCCTCCCTTCCTCTCCCTTTCGCGTTCAACAACCCAGTGCCGGCTACCGCCTTAGACGTCGGACTGACCACTGCAAACCCACTCTCAGACCTCAGAAAATTCGGGGTAAATCCCCAAAATCAGGTGAGACTTCAAATCCCTTAATTCCGGGTAATTTTGCTGAGGCTTGCTCTGGTTCCAATCCAGACTTTTAGGTCGAGTTCCGAACGGTGCGCGAGGCGAAAGCGAAATCGTCGGCCCGGGAGCTTCGGGTGCGCCAGTTGCCGCTGATTGATGGTCTCGAGGGTCTGACTCACACTGCGTTTAAATTTGCTGCCGTAGCTGCCACCGGGAAAGTGGCAAAACTATGGGACAGGCTACCTGTTTCTCTCCCTTGAACTGATAGGAAATTGCTTTTTAACGAGGAGTGGAAAGGGCGGATGAGGTCTCACGCAAAGACGCGGAGACGCAAAGGGGGAGAAGAGGAGGGGCAGGCTACCTGTGACTGGCTATCTGTGCTTCACCAGCCCTTCAACCCATTTTGTTCGCCGGTGTCGTGCTTGACGTGGGGATCGAAGTAGAAGTCCGTGCCCACGGCGTCGCCCAACCAGAAGGGCAAAACTATGGGGCAGGCTATCTGTTTCTTTCCGTTGAATCCTTTGCGTCTTGGCGTCTTGAGCGAAGCGGGCGTGAAATACTGAACTGATAGGAAATTGCTTTTTAACGAGGAGGGGAGGGCGGATGAGGTCTCACGCAAAGACGCAAAGACGCAAACCTCGGACACCTTTTTTTTCAAGGACCGATCGATTCAAGCGGTGGATAACTCGACTGACGTTAGCTGCGTTTTTCATCCCAAGACGATCGGCGATCCAGGCCTGCGATACCGTTGTCTTTTTCCATAGCAACGCTGCAAGCAGCACCTTGCGCGGCTCCGTGCAGCGGCATCCAGCCAAGTCTT
>CAMDGV010000094.1 GCA_945898055.1 Akkermansia muciniphila | reverse complement strand
CGGAAGAAGCACTGCTTGAACTCATCGAGGCCGTTTCTAATAAGGACGATCTGATTGCTGAATTGGTTCTCGAATCCAAGCCCATCGAACCGGCAGTTTTAAAGGAAGCCATTCGGCGCTTGACCTGCAAGATTGAGATGATTCCAGTTCTTTGCGGATCGGCTTTTAAAAAGAAGGGTGTTCAGACGCTCATCGACGCAGTAATCGATTATTTACCGTCGCCCCTCGACATCCCGGCCGCCACTGGGCATGTCCCGGAAGAGGAGGCCAGAATTGAGGTTCCTCCGAATGATAATTCCCTCTTCTGTTCGCTCGCGTTCAAGTTATGGACCGATCCGTTTGCGGGTAAGTTAGTCTTCTTTCGCGTCTACACGGGCCAGTTGAAAAAAGGAGACACAATCTATAATCCTCGCACGCGCCGACGTGAACGGGTGAGTCGCCTCATGGTGATTCAAGGTAGCGAACGTAAAGACGTGGAAAGTGTCTATTCGGGTGATATCGCGGCATTGGTAGGCTTGCGCAACATTACCACAGGCGACACGCTTTGTAATGAGTCTTACGACATCATGCTGGAGCCGCCCACCTTCCCGGAGCCGGTTATCAGTATGGCGATCGAGCCGAGAACCAAGGCTGACCGCGACAAAATGTCAGAAGGTTTGCAACGCTTGGCGGAGGAAGATCCAACGTTCCGTTGCTTTACCAACGAGGAGACGGGTCAGTTAATTATTGCCGGAATGGGTGAACTCCACCTAGAAATTATCCGAGACCGTTTGAAACGGGAATTTCGAGTCGAGGCCGATGCCGGTGCCCCAATGATCGCCTATCGTGAAACCATCACGAAGGCAGCTGAGGGTGAAGGAAAGTTTATCCGTCAGTCGGGTGGTAAGGGGCAGTACGGCCATGCGATTGTTGATGTCGAACCCAATGAAAAGGGTAAAGGCGTCGAGATTGAAAATAACGTGGTCGGCGGCACCATTCCCCGCGAATTTATTCCAGCGATTAAGAGCGGCATTGAAGAGGCGATCAAGTCGGGTGTGTACGCTGGATTCCAAGTGATCGATATCAAGGTTTCGATCAAGGATGGATCCTTTCACGAGGTGGATTCCAATGAATTGGCTTTCCGGATGGCGGGTATTTTTGCCCTCAAAAATGCCTTTGAAAAGGCGGGTCCGATCCTTCTTGAGCCGATTATGAAGGTAGAGGTTACTATGCCTGACGAGTATCAAGGCGACATCTTGGGTGACGTGAATCGTCGTCGAGGAATGATTCAAGGAGTTGATGCCAAGAATGGGCAGACAGTATTGAATGCCCAAGTCCCTCTCGCAGAAATGTTTGGCTATGCAACGGCGATCCGTTCACTGTCCAAGGGGCGAGCTTCTTACAGCATGGAACCTGCGGCGTTTGAACAGGTTCCTAACAGCGTGCTTTCTACCATTATGGATGCGGCCAAAAAGAAACCGGCTGCCCGTAGTTGAACTTAATTTTCCGTCACTAACCACTTAAACTGTTCTTTGTATGGCTGGACAACGTATCCGCATCCGTCTTAAAGCGTACGACCACCGGATCATTGATGCCTCTGCGAGTGAAATCGTCGAGACCGTCAAACGATCTGGAGCTCGTGTCGCCGGACCCATTCCGCTTCCCACTAAAATCGAGAGGGTGACCGTTGGTCGTTCTCCGCACGCTGATAAAAAGGCTCAAGAGTCTTTTGAACAGCGGACCCACAAGCGTCTCCTCGATATTCTCGATCCGACGGCCAAGACGGTGGATGAGCTCAAGAAGCTCAACCTTCCTGCCGGAGTGGACATTCAAATTAAGATCTAACTTTTTTCTCCCATGCCTCTTGGAATCATTGGACTCAAAGTCGGCCATACCCGGGTGTATGACGCGAACGGTGTGCTGGTACCAGTCACCGTTGTTCATGTCGGCCCCAACCGCGTTCTTCAGGTGAAAACCAAGAGCGGGAAGGATGGCTACAACGCCGTTCAACTTGGCTACGGCGACCAGAAGTTAGGGCGTCTTGCCAAGCCTCTTGTGGGCCATTTGGCCCGAAATGGGGTCAAGGTTGATGCGCCCGGCGAGAACGGTGAACAGCCTGTTATCTCGGGTGTAAAACGTATTCGTGAATTTCGCGACTTTAGCAAAGAAGTGAAGTCAGGTGACTTCGTCGGAGCTGAACTCTTCTCCGTGGGCCATTTTGTTGACGCCATTGGTGTCACCAAGGGTCGCGGGTTTGAAGGTGTTGTCGCTCGTTGGTCTTTCAAGGGTGGCGACGCCACGCACGGAGCCAAGGGTTGGCACCGTCGATCAGGCGCGATCGGACAGCGCTTGTTTCCAGGTACGGTTATGCGTGGAATGAAGATGCCCGGTCATATGGGCGTCGTGCGGCGCACCTCTCAGAATCTAGAAGTGATTCAGGTTCGTACTGAGGACAATGTGTTGCTGATTAAGGGGAACTTCCCCGGTAGCGAGGGAGATTATTGCATTATCCGCGAAGCCAAGAAGATTTCGAACAATTCAGCTCGGCTGAAGCAGATCACCGACGCACGGATCAAGGTGAAGACCGATGCCGCTGCTAAGAGTGCTGCCAAGAAGGTGGAAAAAAAGGCCGGCGCTGCCGCCAAGAAGAAGTAAGGAGATCGACCGATGAAACTTCCCATTAAAGACTCTAAAGGCAATGTTGCCGGCGAACTCGACGTCAAGTTTGAGATCGTCACTAACGGGCGTGGCACTCAAGCCGTCCACGATACTGTGGTTGCCTACACTGCGGGACAACGTAGTGGCACCGCTTGCACCAAAACCATGGGCGAAGTCCAGGGTTCTAACAAAAAACCCTGGCGCCAGAAGGGCACTGGACGTGCTCGTGCGGGTTCCTTCCGGAGTCCTCTTTGGAGGGGCGGCGGTGTCACTTTCGGACCTAAACCCCGAGATTTCTCCAAGAAAGTAAACAAAAAGGTTAAGGAACTTGCCTTGCGCAAGGCTTTGTCCGAACGTCTAAAATCTGGCGACGTGATTGTCCTAGATTCTCTAGGGATCACGACTCCCAAGACCAAGCAGTTTTCCGGTTTGCTACAGACCCTTGGATTGGACGGAAACACTAACTTGGTGGTGGTCGGGGTAGCCGATAAAAATGCCTTCCTTGCCAGTCGGAATCTTCCGGGCGTCGAGTTGAAGAATGGTTTGCTGGTTAATACCTATGACCTGCTTAAATACGACAAACTGGTCTTCACTAAGGCTGGTTTCGAAGTCGTCGAAGCACGTCTAAGCAAGTAACCCTAAAGGAACTCTATGATTGCTTTTGATGTCATTAAAACGGTCCGTGTCACCGAGAAGGCCACGATCCAGTCCGAGAAGTTAAATAAGTTTACCTTTCTCGCCGACCGCCGTGCTTCAGCCCCCGAAATTAAAAGGGCTGTCGAACAGTTGTTCAACGTGAAGGTGCTTCGCGTAAACACAGCTAACTACGAAGGTAAAGCTCGTCGTCAGAAGACCAAGAATGCGGGTAAGAGCAGCGACTACAAAAAGGCGATCGTTACCTTGAAAAAGGGCGAGAAAATCACCCTTCAGTAAGCGTCTCTTCGGAGAAATTTCGAAATAATAAAGCGTGGACTTTGTCCACGCTTTTTTCTTTTCACTTACCTTCGAACGTTCTTTTTGCCACATCAATTGCAGACTCTGCAGAAACTGTCGCCTTATAAACGAACGACCAGTTTGCCGAACTGTTTACCCTGTTCCATACAACTGAAGGCGTCACTTAGGGTGTCTAGTGTAAAGACATCACTTATAATCGGTTTAATGTTATGGGTTTTCACGAAATCGATCATTGCAGTGAAGTCGGTTGGACTGCCCATCGTTGTTCCCAAGAGGGAGAGCTGTCGCCAGAACAGCTTGCGGATTGCAAGTTCTGATGGATTCCCACGGGTGGCACCGAAAAAGACCAGACGACCGCCAGAAGAAGCGAGATCAATCAGGTGATCAAACCCTGCTCCCCCCGCGCTGTCGACGATCACATCGAATGGGCCGTGATCGCGGCCAAAATCAATAGGCCAGTCCTTCAGTGTGTAGAGACAACCGGCTTTTGCTCCAAGTCGGCTGGATTGGGCTAATTTGTTGCTACAACTCGAGGTAACACAGGGCAGAGCTCCGATTGCGACGGCGAATTGAAGTGCGAAAAGGGCAGTACCCGCACCGATGCCGTTGATGAGTATTTTCTCCCCAGCCTGCAAGTGAGCTCGGCTAAAGAGTGCTCGATAGGCGGTGACTCCGGCGAGGGGTAAGGATGCCGCCTCTTCCCAAGAAAGGTGATTCGGTTTCGGGGCAATTTGGCTGAGTGGAACAGTGATGTACTCAGCAAAAGTGCCGTTTTTTGGCAGTCCAAGAATACTAAATCGAGGTGCCTGACACCTTTCAGAGTGTCCCCAGTCGAAGGCTGGATTGATGATTACTTCTCGTCCTATCCAGGCGGTGTCCACCTTGGGGCCTACTTCGACGATGATTCCGGCCCCGTCCGACCCAAGGATAATTGGGTAATGTAACCCAGCGTATTGGCCTGTTTTGATCCATACATCCCGATGGTTCAGTGCTGCCGCTTGAAGCCGGACGAGGACCTCGTCGAGACCGGCGATCGGTTGAGGAACCGTGTCGACGACAAGTTCGTTAAGTCCCTTAAGAATAGCTGCTTTCATCTAAATAGATGGCGTACCGGTATGCTGGGAGTGTGGGCGTTAGCAAAGACTGAGCTCACCTAACTTTAGAAAGTTGGCTAGGATCCTTCGGCCTTCTTGGGTCAAAATACTTTCTGGATGGAACTGCACGCCCCAGATGGGAAGATCAACGTGTTTGATGCCCATGACCTCGTCCTCAGAGGTCCAAGCGGTGACAATAAGTTCAGGTGGAAGGGTATCCCGTTGAGCAACGAGCGAATGGTAGCGAGTGGCGTCAAAGGGCGTGGGCATTCCTTCGAAGAGATCTCGTCCATCATGGAAAATTGGGGATGTCTTGCCATGCATCATACGGTGGTTGACCACCACTTTAGCACCAAAGGTGTGGGCGATACATTGATGCCCGAGGCACACTCCGAGCAGCGGGACGCGTCGTTCGGCAAAGGCTCGGATAAGGTCATTGGAGAGTCCTGCTTCGCGTGGTGAACAGGGTCCAGGTGAAATCAGAACTCGGTTAGGGCGAAGTTCCAAAGCCTCCGTCACTTCAATCTGGTCGTTTCTGTGCACCTGCATCTCGACGCCCATTTCACCTAGGTATTGAACTAGGTTGAAGGTGAACGAGTCGTAGTTATCGATGACCAATAGCATTTTTTGAGATTAGTCAGAAGAGAGGACAATGTGAAGGATTGACCCGGGGTAGGTCGAGGAAGTCTGTCAGGGAAATGTTTCAATTCGAAAAAGAGCCGCATCTTTATTGTTGGCCCAGTTGCTACCCCATTCGAGTCCGTAGAGGGCGCCATCAGGCCCCATTTGCAGGCAGATCGGTCGTTTGAAATGGACGCCGGGAATGACCGGTTCTAGGCGGCTCGGTTGTTCCGATGAGTCCATCCAGAGGGCAATAATCCAGCCACGTTCCCAATCAAAGAGAAACACGGCAGCATCGAAGTATGAGGGGAGTTTACGGGAGGATTTAAGAGTCGGATCGAAGTGATAAATTGGGCCTGCCATGGCTGAGCGTGGGCCTGATCCTAATTGTGGCCATCGGGTGGATAGCCCCGGCGGATACCAAAGAGTGGCTGGACGGGTAGGAGGAAGCGTGCGGAGTCCGGTGTTGTTGGGGGAGGTGTTCTCTGGCCTTTCTGGGTTGGAGGGCGGGGCGTTGGAGCCGGTTTCAAAATTGTGTAAGGAGTAGGCGCGATTGTCGGCGTTGAAATACGGCCAACCAAAGTTGCCAGCAGAGCGAGTTCGGTTGAATTCATCAAATCCCGCAGGACCACGCTCGGAAGAGGCCACTCGTGCGTCTGGGCCGACATCGCCCCACCAAAGCCAACCGGTCTGTCGATCTACCGAGAATCGAAAAGGATTTCGGCAACCCATAATATAGATTTCAGGGAGTGTTTTTGGAGTTCCAATTGAGAAGAGGTTTCCTGCGGGAAGGGTATAGCTGCCGTCTCCTTCCGGGTGGATTCGGAGGATCTTACCTCGGAGGTCAAAGGTGTTGGCTGCGGTTCGTTCCGAATCGTTCAGTTCCTTTCCAGGCCGTCGGTCCAGCGGCGCATAGCCGTCGGACTGATGAGCGTAGGTGTAGTCACCGGTCGATAAATATAGATTCCCATCACCATCGAATCCAAGTCCGCCGCCCGAGTGATTTGGCTTTGGAATCTGGGTAGGAACTCGAAGGAGTATTTTTTGTGAAACAAGGGAGACCCCGTTACTTGTGAGGGTAAAACGAGAGAGGTGATTTTGGAGAATTCCAGGGGTCGAATGGTAAAGAAAGAACCACCCGTTAGTAATAAAACCGGGATGAAGTGCGAGTCCTAAAATGCCGTCTTCCGGACCGCTAAAGACCGAGAGAACCGCATTCGTTTCTAGGCGAGATCCCTGCGGATACCAACTGAGAATCTGCCCCCGTCGTCCGGCGATCAGAACACGTCCATTGGCGGCGACATCGAGGGCAATAGGTTCTTCGAGAGCGGAAGCGAGGACCGTTTTGACCACTGAATTTTCGGCCAAAGTTGGGCATCCCCAGATGAGGGTCAAGGCCAGCAGAAGCAGAAACTGGTTTTGAATAAGGGGGTGGTCGGACAAGTTGAAACCTTAAGATGAAAGGAGGGTGGGGCTCAAGAACCGAGGCTGAGAGGATACGTTCGTTTAAAAGTGAAATGAAAATGAAAGTATTAGCAATCAATTGACGAAATCGCTTCCACCTTGAGGGTGGTCTGTCGATGATCAAGACCAAGTCCATGAAAAAGATCACCCTCCTTTTACGATCAGCCTATTTAGCGGTGTTTTCACTGAACCTGCATTCCGCCGAAACCACTAATGCCACGAGCAAGTTACCAACGAATGCGCCGGTAATTGTTTCAATTTTTGCCGATAGCCGATTGGAGGACGCCGTGCGTCAACAGGTGTTTGCAAAACGCGGGTCGAAAGTCCCGTTGACCGCCGCAGATGTCGGATCGGTTTCGACCGTATCCGCCCCCTTTGTTGGAATTACAAATCTCGCAGGACTGCAGCACTGCCGCTCTCTGGCGCTGTTAGAAATTCCCGGCAATCGTATCGCTGACATCGGGCCACTCGCCAGTTTGAAGCAACTTCAGTCCCTGAATTTAGCCTCTAATTTGGTTAAGAACGTGGGCCCGTTGGCCACGGTGGCCGCTCTCCAATATGTGGAGTTATCCCATAATCAAGTCGTCGATATTACTCCCATGGGTTCCCTGAGTAATCTGGCCTCCGTCTATTTGTCAGGAAATCGAGTCTCAGTGGTCTCGGCCTTGACCAATCTAACACGATTGTCGACGGTTTATATAGACGGTAATCGGGTCAGTTCCATCAACGGTTTCAACCGTTTACGCAGCCTCTCAACCCTCTCGGCGGCCGGGAACCGGATTTCGGATATTTCACCCCTCACAGGATTGCGGGCACCTTACTACCTCAATTTGACCGGCAACCGCGTCCGTGAATTAGGTTCGGTTTATGGGTGGATGACCAATGACCTTGCTGGGGCCCGTTCGTTTGCGCCGTTTGTTCGTCTCTATTTGAAGGGCAATTCGCTGAATAAGGTTTCGCAAAAACAGACTGAGAATCTCAAGAAAATGGGCGCTCGGATTGATCCTGAACCGACTAAGTAAGGGGAAGATCGCGGCGGATGAGCCGCGCGGGAGGGGGCAGCTGAATCCGAAAGGGTTTCGCTCTTTTTTTGAGAGCAGGGTTGACTGCACTTAGGAAGAGGGCTGGAAGGGGTTGGTAAGCGGTTGCTTCTCAGTGTTTTTCTGGGGAATTGGGCAGTGAAAAACGGCCCAGAGCCCCCATACCCAGCTCAGTGCGATAGGGCAGGCCATGGCAACCAGCAAGGCAGGCCAAGAAAGAAACCGAAGTGAGTAGCTCAGGAGAGCCGCACTGAGGGTTAGATGTCCCGCAGGTGTTGCAGCAATACAGAGTTTCCAACTGCCCCCAAGACTGACCTGTCGCCGGAGAAGTGTGGTCAATAGCCACACGAGGGGAGTCAGCAGAGCGGCCGAGATGATCCCGATTAACGACCCGAGGAAAGCGATTGCAAACCAGAGCATCACTAGAACGGGCGAATGCCAAGCTTCGCAAGCTGCCACCGTCTCTCTTCGATTCGTAGACAGCTTCAGGGTACGTGGCCAAGGGAATCGGACGGATCCAGCGATACCGGCGAATCTCAGATCATTTGGGGTTAGTTCAATTTGAAGATCGGCAGTGCGACCGATGGGTGGTGCGTTTGTGCCAAGAAAGGCGATGCCAAATTGAGGGCTATCGGCTAGGAGTTGAGAGGTATCGGAGCCCCAATGGAGTTGGCCCCCTAACAGAGAAACAGGGGATTCAGGGAAAGATTTTGCTGCTCTTAGAAGAACGGGCCAAGCGACAGTTTGCAGGGCTTGAACCAGAGTAGAGGCAGTGAAGCTGGTAAAGAGAGCCAGCACACAAAGGGCTCGCCAGGCAGGCGCATTGGCAAAGCGGGCGACACCGCTTCCAGTAAATGGAAACCAGGCTCCAAGGAAAAAGGGGGGGACCCAACGAATTCTCGATCGTTTATTTCCTGATGGGTGGAGGTCAGACACGCTGGGAGGTATTTCAACCGGAACTGCGGCATTGAGCAATCTGTCGCTTAGACTGAATTCCAGTTTGCTCAACCAGCCTTCTCCAGACAACATCTCGGCTCGTCCATTTCTGTTGTGTCATTATGAAAAAAACATCTCTTATCTGTATCGTAGCGGCCGCGATTCTTACCGGTTGTTCTACCAGCTCAGTTGCTACTCTGCCGCCAGGTTCAATCGGGTTTGTTGATTCCCAGGGTTTCACCCTCATTTCCGATGGCAGTTGGGAAGGTTGGAAGGTTAATGAAGACCCGAAAGCTTGGACCCTCGATGAGAAAGCATTTCGGGCACAGGGCGGGCGATCCCATAATTTTTATGTTGGGCCAATGCAGCCCTTTAATGATTTCGAGGTTAAGGTGGACGTAAAGACAGGTCCCGGATCAAACGGCGGTATCTATATCCACACCAAGTATCAGGATTCAGGTTGGCCTTGGGGCGGGTATGAGACCCAAGTGAATCAGACGCAGGGCGACTGGCGTAAGTCGGGCAGTATTTACTCCGTACAAGATGTGAAAGAGGAGACAATAAAGGGAATTGTGCGCGATAATGAGTGGTATACCCATCATGTGGTTGTTAAGGGTGGGAATATTAAAATTTATTTGAATGGCAAATTGGTGAATGACTACACTGAGGAGGCTGGACGCCAACCCGGTAAGGACTTCGAGCGCAAATTGAGCGGTGGAACCATCGCTCTTCAGGCGCATGATCCGAAGTCGATTGTTCATTACAGGAATATCCGGGTCAAAAAGAGCTAATCATTAGGGGCATCAGTTGATTGGATGGGGGTTGACATTTTCGACCGCCCCAGCGACTCGGCGAGCCATCTTCATTTAAGATTAGACTGTGATCGTTATTCAGGATCGTTTGCTTTTTGGTTTCGCTGTCGCCGTTTACGCGGCAGCAGCCATTTTTGCTGTCTTGATCTGGCGCCGGGGCTTTCGTCAGGATAATCGCGCTATTTATGTCCTGATGTTGTTGGGATTGGTGCTGCATACCGCCGCGATGTTTCGGCGAGGCTTTAGCCTTGAGCGGTGTCCGATTACTAATCTCTTTGAGGCGACTATGTTCGTCGCATGGACGATTTCAGCGGCCTATGCTGTTTTGGGCGGATTCAGTCGACTTCGATTTCTTGGGGCTTTTGCTTCGCCCGTTTTACTGGTCTTAGGCGTCTTTGCTTTAATGCCAGCATTAGATCGGCATCGAGGGCCGCAACCTGATTTTAGTAGTAATTGGGGGCCTATCCATGCCGCTCTTGTCTTGTTGGCTTACGGGGCATTTGGGCTCGGCTCAATGGCTTCGGGAATGTACCTGCGTCAAGAGCATAATCTCCGCTTTAATACTTCACGTGCTTTGTTCGCTTTGTTGCCGCCGATTGCTCGGTTAGAAGTCACTTCGATCCGTCTTCTTTGCGCTGGGTTGGCTTTCTTATCGGCCGGCTTGCTGGCCGGTTCATTTTATCTCGTACAGGCTCGCGATAAGTGGTTCGTTCCCGATCCGTTTGTTATTTATTCACTCGTGACGTGGAGCGTCTACACCGCTCTTCTCATTGGTGCTTGGCGCTTTCAACAGCGCGGGCGTCGCCTCGCTTGGGGCACGGTGATTGGCTTTGCTATTCTCATGTTGACCTTCTGGGGGGTCTATCTGCTTTCCGAGATGCATAACCGCAACCTAGTGACCCCTTCCCTCTGATGTCGTTGATCGTCGCCGGTACAAGCCATCGGTGTGCACCTGTCGAAGTGAGGGAGAAGTTGGCCTTTCTGGAATCAGATGCCGTCGCGGCCGGCGGTCGTTTGATTGCTGCAGGATGTGTGTCTGAGGCAGTGGTGATTTCAACCTGTAACCGCGTAGAGATTTATGCCGTTGGTCAAGGGGACCCGCCGTCTTTAGCTCGGCGGGTTCGCGAGTTCTTGGGGAACGATCGTCGGTTTGTCGGCGATCTATCGGCAGTTTCCTTCTTACATACTGGCACAACTGCCTTGGAACATTTGTTTCGAGTCGTCTCCGGATTGGATTCCATGGTTCTGGGAGAAACGGAGATTCTAGGACAGGTCAAAAAAGCGTATTCTGGTGCTCTCACTGCCGGGTTCACTGGTGGCGGGTTAAATCGAATTTTTCAGAAGGCATTTAGTGTTGCTAAGCGAGTTCGGACTGAGACTCAGATTCAACGAGGGAACACCAGTGTCGCTTCGGTGGCCGTCGAGCTTGCCGAACAGATTTTTGATAATTTAAGCGGTCACGATGTCCTCGTGGTGGGTGCCGGTGATACGAGTGAAAAGACGGCACGCGCACTTCAAAGCCGAGGCGTCAAAAAGATTTTTGTTTCCAATCGGACTTTCGATAAAGCTGCTGCCTTGGCCGAGGCACTGGGCGGTGAAGCCGTTCGCTTCGAGGATTGGGAAAAGGTATTTATCCGAGTTGATATTGTCGTGAGCGCGACGGGATCTCCTTGCTATATTTTGGATCGTCCGAGGCTTGAACGGATCATGGCGGTGCGAGGTTGTCGACCGGTCTTGTTGATCGATCTAGCTGTGCCGCGTGATATTGACCCCTTGGTCTCCACCTTGCGTGATGTGTATGTCGCCAATGTCGATGATTTGCAGAGCGTCGCCGATGCGGCATCACAGTTACGACGGGAGGAATTAGTCCGTTGCGAGACCCTGATTCGTTCCACGGCCCTTGAGTTCGTCGAGCGCCGCCGTTTTCCTCCCTTTGGTTTTCGTTCTCACGTCTCCTGATTTTTCCATGTCACCGGATCGTCCCGTCGTTATCGCCACCCGTGGAAGTGCCCTCGCCTTGGCTCAAGCCACTCAGGTTCTTGGACAACTGCAACGGGCCTTTCCCCGCCGTTTCTTTCGTTTGGAAATTATCCGGACCACAGGAGATGCTCTGCAGACGGCGTCGCTCTCCAATCCGGGGGCGGCATTACCGAAGGGGCTTTTCACCAAGGAATTGGAAGTGGCCTTGCTCGAGCGACACGCTGATATCGCCGTGCACAGTCTGAAGGATCTTCCCACGGAACTCCCTGAGGGGCTGATGATTGGGGCGGTCGGTCAACGTGAAGACGTTCGGGACGTCTTGCTTTACCGGGATACCAACTTAGTCGAGCGCCAACGTGTCCCTCATTCTGAGTGGTCTCCCGGTATGAAAATCCGCTCTGGATTTTCGGCAGGTTTAAAATTGGTGCGTTTGCCGCAGCGAGCGGTTATTGCGACTAGCAGCACACGGCGTGCGGCCACGGTTCAAGCCTTGAGGCCGGATATGTCGATCATCCCGATGCGAGGTAATGTAGGGACTCGTTTGGGTAAACTCATGAAGGACGATGCCATGGACGCAACGCTTCTCGCGGCAGCAGGTTTAGCGAGGTTGAATTTTGATGTGAGTCCTAGTGGCGTGTTGCGGATAAATCCCCGATTGGGTCCGGTGACGCGCGCTGCCGTGGAACCGCCACCAGAGGGGATTCTAGTATCCTTTCTTGAACCTAAAGAAATGCTGCCTGCCGTTGGGCAAGGAGCGGTGGCCTTAGAGGTTCGGTCTGATGATTCCGAAATGAGTACTTTGGTGGCCGCATTGGACCATTTTAACACTCGTCAAGCGGTGACGGCAGAGCGGGCTTTTTTGAGAGCTTTTGGTGGCGGTTGCCAGAGTCCGATTGCGGGTTATGCACGGCTTCTTGGGCATCAATTGGAGTTGAGTGTTCAGGTCTTTGCCGATGGTCGGAGTCGACAGGCAACCCTGCTCGCACCGGTGCGGGAAGCGGATCGATTGGGTCGCGATGCAGCGGCTTGTGTTCTACGATAAAGTCTCGATCTGTTACTTCGATTTGATGAAAGCCTTGTTCGTCTCCCTAATGCTTCGTTAACTTCCGTCCGACGTATGAACACGGATCCTTATATTTCCTTTATTCACGAACTGGCCCAGGCGAGTTCTGAAGTGATTCTTCCGTATTACGGGGCCCGTGATATGGGGATCGAACTAAAAGGTGATTCCTCTCCGGTGACCCTAGCTGACCGGGGGGCAGAGCAAGTGATGCGAGAGCGAATTAAGTCTCGATTTCCTGAGCACGGGATTGTGGGCGAAGAATTCGGCACGGAGCGGGGCGACGCGGAATTTGTTTGGGTGCTCGACCCGGTTGATGGCACCAAGAGTTTTATTTTGGCGGTGCCATTGTTTGGGACCTTGATTGGGCTTTTACACCGAGGAAAGCCCCTACTAGGCTGCATCCACCAACCGGTAACCGGTCAGTTGATGATGGGTGATGGGCACACCACCACCCTTAATGGTTCACCGGTAAGGGTTCGGCGATGTCCCTCGGTGTCTGAAGCCACCTTATTGACCACGGATCCACTCTCTCCCGCAAAATACCAAGAGGGCGCAGGGTTTGAGGCGTTGGCGAAGGCTGTTCGACTGTACCGTGGATTTGGTGATTGCTACGGTTACTTGATGCTCTGTGCTGGGTGGGTCGATGTCATGGTGGATCCGATCATGAATCCTTGGGATTTACTGCCCTTGATTCCTGTTCTCGAGGGAGCAGGAGCAAAGGTAACAGATTGGCAGGGGCGTCCAGCCGATCATATGGGGGCAACCTCGGCCATAGCCTGTGCGCCTGAATTGCATTCTGAAGTCTTGCGTTTGCTGGGGACTCGTTGAGTGGAGGGCAGCGGAGAAGGGAACCAAGTTGGTGCGAAAAGTAGGCTTAGCCAAAACTCCAGAGCTCAGAATTTTTTGAGCAAATCTCAAACTCAGGTGAGACTTCCAATCCCAGAATTTTGAGCGAACCCATGCAGGGGCGGATTTATCGTAGCGAAGGCCAAATGAGGAAAGCACCGATAGGGTTACAGGGTTGCTCGCTGAGGGCTAAACCTCGCTGGTGACTCCGACAAAGCTGGCGATTTCGATTCAGCCCACCCGCCCAGCACCCCTAGAGCCCTCGGGTCAATTGATCCTCGGCGGCAATGATTGCAACCCGTTGCTCATTACTGAGTTGCCTCCACAATAGCGGGGCTAGATTCCGCTTGTTGTGTGATGCCGTCACTCTCGATTCCGAAACCCCGCGGTGCTACGGCCAAGCTTTGCAGAGTTCTCCGGAGGAAAGGGTTCGTCTTTTGGAGGGTTGTTGGGCCGCCCTCAAATGCACCCAAGGGGTGTCCGCTTTTGGCCGGATGGGGTAGGCTAACATCTTCAGACCTCAGAAAAGTGGGGGTAAAAACCAAAGATCAGGTGCGAGTTCAAATCCCTGAGCTTTGAGCGATTTTTTGCGGTGGCAGGCTTATCGTGGGGAAGGCCAGACGATGAAAGTAGCGACTTGTTTCCAGAACTGGTCGCACCGACCGAGCCGGTGATTTCGATTCTGGCCGCCGCTTCGAATCGCCATTCGGCCTCGAAACCCACCCGCTCGGCTCCCCTGCCGCCCTACGGTCAATTGATCCTCGGCGCCGATCAGCGCAATCCCCTGTTCACCGTCTACCACGATGAGGAACATCAGCAACTTCTGGTCTACCACGGGTTCGAAATCATCTAGATCGTCCCCGACGATACCCAGGCGGGGAGCTACAAGTTGCTGCTGGGTCGCCTCTACAACAGTGGCGTCAAACTCTGCTCGTTGTGCGAGACCTTCACCCTCGATCCCAAGACGCTGCGTCGCTCCGGCCGGGCTTTGAAGTGCCCGCATCCGCTACCAGGTTGGTGAAATTCACCAACTGTCCCACCCGCCCCGCGCAGAGTTGGAGGAACCGCTGGAAAGCCGCCAAATCCTGTACCTTCAGTGTCTGCCGCACGTCGCGTTCCAGATCCGTCGCCACGTCGCTCT
>CAMDGV010000093.1 GCA_945898055.1 Akkermansia muciniphila | reverse complement strand
AGGGAGAGGATCTGCTGCAATGAGAACTGACAACGGTGGGTCCGATGCCACGCTTAGAGACGATGAAGAATTCGAAATTCTTTTCATGGGGAGAGGCCTCCCTTGAACTTTGTTCCGAGCAACTCCTAGCTCTCATGCCATCTATCAGTCGGAACTACTGTCAGCATTCAAGCCTCCATCGCAGTTGTTGTCACTGATGGTGATTCGGATGGTCTCAGCGACTACGAGAAACTGCTGTTGGGAACCAACCCCAACAAGGCAGACACTGATGGTGATGGGCTCAGCGATGGAATTGAGGTTGCCCGTGATGGTAATCCCAGCGACTGCAGTGTGAAGCCAACGGGTGCATGGGTAGTGTTTTCTGCTGTGGATGTGGAGTTCTACACCCTCAACGGGTCTGAAGTACCAGTTGGAGGTTTCCACGGAGATGGCTGTTTGGACAGCTCAAGGTGGTGTGGTGGTTGGAAATCCGTGCATCCCGAAGTTGTTGTCGGTTTAGCTGAACTATCTGGTTTGTAGGGGCCACAGTCGGAGCATCGAAACTGAATTTGCATTACGGGGGCGGCAAATAGCGCCCGGGGATTTACCAGGGATGGATTGATGCGAATCCGGACTGGAGCCGCAAACGGATTGCGCGCAATCTGTGCTAAGAGTGGAAATGGGTGCAATGCTTCTGGCCTGATAGCATCTGGCGGACGCTCGTACTGTTTTCTAGGTCCTCATTGGTTCCTTGTGAATCATTTTCTCTCCCCTTCCTGTATGACCAAAATCTCGCCTATCAATTTCGCGAGGCTCTGCGGGGAGTAAATCGAAACACCAGCGATAGTTTGGCCGTAAAGTCGTCCGAAATGGGTTTTGTCGCCGGTCACGAGAGCTTGGCATCGGTGCTGGATGGCGGACGCGAGGACGGGGCGGTCTTTTTCGGGCAGGAGCATGGCGAGGCTGGGAGTGGATAAGGAGAGCGGGCTTGCGAGTCGGGAAATGCCGTGCAGAAGATTCTCGAAATCGGGCAGGATGGAGGGGGATTTTTGTTCCAAATTCCGGCGGGCCTCGGCGATCACATACTCATCAGCGACGCATTCATGGCCGCAGACTTGGATTTCCCCGACGAGTCGGCGGATGGCTCCCACGGATTTGGCTGCAGAGAATAGGATATTGGCATCGAGGAAAATGCGCATTGGTTACAGGGTCGAGAGGGCCGTTTGTGTTTTGAACCAAGCGGCCAACTCGGCTTCGGCCTGGTCGAACTCGGCGAGTCGCTCGTCTGAATAAATTTCGATGGGCACGGTGACAGCAGGACGCAGGAGAATACCTTCCGCCGTGGTTTCAGCAATGAGGTTGTCTAGTGGGCGCATTCCTGCGGCCTCGCGCATTTTTGCAGGCAAGGCAATGAGTCCGCGGCCAGATATGGAGAGTGTAGCTTTCATAGTTCCTAATAATGCAGAAATGCAGAAAAACTGCAAATGCAATTTCCGGCTGCCCTGTAATTGTAATTCAACACGCCGTGAGAGCTGAACTACTGATAGATGGCATGAAAGCGAGGGGTCGCTCGGAACAAAGTTCAAAGTGGCTGGTCTGACCCAGAGCCAGCGGCAAGCCCTCGGACTCTGCGTGCGCGACAAGCACAGACGACGGCTCACCATGCCCGGCTACGACGCGTTCAACGACCTGCTGGGAGCTATCGACTCCGCGGCCTATGCACACGCTCTCACCGCCTTCCTGCAAGCCCATGCGGGACTGTTGCCCCGCAGCCTTGCTTTGGATGGCAAGAGCGTCGGCAACGGCAAATGCGGTATGATCGTCACACCGTGTCGTCACGAGGACGGACGCCCCGTCGCCATGACCGTGGCTCTCGGCAAGAAGGAGGACTGCGAAGTCTCCGAAGGCAGCACCCTCTTGGCCGATCCTCAATCCCAACGGGTCAACGCGCTGGTCACCGCCGACTTTCTTCACAACAAGACCGAGAACTAGCGCATCATTCTGGACAAAGGCGGCGGTTACCTTGTCGGCACCAAGAAAAACACCTCTAAACGCCTGGCCGGCACGAAACACTCACTCCAAGACTCCCCCCTTTTACCCTGAGCCAGGAAGGCGACCACGGGCGGATGGATGTACGTCGCGGCGCCGTCGCCCCAATCACGCCCGTTAACGCCGGTCTGCCGGGAGCCCGTTCGGCCGTCAGTGTCCATCGCGACTGAATACAGAAAAACGACCCGCTTCAGGCGCAGAAAAGCCTCCACCGCCACTTTATCCGTAGCCTCGCTGTGGAAGAAAAGAAACGTTCGACTCAGCCGGCGCGCGGGCACTGGTCGGTGGAAAACTGCAACCACTACAAACGCGACGCCAGTCCCTGGCAGGAAGATCGGCACCGCCATCGCAAGCCCGCCGCTGCGCTCAATCTGGCGCTCAGCCGCAACGTCCTCTTGGCCCTGATCCCCTTCGAGCAAGGCCAACCCTTGGCGCACTTCTTGGAACTCTACCATCGCCAACCAGGTCAAGCCCTGCGACTGATCCTCAACTCCCACCCAACCCTATGAGCCTGCTAGCCAAACGCCCTGCTAAGATGCTGCGAGTACTCCGGGATTTCTGGAGGGACCTGGGACGCTCGACGTTCCACCCTGATGGAGCAACTCCCTAGTAGGAAGGGCGTTAGTGGCTTGCGCGATGATTCACTTCACGCTTCGATCCTCTGCGTGACGTTTCTATTCCGTTCCTTGCCTCTCCTTGCTTGGGTCATCTTCTGGATCCCACTGCTTCGAGCGGAAGATTCCGCAGATAAATTTTCTAAGCGCGATACCAAAAAAAAAGGTGATAACCCAGCCGATCAACTGGCTTGGATCGAGGGCCCAGCGACCGCTAAACTCGACACCCGTGCCACCTTCCGTTTGCCGGCCGATTACAAATTTTTGGAGAAGAAAGATGCGAATAAATTCCTCCGATTAACCGGCAACAATCCTCGGGGCGGTGAAACGGGGGTTCTTTTTCATAAGAAAGAGGAGTGGTGGGTGATCTTTGAGTTCGACGAGATTGGCTATGTCAAAGACGACGACAAAAAGGATCTCGATGCCGATAAGCTATTGGCGTCTTACCGCGAGGGGACTGAGTCAATGAATGAACGACGCGAAGCCGATGGTGTACCACCTATTCGCATATTAGGTTGGCATGTTCGGCCCTCTTACAATGATGAAACTAAGAACCTAGAATGGAGTGTTGAAGCGGAGAGTCAGGGGAAAAAATTCGTCAATTATAACGTCCGCCTTTTGGGCCGCAAAGGTGTCACCAAAATAACCTTGATCGAAGATCGTGAAAACATTGATGACACTCTACCCCGATTCCGCAGCGTCTTGAAGTCCCATCAGTATCTTGACGGTGAGACCTATGCGGAGTACCGGCAGGGGGATACAATCGCCAAATACGGACTCGGCGCTCTGGTCCTTGGAGGCACCGCAGCGGCGGCGGCTAAGTTTGGCTTATTGGCTCCTGTAATCCTGTTCTTCAAGAAGGCGTGGAAAGGAATTGCGATCGCTTTGGTGGCCGCGGGTTCTTGGCTTAAATCCTTCTTTGGTGGCCCGCAGAAACATAAAAAGCTCGAGTGAGATCCTCTCTAATCGCCAGCCAATCTGCATCATCATCTTGAGTCGTGCTGATCGCTTTTCACAAACCGTACGGGGTGCTGTCTCAGTTTACTCCAGACGGGTCCCACAATCGAACTCTCGCCCTCTTTGGCTTGCCCAAGCAGGTCTACGCCTTGGGTCGATTGGATGCCGATTCAGAAGGATTGCTCCTCTTAAGCGACGAACCAGGATTGAACACCCAATTGTTGGATCCCGAACGAGGTCATCCCCGAACTTACTGGGCACAGATTGAACGAATCCCCTCGGCAGAAACCCTTCTCCGACTTCAAGGCGGCCTCGACATCCAAGGCTACCGCACTCGGCCCTGTCGTGCTTGGATGTTAGTTCCTCAGCCAGATATTTCTCCGCGCGATCCTCCAATTCGCTCTCGCAAAACAGTGCCTGACTGCTGGATTGGCTTGGAATTGCACGAAGGTAAAAATCGGCAGGTCCGGCGGATGACCGGTGCGGTCGGACATGGCACCCTTCGATTGATCCGGGTCCGCATTGGCACATTGGACCTAGGATCTCTCGCTACCGGAGCTTGGCGTGAGCTTCCCCTCGATGAACGTCGACGGGTGCTCTCGCAACCTGCAGCAGGCACCTCTTCTCTCCCCCGCTGAACGCCCCGATCACTTCATTCCCACGTAGAGCCGATGAACGTCATCATGATCATCGATGGCATTCAGAAATTCACTAACCTGAGCCTTCTCGGCCTCACCGAGTTCGACTGGACTCTTGGCTACGAAACGTATTTCACTGGCTGAAAGTTTCCAACCCGCCTTGGATAACCAAGTGCTAACCGTGGACAAATCTTTTGACTCAGTAAGAAAGCGATTCCCGAGGGATCCCTCTGGGAATTCATCGGAATCTAACGCTTCCACATTCTGTGCACCGGCCTCGATGGCGTCGCTTTCTGGATCGCGCGCCCGATCGGTATGGGTGGCCTCGACGACCCCCAATCGTTCAAAGAAAAAAGCCATACTACCGGGTTGGCCTAACTGACCGTCTTTAAAAAGGCGACGTAGTTCCGGAGCGGTCCGATTCCGATTGTCGGTCATACACTCAACGATAACGGGGATCTTATGGGGACCGAATCCTTCATAAACAATGGTTTCAAAGTCGACTTTTTCATCCAATAGTCCTGCCCCTTTTTTGATCGCACGTTCAATCGTATCCTTGAAAACACTGGCTTTCTTTGCCTTTTCAACGGCGGCCGCGAGTCGGGCATTCGACTCGACTTCCGCGCCTCCTAATTTGGCGGCGACCATGATTTCGCGGGTTAATTTCCCCACGACTTGACCTTTCTTTTGTGCGGCGGCTTCGCGGCCGGCTTGTTTCCATTGGGCTCCCATCCCTTGAGAGAAGCGAAAGTCCCCCCCTCGTTGGAAGCCTGAATTCTAATCAAGTGCAAAAAGCTCCAAAAAATTAGTGCTGGGCCCGCCCTATCCACAGAGAATTTTGAGACTCTTTCACCAGTAAGCTTGTCTGTCTGAGAATCAATTGGATACTCTAACCACCTGCCTCATGATCTCTCGGAAACTTTTCGCGACACTGGCTTTTGCCACGCTGCTTCCTGGCCTAATGGCCTCTGTGTCTATTCCCTCACCCGTGGGGTGGGTCGACGAGGGCACTCTGCTCTTGGGCGAGCTTAATTGTATCGCCTGCCATAACGTCGATTCCCCGGCTGCCGAACGATTAGCTGCACGAGGCGCACCTGTTCTTTCGGGTAACGCGATCAAGAGTTCACCCGCTTGGCTCCGCCGTTGGATCAGTGCCCCCCAGACGTCCAAGCCTGGGACATCGATGCCCAGCTTATTACACGGTCTGCCTGCGGCCCGCCAAGCCGAAGTCGCCGAGAGTCTTACGCATTATTTGGTTTCCTTGCGGACGACCAATGAACCCGTAGGCATCCAAGGCAGTTCCGCAGGTATTGAGCAAGGGCGCGTCCTTTATCACAACCTAGGGTGCGTGGCGTGTCATGCTCCAGAAACCAAGCCGGCCGACACCACAGATGCTACGTTCGTTAAAGCAAAACAAGACGCTGTTCCCCTTGGGGATTTAGCTCGAAAATATCCAGCAGGCGAACTCGCTCGTTTCCTGCAAGATCCCTTGGCTCATCGCCCGGGTGGCCGGATGCCCGCCTTGAACCTAACTTCGACTGAGGCAAGTTCGATTGCGGTTTTCTTGCTGCGCGACCAAGCCGCCCCTTCTGCGGGCCAAGCCAAGAGACCTGCTTTCCTCGCCGGTCTCCACTACGACTACTTCGAAACCGCCGCCAACTCCATTGCACAATTACTGGCCGCAACCCCGAAATCGTCGGGGACCACTCCCGCTCTCGAACTTTCTATGCCTCATCCTAGTGGTAACTGGGGGGTTCGTTTCTCTGGCTTTATCGAGATCCCTACCGATGGCCAATACCGTTTCTGGACACGTTCTGATGATGGTTCCCAACTCCTTATCGATGGCTCGAGTGTCGTTAAGAACGATGGAGTCCATCCGTCCCTCGAAAAATCTGGGACTGTAACGCTGAAGGCCGGCTCACACGCCTTCGAAGTGGTCTTCTTTCAAGGCGGCGGTGAAACAGAATTACAGGTCAGTTGGGCACCGCCCGCGACCAAACGTGGCCCCATACCGGCCGCTCTGTTTAAGCACGGGGGCCAACCTTTACTCCCCTTGGATTGGGAAGAGTTTATTCTCAATCCCGCAAAAGTGGTGGAGGGTCGTCGTCATTTTACTGAATTAAACTGTGCGGCTTGCCACGGTTCGACGGATCCCCTCAGCCCAGTCTCTTCGCCTAAGGCCAAATCCCTCGTCAAAGTAGCCTCTCGCCCCACCGCCGGTTGCTTGGCTGATGTTCCGCCGACCAATGCCCCTCAATTTGACCTTTCTCCGTCGCAACGCACAGCATTGCGCAAAACGTTGGCTGCGGCCCAGACGCTCTCTCAAGCGCTGACGCCTGCGGAAGATGTCCGTCTTACTATGGCGCGACTCAACTGTGTGGCCTGTCACTCCCGCGACGGCTTTGGTGGACCCGAAGCGGCGGGTCGAGCGGATTGGTTCACCGTGGTCGGCGAGGTTGATCTAGGCGACGAAGGCCGGCTGCCCCCGAATCTGGCTGGAGTGGGCGGTAAGCTCAAAGAGAGTGCCCTCAAAGCAGTCCTTGAGCGGGGGCAAAAGGTTCGCCCCTACATGGCCACCCGGATGCCAGTGTTTGGAGCTCAGTCCTCTCGTTTAGCGCCTCTTTTGAAAAAGGTAGATCACCGGCCCGAAGCCGTGGCCACTCCCACTTTCAAGGAGGCCGACGCCAAGACTGGCTGGAAGTTGGTGGGCCGAGACGGCCTCGCCTGCGTGGCTTGCCATACCTTTACGACTTTTGGCTCCATGGGCGTTCCAGCACTGGCGCTCGACCGGATGGCAGAGCGTTTAGAATGGGATTGGTTCCGGCGCTACCTGCCGGATCCAGCGGCCCTCCGCCCTGGGACTCGGATGCCGACTTTCTGGCCGGAGGGGCAGGCTGTAAATCAGACGATTCTGAAAGGCTCAACGGAGGGCCAAATTCAAGCGATCTACGCCTACCTCTCCGATGGGGCCAAGGCAGAGGTCCCTGCTGGATTGATCCGTGGAAAAAAGGAACTGATCGTTGATGATGAAGCCGTAATTTACCGTAATTTTATCGAAGGTTCAGGGGCACGCGCCATCGGCGTCGGCTACCCTGATCACGCTAATCTTGCCTTCGACGCTCAAAACCTGCGCATGGCCTTGCTCTGGCAAGGTTCCTTTATTGATTTAGCTCGTCATAGCACCGATCGCGGTACCGGCTTTGAACCGCCACTGGGCGATCACCGGATTCAACTTCCCGAGGGGCCCGCCTTTGCGCGATTGGAAAAATCAACCGACCCTTGGCCTAAACTAAAATCCTCAGAGGACGCTTTCCTTGGGTACCGTCTTGATTCACGCCAACGGCCTACCTTCCGCTATAAATCAGGGGGGGTTGGGATTGAAGAAACTCCACTTCCCCAACCGGGCCCAGTGGACATGACCCTCGTGCGGACCTTCCGTTTTCAAGGCAGCCCCAAAGGGGCGCTCTGGCTCCGACTCGCCACTGGGGCAGTCCGCAAAAAAGGAGCCGCTTTCCTAGTGAATGACACTCTATCCATCACTGTTCGTGGATCCTCTGCTCCGATTATCGAAGGTAACGAACTCCGTGTCTTGGTGGATACCACTAGTGAACTCGTCGTTGAGATGACTTGGTAAACTCGAACTCACCCCTTTTGAATTTCGCTATGAAATCTGCTCTGAAGTTCCTGATGCTCACTGCCTCTGCAGCATTGGCACTCTTTCCCACCCGAGCCGCCAGCAAGGCCGAAGAAGAAGCCGAGTATTACCCAATTACCCGACTCCCGATACCCGCTAACATTGTCCTAGAAGCTGGGGCACTTCAGATTCTTCCTGACCGCAAACTCGCTGTCTCGACGCGACTCGGTGAAATTTGGTTCGTTTCCGGCGCCTTCGATAACAATCCAGCCGAGCTAAAATTCACTCGGTTTGCCTCCGGTCTCCATGAAATCCTCGGACTCACTACCCGCGGTGATGGTTGGATTTATGCGACCCAACGGGGTGAAGTGACTCGAATCCGCGACACCAATGGTGACGGCCGAGCCGATCTTTTCGAAACAGTCGCCGACGGTTGGGGCATCAACGGAGATTACCACGAATACGCCTTTGGATCGAAGTTTGATCGCGACGGTAATATTTGGGTGACCCTCTGTCTGACCGGTTCATTCACCAGTGAAAATCCCTACCGAGGGTGGGCGTTGCGGGTGAGTTCTGATGGGAAAGTTACCCCGAGCACCAGTGGCCTCCGGTCACCGGGCGGCGTGGGAACTAATCATTTGGGCGATATGTTTTATACCGACAATCAAGGCCCTTGGAATGGCACTTGTTGGCTCAAACATCTCAAACCAGGCGCTTTCGTCGGAAATCCAAGCGGCAATCGCTGGTATGAATTAGCCTCTGCGGTTATGGGCCCCCGACCCAAAGATCCTGAGAGCAATAGTCGAATTCCACTTCAACGTGCGCGTATTTCTGAGTTCGTTCCTCCGGCCGTCGGCTTTCCCTACAATCGGATGGGCCAAAGTGCCTCCGGTATCCAAAACGATGGCACCGCCGGTAAATTTGGCCCGTTCCAAAATCAATTGTTCGTCGGTGACCAAACTTGGAGCACGATTATGAGGGTCTATCTCGAACAGGTTAATGGAGTTTATCAAGGGGCTTGCTTCCCCTTCCGCGAAGGTTTCGGTAGTGGAACACTCAGCCTCGAAATGGCCAACGACGGCACTCTGTTTGTCGGCGGTACAGATCGCGGTTGGGGAGCGCGTGGGGGCAAACCTTTCGCGCTCGAACGTCTTGCTTGGTCAGGCAAGATACCCTTCGAAATACACGAGATGCGGGCCAAATCTGATGGCTTCGAACTCACCTTTACCCAGCCGGTTGATCCGATCTCGGCTGCTGATCCAGCGTCGTACCAGTTTCGTACTTTTACTTATATCTATCAGTCTAATTACGGATCGCCTGAAGTGGATGAATCGAAGTCCAATATCCAATTAGCGACTGTTTCCGCAGATCGCCGCAGCGTTCATTTGAAGACCGCCCTTAATATCGGGCATTTGCACGAACTTAAACCGGTCGGAATCCGGTCCGCCGACGGAAAATCGCTCTTGCATCCCTTGGCTTATTACACCCTGAACGAAATCCCCAAGTAAGATTCACTCGCACCGGATGCAAATCGCTCACTTGATTCACTGCCCAGTTCTCTAGCTTCAACCCATTGCGCAAGGCGGATCCTCCTGTAAAATTACATCTATGGTTCCTTATCACTGGGCCGCTTTACTCATCTTGCTCCTTGGCTTGACCTCCTGCCGCAAGTCAGAAACTAACCAAGCCCGAGCCACTTCCGAAATTCCTACGGAGTACACGGTGCGTGGAGTGGTTCGGCAGTTAAATCCAGGCGGAGCTTCTTTGGTGGTCAAACACGAGGAAGTCCCTGGCTTCATGCCAGCGATGACCATGCCTTTCGATGTGCGCGATACCAATGAACTGACCCGCATTAAACCGGGTGACCTGATTCAGTTCCGAATGCTGATCACCACCAATGATGGTTGGATCGACCGCATTCAAGTGCTCGGGACGACAACAAATACCCCTGCTGATCACTCCCCGATTCGCTTCGCCACCTCGGTACCTGTCCTCAATGCCGGAGATCCCCTCCCCGATTACGTCCTGACCAATGAGTTAGGCAAAACGATCCGACTTTCCGACTTTCGCGGTAAGGTCCTCGTGTTTACCTTCATCTTTACACGGTGTCCTTATCCTGATTTTTGCCCACGAATGACCGACCATTTCTCGGGAACTCTGAAGAAACTCGCTAGCAAACCCAGCGCCTCCGCCAACGTCCATCTTTTATCGATCTCTTTTGATCCGGAAAGGGATACACCTGAACTGCTTTTAGCCTATGCCGAACGGTATGCTTATGACCCTAAGAAATGGAGCCTAGCCACGGGCGCTTGGGATCAATTAGAACCGCTCACCGGCCATTTTGGTCTTGTGTTTGGACGCGATGTTTCGCCTGAGAAAATGGAACATAATCTGCGAACTGTGGTCGTTCGGCCCTCCGGAAAAATCCACGCTGTTCTCAATGGTAACGAATGGAATGTCGACGATTTGATTCGAGAAATCGAGGCAGCTGCCAAGTGAAATTGGATTCCTAAGTTCCAACTTTAAGGGAGGCGCTCCCATTCTTGTGATCGAGAAGGAGTCTGGTCATTGAGCCTAGATTAGAGCAAAATCGTCTACCGATGAGCCGCATTGAATCGACGCTAACTGAATTGGGACTTACTTTACCAAATCTCCCTCCACCAGGGGGTAACTATCTTCCTTACCGTATCGAGGGCACCTTCTTGTATCTTCCCGGTGCCATCGCCAGCCGAGATGGAAAAATACAATTTGCGGGTCAAGTAGGCGATAACCTGACCTTGGAGCAAGGGTATGAGGCAGCGAAACTCTGCGCACTGAACCTGTTGGCCTTCGCTAAACTGGCATTGGGAGACCTAGACCGCATTGATCATATCGTTTCGGTGAATGGCTATGTAAATTGCCTTTCGGGCTTTTCCGATAGCCCCAAAGTTATTAACGGAGCGAGCGATCTTCTGGTCAGTGTCCTCGGCGAGGCCGGCCGACATGTCCGCGCAGCGGTGGGTGTTGCGGGGTTACCCCTGAATTCTGCCGTCGAAGTACAAATGTTGGTCGCTCTGAAAGCCTGAGCTTGGACTCAGCATCCCCCAGCATTTGGATCGCTCCCAGCTCTCATTTCTATCGGTAATTCACTCGTGACTCCTCTGCCACCCAAGGTTGATCTCCTGAATCCTTTAAAAAAGGTGTTTGGGTACACTGCATTCCGGCCTCAGCAAGAAGAGATCATTCGGACATCGATGGCGGGTCGAGACGTCTTTGCTCTTTTGCCGACGGGGGGTGGTAAGTCGCTGTGTTTTCAATTGCCTGCACTGGTGCGCCCCGGATTGACAGTCGTTATTTCGCCCTTGATCGCCTTAATGAAAGATCAAGTGGATCAACTGCAAGCGAACGGTGTCGCTGCCACCTTCTTAAATTCAACCTTAGGCGAGAACGAACGCAAAGCGCGCTGGCGAGGTCTGAATGCCGGTCAGTACAAACTCTTGTATCTCTCACCCGAGCGATTGATGGCAGGTGAAGGTTCTATTTTTGACGCATTAAGCCGCTGGGACGTGGTGCTGGTGGCGGTCGACGAGGCTCATTGCATCAGTGAATGGGGACACGATTTTCGACCTGAATATCGTCAGTTAGCAACCTTACGCGAACGGATGACCAGCTTGCCGTTTATGGCGTTGACCGCCACGGCGACGACTCGAGTGCGCCATGACATTGTGCAGCAGTTAAGTTTGCGAGATCCTGCCATCTTTGTCGCCAGTTTCAATCGCCCTAATCTGACCTACCGAGTGCTGCCCAAAGCCCAAGGATACAAACAGATTTTGGAGTTCATGCGGGCGCACCCTCGGGAAAGCGGTATCGTCTATTGCTTCAGTCGAGCCGGTGCTCAGTCGCTCGCCGAAAAACTGAAAACAGATCGGATTAAGGCCTTACCTTATCATGCGGGATTGACCCCGCTGGAAAGGGCAAAAAATCAGGATGCGTTTCTGAGAGACGAGGCCCGGGTGATTTGCGCCACCATTGCCTTTGGAATGGGTATTAATAAACCCAATGTCCGCTTTGTAATCCATCATGATTTACCAAAAAATATTGAGGGCTATTATCAGGAGACTGGACGTGCTGGACGCGATGGGTTACCGAGCGAATGTCTCTTATTATTTAGTGCGGGCGATGTCGCCAAGCAAACATCGTTCATTGCCGAAAAATCAAATCCAGAGGAACAGCGGTTAGCGCGGGAACAACTCCGGCAGATGACCCGGTACGCCGAGGATGCGGGATGTCGTCGGGTGGCTCTAATGGGCTATTTTGGCGAAGATTTTTCCAAGGCGAGTTGCGGTGCTTGCGATAACTGTTTGAGTCCTCGGGATACTTGGGATGCCACCGTACCTGCTCAGAAATTTCTCAGTTGTGTGTTTCGTATTCGCCAAAAGAGCGGCTTTAATACCGGTATTAACCATGTGATTGCGGTGCTCACTGGAAGTGATTCAGAGAAAATACGACAATGGGGACACCAGACACTCACTACCTACGGCATTGGCATGGATATGGGTCGCAATGAGTGGGGCGGGGTCGGGCGAGAATTGATCCGCTTAGGCTATCTACGTCAGATTTCAGAGCCTTACAGTATTATCGAAATGGCACCCGACGGACTGGCCGCCTTAAAGGATCGTCGTCTCATTCACCTGACCCGTCCCATGGAGCGCGGACGTCCCAAGGCAGAGCGGGTCGGAGATATTGCTTGCGACGAGTTATTATTTGAGAAGTTGCGTCAATTAAGGAAGACCATCGCTGACGGACAAGGGGTGCCGCCTTACATTGTGTTTGGGGATGGTTCGCTGAGGCAAATGGCTCGGGAATATCCAGTGTCGGAAGGCGATTTCCGGAGGATTTCCGGGGTTGGCGAACGCAAAGTTCAGGACTATGGAAATTCCTTTCTCGAAGAAATCCGGGGGCATTTGCAAACGAATCCACGACAGTCGTTTTAAGCAGTGCCGGATTGGCCTAGTGACCAAACAAATATCCGCCAAGAGCTTCATCCATCCCTCTATCATTCTATGAATCCTCTCCACCTCACCCAGCATAGCGGGCACCGATTGCGGCTAGCTTGGCTTGTGGTGGCGCAATTAGTGGGGCTCTTTACGGTGCTACGGATCAGTCTGGCCGTTTTCTACGCGTCACCCCTCCCAGTTTCTCTCATCGACTGGGTTCACTGCTTCGCCGTCGGATTCCATTTCGACCTCGCGGTTGGCGTCCTGTTAGCGACCCCAATTGCCCTTTGGAGCACGGTAGGATCTTTGGCCCCATGGACGACAGTTCGATCCCGACGGATCTTGACCGTGGGTTCTGTCCTGGGTTGGACCGCAATGGTCTTTCTCTTGATTTCAGAGGCTTTTTTCTTCGAGGAATTTGAGTCCCGCTTTAATCCGGTGGCCGTTGATTATCTTATCTTTCCTCATGAGGTTTTCGTGAACGTGTGGGAGAGTTATCCTTTTCTGCGAGTGTTGTTTGGCTGCCTTATTTTAGGAACCGGCGCTGCCCTGCTCAGTCTGCGGGTGACCCGCTCCGTGCCCACCCTTGGCAGGAATCCTTTTGCCGCAGCGATCTGGGCCCTGTGTGCTTTGGGACTCGGCTTAAGTTTTCGAAGCTCCGAAGCCCTCTTTAGTCGCAATCGATCGGTGAATGAACTCGCCGGAAACACCTTCGTCGCACTTGGCACCGCGATCCTGACTCGCAACTTAGATTATGCAGCTTTCTATCCAACCATCCCGTTAGAGGAGGCCTTCGATCTAGCACGGAATCGTCTGCTCAGTCCGGGTCAAATTCCTTCCGGCGGACCCAGAAGCCTCCAACGCCACATTCCCGGAAATGCGTCTCGCCCAAAACTAAATGTAATCCTGTTGCTTGAAGAAAGTCTTGGATCAGAATTCTGGGGAAGTCTTGGGCGCTCTGGCGCATCACTAATGCCGCGCATGGATGCTTTCGCCACGAACGAAGCCTTGTTGTTCGACAATCTGTATGCCGACGGGAACCGGACCATCCGTGGATATGAGGGTGTCTACTGTAGCTTTCCACCCCTACCTGGCGACTCCATCGTGGCGCGTGACCGCACCCTGAATGTGGAAACCATCGCTCAAGTCCTTGGGCGTGATGGATATAAAACAACCTTCATCTATGCAGGACGCGGATCCTTTGATGGGACAGGGACCTTTGCTCGAAAAAACGGGTGGGAAAAATTTCTCGAGCTTAAAGATTTTAGCAAGAAAATTATACGACTATCTGGGGTGTTTGCAATGAGGATCTCTACAATAAATCAATCGAAGAAATGAGAGCGGCGCATGCGAGTGGAAAACCGTTCTTTGTGACAACAATGTCGGTCTCTAACCATAAACCTTATACCTATCCAGCAGGTCGGATTACCGAAGATCCGCAGGCAAAAAAACGGGATCAGGTCGTCAAATATGCAGATTATGCTCTAGCTCGCTTTTTTGACATGGCTCGGAGGGAACCCTTCTGGACAAACACTATTTTTGCAGTGGTCGCCGATCACGGAGCCCGGGTCTATGGTAGCCAGACTATCCCCATTCGGTCTTATGAGATTCCCATGCTGATCGCCGGTCCAGCCGTGGTGAAAACGGCACGACACGCTTCGATGCTGGGGTGTCAATTGGATGTCGGGCCGACCCTTTTAGGGTTGATTGGCCGACCCTATGATTCGTTTTTTTTTGGGTGCGATTTACTGAAAGACCCCCAATCACGCCGACGAGTTTTGTTACATCATAATCGTTCGGTTGGAATTTATGCAGAGGAACGGTTGGTTGTTTTTAGTATGAACAAGAAACGGGAGTACTATTCTGGAGATCCAAAGTTAGGTCAGTTGCAACTTGTACCCGCACCCGACGAACGAATGAAGGAATTAGAAAGAGACGCCACCGCGTTATTTCAAACCGCGGACTCCCTCTATATGACGCAGAATTTCCGAGTTAATCCTTCGTCTACGGTTCTTCGAGAGTCCCGAGCTTTTAAATTCAGCGATCCGTAGTTGGATTTTAGCAAGACCACGACGCTTCCGAGACGGTACCATTGAGTTCATCCGCGCAAGCGACACGAAGCAGGACGAATTGGGAACCATCGGGTTGGGCCTACGCT
>CAMDGV010000092.1 GCA_945898055.1 Akkermansia muciniphila | reverse complement strand
AACCCTATTGCCTCTGCCGCAATCCGGTCACCACCCAGCGCGAATGCAAGACTCGCCGGCGGCGGCCGGATTGCATCCGGAAGACCGTATCGCTGGAAATGCGGCCGATCTACCAAAAGACCGATGACCAGATCCGCAGTCATGTATTTATCTGCGTATTGGCCTATTATCTTCAATGGTATCGCACCGAGAGGTTGAAGCCGCTGTTTGAAAGCGATGGGAAGGCAAGAACCGTCAGTGGACGATTCAACACGTATTAGACTTTCTGAAAACCACGCCGTAGCCACAAGGACGAAATCAAAAAAGCAAAGAAAGCCACCCGCCAACAGGGGTTTTCTGCGTTTTCAAGGGGGTAAAGTCCGTCAAGAGCGTTGCGGGTTTGGGCGGTGCCAGCGGTTGAGAAACATAGACTAGGGCGACCCGACTGGAGTTCCCGGGTTCTTGCGGCGTACTCACTCGCAGTACGTAACGCCAGCCAAACCCCAGTGTTCGATTGGGACCGCTAATCAGGGGAATTACCCTCCGCGCCAAAAAGCAAATTCCTATCAGTTCAGGGTTTCGACTTGCGGCCTACGCCCCAAATCAACCAACCAGCCAAGGCTAGCATCAGAATCAACCACCAGAAATAACGGAGTTCGACAGCCGCCATCTCTACGAAAATCAAGACCGGCTTAAAAAGAAGTGCCAAGGCAACCAGCACCACGAGTAAGACCGTCAAACGGGCGACAGCGCGTTGGAACGGAGTCATGGCAAGACCGGCTTTTCAATTGACCCCAAGGGAAGAAGAAACCCAGCCCCGGTGGCATTCGGATCAACGGGCACCACAAGGGGTGATTTTCCATTCCAACGCTCCACAATCTGTAATCTCAAAAATGCCGGATTCAATTTCAAGGCTTCGCCTCGCACGGTAATCGCTTCCGCTTCGCCGCGGGCGCGTATAATCACCGTCTCCGCTTCCACCTGCGTCTGGATTTGCGTGAAACGAGCCTGTGCAGCCTGCTGTTCTGCGACCATTTTGGCTTCAATCGCTCTCTCAAGTTCGCTGGAAAGCTCGATGTTACGAATCACAATGTCTTCGACATTTAACAGGCTACCAATCTTCTTTTTGGTGGCCTCAATCGCCTTCAATTTAATGTCTTCTCGATTCTTAACAATTAGCTCCGCGGTCTGTGTCGCCGTTACTTCTTTCAAGGCTTCCTGCACGCGTGGTGCAATCAAACTATCAAAGGGATCACCCGAAAATCTTTTGTAAATCTCCACTACTGCCGTCTCAGGCACTCGATATAAGACCCGCACCTCGAGGATCACTTGCTGCAAATCGGATGAAAAACAGTCCACCTTCACAGGCATGGTTTTCTGTCGAATATTGACCGGTACAATCGTAGTGATAAACGGGGCCTTAAAACCAAATCCTTCGGGCAGAAATTGATCGGATGTCTTCCCTAAGGTGACGCGAATACCCCGGGTCCCAGGGTCGATAATGTAGGAGGTCGCAGACCCAAGAACTGCTAGAATAAACAGTAAAACAAAGGTCCCGATCAGTCGGGGTACAGCAGTCGGATTCATAAAATTAACGGGGAGAACGACGTGGGTTGGCGGCGGATTGATTCGTCGGTAGAATCGCACGCGATCCTCGAAGACGTTCAGCGTCTTGGAGAGAAAGGAGTAAATTTTCTCCACCACCGATCACCACCGGTGTGAATCCATCCCATTTGTCCACGATCTTCAGATCCACAAAGGCCGGATTTTCCTTCAAGGCTTTCCCTCGAATCACAATGGATTGAGCCTCACCTTTCGCTTGGATCACGGCGGTATCCGCTTCGATCTGTGCTCGATTCTGGAAAAATTTCGACTTCGATGCTTCTTGCTCTTGGACCATTTTTGCCTCAATGGCATGCCCCAATTCCTTGGAAAGGGTAATATCCTCAATCACGATATCCTCAATCACTAACAAGCTACCGATCTTTTTCTGAGCAATACTCAACGACTGAGCCTTGATCTGCTCTCGCTTCTTTACAATCTGCTCGGCACTCAACAACGCAGTGACTTCTTTCAAAGCTTCATGAACCCGCGGCGCAATCAAACTCTCGAAAGGTCGACCATAATAATCTTGAAAAAGGGTGACAACAGATGCCTCTGGAATCCGATAAAGCACCCGTAAATTAACCCGGATTTGTTGTAAATCTGAGGAATAACAATCCGCCTGCTCCTCAGCAGTTTGCTGCCGCACGGACATCGGATAAATCACCGTCACAATGGGAATCTTAATGCCAAATCCCTCCGGCTTAAAGGTGGAGGAAACTTTCCCTAAAATCACCTCGACCCCACGGAAACCCGGATTGACGACATAGGTCCCCGAAGATGCCATGATCACCACGCAAAAAATCAGGAGGCCGATTCCAACAGTTCGAGCAAAGGTCTGGGGATTCATAGCAGATCAAACAACACGATCCTTATAATCCCTGAAACCGGCCAAGACGCAATTGGAGAGTCCACACATTTTTCTCGTCGACTTTTCAAGGATCGCGTCGAACCAAGTCGCACCAACTCAGTCTTTTAGTAACTTCCGAATGGCGGTCATCAAAACGGGTTCCACCTCGGGCGCAACATTAGATGACCGAGGTTCGGTCTCGTAACCGCCTTCGGTGTAGGCGACTTCAGTTCCAATATAAAAGGGGCCGTAATCACCGTAAGCTGCCATTGCGACAAATAAATCTTTGCGCTCTGCCTTCGCATTTAATTGATACTCCACAAATAATTCACCCGGAAGATGCAAGATGCGGGCCCGACCTAGACTGAGACATCCCACATCAATGACTCGCCCAGCTTTAGACCGCCGTAACCAAGCCAAGCGCCCAGCGCCGTTTGCGGTTAGAAAACTCGCATCGCGACCCTTTAATTGAGCCATTAATTTGCCCTCATCTAAATGCTTGGATACCGGCAAAGTCACTGGTTCTGTCGCCCATCGAACCTCCGCTGCGCTCACCGCCTGTTTTCGCGTCGACTCCCAAGCTCGTCGCATGCCGTTCGCTAATCGTTCCCCTAAGATCCGGCGATTTTCATGGGAGCCATCATTGTATTTCCCGGCACCAAGATTACCGCCGGCACCATTAAAATGAACGTGCAACGCCTCTGGTACGGCGATTTGTCTGAGGAAGCGTGCGACTCCAGGGAAATCGGGATTAGCCACCCCCGTTCGGTAATAACTCTGCGGGTGAACTGCATAGTAACTCAAGACGGCTACCGGTCGGTTCCCATCCCAAAAGCTGACTAAAGAGACTGCTGGATCAATTACCCCCTCGGGTTCAGCCCGCAATTTCGGATCGGGACTCGCCGTGTAACGAACCGCACGCACCTTCCCATTCGGACCAAAAATTCGGCGATTGGAGGCCACCTTGCGAACCTTCGCTTCACCCACGCCGATATGAGTAAAGGTGCGTGTTTCCCGAGTGGCTCGGGCGACTGCCGTCGCAAGTCGTCCAAGCATTTCCCGAGCAAAAGTTCCCTCGTAATTCAAGGCACTGACGCCCTCGTTTCGCAAAATGGTTTCAGCTCCAAAATCACATTCCGGCGCATCATGTTGATGCAAACAGTGGACGCTCACCCGATCCGGCGTCGTCCCAGCAGCGGCGGCTAATTGGTTACGAAAAGCATCGTGCCCTTCATTGGCAATCCCAATCCAATCCACGGCACACAAGACCACCGGGGCTCCAGCACCCGCTATCACCACGCCTCGGGCTCGTAATCCCAACTCCCAAACATTGGTGACCGGATCGTAGGCCATCCGCGACCCCACTGGCGGCGTCGCATCGATATCAAAGGTGCCAATAGACAATCCGGCCGCAGACACCCCAAAAAGAGAGGCACCCAAAACCACCCAAAGAAAAAAGAAGGCTCGAAGGATCATCAAAAAACGCTATCAGAAACCGGATCTAAAGACATCCTCTTTCTTGGAGGTTGCACTTAAAATTAACGCGCTGTGACGAGATGCTCCAACAAATCGGCGAGATCTTGAGGCTTCAAACCCGTCTCCAATCCCTCTGGCATCAGGGACCTATCCGAACGGGTTACCTTCCGGATTTCGCCACGGGATACCGCTATCTCTTGCCCGCCTGCAATTCGAATCACCACCGCCGAAGCATCTTCACGGACCCCTATTCCATTCCAAGTGGTGCCATCCAAGGTCTCAATACCCCAAGCCATAAACGTCGGTAAAACTTCCCGGTTCGGATCTAAAATACTCACCAAAAGTTTTTCTTTTCCATTGGACCGGACACTCGCTAAATCAGGTCCAAGCACGGCTCCGATTCCACCTAGCCGGTGACAGGTCGCACAACGTTCTCCGAAAAGACGAAGTCCTCGCCCTGCGTTTCCAACTAAATTTAAGGCCGGCAGAAAGGTCTCGATCAACTCACCGCGCACCGCTGCGGGTTCTCCAAAAAGGAGCTTCGCTCGCCCTGAAACCACCGAATTACCTGAGGACCGCAAGGCACTCACACCGCTTGAGTCCAATTCGGTCTGCGCTACTCGCCCCGATTCCACTGCGTCCAAAAGCAACAGCGCTGTCTCGGGGCGTCGCACCAAAAGGGCTAGAATTCCGGGCTTCGCCGCAGGCTGAATCTTCTTCCAATCTTCCAATACTGCCGCCCCCCAAAGTGTTCCCGATAACCGACCCAAAGTGGTTAACACAGCAGCTCGATTCTCCTCCACGGATCCCTCTCGCAATTGCAGCAATAAGACGCCCAATGCTCTCGGGCCTACTTCTGATAAAAGTCGAATGGCCTCCGGTAAACGACTGCTTGTCGACCGCGCCCGTTCCATGGCGACGGAAGTCAGCTCTTGCCATGCTGGAAGATCCCTCAATGCCGCAGCTCCCACGGCGCCCGCAGACAAGGCAGAGGCCATCTGAAACCGGAACGTTTCCGGTTCTAAGGATCGGACTTGCTGAAAAACGTCACGGAGAACTGCCTGCGATCCCGAACGTCCAAGTAGGGTCGCAACCTCCACCAACGCTGCGGTTCGGGCGACGGACGGGGCCGCGCTGGCGAGTTTTATTACTAGGCCCGCTTCTAATCCTCGGGCCGAATGAAGTGCAGCCGAACGAATCCATTCAGAATCCTGTTGCAATAAATGGCCCGTCAACTCAGCCCGAAGAATTTCCGGCAACCCTGCGGCGGCTAAACCTAATTCCCATTGTACCCTTGCATCTGACTCTCGGCTCCCCATTGCCGCTAAATCGGTCGCAATTCCATCCTCTTTTGCAAATTGCAAACGAGCCAACCGGACGGCGTGCTCGCGAACCGAAGCAGAAGCATCTGTAAATCGGCCGCGCAATAAGGTCGGCGTCAGCCCGCCGAGTGCCTGTAACGTGTGCAAGATTTGAATCCGTGATGCCGGTCGAGCCGAGCCATTCAGAAGAATCGCTAATGCCCCAACAGCATCTGCGTTGCCGCGTTCAATCAACAACCTCGCTGCCGTATCTCGGTGCCATCCGTTCGGGTGATCCAACAAACCAACTAATTTTTCCTGACTCACACCTGTAAAAGGTAAAGGCCCACGGCGCGGAACGAAATTTGTTGGCACCAGTCGCCAGAGTCGCCCTCGATCTCGACCTGACTCTAAATCGACCAAGCGCTTGAGGCCCGGAGGAATCGACCACGGATGCTCAATGGTTTCACGGTACATATCGATAACCCAAAGACAACCGTCGGGGGCATTAGCGAATTGAACAGGTCGAAACCAATTGTCTGTACTAGCCACAAATTCACTCCGTTCTTCATCCCCTACGCGTTCTCCTTTTAAAACAAAACCTTCACGCCGTAGATGCTTTCGATGAATCAGATTGCTCCCGCAATCAGCAATAAAAACGTCCCCAAACGCACTGCCCGCGGCGTCACCTCGATGCACCGTCACCCCAGTCGCTCCGGTAAAATAGCCACTCGGACGTCCTCCCCCTTCAATCATGCCTTCCACTAATCCCGCGACTCGCCATCGCGTCCTTAAAACCCTCCACGGTTCATCTGGACTGCGCCGGAAAACCTCCGCGGACGGGCCGTCTGCGGCAATCGACAACCGTGGCGAGGGTAAAGAATGAAACGGATGGGACGGAACCGACTCTGCGTCGTAGGCGACCCACTGGAGATGATCGGAATTAGAACAAACAAACTTCCCACCGGTATCGTCGAACGACATCCCGTGCTGACCTCCTCCTGTCTCCGCCCGCAAATCGAGTCGCCTTGGATCAAAGGAAAAATCACGCCCGGCCAAGGTTACTGGTTTCACCGTCTCTTCGACGGCTCCTCCGCTCCAAGCGCGCACGAAAGGACTGTCCACTCGACGAACCGTGCCCCCGCTCATACTGCCAGCTCCGTGAATCCGATTATCCACACCCCACCGCAGGGAATTCATCAAGGCCTGCACATTAAGCCGATTGGTGGCGTACGGTGCAAAGTCAGAGGCAAACCCAGTAAACACCGTCTCCCTCACCTCGGCTACCCCGTCGCCGTCCGTATCTTTCGCATACAGCAAATCAGGTGTCGCCCCGATGAACACCCCCCCTCGCCAACACAACACCGCTGTGGGCCAAGGAATCCCGTCTAAAAATACGGTGGACCGATCAAAGCTACCGTCGCCGTCGGTATCCACCAATCGACGAATTCGCCCTAATTTTTCGGGGCGTCGCTCGGAATAATCACGCATCTCCACAACATACAAGGCCCCCGATTCATCAAAGGCGATCGCCACAGGACTGGTCACCATCGGCTCGGCCGCCATGAGATCCATGCGAAACCCAGGACGAACCTTCAGGGTCGCGACAGCCTTCGAAGGTTCGGTCGCGGCAAGCCGCGGCATGTCCGCCAAAGGGACAACAGGTTCGGCCGCTCGAACCACGACCCAAGCAACCACAAAAAGGAACAACAGACCGATTGGCATGTTCCAAGTCTTATCTCCGAAAGCATCTGATCGCGAATTCAAACAGCATTCATCTTCGATTTTTAAAAATATTGGATGGTTTTTCTTTGACGCCGATCTAGCAATCCCAGTCCATTACCTCATCGCATGAAAATCAACCGTCGTTCCGCTATGGTCTCAGCCGCTGGACTCGCTGCTGCTGCACTCGCAACGCGTCTCGAAGCTGCCGATACAGCCGCCAATCTCAAGGATCATATCCATCACTCGGTCTGCAAATGGTGCTACCCCAAGATTTCCCTCGATGACCTCTGCGTCGCAGGCAAGGCGATGGGACTCCAATCGATCGAACTTCTCGGCCCAGCCGATTGGCCGATTCTCCAAAAGCACGGCCTCACTTGCGCCATTACGACCAATCCAGTGAGGAATGGTCTCGGAGGTATTTCGAAAGCATTCAACCGAATAGAGCATCACGACACCCTGATCGCCGCTTACGAAGAATGGATTCCGCTTGCCGCAAAAGCTGGTCTCAAAAATGTCATTTGTTTTTCTGGCAATCGCGACGGGATGGATGCTGAAACTGGCCTCAAAAACTGTGCAGACGGCATTAAGCGACTGATGGCTCTTTGCGAAAAACTCCAAATTAATTTGGTGATGGAACTTCTTAATTCAAGGGTCGATCACCGGGATTACATGTGCGACACCTCGAAATGGGGCATCGCCCTGTGCAAAGCTGTAGGGTCTACTCGGTTCAAACTCCTCTATGACATCTATCATATGCAGATCATGGAGGGCGACGTGATCGCCACCATTCGCAGGGATCATTCCTTCTTTGCTCACTACCATACCGGTGGCGTCCCTGGTCGGAACGAAATCGACGAAACTCAAGAGCTCAATTATCCAGCTATTATGAGAGCCATCGTAGCGACGGGTTATACGGGCTATGTTTCTCAAGAATTTATCCCAAGACGCCCAGACGCTCTAGGGTCTCTCCGCCAAGCTGTCGGTCTCTGCGATGTCTGATCCTCTGTGGCACTTTAGGTGCCACCACTGAATCAACCTGCAGCCTTAATCTGTGGCGAAAGGCGGCACTCCCCTGCGGTTGGATTAGTTCAAAGAACCCTTGACGATAAACGCACCTAATCGAGAAATCACTTGGAATAGTTCTATGATGCCTTTCCTACGATCACACCGTTGCCTTCTCGCTCTCCGGTACTCAATCTGGGTCTGGGTTCTCAACGGATTCACACGGCTACTGCAGATCCTAGCTCAAGAACCGATGGTCGATTCCGAATCTTCCACTACCCGCCCCCTCCCTCCAGCAGAGGCCGCCTCGGGTTGGACCCTCCCCTCAGGATTCAAAATGACCGTATTCGCGGCCGAACCCGAGGTCCGCCAACCCATCGCCATGGCCTTCGATCCGCGTGGACGTCTCTGGGTCGCAGAAAATTACACCTATGCTGAAGCCGCTGTTAAGTTTGCGACCAACCTGTCTGATCGCATCTTGATCTTCGAAGATACCGATGGAGATGGACACTTCGACTCGCGAACGGTTTTTCCGGTTGAAACAAAAATTCTGACCAGTCTCGAAACAGGATTAGGAGGTGCTTGGTTACTCTGCCCACCGCAATTGCTTTTCGTCCCTGACCGCAATGGCGACGATCTACCTGACGGCCCACCGGAAGTCATTCTTGATGGATTTGGAACAACCCTTGGTAATCATCATACTTTGGCCAATGGGCTGCGGTGGGGACCGGATGGTTGGCTTTGGGGCCGAGTCGGAATTTCTAGCCCTACCCGAATCGGGCGCCCAGGTGATCCAGAATCTAAACGATGCATCCTCTCCGGTGGCCTTTGGCGTTACAATCCACAGACTCAAGTCGTCGAAGTGGTCTCCCACGGCACGACCAACCCTTGGGGGCACGACTGGAACGTCGAAGGCGAGCCATTCTTTATTAACACGGTCATTGGGCACCTTTGGCACGCGATCCCAGGGGCTCATTTTCGGCGGATGCACGGCGATGATCCGCTCCCCAATATCTACTCTCCAATCGATCAGCATGCGGACCATTACCACTTTGATACGGGCACCGGTTGGACCCACTCTCGGGCCGATCTGTCTGGCGGTCGCCCAGCGGCTTCGAGCGATTTGTTGGGCGGCGGTCACGCGCATTCGGGTTTGCTGATTTATCAAGGCGGCAACTGGCCCGCCGCCTACGAAGGTGCCCTACTCACCTTGAACTTTCACGGCCGGCGAATCAATCGAGAGCGGGTCGAACGGCAAGGCAGCGGTTACACGGGTCGCCATGCCCCTGACTTCGGTCAATCCTCAGATCCCTGGTTCCGCGGTATCGACCTCATTCAAGGCCCTGATGGATCGGTTTACATCGCCGACTGGTCGGATACGGGGGAATGTCACGAACACGATGGCGTCCATCGTAACTCAGGAAGAATCCTGCGCTTGACCTATTCCAATACTCCACCTCTCGCACCTCTCTCTATCCCTCTCAAAGTGGAATCGAATCAACTCGTCGATTGGCAGTTCGGCCCTTCAGAATGGCATCGTCGACAGGCTCGGTCTTTGCTCCGCGACCGGGCCGCCAACGGAACTCTCGAACCAACGGTGGTCGATCGCTTGCTGAGCCGACTTTCCACAGATTCCTCTCGCCTCGGCAAGTTGCGCGCGCTCTGGGCCCTGCTCGCAACTCGTCGTGCCACGCCCGATTTACTGCGTCGTTTGCTTCGAGATTCCGATGAACATATCCGCAGTTGGGCGGTGCGTCTTCTCTCTGAAGAACGTCCAGAGCCTTCCGCACTCACCCTAAATGACTGGGTTAAATTAGCCCGAATCGAAACTTCAGCGTTGGTGCGTTTGTACTTGGCTGCCGCCTTAAACCGAGTGCCTGTCGAAGGTCGCTTCCCCCTCGCCGGGGCCTTACTTACCCACGGCGACGACGATATCGACCACAATCAAGGCCCTATGCTCTGGTTCGCTCTCGAACCCTGCGTCGCTCTCGATCCAACTGCCGCTGTCACCCTTGCCGTCGATTCTCAAATTCATCTTGTCCGCCAAAATATCGCGCGTCGACTCGCTCAAGATCTTCCCTCTTTTTCCAAACACCTCGGAAGCCTCCTTCGAAGTAGCGCTGACTCCCCTCCCTCCCATCAAACCGATGTCCTCACTGGATTAGTAACGGCCTTACCAGCAGCGAAAAATCCCTTGCCCCCAGAAGCATGGGCTCTGGCATCATCTCGCTTTGCCAAAAGTGATGAACCGCGCGTTCGCGAACTCAACCAACGTCTCGCCGCCCTCTTTGGCGATGAACACGCAATCAATTCCCTGCGCCAAATCATCGCCGACCCTCGAGCTTCGGCAACAACCCGCCATGCCGCCCTCACTTCGTTAATCGAAGCCCGTCCGGTTGGCTTAGTCGATATGCTCGAACCTCATCTGACTGACCCTGTCCTCTCGGGTCCGGCACTCGTCGCCACTGTCTCTTTAGGAACCCCGAAGATTCTCTCTTTAGCCATCCAACAGTGTCTTATTCTTCCTCCCAACGACCGAATCCGAGTTCTAAACGCACTGGTCACTCGCGTCCCCTCGGCCACCCAACTCATCGAGGCGATTGAAACTGGCCGCGTCCCCAAAGCCTATCTCACTCCCGACTTGGCTCGCCTCGTTGCCAACCTCGGCCATGCCCCCCTGCGTGCCCGTCTTCTTTCAATCACTGCCCCGCTCCGAGTGGCCCCAGCCAAAGGGCTTCAGTCGATCGAATCATTTCGAAGCGAACTGTTGCCGGTACTCGCTAAAGCCAACCTTTCTGAGGGACGTCGCCACTTCCAAAACCTCTGCGCCTCCTGTCATGTGCTCTATGGAGAGGGCGGCGTTTTGGGACCCGATCTGAGCGGATCTGGTCGCGCCTCGTTGGACTATCTTCTCGCCCATATTGTTGATCCCAATGCCGTGGTAGCTCCCGACTTCCGATGGACACTGCTCGAATTAAAAGACGGCCGGACGTTAAGCGGTCTGCTGCGAGAAATCAGTCAGAATACCGTCACATTACTTTCGGTGGAAGGTCGGACAGTCCTATCCCGACTCGAAATTCTCAGACAAGAAACTCGCTCAGAATCAATGATGCCAGAGGGTCTTTTAGATTCCCTGCAGCCCGTGCAACGGCGCGATCTCATCGGCTATTTAATGCACCCACAGCAAGTCTCTCTTCCCTCCAGCCCTTGATCGGTCGACACCGTAAAGCCGACTTCCCTGTCGAGAAGTCGGCCTTCTGATTCCTTATTTAAAAACTAGGATAACTTACCGAGCAGTTCCGCATTGGTCTTATGCTTTTTCAAGGCCGCGATCAGCGTCTCCATCGCCTCCACCGGTTGCAGATCGGTCATCATCCGACGCAACTTACGAATCGCATCAATCTGGTTCGGCAAGAATAACTTTTCTTCCTTCCGCGTTCCCGATTTTGGAATGTCCAAAGCCGGATACAAGCGGCGCTCGGAAAGTTTACGGTCAAGGATTAGTTCCATATTTCCGGTGCCCTTAAACTCTTGGAAAATCAACTCATCCATCCGACTGCCTGTATCAACCAAGGCCGTCGCCAGAATCGTTAACGAACCGCCTTCTTCTACCTTTCGCGCCGCTGCAAACATCTTCCGAGGAATTTCTAAGGCACGAGCATCGACACCACCCGTCATCGTCCGACCGGATCCGCCATGGACCGAATTATAGGCTCGAGCGACGCGGGTGATGGAATCTAGCAGAACAAACACATCCTTACCTGACTCAACCATCCGACGGCAGCGCTCAATCATAAACCGACTCAGGCGAACGTGGGTCTCCAAATCCTGATCGTTGCTTGATGCCACCACCTCGGCCTTGACGCTCCGCTGAAAATCAGTGACCTCCTCAGGTCGTTCGTCAATCAGTAGAACCATCACGTGAACCTCGGGGTGATTGGTGGTGATTGCATTACAGATTTGCTTGAGAATCGTCGTTTTGCCTGTCCGCGGCGGAGCCACGATCAGTCCTCGAGTTCCTTTACCAATCGGCGTCACTAGATCAATGATCCGTGTATCCAACATGTCAGGAGTGGTCTCCAAAATAAACTTCTCGATCGGGTCGATGGTCGTCAGATTCTCAAACCGCATCGAATGAAGGTAGTCTTGATACGAACATCCGTTGACATCAATTACTTCCCTCATCTGAGGGCTACTCCCCCGATGCGGCGGATTTACTGAACACTTCACTTGGCATCCCTCCCGCAAAGACAATCGCTTAATGGAGTCCGGGGTCAGAAAAACATCCGTTGGTTTAGGTGAAAAATTTCCCTTTGAAGAACGAAGAAAACCGAAACCTTTCTCAGAAATTTCTAACCAACCTTCCATAATGACCGGTTCACCTTGAGGAGGGGGAGGCGGAGGAGGAGTCCCACCTTGGTTGCCTCCATGCGGTCCAATATAGTGGCGACCACCGCCACCGCCACCGCCACCGCCACCGCCACCGCCACCTCCACCGTAACGGTTCTGACTACGGCCGCCGTGCCGCTGTTGCCCGCCACTACCCCGCCCATACTGTCGACTTTGGCCACCGCCCCCTTGACGTGGGCGATTGTAACCTTGCTGATTGGAGTTGAAGGACGATTGCCCGCCTGGCGTGCTCGCGTTGCCCGCAGAACTAGGACCCGGCCCAGAATCTGATTGGGACGACGACGGTGTATTCTGAATTTGGCCACCGGAATTCGGGGCTGGAGGGACCGGATCGGTCTTCTCAGTGCTCATGCAATTTGATTTTTGTCGGAAAAGCCTGAACCCATAAACGACGGAAGTACTGTCGTAGGAACTTGGACTTGGGGAAGCTGGACCACGAAGAAACGGGACCAGACAGACTCTTGACGGGTGGAGAATGCAACCGTCTTGAACTCTTAATCAACCCTCTTTTTAATTTTTATGTCGCCATAAGGCATAATGACTGGAAAAGCCGCTGATGAAACCCTCGGAACTCTTGCCTTCGGCCTTGCCTCTTCCCATCGTTGTCGACCGGTGAGCTTTATCCAAACCCTCCTAGTCCTCTTCCTCACCCTCCCTGTTCGAGAACTCATCGCTGCCTCGCCGACCTCTCCACCACCCATCCCCCGACAATTCCGCGCCATGTGGATTGCGACGGTTGGAAACATTGACTGGCCCAGCAAATCAGGATTACCGGTTGCAACCCAGCAAACAGAACTGCTTTTTCTACTAGACACCGCTCGACGCCTCCATCTCAACGCGGTGATCTTCCAAGTCCGAACGAGTTGTGATGCCCTTTACGATTCTCCCTACGAACCGTGGAGCGAATACCTCTCTGGCCGCATGGGGGTCGCTCCAAAACCCTTCTGGGATCCACTGGCCTTTGCCATCACTGAGGCACACCACCGAGGTCTCGAATTGCATGCGTGGTTCAACCCGTTCCGTGCTCGGTATCACCCTTCACTGTCACCGATATCCCCGTCACATATTAGCCGACGCAGACCTGATCTCCTCGTTGAATACGGACACTTCCTTTGGATGGACCCTGGTTTTCCCGCCAGTCGAGCCCACAGCCTAAAGGTGATCAATGACGTCGTCCGTCGCTACGATGTGGATGGCATTCACATTGACGACTACTTTTATCCCTACCCAGAAAAAGGAGCCTCTGCTGTTCTTCCGTTTCCAGATGACCCGAGTTGGAACCTCTACTTAGCCGCTGGCGGTCGCCTCTCAAGGAACGATTGGCGGAGGGACAATATTAACACCTTAATTCGCGACCTTGGCTCAGCGATTCATCGCCAAAAATCATGGGTCAAATTTGGGATTAGCCCCTTTGGTATTTGGCGCCCTGGCTATCCCGTCGGGATTCGTGGACTCGACCAACACGAGTTACTTTATGCCGACGCACGAAAATGGATCCGTGAAGGTTATGCCGACTATATGTCCCCACAACTCTATTGGACCGAAAGCCAAGAGGCACAGAAGTTCTCTCGACTCCTTGATTGGTGGGCTTCAGAAAATCAGGCAGGCCACCATCTTTGGCCTGGGCTGAACTCCGCCGATGTCGGAAAAGGGCGTGACGCGGCTGAAATTCTCAAACAGGTGCAAAGGATTAGTGCCAATCCTACCCTCAATGGCGTCGTGTTCTGGAATGCCTCCAGTCTCAGAGATAATCGCGACGGCCTCGCCTCCTCACTTCAGAAGACAACGTTCGCTTCCCCTGCCTTAATTCCAGCCTCCCCATGGTTGGGAAAATCCAAACCGCCCGCACCCATTCTCTCCTCGAAATCGGCACGCGCTAGCCCAATCCTATTAACCCTTCGAGCAGCGCAAAAAGAGCCTCCCTCAGCGTTAATCGCCCAAAGTCGATATGATTCGGGTTGGCGCACTGAAATCCTGCCAGGCCCCTCGCGTCGAGTTTCAATCGCTCGCTCTGCCGATGGCAAACCTCCATCGGAGGTTCGCCTCTCTTGGGTGAACCGCACCGGCGTCGAAGGCCCTCCGGTCATTTGGAAACCTTAAACGTGAAAATGAGGTGATCTTCTCTCTTAATTGGCACGAACACCGACCCCGGCCCTCCGGCCCTTTAGAAAAAGGAAAGCAAGGATGTCGTCCACTTTACAACCTCATCACCCTTAAATTTTGATCCGCATTCAGAAGATCGAGGCACGCAATAATTTAACCTAAGGGGATCTTAAAATTGCCCCGCCTCCACTGAGAGTACCACCAACCAAAGACCTGAGAGTCTGAGATGATTTGTTAATTATGTCGTTGAGTAACTAACTAGCTGATTCTAACCTCTTACGTCGATCAAATTGAGGGTGTTAAAAGCACTTCCAGTGCCCTTGGTCCGAAAATAAAACTCTGAATGAACAAAGCCGCCAAAGCCTCAGCGAAGGCCTATCTCTCTTTCGTAATGGGTGCAATTTGGGCCCAAGGTCAGAGCCTCCACGCTCAAAATTTGTTCTCAAACGGCAGTTTTGAATCGGGCACTTTTGGGACGTCGTCGTCAGCCTTCGCTGCGCAGACTGCAAATGGGGCAAATAATACGGGGGCCTCCACCACTGGAGTCACAACGGGTTGGTCAATCGATAATTGGAGCTTCTCTTCTGGGGCCAACGGAAACGTTGACCGCTGGATATCTGATCTTGACAGCCCAGTGATGGCTCAATCTGGAGCCAAATACATCTATTTAAGCACGACAACCGC
>CAMDGV010000091.1 GCA_945898055.1 Akkermansia muciniphila | reverse complement strand
CGGATCACGGCGCGCAACGGGTTCTACCAAGCCCTGCAACCTTTCAAGAAGAGCTATGACAACTACCGGGACGACTACGGACAATTTGGGAGTCACAGGTAGCCTGCCCCTCTTCTTCTCCCCCTTTGCGTCTTTGCGTGAGACCTCATCCGCCCTCCCCTCCTCGTTAAAAAGCAATTTCCTATCAGTATCTCACGCCCGCTTCGCTCAAGACGCCAAGACGCAGAGGATTCAAGGGAGAGAAACCGATAGCCTGCCCCATAGTTTTGCCCTCACGCGTCGAGAAGGTCAGATTCAGGAACTGACCACGAAGTTGGCCGCCGCACCCGCAACGGAGTCCGCCGAAGGCACAGCCCAACAGCGGCGGTTGAAACAGCTGCGGAAGCTCAAGGAAACGTACGCAGCGGCGCGGGTGGAACGGCGAAAAAACATTGCGGAACATCACGAACTCCTCGCCCGGATCCGCGTCGAGATCGGAGCGACTGCGGCCACTGAATCACGCTTGGAGGCCATGATCCAAGCCGACAGGGTGAAACTGGAACCTTCCAACAAACGATTGCTGGATGTGCTCCGGATCACGGCGCGCAACGGGTTCTACCAAGCCCCGCAACCTTTCAAGAAGAGCTATGACAACCACCGGGACGACCACGGACAATTTCGTCAACTCACCCACTCTCCCGGGGGCTTGGAAGTGAGTTCAACCGAGGTCCTGATCCACCTCTTTCCCGGGGGCAGCTACGGCAGCGAATTTTAACGCAGGGTAAGTCAGACCCTCGAGACCATCAATCAGCGGCAACTGGCGCACCCGAAGCTCCCGGGCCGACGACTTCGCTTTCGCCTCGCGCACCGTTCGGAACTCGACCTCAAAGTCCGGATTGGAACCTGAGCAAGCCTCAGCAAAATTACCCTGAATTAAGGGATTTTGAAGTCTCACCTGATTTTGGGGATTTACCCCGAATTTTCTGAGGTCTGAAGATTTTCGAGGGCCGTACGCATGAAAATTGCACTAGCAACCGGACTAGTGCCGCGGTTGCGGATTCTTCCATTCGTGACCGGTTTTGGCCAGTAGGTCATCGGAAGCCGCAGGGCCCCACGTGCCTGCAGCGTAGAATTCTCGGTTCGTCAGTGATTTACCAATCCACGCTTGATGAATGGCATCGACGATGCGCCAAGCGGTCTCCACCTCGTCACTACGAATGAAGAGGGTTGCGTCGCCAGCCATCGATTCCAAGAGCAAGCGTTCATAGGCTTCGGGGGTGTAAGCACCAAACTCCGAATCGTAGCTGAAATGCATTCGAACCGGACGAAGTTCAGTGGTGCCGCCCGGCACCTTACCATTGAAACGAAGGGTCATGCCTTCATCGGGTTGCAGACGTAGGGTCAGTGAATTGGCATCGAGTGTGTCCTTGGCGGCGAAGAGAATATTGGGAGCGCTTTTGAACTGAATACGAACTTCACTGGCCCCGAGCGGCAGATTTTTACCTGTACGAGTATAAAAGGGCACTCCTGACCATCGCCAGTTATCAATGTGCAACCGCATCGCTAGAAAAGTTTCAACATTGGAATTTGGTTTTACTTTAGCTTCGCTCCGGTAAGCCGGTCGACTTTCACCGTCAACTTCACCCGCAAAGTACTGTCCCCGAACAACATTTTCAGTCACTTGTGCCGGGGTCATCACTCGGATCGACTTCAACAGCTTTACCTTTTCATCGCGGACATTTTCCGCCTCGAGTGAGGCAGGAGGTTCCATCGCAATCAAAGAAAGAACTTGGAGAACATGATTTTGCACCATGTCGCGAATGGCTCCAGCCTCTTCATAGTAACCACCACGCGAGCCCACTCCGATTTTTTCCGCGACCGTTATTTGCACATGATCGATGCATTCTCGGTTCCATAACCGTTCCCAAATGGTATTGGAAAAGCGGAAAGTAAGGATGTTTTGAACCGTCTCTTTGCCAAGATAATGATCGATTCGGAAAATTTGTTTTTCGTGGGTAAAACGGGTTAATTCGTTGTTGAGTGCTTGAGCCGAAGCTAAGTCGTGACCGAAAGGTTTCTCCACCACAATCCGCTCGTTGGTGACTCGTCCTTCCGCCTTTTTCAGAAGGCCAGCGGCACTGAGATGCGCCGTTACCTCACCGAATTGGCTAGGATTCGTCGCCAGATAAAACAGGAGGTTGGTTTGCAGTTTCTCGTGAGGAAAACTGGCAATCAATGTCTTTAGTTTTTCGTAACCGCCTGAATCCGCCATATCGGCCTGACAATAATACATGTTCTGGGCAAACGCCTCCCAGATAGCGTCTTTCACTGGTTTGGTCCGCGAAAATAAATTCAACGCCTCTCGTAATTCAGTTCGCCAAAGAGCATCGGTCTTTTCTCTTCGAGCAAATCCGACAATCCGGAATGGCTCCGGTAAGAGTTTCTCGACCGTCAAATGATACAGAGCCGGAATTAGTTTGCGGGCAGTCAAATCACCAGAAGCTCCGAAAATAACCACCGTACAGGGTTCAATAGGTCGCCGAGCTTGGTCGGAGCGGGAAGCAAGGAGTTCGTCGAGATGCTGCGAGTCGTTCATAACGCGCGGGAAGAATGGGAAACCCGACGAGACTCGGCAACGCCCCTTTGCTTTAATTCGTCACTCCCAGTCGGCCGGTTCCCATTCGAAAGGGTCTAATCCTGATGATCTGACCAAATAAACCATGGGATTTAGGGAATCCTTCGTTGTTGGTTGACCGTGCTCCCTTCAGTCTTTTACCTCATCCCAAGTTTAATTATGAACCTGTCCCTCTGCCTAGCCTCCGGGTTGATAGTCTCCCTAGTCTCTCTAGCGGGGCCTCTCGAACCCAAATTTCGTGCCGTGACTATTGATGCCAATATCGCGGTTGGCTATGGCATCACCGTTGCTGATATCGACGGTGATTCTCGCCCCGATATCGTCTTATGCGACGCTAAACAAATCGTATGGTACCACAATCCGGGTTGGGAAAAGCATATCATCGCCGAGAACTTAACTCCTCAAGATCATGTCTGTGTGGCAGCAGCTGATATCGACGGAGATGGACGCGCTGAAATCGCCGTGGGTGCGGGTTGGAATCCGGGGGATACACTGAAAAGTGGAGCGTTGTTTTATCTAATCCCCCCGGCCGATCGAACTCAGCGTTGGGAACCGGTAACCCTACCCCATCAACCGACGATTCATCGGATTCGGTGGGTTCGTGAGGACGGTCGGGGTTGGAGCCTTTGGTCCGTCCCCCTTCACGGTCGAGGAAACAAAGACGCTAAAGGTGACGGTGCCCAGATTCAGCGTTATGTGCCAGGCTCAGATCGACGTCAGCCTTGGAAAATCGAGACTGTTAATGATCAATGGCACAAGGTGCATAACTTTGATCCGGTGATTCAATCCAATGGATCGACTGGACGTATCCTCGTGGGATCAGCGGAAGGAGCTTTCGAAATACTTAGCAGCGGGGCCCTAAATTCGGCGCGCCAAATCGGCTCTGATGCCAATGGGGGAGTCGGCGAGATTCGCCAGTTCGATTCAGTGCGCGGCCGGGTTGCCGCCTTGTCTCCTATGCACGGGAATCAGGTGGTCGTTTTTCATCCAAGTGCCGCCAACGCCGCCGAATTGGGGCGTCGAGAGATTTTGGATGATACCTTGATTGATGCCCATGCGCTGGCCTGTGGCGATCTCTTAGGGACAGGCGAGGCGCAGATTATTGCCGGATGGCGAGCCATGGGACGGCCCCGTAGTGTCAAAGTGGGGATCGCGCTCTACGCTGCCGTGGGTCAACGCTGGATGAAAGTCCTCGTGGACGATGACGGAATGGCCTGTGAAGACCTTTGCCTGGCCGATTTGAATGGGGACGGGCGTTTGGACATCGTTGCGTCAGGTCGATCGACTAAGAACGTGAAGCTTTATTTGAACGAGACCCGACCTTAGTCCGTGTTGGGCGAAGAGGGATCGACCTTTTCCAAGGCAAGCAGAACACCATAAGAAGCTGGGCCAAAATCGATGCGGTAATCTAAACCAGCGATCCATTGAAAGAAGAGTCGGATTGGATTATTGACTAGGCCCAGGCGATAAAAGGGCCAGCAGAGCCAATCCATGAGCGGATAAAGGAAGAGACCGCCTCGGCGAAGAGCGATCCGTTTCCAAGCATTGCTCGTGAGCATTTCCAATTCTTTTACAGTGAAATGGTAATGCCATTCGACAGAGCGACCCTTAGCCGCGTAATTGGCATCACGCCGTCCGCTTCCGAGAAACAGACGATAAACAACCGGTAGCCGGTAACGCACGTTGTTCGAATCGAACCAAGCAAACCAACCGGCGTGTGGAACAGTAAGAATGAGCCGCCCACCCGGCTTCAGGACTCGTTGCATTTCCTGCAATGCCAGAGGCCGCAGTTCGGTCGGGAGATGTTCGAGCACTTCGACACAAGTGACGCAATCAAAGGAGTTATCCGAAAAGGGAAGAGCTTCGGCCCCTCGATGACGAAGGTCAGCTCGAGGGAGTGCGAGACGAGCCTTTTCGAAGGCAGGTAGATTTACTTCAACCCCAGCGAGATGAATTCCAGGGTAACGTTGTTCAATCTCCTGGAGAAGCGCTCCGACATTGCACCCGACGTCTAGCAGAGAGGCTAAAGGAGCGGGGAAATGCTGGAAAACAGTCATAAAAGGCCGCAGTTAAGACGGATAAAAAGTTAAAATACCGAGCGCGCACTAAGCAAAAACCCCCTCCGGAGACCGGAAGGGGTCTGGTGCAGAGAAGCTGCTTAGAATTTGTAAACGACGTTGGCCAAGAGGCTCAAGTCATTCTTCGCACCGTTGTCGAACGCGCCGCGGCCGTCAGCAGCGTGGTCCCAACGGAATTCAGCGCGAGTCACGACATTCGCCCAAAGAGCGTAATCGAGGGTGACCGTATCGCCGATGACCTTGTCAGCAGCGTTGATCCCACGCGGAAGGAATGCGCCGTAACCGGAAGTAGCGTATTCGAAGCGGTTGTTCAACTTGAGCTTGTCGGTGATCTTGTAACCAGCGTACAAGGCATAAGCGTTGGCGTAGCTCTTATCAGCCGCACCATCGTTTGCATTGAACAGCAAGTCTGCACTGGCACCGATGGACAAGGCTTCAATCGGGGTCGCCAAAGTGACACCGGTGTAAAGCAAGGTCGGATCATTCTTGTTACCGGTGCGGTCGCCATTGACCACCCCAACGAACAAGGTGCTGCCGGACAGCCAACCAGCGCTCTCAGGAGCCTTCACGGAGAGTGCTCCCATATAGACTTTGGAGGACTCAGCGAAAGCACCACGGCTAGAACCCGCAGTCAAACCGCCACCTTGAAGACCACTCAAGCTAGAGTCACCATTGGCGACACCGGCGGTGACAGCAATGATTTCATTGACCTGATAGCTGGCCAAGATACCGGTGTGTCCGAAAGGTTCGAGGTTGTTGAATCCGAAGCTGCGGGAGAAATTCGGATTGGCAGAGCTGTCGGTCACTTCGTAACCAACGATCGGGTCAAATTGACCGATCTTGAAATCGATACCATTGCCGACTGGGGCGCGCAAAGCAGCATAAGCCTGCTTGATCGCAACTCCGTTAGCCAGTAAGCCGGGTAGAGCATTGGCATCGGGGCCAAACATCGTCTCGACCTTGTAGCCAGCGGTCCAAGTGCCTTCATCGATCGGCTTTTCCAATTGTAGCTTAACGGAGTTCAGATTGAACCCGTCTTGACGGCTGCTATCTGTGTTGACGAAACGGTTCGCAACCGTCTTGCCAGTACCGAAGTTCCAAACGGCTGAGGTATCCACATACCCGCTGAGGGTGGTGGAGCTGAGGGCCGTGTTCACCGGATGGGACTCGTCGGCCTGCATTACTGAAGCGAGGCTGACCACACCTGTAGCGGCCAACGCCACTGTCCATTTATTAAACTTCATCTGTGTATATTTCCTAAATACCGAGTTGAGTTGTTACTGCAAGAATGTCACCGACTAAAAAACAGAGAGGAAACAGTCCAGTCTGCCCGCCATAAGGGCGTGAATTACTCCGAACACTAGGAATTGAAGGGTCAGGGTGGCAACAGGAAAATTGCAGAATTATTGCTGAAGCACTTTCGAAGGTTTGGATCGGTCGACTTAAACGGGGCGTGCTGCTTGCCCCAAGGCGGCTCGAATCTCGGATTGTCTCGCCGGATCGAGCACCGGGAGTCCGCTCGATTCAGTAACATAAAACGTGTCAATGGCGGCCCCTTTCTCCGTAACAATTTTGGCGAGAACCACATTGAGACCCAAGTTACTGAAGGTCATGCTCAAATCATACAGTAGGCCCGGACGATCCTCGGCCTCAAGATCGATAATGGTGGGTTCGGGGGCGTTGGTCGTGTCAAACCGAACCGAGGGCACGAGGCATTCCCCTGCCAGCGCTTGGTAGAGCGGACGCGATTGAGCGGTCATCCGAGCAACCGCAGGACCAATGTCAACGTTTCGGACCAGAATATCGCCAATCAATTTTTCTAGTCGATCACGGACTGCTGGTTCCGGCGCCGCACCCGTGCGCGCATCTGTCACTTGGAAACTGTCCAACACCAGACCGTCAGAGCGAGTAAAGATTTGTGCTGACAAGATATTAAGGCCCGCCGCGGCGAGTGCGCCCGTTAACTTCACGAAAAGTCCGATCCGATCCCAAGTACAGAGATGAACCAAAGTGCAACCCCGATCTTTTTCTTCCTGCCAGAGAATAGCAGGCTCCAAGGCTCGATCTTCTTCAGTCAATTGCAGATGGATAAATTGATGAACCAAGATGAGGTCTCGGGCGATTTGACGAGCAGAATGAATGCGAAAATAGCGGGTTGGAAGTCCGTCGAAATGTGCACTGAGTTCATCTTCGGCAAAGGTCTTCGGAAGACTGCTCCGAACTTGCTTTCGGAGAAGGCCCCGTTGACGTTTCTCCTCTCCAATAAATTCTGTCCCCCCTTTTAGAGTTTCAGCAGTCCGATGATGCAACTGCCAGAGGAGAGAATCTTTAAAGCCGTTCCACAGGGTATCGCTGGTGCCCATTGAATCGGCAAAGGTATGTAAGGTGAGCAAATCAAGAGTCTCTTGGTTCCCCATTTGGGCGGCAAAAGATTGGATCACTGCCGGATCATCTAAATCTCGACGCTGGGAAATCTGGACCATGGTCAAGTGATGTTCGATTACGAGGGACAGCGTCCGTGCCGTGGAGGCGTCGAGCCGAAACCGTTTAGCTACCCGTAGCGCTAATCGAGCGCCGACCAGTTCATGTCGTTCGCCAGGGATGGCTTTGCCGCAATCATGCAACAGAAGAGCTAGGTAAAGAACGAACGGTCTCTCCACCCGGTTAAATGGATCGAGATAATTGACGAAAGGCGACTGATCCGCGTCCCACACCTGATCGAGCTTCGTCACACAGTTCAGGGTGTGTTCATCAACCGCATATTGATGGTAAAATTCGTGTTGAACGAGATTGGTCAACTTGCCGAATTCGGGCAAAAACTTACCTAATAAGCCCACCTCGTGCATCGCCCTGACATAAGGTCCCACATTGCCCCGTTGATTCAGAATTTCGAGAAAGGTGGCTTGATAGTGGGGATCGGCAATAAAGGAGCGATCTACTAAAGAAACCTGCTGTCGTAAAAGTTGAGCGAGGTCGGGATGGAGATTAATCCCACGCTTTTGCGCCTCTAAAAATGCACGGAGGATTCGACCTCGATCGCTCGGTAAGGCTGCGCGATCGACCAAATGCAACTGCCCGTCGAGCACTTTAAACCCATCGAACTCTTCCCCCTTATTCACCGCACGCTGGGAGTTTCTCCCGGTCCGATTAACGCGAGTCGGAGATGGCACCAGAGCCAAGCGTTGCTCGAGGGTGCGAGTGGTAAGGAAAAGATTGCGGGTATGAGTGTAATACTCTCGCATGAAAGCCTCGGTGCGCTTTCGGGGGGATCGATCCGTGAACCCGAGTCCAGAAGCGACCGCAGGTTTTAAGGCAGGGGTTAGGGCATCCACTGCTCGACCGGCCAAATAGTGCAGTTCATTGCGAGTGCGCAGCAAAAAATCGTAAGCAGACTCAATTTGTTTTTGTTCAGATACACTGAGAAAATCCGCCCGTTGCAAATCCGCCAGTGACCGGGTGCCATGTTTAAAGAAGGCCATCCACAAGAGGTTTTGGAAGTCCCTGAGTCCGCCCACCCCGTTCTTAATATTAGGTTCCTGCATCGCCGGCGAATTACCATATTTAGCCCGTCGGTTGGCTTGATCGATCAAGCGGAGTTGAATGTACTCGTCTTCATGGCCTCGGACACATTGGCGGACAACCGCTTTCAGCAATTGCGCGTGTAAGGAGGCATCGCCGGTAATGAGGCGAGCTTCAATCAAAGCCGTTTTGGCCTGCATATCTCCGTTAGCCAAAGAGACACACTCATTCACTGAACGGACAGCGTGCCCCACTTTTAATCCAATATCCCAAAGAGTATAGAGCAGGCTGCTCGTCCACTCGCTGAGTATTTTAAATGCGGGCCCCTCTGTCGAAAGATCCGCTTCGTGAAGAAACATCAGGTCAATGTCGCTGAACGGATTGAGTTCACCCCGTCCATAGCCCCCAAAACTGACCAGTGCGATGAGTGGCACCGAACCGCTGGGGGGATAAACTCTTTGAATATCCCGCCAAAGATGACGAATGAGAACATCCATCATGGCGGAACGACCGCTACAAACTTCCAAGCCCCCAGCACCACCGCGGTGAAGGAGTTGTAATCGGTGGGATTCAACTTTGAGAAAGCGTTTGTAGCGATGCAGTTCCTCCGCAGGTTTGCTCAAGGGCGGCAGCACCAACTGTTTGCGGGCACTTTCTTCAATCTTGGCAATCAACGACTTCATCAGCCTTCAAAGAGTGAAGAGAAGATCGCTATCGAGCAAGACGCCCGAGCAAAAGACCCTCAAATCGAGGATTAACCCCACGAATACCGAACTCCTCGAGGCAAGAGGAAGCAAGGGTGGAAAGCAACGAAAGTGTTGAAATTACAAAATCCGATTGACGCATTCAAAAGAGAGCCGCTACGTTCAGCCCCTCCGTTAGTTCCAGAGTAGCTCAATGGTAGAGCAATCGGCTGTTAACCGATGGGTTGAAGGTTCGAGCCCTTCCTCTGGAGCCATTTTAGTCTTTGCACCAAAATGGTTCCTCCTTCCCTTCACTTCTTTAACTTCTATCTTTGCTGAGGTCAGGCTTTTGGTTTGTTGATTAGTTTCGCCCAATGGCAAAGAAGTTTTGCAGCGCCCTAATTAGCGACTCTCTTGCCCTCTCCGTCTTTGCAGATGAAGGGATGTGGCTCTTTAGACAGTCACAACGCTCGATCCTTAAAGATCGGAACCAGTTCAAATTGACCGACGTATGCATGAGAATCTCACGGCACCCTTTGACCTGCCGCCACTCTGGGAGAAGCGCAAGACACGGCTGAACTTAAACACCCGATTCAACTTCGTCAGGGCGGGTAACATCCGTCCATTCAGCAGCGAGGTTCGAAGTGTTCAATAAAATCAACGGCGCGACCGCCCTTTTGACAGAGTTGGTGGCCTGCAAATGGGAGCGTTAACTTGCATTAGTGCCGACCGCCTAATTCTCAACCAAGAAGAGTGGAAGCCCTGCCGCAGAATTTAGGGCCCGAACGAGCCTAATCTTACCCGATTGATTTCTATTTCTGTGTGCGGATTCGACGTTGGGTACCGAGTTTAAATGCGCGCATCGGGAACTGGTTAACCGCAAGCGCCAACAACGTCTGCGGCGAGAGATGTGAATGAAAATCAGAGGGCCACCAACTCCAACTTCGGACGATCCAAAGACCGATGGAGCATCTAATTTTGTCGAGGGTTGCCCTGATTGTAATAAGCGATGCCGATCAAGCGAAGCGATATTCCGGGAAGCGTTCGCGGATTTTAGTCCGGACACTTTCGATATCAGTGGGCATGAAGCGACGCCGAACATAGCCGCGCTCGACGCAATGGAGCAGTTCCAACCAGTCGAGGAGAGGGGGATCAATCAATGGGATCCACTCGATATCTTTGCCTCGGCGCTTGGGTCGTTCATAAAACTTCCACTGAGAGCCGACGTGTTGAGCGTAAACATGACGTTTAACGCCATCTTCGCCGGGGGTTGTCCATCCGATTTCAGCTTTGGCTCCCATGTTAGTTAGTTGGTTCGGGAAGATCGATGGCCGCCACAGCCATTGCGGCAATGCCCTCTTGGCGGCCAATGAAGCCCATTGTTTCGTTAGTGGTAGCTTTGATTCCCACGCGTGCGGGAGACAATCCAAGTGCGGTTGCGATATTAGCCTTCATGGCGGTAATGTGAGGAAAGATCTTCGGTTGTTCAGCAATCAGGGTGGCATCAATATTGACGATCCGCCCACCTTGTGAGGCCACCCGCCGAGCAGCTTCCTCGAGGAAAATACGACTCGGCGCGTTATGCCAAGTGGCGTCTGTGTTGGGGAATAGATGTCCGATATCCACCTCGCCCACTGCCCCGAGGATCGCATCAGTGATGGCATGCATCAGTGCATCCGCATCAGAATGACCGTCGAGTCCCAGAGGATGAGGAATCTCCACTCCCCCAAGGACCAACGGACGTCCTGCGACGAGTTGATGAACATCATAACCGATACCTACGTGAACCATGGGATGAAGTTAACCAGAGTCCGAGGTAAAGGTCGAACCCCGAAAGGGAAATCCTCCCAAGGTCTCAGGCTTAGAGGAATTCGTTTCTCGTGGAAGAGAGCAAGACTCAGAATTGAGTATGATGAATCGCCGAACCTTCCTCGTGGCGTTGACAGTGCCGCTTGCCTGAGTACTTGCCCTCAGTGTGCTGCCAAGGCTCCATTCAAGGTTTTCACGATAGAAGCCGGCAGCGAGGACAGGGTTCGTTACCTGCGGAATGCGCCGCAGCACGTCCGTTAACCCTGCCTCCGAATCTAATCCTCAACGCCGTGCAGTTATAAAAACAGGCTCTTCGTCTATTTTATTAAGGAAATCCGAACCCCAAGTGAAATAGCGGATAGAATTTTTACGGCCGGTTAGTTGAATTAATAATTTAGTTCAAGCCGAGTTTAACTAAGGCACGGAAAGCTGGGCGCAAACCCTAAAAACGACCGACCAATAAATTAACTAAGGGATCAAAATAGACCTCAAAATCTTTCTTTGAGAAAATATCACTATTGACACAGTTCTCTGCCTACTAGTTAAATTACTACCAATGGATATCGCAAAATTAATCGAACGTCAGCAAGCAGAACTTCGCCGCCGTCTTGACCTCTTGACTAATAATGATTTAGCTCAGTTGCAAGCAAGTAGAGCGGAATATCAGACTAAAATTGATGAAATCGACTCGAGCATTAATAAAATTTGCATCGAGCTGGGGATTTCGACTTTTAAACCAGACGGTTCAAAAAGTTCTGATTCCAAAAAAGATCGTGCCCCTCGTTTGAGTGGGACCGAGATTTCTAAGCGCATCACCGAGGAGCTTCAAAACAATCCTGCTGGGCTTAGTCAGACGGAGATCAGCCTGAAGACTGGAGTTTCTTACCCGTCTGTAATTAATTTTATTAGGGATAATGCCGCGTTACTGAAGGTCGAAGGCTCGCATAAAAGTAAGAAGATTTTCTTGGCTTAACTGTCTGGGTCTCTCTTCATAAAATAGACAGCGAAGAGAGTGGAGTGAATAGAGAGTTTTTACTTTAAAATAGGCTGGCTAAGGGAAGTCGAGGGCGCTGTAGAAGCGCTTTCGACTGCACAGGACCTCAACGTAATCAACGACGGTGAGTTGTGCTTTGGGGTGACTGTCGAGGTCACGGCATTAAACGAGTACTAGCCTAAGGACGCCTAGAGGCGCTTCATAAGCTTTCCGCGACGGTATTTTCTTCGCTGCTAATCGGTGATTCATCGACGCCAGAAAGTTGGATTGAACTAGTTTGCTGCCCGAAGAGTGCCCAAGGCAGATTAGACACCGAGTTTCAGGTGAAACAGCAACGGATGTCCTAAGAGATCCTGTCCCCGAGGGTTCCTCTTTGTCCGGTATTTCTAGTGGTCGATCAGACACTCCAGAGCCTCTATTACGATGATATTCTGTCCGGCGGATTAACTTCAACCGATGAGCCATCGATTTGTTGATATTCCACGACCGATCATTTTGGCCGAGAGACGGGTGGATTCCAGTTTTTATACCGGGACAGTTCCCAGAGACGTTCCAGCCGGATTATGGCAACAGAGCCGGTGGCGAAAGAACCGTAAATGGCAGCGGGTAATGGGATGCCGGACGGCCATTTATTATATCTTGCACTGCCCCTCTTCTGGGCCGAACTGTGGTAATGATTGAAATCGCTGCCACGGGTCCGTTTCTTGGGGCTACACATCCATCCAGTAGCCGGCGGCGAAAGTCGGAGTTAGTGGGGTATTATGATTATCTTCTTCATTGATAAAGGCGCTTTCGGTCAGGGGCCGATTGCCGCCGGATTCCCAAACCCTCCTTTGCACAGCCATCCATTAAACGCATAACTCCCAGTCCAACGCGGATCTTTAGTCGGCGGATTAATATCACCGCCCCGCCCCCACGTCGTCGATGCGCCCAATTGCAAACGTCTCGACCAATTGACGGTGGATCTCCAAGGCGCGTGAGGCCTGTCCTTCGCGATGCCATCCGCCTTCGGGATAGAGCACCCGTTTCCCGGAACTTTCGAGCCACAGGGCGTAAGAAGCCAAAGCCTCTTCGATCAAGGCTTCGATTCATTTGAGGCAGCCCGCCTGCGATTTTTCAAACGGGCCGCTTTTCGGGGAGGCTAAACCTATTTGCGGCTGCGAGTCTCAGTTGCCGTAGGGAAGTCGGTAGGAATCGCCTGCGTCACCTTGCCGATAGCGGCCCACTCGACACCTCGAGCCAGAACAGTTGCTGCGCCGACACAGTTCAATGCTTCGGCGCTATGTCCCAGAGTGGTATGAAAGGAGCGACCTTTTCCAAAGCGAGTGACCATTAGCATAGGTTCATCTGAGCCTGTTCCACCCTTGGCCGTACTTGAAAACGCAGTAGCTAAGACGGTCATCCCTTCCGCTGGACCCCGGAGGGTGTGATAGAGTTCGTCTTTGACGTGCATCCATTGGTCAGGCAGGCCCTTTAGAATAGGGTGTTTGCCGTCGCGCGCGACCACCAAAAAGTCGTGCTGACTTCCATGGCCCCCACCGGCTTTTGGAACCGAACTCTTGAGGATAATTCCGTCTTTAAAAACCACAAATGGACCATCCTTTTCGTTTCGGCCGCCCCAGCCACCGACCCCGATCATTTGATTGTACTCTTTCCATTCAGGAAAAGCGTTGTCGGCGGCGTGGACACTCACAAAGCCCCCGCCTTTGCGAACAAACTCCACAAAGGAAGCCTTCGTTTCGTCGCTCCAAGGTTCGCCGTTGTAATTGGAGACAATCACCTGATAGTTACTGAATTTGGGTTTGAAATGAGCGATTTCGCCCGTCTTCGGCGGAGGCGAAGTAACGACATCCACGCTAAATCGGCCGGCGTCTTCGAGGATTCTTTGGATAATGGGCGAGGTGATCTTCCAAGCGTGGTTGTTTTGGCCATCAACCAAAAGAACTCGGATGGGCGCTGCGACGAGCATGGAAATACCGCACTGTAGAAACAGAGCAGCGATGAGGGTGGAGAGATGTTTCATTAGAATTAGTTGGGAGAGACTGAAGGTAAGAGGAATGTTGGCTCAAATAAAACCTGTGGAATAATCCCCAGTTTAATTCTCGTGGTCGACCCAGACTTAGCAAACGGTTTCACCAGTCCGCTCGTAGATTCCGTGCATCGGTCGCAAGAGAGGGAAGATACACCGGTGACGATCCACAAAGGACAGCATCGGCTCCAGAATCAAAAAAACGGGCGATATCAGTAACAGTCGATACACCACCTACGGCTGCGAGGGTCAGTCCAAGTCCGTCGGAATCGATACAGTTGCGGGCCTCTTGGACGGCTTGAACACAGGGCGAATGAATGGTGCGCCCAATAACGCCCGCTGTTGGATAGTCTTTGCCGAAGACAGGGTGCCCTTGGGAATTGATGACGGGTCGGTTCATACAGTTGACCAAGGTAACACCGTCGGCGAATCCGCTCACCGCTTGTAGAAATTCGCGCATAGCTCCCACTCGATCCCAAGTCCCCACTTTTAAGAGGAGCGGGGTGGAACCGATGGCCTGTCGGATTCGGTGAGCTACGGCACGACTTCGGGTGCTGTCTTGGTAAAGAGTTCCTTCTGCGGAACAGACGTTGGGACAGGATAAGTTGGCTTCGATGACATGGGCCCCGGCCTCCTTGGCCCAAGCAGCGCAGGTAGCAAAATCATCGGCAAGAGCCTCCAGCGAGGGATCGGGGCCAGGGGTTCCCACGACAGACACAATGAGGATGTGGCCTTGGGGCAGGTCGCGCGTGGTTTGTCGGACATCTTCGCGCCAGATTTCGGGGGGAGGCGAGGGCATCCCGAAGCATACTGTACAACGACAATTATTCTTTCCCCTGGGAAGAATAATCGTCGTTGTACAGCATACCGCTGAGCTGATCTGATCGGGTTTCTCGGGAGGGGCTTCTAGGCGGGTGACCGGTCCATCGGGGGTATTTTCGACGAAGACCCAATTGGGCAGTGGATAAGAGAGGCGTGACAGATTTAAGGTGACAGCCTAGATGTATTCATAAGTAAACATCTAACCTGTCCCTCAGTGATGACGAATCCAATCAGGCTGTCCCTTGTTATCAGGAAACGATGCAAGGCTCATTTTTTCGCGATGACTAGATTTTCTCAGAGCCGCCTTGATCTAGAACGGTCAATTCTAGGGTGTGGACGCTGACTTCATCTTCCAAAATAGGGCTTTTACTGACTGTGCCACGGTGCTGGGGCGTGCCAATCCAGGTTACCTCGTCGGGTAACTCTTCGGGGTGGGATTTCCACCTTGTCTCCGATGCCTTCCGTTCTCTCTCTACCCAATGGGTTTGATCCGCAGCCAGCGCAATACGAAAATCGGTGAACCGCCCAAATACTTAGCGGCCCTTCCACCTTGTTTTCGATTCACTCCAAATTGACTTCGATAGCGCTGATACGCTTCCTCTACAAACGCTTTCCCTCCCAATACCGCTCCATCTTGAAAATATCGGATTCGGCACATCAGGAACGCGGCACGCTCCAATCGTCCGTTGGCAGCAAT
>CAMDGV010000090.1 GCA_945898055.1 Akkermansia muciniphila | reverse complement strand
GGCACTGAAGACTCCGCACTCGTGTGGATACTGTCCCATTTGGCCGCGATGGCGTAACAAATACCGCAATAGCCGAAAGGCACTGAAGACCCGATCAGTATAGTTTCTACTTCATAGATACAGATCTTGTAACAAATACCGCAATAGCCGAAAGGCACTGAAGACAACTCTCTCGCCACGATCCACACCGCTGGCGAGAGGAACAGTAACAAATACCGCAATAGCCGAAAGGCACTGAAGACTCCGTTATTCCGCAATCGTCCCACATGGAGAGTTCCACGTAACAAATACCGCAATAGCCGAAAGGCACTGAAGACGGTTAGGTAGTCCGCGCAGGCCATTGCACGCTTTTCCTGGTAACAAATACCGCAATAGCCGAAAGGCACTGAAGACAAGCCGAACTTTTCGAGTAAGTTTGGGCGTGTTGTGGCTGGTAACAAATACCGCAATAGCCGAAAGGCACTGAAGACAGCGGCCTTGTCGTAAGCCGCCGTGGGGTTAGACCTCATAGTAACAAATACCGCAATAGCCGAAAGGCACTGAAGACAAATCAGAAACTCTATTTAAGCAAAGCTGATCTAAAGGTAACAAATACCGCAATAGCCGAAAGGCACTGAAGACATAGACCTGTGGCCAATCGGCCACTAAGACTCCGTTGTAGTAACAAATACCGCAATAGCCGAAAGGCACTGAAGACTCGTTGTCGTGATGCCCATACCAAAAGTATGGACTGCCCGTAACAAATACCGCAATAGCCGAAAGGCACTGAAGACTTGAACCCTTCTACTTTACTGCCAGCATGGACCAACGCCGTAACAAATACCGCAATAGCCGAAAGGCACTGAAGACCTGGGCCACTTGGCCCATCCATAACCGTCAACACCGTAAGTAACAAATACCGCAATAGCCGAAAGGCACTGAAGACCAGTGACCTCCGACGGGGCCGATCCCCCGTCGATTGAGATGGTAACAAATACCGCAATAGCCGAAAGGCACGGAAGACACTACGCCGTCGAACTTAGCCTGCAGCTTGAAGGCGTCTTGTAACAAATACCGCAATAGCCGAAAGGCACTGAAGACACAATAGAAGTCAAATCACTCGCGTCTTATGGTTAGTAGTAACAAATACCGCAATAGCCGAAAGGCACTGAAGACGCCGTACATTAATATTTCCATCAAAATCAAATCGATAGTGTAACAAATACCGCAATAGCCGAAAGGCACTGAAGACCTCACCATCGATTCGGATGTGGACTATTTCATTGTGCGGTAACAAATACCGCAATAGCCGAAAGGCACTGAAGACACCCTCAATTTCCAACACTTTTGCTGGGCAATAAACCATGGTAACAAATACCGCAATAGCCGAAAGGCACTGAAGACAAGGCCCACGCTCATTTGTGTCCATGGTTTTTAGGCAGGTAACAAATACCGCAATAGCCGAAAGGCACTGAAGACCATAAGAGATCATCCTCCAACGAGCCTAACGCTTCCTCGAGGTAACAAATACCGCAATAGCCGAAAGGCACTGAAGACTTCGTTTTTCCGTTTCATCACCATACAGCCTACGTCTGGTAACAAATACCGCAATAGCCGAAAGGCACTGAAGACGCAGCGGCAGCGGCAGCGGTGATGCGCTTGCTTTCGAGGTAACAAATACCGCAATAGCCGAAAGGCACTGAAGACATTACGGATTCGTCTTTCACCTCATATGAGATAGCTCCAGGTAACAAATACCGCAATAGCCGAAAGGCACTGAAGACCCATGCCAACGCTCTCAACCTTGTGCGCCGTCCCAGCGAGTAACAAATACCGCAATAGCCGAAAGGCACTGAAGACTACCGCTTGCTCATTTGGAGCTTGAGTGTCCAGCGCGTGGTAACAAATACCGCAATAGCCGAAAGGCACTGAAGACGCTTCATCTTCCGCGAAGAACTTTCGGAAGGTTTTTGTAACAAATACCGCAATAGCCGAAAGGCACTGAAGACTCGACAAGATCCGATGCGTATACTGCGCGAGCCTCAGTAACAAATACCGCAATAGCCGAAAGGCACTGAAGACAGGGAATTGCCGTAGATTGTTTTTGTGTAAAATTTAATTGTAACAAATACCGCAATAGCCGAAAGGCACTGAAGACTTGTCATTGTAAATTCGGTCTAGGGACTCTTCGTGTTCTGGTAACAAATACCGCAATAGCCGAAAGGCACTGAAGACTGCCGCTGCTGCCGCTGCTTTGGCTTCCCTGGCCTGCTGGTAACAAATACCGCAATAGCCGAAAGGCACTGAAGACATGGGGAGCGTAGACCGTGCACCCGTCCCGTCCTGCGGGGTAACAAATACCGCAATAGCCGAAAGGCACTGAAGACTTCAGTGACCTCGACGGGGGATCCTCCCCCGATTGAGATGAAGTAACAAATACCGCAATAGCCGAAAGGCACTGAAGACGCTTTCTTCTGACGAAATGCCCACGGGAAGCCCATCATGTAACAAATACCGCAATAGCCGAAAGGCACTGAAGACCAAGGCGGCTTGTTTCAAGCAAGCTGTGACGATGGCCGCGTAACAAATACCGCAATAGCCGAAAGGCACTGAAGACGTTCCCAAATCGAGACTTTGCAATGCCTAGGATTTCAAAGGTAACAAATACCGCAATAGCCGAAAGGCACTGAAGACAGCGTCGTAATTGTCTTCGAAAGCATGGCGCAGGTAGGTAACAAATACCGCAATAGCCGAAAGGCACTGAAGACCGTTGGTTGTGCGCCAGTCCCCCGCTCCAAACAAGGTTGAAGTAACAAATACCGCAATAGCCGAAAGGCACTGAAGACCGCTCATCAATGAGCATGGCCTCGGCGGGCGAGTTCATGTAACAAATACCGCAATAGCCGAAAGGCATTGAAGACGTCCGAATGACCGACAGGAGGCTATCCGGAGTGGTAGCCGTGTAACAAATACCGCAATAGCCGAAAGGCATTGAAGACTATTTATGCACAAGAATCGGCAAGCCTTGCTTGAATACTGTAACAAATACCGCAATAGCCGAAAGGCATTGAAGACGGCCTCCGCCGCTGCCGCCGCTGCTGCTGCTGCTTTGGGTAACAAATACCGCAATAGCCGAAAGGCATTGAAGACACTCAAGTGGCGCCCAAACCAGTCCTTGAGGAACTTGGGTAACAAATACCGCAATAGCCGAAAGGCATTGAAGACCACACGCTGTCGCAATCGCGAGCCGCTGTTTTTCAGATGTAACAAATACCGCAATAGCCGAAAGGCATTGAAGACTTGCACTAGCTCGTCAGTGGGTTATATGTTTTCGGTGAAGTAACAAATACCGCAATAGCCGAAAGGCATTGAAGACCGCCAAGGTGACGAGAACCTTGCCGACGGCAAAGGTACCGGTAACAAATACCGCAATAGCCGAAAGGCATTGAAGACTGCCGCTCTAGCACTCTGGTTAGAACCAGAATAAGAAGGAGTAACAAATACCGCAATAGCCGAAAGGCATTGAAGACACATCCATCTGCCCGGATTGGCGCAGAACCGGCTGCGCCTTGTAACAAATACCGCAATAGCCGAAAGGCATTGAAGACGTGAGCGGGGCGGCGACAATCTGAGGGAAGTCGCTCGCTGAGTAACAAATACCGCAATAGCCGAAAGGCATTGAAGACTCGTCGTTCGTGTAGATTTCAAGTCAGCGTTATTTTGTAACAAATACCGCAATAGCCGAAAGGCATTGAAGACTTGAGACCAAGCTCAGTCTGCAGTTGAAGGTCATTGATCTTGTAACAAATACCGCAATAGCCGAAAGGCATTGAAGACTTCTTTGCCGCTTGCGGGTATCTTCGTCCCGCAGAGATTTGGTAACAAATACCGCAATAGCCGAAAGGCATTGAAGACGTGGGTTAGATTGTCTCAGCACCGTGCGTTTCGGCAATATGTAACAAATACCGCAATAGCCGAAAGGCATTGAAGACACTATTACTACTCTTTAATTAGTTCCCATATAAAAAGGGTAACAAATACCGCAATAGCCGAAAGGCATTGAAGACGTTAGTGGCTCCCAATTGGGCCGCTTCCATGACCGAAATGGTAACAAATACCGCAATAGCCGAAAGGCATTGAAGACCCGCTGCTGCCGCCGCCTTGGCTTCCCTGGCCTGCTGACGTGTAACAAATACCGCAATAGCCGAAAGGCATTGAAGACTTGAACAGCCGTTCAAAGCAAGCCAAGACCTTAAAGCGTGGAAATAGGGGTCAGTGTGCATTTCCTTTCATTTTTGTGTTAAGGGATTTTGTTTGGAGTGATTAAACAAACGGCATAGCACGAAGCATTCGATTGGAATTTGAGGGGGCATTTTACCATGTGATGGCGCGAGGGGGAAAATATGAACTCTCACGCGAAGCCGCGAAGAAAAAGCAAAAATCCGGGAAATAGGGGTCAGTGTGCATTTCCTTTCATTTTTGTGTTGAGGGATTTTGTTTGGTTGGAACACGGATGGAAAAATCTGTGTGCTCAATCAATGTGGAGTTGGATGAATGCCCCTGGCCCGACTGAACCAATCGCCGTCTGGATCTCAGCCGCCGCAGCGGTGATGCGGCGCAGGTCGTTGGTGGAAAGTTCGATGATGGCAATGCGGCGTCCGGCGAGGTTCTGCTGGTAGCGGATGTTCTGGTCGGACGTGATGAACAGGTCGAACTCACTCTCAGCCCGTTGGAGCAAGTCGCCGTTCTTGATTCCACCCCAGTCGCGCTTCTGGGCGGTGGTGCATTCGTGTCCGGTGAGCAGTTTGTGCATCGGCCACGGCACACACTCGTCCATCAAGATTCGCATGCGGCGGGCACGGCGGACTCAGAGCGCGCCAACAGCCGGCAGGCCATCTCACGCGTCACGGAGGGGAAGCACTCCAGGAACTCATCGAGGGTGTAGTTGTTCTCCAAATACTCGAACAGCGTGTTGACCGGAACACGGGTGCCCTTGAACACAGGCGTGCCACCAAGAATGTCCGGGTCCACGATGATGAGGTCAGGCGCGTTCATGGCCGAAGGTTGATGCTGACGGTTGGCATACGGCAAAAGTGCGGCGGCGGTTGGGGGTTGTCAATCGGCTGGACGCCGCGCCCGCAAACTTGCCCAAAATTCGCCTTTGCGAGAACCGCCGGAGCCGAGGTATGGACGCGCCATGTTGGGCGGACTCCGTGAATGCTATCGAACCCTTGATGTGGAGCCGGGTGCTTCGCTTGAGGAGGTGAAGCGTTCCTACCGTGAGTTGGTCAAGGTCTGGCACCCGGACCGGTTCACCAACGACCCGAGTCTCCAAGCCAAGGCCCAAGAGAAGCTGAAGCCAATCAACCTCGCCTACGAACGCGTCTGCAAAGGCGAGACCGAAACAAACGGTCGAAGGACAACGGCGTCGCCTCACTCCACAGATGGTGAACAGCAGCGCGGCCAGTCCAGTTCGCAGGAATCTCATAGGCAAGCGCCGGGGAATCCTCCGCCACCTAGGCCTGAACCAAGCCAGCCCGAGGGAGTAAAATAAATAGCCTGCCCCATAGTTTTGCCCCTCCTAATCCCCTTCCCACTTTGCGTCTCCGCGTCTTTGCGTGAGACCTCATCCGCCCTTTCCCCTCCACGTCAAAAAGCAATTTTCTATCAGTAACTCGACCAAGAAAGACCTTCGGAACTTGCCGCGTCAGGAGGTGGCTCGTGTCCTTTCTGCGGTCGGCGAGCTTGCCGACGACGCTTTGCCACACGGCTCGCAGAAGCTTTTCGGCTCCCAGCCGACATACAGGATTCGCGTCGGAGATTACCGCGTCATCTACGAGGTTTTCGCGGAGTCACGGATTATCGAGGTTCAGCGCGTCAGGCACCGGAAGGACGTTTATCGCGAATAGCCGCAACGCCTAACCAGGCGGTGCAGCGAGGCCGGCCAGCGCGCTCCGGTTGCAATTCAAGCGTCCCGTGGGCCGGGTCGCTGTAACTCCGGGTCATTAGGCCATTTCGCATCTCGCCTTTGCGGCGGGAATGCTCAACCTGCGGCGGAGTGAATCTTCCAAACGCCGAGAACGCTCATGTCGAACGAAGCAAAATCGTTGATTACCTTCTGGCACTTGAACACCCCGAAGGAGCCGGCAAGGCGGAGTTTTTCGCCCACTTTGGGTTCACGGTCGATGCGTGGCAGCTCTTGGCGGAGGCACTGCTGGCTCATGCCCGCACTCATCCGGTCGCCTCAATGTCCGAAACCCGGTATGGCATCAAATACCGAATCGAGGGACCGGTCGTTTGCTCGGACGGTCGCTCTCCGTCGATTCGGACCGTCTGGATCATCGACAGCGGAGCGGACAAACCAAGGCAGGTCACAGCCCATTCCTTATAGTAGATCACCAATATGATTCACGAACACGATCGAGTCGTTTTGACCGCGCCTCTTGCCGAGGAGGGGCTTGAGCCTGGTGACATTGGAGCAGTCGTTCACATCTACCCACGCCACGAGGCTTACGAGATCGAGTTCGTTACTCTCACCGGCAAGACGGCGGCGGTCGTTACCGTGTCTGCCGAGCAGGTTCGGCCTGTCGCCAGCACCGAGATTCCACACGCCAGAGAATTGGCGCATCACTGAAATCGACCAATGGCCTAACCATGCGCTGCCGCGAACCCGGCTGGTGCGCTACTGTTCCAATCCACGCGTCCCGTGGGCCGGATCGCTGTAGCTCTGGGTCGTTAGGCGACTAACACACTGCTACTTCTATGCTCGAAGCTCTGAAGAAATAGGTCTTGAAGAAACTACCGGGAAAGGCGGAACGAGAACTCGCGGAGGAATTGGGTATTTTCGCGCGGGCGCCTGCCGCAATGTCAAACTTCGAGGCGAGACGAGGCTGGGTTGCATCGGTAACCATCTGGGCAGTTACAATTATTGTTGGAGCGGGCTTCGGTTATGGATATGCCCGTCATTCGCTTCCCGCCGCCACCAGCAAAGCCGCGGGAGCTTCAAGCCACCAAGAAGTGCATTACATGGGCTCAGGCTATGCAGAGATTCGAGACCCGACCAAGAATTGGGAGCGCGTCGGAGGCATTAACCTGAACGTGGTGTCTTTTTACTGCGACTACCTACTCGTCGCCGTTTTAGTGGCTGCGTTAGTTTTTGGGGCATTCATGAGGTTCTACAAACGCGCAACAAACGTGGCCTAACCGTCCGCTGCAGCGAACCCGGCCATCGCTGTCCCGGTTACGTTCCAAAGACCTCGTGGGCCGGGCCGCTGTAGCTCTGGGTCGTTAGGCATTGCTCGCCGGTCGCTCTGGAACGACAGTCAATAATCATGAAACGAAATCATTTCCCCTCCTCGTCAAAAAGCAATTTCCTATCAGTTCCCAACCCCGCTCCTTTTTTTCCGCTTTGCAGATGCCGCTACGGGACGGATGGATGCTGGAGCTGAGGCGGCGGGGTGTGCCGTAGTGTGATCGCTATGAGATGCTGGTGCCGGCGAGGACTAACGAATGCTGAATGTCGAAACCTTAAACTAGGAATCTTACCCTCCGCGTCAAAAAAGCAAATTCCTATCAGTTGAAACGAGGATTCAGGTCAGCTCTTACCTCGTAACCATCAGGCGAGGATCTCGCGGATGACGTTGCCGCCCGTGTCGGTCAATTGTTTGAAACGTCCGGCGTGGTAAAACGTGAGCTTCGATTGGTCTAGGCCGAGGGTGTGCAGCAAGGTGGCGTGAACATCTTTCAGACTCTTGCGCTGTTCGACCGCAGTGTTGCCGATCTCATCGGTTGCGCCAATGAGGGTTCCCCCGGCGGTGCCGCCCCCGGCGAACCACATGGTCATGGCCCCGGGATTGTGGTCCCGGCCGGGCTTATTTTTCTTGTGATTGCCCTCATTGGTGTCGGGAGTGCGGCCAAACTCGCCGCCCCAGACCACTAAAGTATCCTCCAGCAATCCGCGCTGTTTGAGGTCTTGAATGAGTCCTGCGATCGGAACATCGACCTTCTCGGCTGCATTGCGATGGCCCTTCAGAATCTCATCGTGAGAATCCCATCCACCCGACCATAACTGCACGAAGCGCACGCCGCGCTCGACCAGGCGGCGGGCCAGAAGACAGCGCGTTCCGAAGGCCTTGGTCTTCTCCTGATCCACTCCGTAAAGTTTCCGGATCGACTCCGATTCGCCCTCGATGGAGAGCGTGCCCGGCACCTCGGTTTGCATGCGGAACGCAAGTTCGTAACTGGCCATGCGCGCCTCGAGATCCGGGTGGGTGGGATTTCGTTGGCTGTGTTCGCGGTTGAACATCTGCAACAAATTAAGACTGTCACGCTGGCGATGAGCACCGACCTCTTCCGGCGGTTGCAGATCGAGGATCGGAATCGCGCCGCTCCGGAGCTGGGTGCCCTGGTAACAGGTTGGCAGATAGGCGTTGCCCCACGTCGCCGTGCCGCCAAAAGGTTGTCCGTCCCGGAGCACCACAAAGGCCGGAAGATTTTGGTTCATCGTTCCCAGTCCATACGTCACCCAGGAGCCGATTGAGGGGCTGCCTTGAAAGGCATTCCCGGTCAGGAATTCGAACAAGGCGGCCGGATGATTGTCGCTCGAGGCATAAACCGAACGAACGAAAGCGAGGTCATCCACGCAGTTCGCCACATTCTTGAAAAGCTCACTGACCTCCCTCCCGCACTGGCCATAACGCTGAAATTCAAAGGGAGACGCGGTGAAAAAGCGGTCGCCGTTATTCTGATTCGACTTCAGCTTGTCGTCCCGTTTGAACGTCTTCCCCACCAGTTCCTTCAACTTGGGTTTGGGGTCAAACGTGTCCATGTGACTGGCCCCGCCCTCCATCATGAGAAAGATGCAGGACTTGGCCCGTGCCGGGAAATGCGGCGATCTGGCCAGCAGTGGATTGAAGGTGGGCTTGGACCCCAGCGCTTCGGCGGCGGCGGCCGCATCCTGATTCAGCAAGCAGCTTAAGGCCAGGGATCCGACGCCGGCTCCCAGTTGGTAGATGAACCCGCGCCGGTCCAGAAGGCTGGATTGCAGAAGGGGAACGGCATTTGAAGGCGGGTGTGCTTCCATGGTAGTTAATTCAACTTCTTGCCCCACCAACTCTCGGCAACCCCGCACGCCGGGCATCGGATGGGTCTGTCGATGGCCTCGGTTGCGAGTGGACGGGTCGGAGGGGCATTATTCCAAATACAGAAATTCATTGGTGTTCATGGCCACCAGGCAAAAGTCCGCCAGCGCATGCGAAGGTTCGCTGTCGGCCGTTTCCGCGCCGGACTGTTTTTCGAGGAAGCGGGCACCCGCATCCAGTTCAGACGGGGTTGGCTTCCTTCCAAAGGCAAAGCTGAACACCCATTCCACCTGCCGGCGTGGTACCGGTCCGGCTTCACGTTGCACGCGCCGGGCAAAATGCCGACTGGTTTCGTGCGCGAAATTGCTGTTGAAAAGAGTGAAGACCTGCGGCGTGGTCACCGAAGCGCCGCGGCGGGGGCACGAGGCGGACATGTCGGCCCCGTCGAAGGATTCCATCATAGGGACGATCAGGTTGCGGCGTTGAAACTGGTAGAGGCTGCGGCGACGGCGCTGGTCTTCCTCCGAAGGGTCCCATTTGAACATGTCGAAATCGCGCCCCATTTCCGAGGGCAACTCTTCAAAAAAGCCGGGGCCGCCGGAGTCGAGCCGCAACCGACCGCTGACCGCCAGCATCGAATCCCGGAGAACTTCGCCCTCCAACCGTCGGAAGTGAGCACGCCAGAGCAACCGGTTGTCGGCATCCATTCTGGCACCGGCTTCGGGTTGCGGATGCCTCGAGGAAGTCTGGTAGGTTCGCGACAAGAGCAACATCCGGTGGAGGGGCTTGAGCCGCCATCCATTTTCGATCAGGCGGGTCGCCAGGTAATCGAGCAACTCGGGGTGGCTCGGGCCCGACCCATTCACCCCAAAATCATTGGCCGTGGCGACGATCCCCACCCCAAAGTGATACTGCCAGATCCGGTTGACCAGAACGCGGGCGGTCAGCGGGTTCTTCGGACTGGCAATCCACTGGGCCAGAACCTGGCGCCGTCCGGAGGCGGCGGATTTTAGCTTGGGCTGCTCTTCGAAACATTCCGCCGACCACGCCGGGACAGCGGAGAGGAACGCCGGCGTGACGCGTTGTAATGGAGAAGTGAGGCTCCCACCCTTGAGCACACGAGTCTCCGGGACCGGTTCCTCGTCCGAGGGATTGGCTACCGCGTACGCCACGGCTTTGAAGCGGGCCGGGCCTTTGAACTCGCCCACCGTCATCTTGAGCTTGTTGAATTGATTGATCTCGTCCTTGGTGAAGGAGGGATCCTTACCGAAGGCGTCATCGAATTGCTTGTCATCGACCTCGGCGGCCGGCTTTTTGAGAAGGGACGAGACCCGCGGTCGGAAGGCGGTCCGAAACTTGGACAAGGCGCGCTGTCGCCGAAGCATCTCTTCCTCGGCTTTGGCGTATTGCGAGTGAAACTCACCGCGCTTCTCCGCCTCGATAAACTTGGCGGCGGGCTCCGCGCGCTTCAATGGGGCGAGAAACGCCTGCAGGCTGTAATAATCCTCGGTGGAAACCGGGTCGTATTTGTGATCGTGGCACCGGGCACAGCCCACCGTGAGCCCAAGGAAGACGGACCCCACTGCGTCGGTGATTTCGTTGAGGTAGTCCTGCCGCTTGTTTTCCGCCACCATGTTGTCAGCCTCCCATGGACCGAGCCGGTAAAAGCCGGTGGCGACAATTCCCTCGCTCCCAGCGTCCATTTCATCACCGGCAAGTTGCTCGCGAATGAAGCGGTCAAAGGGCCGGTCCTCATTGAACACGCGGACGACATAATCCCGGTAGCGCCAAAGGGTCGGACGTTCCTCATCGATGGCAAAACCGTCGGTCTCGGCAAAGCGAGCGACATCGAGCCAATGCCTCGCCCAGCGCTCGCCGTACCGGGGCGAATCGAGCAAACGGTCCACCACTCTTTCGTAGGCTTGCGGAGAATTGTCGGTCAGGAAAACCTCCATCTCTTCCGGCGTGGGAGGCAGACCGGTCACATCGAAAGTAACACGGCGGAGAAAGGCATGCCGGGAGGCCAGCGGTGCGGGCTCAATGCCCTGAGCATCCTGCTTGGCGAGGACGAAGGCATCGATGGGTGTCAATACCCGGCCGGTTTGTTTCGTCTCAGGAACGGCGGGACTGGCAATGGGCTTGAACGCCCAATCGCTCTTGCCTGGACGGCGCCCAGTTTTGACGGTCACCACCGGATTTTGCGCCGACAAGTCGAGGGGGCCAGCGAGCAGGGCAAGGCAGACCGCAACCCAAGCCACCCGGGTTGGTCGAGAACCGACTCTGGGGCTCGGAATTCTTCGCCAAGACTTGAATCCAGGCATTGCTAGGCTTTTGTTCATTTCGTTTTCTCTCGCGCCCTGCAAATTCTCAGGTTGGGCACGACGGACGCCACGACTTTTTAAACGGGATTTGACGACACCTATCAGTTTCTAAGGCTTGATTCAACCAGTTTTGACGCCAGTTTTTTATCGGGCTAGTCCCGTCGCGTCGCGATCAGGAAGATCTCAGCCTACCTCTCCATTTTCACGAGACTTTCGGCTATTATGGATTCGTCGGGCGACTCCGTTCGCCGGCTAAAGTCCCGGCTGCGGCCTTTTCAACAGGGATGCAGGCCGCGAAGCATGGGCTTGCGGGAAGGCGTTGAGCGCGTTGTAGCCGGGCATGGTGATCCGCCGGATCTGCTTGTCGCGCACGCAGAGTCCGAGGGCTGGCCGCTGGTTCTGGGTCAGACGAGCCACTTTGCGCCAAAAGTCAAGCACGTCGCGCGCCCCCATGAGCAGGCCCAGCGCGATCAACCCCAGCATGGCCGGGAGCGGGTGCCGCCGACTGGTGGCGGCACGCGGATCGGGCACTTGCCGAAAAGCCTGCCGCAGGTTCTCGAGTTGGGCGACTTTGAGCGGGCTGCGAGCACCGCCGCCCTCACCCTCGGCGGTCTGGCAGGTTTGTGGCAACTCCCGAGCGCACCTCAGCGCGTACTCATGGGGGCCCGTTCTTTGAGCCAGAGTTTTTTGGGACGGTCGTTGGGAACGTAATAATCGGTAGAGTCCTGCGAGTAGCCTTTGGTCAAGCCGACCAAAACCCAGTGGGTCGCCTTATAAACGGTGTCGGCGTGACTTTCCGGGTCGCTAAAACTCTCGGCCAGCAAAGGCCGATAGCCATGTTGGTTTTCCATCTGGCCGACGATTTCCCTTAGCCCAGCGCCGAGGCATTGGCTGGCCAGATTGGGGCGGCGAGTGGCCTCCAAGACCAAGAAACGGCGCAGTTGCACCACCAACTTCAAGCGTTTGGAGCGGGTCACCGGATCCTAACCCACGGTTTGATCCCGCGCCTGCAAATGCCAAGCCGCCGCGCACCAGACCAACACGGCCACCCTGTTCCCGTGCTCCCACACCAATTGACAGAGCCGATCCCCGGCTTCGCATCCCGCCCCAACCCATGTTCTCGGCCCAGGGCCGCTTAGGCCTGCCGCCATTGTGCGGCCGAGTGGGCTACTTGAACGGCCAGCTTACCCAATGGTTGGGCCCAGATCTCACTGTTCAAACCGTCAGGCGCATTCACCAACGTAGGACAACATTTTGAGCGGCTTATGTTGAGCCGTTACCTTTCCCCCCTTCACATCGACCCTTTCCAACTACCAGCCAAACGCCCTGCCGTCACCGAGGACATTGACAGATTATCTTTGATTAATATAGGTTTGAAAATCACCCCACAAAAAACCAATTCTTCAGTTTGCCCTCCCCGTCAAAAAAGCAATTTGCTATCAGTAGTTTTTTCCCGTACGAAGCGCGGTTTTACCTTGATTGAACTGCTGGTGGTCATCGCGATTATTGCCGTTCTTGCCAGCATGCTGTTGCCCGCCCTGTCCAACGCAAAAAAGAAGGCAAATAACATTATGTGCACCAGTAATATGCGGCAGTGGGGCATTGCGATCCGGCTCTATTCTTTAGATAATGACGGAAGTTTTCCCAACATGGGAATTGATCCCATCAAAAACAGTCAAGATTTCGAATGGGTCTCTGGATCGATGTTGCAGAATTTTTTCCCTAACTACCTGCTTAAGATGGAGACGAATTCCCATAAGAAAATCGAGAATCTGTTATTCTGCCCGACGGATAAGTTTCACCGCTCAGTTCATGGAAATAACCTAGCGAGTGCGGTGCAGAACGGTTTGATAGGCTACAAGACGCTGTTCAGCAACGATCTCAAAATTTTGGGAGGGCACAACTACCGGGTCAACCCGGATTGTCCGAACGCTGAGAACTGGATATTGCGAGAAAAGATGGATGGTCAATACCGAGACGGCCCGGTCCTCATGGATAATCTTCAAAGCGATGGCACTACTTGGCTTGCGAACGGTCGCATTCCTCTGAGCAGTCATGCGGCCAAGGACGGAATCTTCGAAGGAGGGAACTTCCTTTTTGAAGATGGTCACGTCCGTTGGTATCAGGGGTATAACGATGGAAAAGCCAGACGCGGTCAAATCGCCATCGCAGCCACCCAGGGTTCATGGAAGATCTACTATTCATTGTCGGATGTGCGATGAAACGGGCCACTGAACCGCTTAGCGTCGAAGCAAACTCCCAGGAGTCTTTATCGGCTGACGGATGTTTCCGGGAAAGTGGTTGAAGGAGAGCTAACGTAACCGGCAATCACCCGTCGATAAACCTAAATCCGGCAGTCGGAGTGTGGTCTTTGGCCAGGTCCGTCCTGAATGCCGGCTGCCCAGCCCGCGCTCATCGCGACATAGGCTGGAGTCTTTCCAGTCGGGCCCTCCGCCGCCTGCCAAGCCAAATAGTCGCCGTAGCTGTTCCAACCGGCCGCGTGATCGGCGAGCCCGCCCGCCTCCGCCTGCGCGGTCGCCACCGTCAGAAACGCCGGTCGCTGTTTCGGTCGCCGCAGATACCGGTAGCTTGACGGGCGGTAGTTCGCCAGGCCCGCCAACCCACTAATCGGGCGCGCACGGGGTTAAGGCGGAGGGAGTGGCACACCTGTCCGAGCGCCGTGCCCGACTCGACCAGCAACGCCTTGTAGCGCCCCTGAAACCGGTGACCGCGTTCGCCCCGCAGTCGGTTGAAACGGTTGGCCAAGGTCGCCTGCTGCCATTGCATGCCAGCGACAAGGTTACCAGCCGGCGTCTCCATCGCGAGGTGGTAGTGGTTGCCCATGATCACAAACACATGCAGCACCTAACCCGACTTCGCGCACGCCTCGAAAAGGCAGGTCTCGAACGCGATCTGGGCCCCCGCGGTTCCGAAGACGTGGCGCCGATCTTTGGCGCGATTGATGACGTGATAAACCACGCCGGGGAATTCGCGCCCGAGCTTGCGTGCTATGCCGACCTCCAGCGCCCCCCTCCGCGGCCCGTCAAATCAAAGAATTATGACCTGCCCCCCGTTTTAAAATCAGCCACGGCGCCGTTCGAGCAAACAGAGCATGAAGAACGAGAGGATCAAATTAAACGTCTCCCGATCTGTGGCTGTTGCGAGCTTTTCCACCAAAAAGCGACCCTCCAGAAACGCCGGCTGTTTCGTCATTTTCATTGTCACCTGCCCGCCGGTGAGACGGGTTGCACCGTAGCTTGGATGGAAAAAATACAGCGAAAGCAGACCAATCAACGGAAGCGATCCCACCACGCCATCCACAAATTTTGCCCATGGGTTGGTTTCGCGAATTTCGAAATTCGGGACAGTATCTCTCGGATTGAAAACATCGTAACTGGCCCGCCACAGACTCTTCATTCCCTTGCGTTTGGTGCTTCCGATTGCCTTGCCGTTTGGTTCGGTGAAATGATACTGAGCTGACCAGTCAATGATCTGGTCAGCGCGAATCTCCGCCACCTTTTGTTGACGCGCCTCATCCGAGAAAATTTCGACGTGTTCTTTAAATTTAAATAACTTCTGACGCACCACAAGTATGACGCGGCCAGTCACATCAATGATGCGCACCGTTGGTGCCAGAGTCAGCACTTTGAATCTCATTTGGAGGGGAAACTGGACCCCTTGCAGGATTGGCATGATATCCGCCAGCACAGCGGCCGATTGGTTGTAGGAAACAGGCGGAGCGTAAGAGTTGGTGAACAACTCAATTATCCTAGCAGAAGAGTGCTCAATTGCATCAAAAATCATCCCAGAGGATTTCCGCGATGCGGCGCTGCTGGTCGAGCAGCGGGAGATCGAACTCGTGGTTAATTAAAGGAGTCAGTTCTTGAACTTGGCTACTCCCCGCCCGGCTTCCTCCGGCGATACAAGAGAGGGTTCAGATAACCGCGCGTGCCCATCACCAGACGCTCGGCGATCCACCCCACCGTCATCGTCGTCTCCGCCCGCCAGCGCGCCGCCAAAGCCACCCTCACTGAATCCCCCTTGGGCCGAGTTTTGAGATCAGCTTCCTGCCACCGCCCCCGCTTCAACTTCTCCGAAAGCAAGTTCCTGTCAGTTGGAGGGTGCCATCTTCCCGATGATAGGGGTAGGGATGGCCGTTGTCGGCCACCCCTCCCTCCGAACCGGACTGGCGGATTTCCCGCATCCGGCTCTCCAGTCGGTGAGTCACCCGCTTGTGGCGGGACTGGTGCGTTTGGCTAGGGCTAAGGC
>CAMDGV010000089.1 GCA_945898055.1 Akkermansia muciniphila | reverse complement strand
TGCGACGCGATGTCTGAAATTTCTCGTGAATGTTCTCAGCAACAAGCGACATCTCTTCGATGACTTTTTGTTTATAATAGAACTTTGAAAAATTCTTCTGCAGCTTCTCGTCGACCTTTCTGAATTCACCGGTGAGTTTTTCTTCACGCGGCTTGGCAATTGGCTCTTGGAGTTCACGCCAGAATTCATCGACCTGTTGATCCACTACTCGGACATCCTTGACCAGTTTCCTCAGGGCTTTGAGATGTTCCTCACGAATTTCGATTTTCTTATCAACAATAACCCGATCGAAACGTTCCTTGGGTGGTTCAGAAATGAGTTTCTCGGCGAGAGCGATGTGCTCTTTTGCAGCAAATCCGAAGGAATAAATAATCCGCTTGACCTCGTTTTCATTCTCCTCGATCCGCTTGGAAATCTCGACTTCTTGTTCACGAGTGAGCAGTGGGGTCTGGCCCATCTGCTTGAGGTACATCCGAACCGGATCATCGAGAATATCCAAGCGCGTCTTGTCTTCCTCCTCCTCAGGTTCGGAGCTTTTCGGTCGATCAACCTCGGCTTGATCGACAATCTCAATCTCTAGGTTGCGAAGTTTGATGTAGACCTCATCCATCTCTTCGGGAGACATGGCAGTATCGGCCAAGGCATCCCCAATATCGCTGTGGGTGAGATAGCCCTGCTCTTGGGATTGCCGAACTAGTTCCTTAAACTTCTCGGTAATATCAACTCCTGAAGCATTTGTCATGGCGCCGGCACCACCGGCTCCAGAGGGAGTCTCAGGGGTGTCTAGGTCGGCGAGTTGGGCTGCCGTAGGACCGGCAAGGTCAGCAATATCCTTTGGATGATGCGCTTCAGGGTTCGATGAATCGTCTTCTTCCTCTTTTTTGACCCCGCGCTTCGTAGGGGTTTCCGACTCCGATCTTAGCGATTTGGAAATTTTTGGGGACTTAGTCGGCGGTTTAGAAACCAGACTCGATTCCTGCGGAAGATCAGCTTTTACTGGTGCAGCGGCTTTCACTGGCGCAGGGGCTTTCACTGGCGCAGGGGCTTTCACTGGTGCAGCGGCTTTCACTGGCGCAGCGGCTTTCACTGGCGCAGCGGCTTTTACTGGCGCAGGGGCTTTCACTGGCGCAGCGGCTTTCACTGGTGCAGCGGCTTTTACTGGCGCAGCGGCCTTGGATGACTCGGGAACTGACTGAGTCTTAACGCTTTTTGCACCTTTCTTATCTTGAGTCACAGACTGTGCCGTCGACTTTTTTGAAGAGAGTGTGGCCGAGACATGAGTTGGAGTGGCGGCCGCCACAGGGGTAACCGCCATTTTTACAGGCACTACCTCAGTGATGGACGACTTCTGTTTCTTCGTAGACATAGTTGCGGGCTGGCGATTGAAGCGAAAGCAATCGAGTTTTCTAGCATGGGCCTTTAAAATTCCAAGTCAAGCCACAGGTCGAAGCCAATATGCGACGATCGGTAAATCAATTACGGAAGTAACCTTAGGATTTGGATCGATGCATTCGGCTAATTCCACGGGAATCCCAGCCAATCCGCAGGCAGCGGTGTCGTCGGTGACTTGGATGCTCCGTTCCTGAACATAAAGAAGAGCTTTCAGAATCAGGGATAACCCGAAACATTGGGGCGTCTGAACACTCCAGAGGAGACTGCGATCCAGATGCCTAGCCACCGTGGTATTGGCAGGCGACGCTTCTTTGATGCTGTCAGTAACTCGTTGGGCGGCGACCGCGGCGCCGGTCCGTCGAGCAGCTTGGAGGCAGAGAAAAATGGTCGCGTTTGAGGTGCAAGGGCGAGCCCCGTCTTGGATAGCCACCCAGATTGTTCCCTTTGGAGCAGCTTGAAGTCCGTGCCACACCGAATCCTGTCGCTCACGGCCGCCGATAGCCAAAGTATACGGTTTGGTGACTCTCAGCTGCTGTGCAAGATCATTAAAGGACGCCGTCTGAGACTCTCGGACAACGAGGACAATATGATCAATCGCGGGGTGACGATCAAAGCGCCGCCAAGTATGTCCGATAACTGGGAGGCCTTCGATTTCAAGAAATAATTTATCAATAGCAGGCCCCATGCGAGTACCACTGCCAGCGGCGACAATTATAGCGGTGGTCACTCTAAAAAAGCCACGCAAGGAATTTAACTGAACTGAACTTACTTTTTCTCGGGTGCTTTCGAGGCATCAGCCTTGACGGCATCCGGCGGTGCTGTGGCAGCGAGTTGCTTGGCGATGGCATCGGAGAGGTCATTTTCAGATCCGATGAGCGTGCTATAGAGGACGAAGGGAGTTTGATTGACCGACATTGCCGCTGTGTCCAAGACCATCGTCATTCCAGCGGCCTTTGATTTTTCTTCAATCAAACCTCGGACCTCGCGAAGAATAGAGTCACGAACTCGGCCCTTCTGTTCCATCAGGGTTTTCTGACTATTCTGCTGGAACTGTTTCAGATTGTTTTCCATCTCCAAGATGTCTTTGCGTTTCTTCTCGAGTTCCTTGTTCCGCTTTTCCTTCTCCTCGGTAGAGAGGGCCGGATCGCGGGCACCTTCCACCTGTTTAGCGAATTCCTCGTTCGATTTTTTGTAATCCTCGAACATGGTATTCCCCAGCTTCTCGAATTCAGCGAGACGCTCCTTGATTTGCGCGTCTGCTTGTTTGGTTCGCCAGAAATTATCAAAACACTTCTGTAAATTGACGACGCCAATTTTACCTTGGGCGTTAGCGGGAAAGGCGAGAAGTGCCGTCGTAAAGGCGACTAATAGGAGTTTGACAGATCGTTTCATTAGTTTTTGGTGAGTTTAGTAGTAAAATTTTAAAAGTCACGCGTGTACCCAATGCCGAATTGGAATCTCCCCGAGCTTCCAGAAGACGGATCGTGATGGATAGGGATACCGTAGTCGAGCCGGAGAGGGCCGATCGGGAGATTCAGTCGGATTCCAACCCCCCAATTATCATTGTAAAGGCCGGTATCCCCACGGGCGAGAGGATTGCCGATAGCATCGACCCCGCTGCCCTTTGGATCAAAACTATAGGCATCTGGGTAGACCATTCCGATGTCGTAAAATAAAGCGAATCGAACGCGTTCTATGATGGGGATACCATATTCAGCGCCACCGAACCAGTAGGTGTTACCACCAAGAGGTTCATTGGAGTAGAATTCACGAGGTCCGACCCCTCTGAATCGAAAGCCCCTGAGGTTGTGCTGACCGCCAAGATACCAGCGGTCGAAGAGGGGAACTCGGTCGGAATCGCCATAGGATGCAACAACGCCAAGGCGTCCTGCGATCTCAAGAGTGTGATTTTCCAAGATATCCCAAGCCGTGCTAGCGGAATCTAAGAGATTTGCCGGCGACCAATATTGAGCCACGCGTGTTTCTATTTTGTAGAAGTCGCTATCGCCACCGAAGGGGCCGCCCGCCAGTTCTCCGAGAATTTCAGCCCGATGCCCGCGGGAAGGAAGGAGAAAGTTATTGCGAGTATCGTGGGCCAGAGAGGAACCCACTCGGGATACAAGTCGAGTTCCTTCTTCTTTCAGGATTTGGCTGCCGAACTGCTGTTGTTGAGTGCGGAAACTATCCGAGAATCGAATGCCTATACTCTCGATCGTATAGTTGATGTTGCCGATAAAATTATAGGGCAACTGACGGCTGAGCCCGAGACGCGTGCCGGTTTGTCGTTGATTGTAGTTGTCGGAGAGAAAATTGAGGTCGCGATGAAATAAATCGACACTCAGAGCTAACCGTTTACCAAGAAACCACGGTTCGACAAAAGTCATCACGTAGTCTTGCCGACGTGAACCCACTTGAGCTCGAATCCGAGCTTTTTGGCCTCCACCGGTAAAATAAGGGGGATTACCGATGTCAAAATTACCTTGGCTGATTTCCATGAAACCAACCACGGAATCAACGGAACTAAAGCCAGCCCCGATACCAATATTACCGGTGTTCTTTTCCTCCACAGAGATCACCAGATTTCTGCGGTTAGGAACATCCGTCGGCTCATCCTTGGTCTCAACCTTCTCGAAAAACTGCATTTGTTCGAGTCGACTCTTGGATACCTTAGCGCGGACCATATCGAAGGTGACACCGGGAGTGATTGCGAGCTCCCGGCGGATGACCTTATCCTTGGTTTTTGTGTTGCCTTGAATCTCAATTTTCTCGACGTAAAACTTCTCCCCCTCGTCGACATTGTAACGGAGATCCAAAGAGCTTTTTTCGATATCAGCAATCCGTTCCGGTCGGATTCGTGCGTCAATATACCCGCGGGCACCGTAGAAATCCTGAATAGCTTCCGTATCCTTGCGAAGGCGATTGGGAGAGAAAACTTGACCGGTTTTTAATTGAAGACCTCGTCTGTTTTTCTCTCCATCCTTTGAGGTTAAATTTTCAATAATCTGATTCTTGGGGAAGAGATCATTGCCTTTGAAATCGACCACTCCGACCCGATATTGCGGGCCGTCAGAAATGGGAAGGTGCAGGATAAGCTTATTCGTCTTTGGATACTCAAACTTGGGCTCTTTAAGCTCCATATCAATGTATCCATGGTCCGCATAAAAATCACGCAACTTCTCCTTGTCATCTTCAAAGACATCATCCTTAAAACGCCCAGAACTGGTAATCCACGAGAAAATCCACCAGCGACGTGTCTTTATCGATTTCCTGAGCTTTCTCTGACTAAAAGCTTGGGTTTCTTCAAAGACAACATTCTTAATTTTAACCCGTGGCGACTCAACTATTTCAAAAGTGACGATACCTCGACCCAGGGATTCGTTAATGGTCGGCTTGAATTCGACAGTCGACTTCTGCAGGCCAGACTTTTGGTACATCTTCAAGACTTCTTGTTTGTCATTAAAGAGCTTCCGTTCATCCATAGGCTCCCCCGTTTTCGAAGTGAGTTTACGCCGTAGCTTCGAAGTTGAATGCTTCTTATTACCGGTAAAACGAATCTCGGTGATGATCGGTTTTCCCTGCACGACATAAGTCAGCGTGTAGGAACGAGGAATCTTGACCCCATTGGAATCAACTCCTTCAGCGACAAGCTCTTCTCTGACTAAAATGTTATGGAAGAAAGACGTATCGTAGAGATTTTTAATGTCATCATCGACAGAGACCCGGTTGAAGGTATCACCGACCTTCACGCGAATGTTAGCGCGAATGAGTTCATCACTCACGGCGGGCGGACCTTGATGCTGAATGACAATCTTCCGAACAAGCGAATCATCTTCGGCAGCGGCAAGCTGGAAGCAGGCAATTAGGATGGCATAAAGCCGCATCCAACGGCGGGAGGACAATTTCATCGGCTGTTCAATCTTCTGCGTCTAGCTTTGCCGCAGTTTCGAACCGTGTGAAGCTCTTAAAGAAGGTCAACCGCACATCACCGGTCGGCCCGTTACGCTGTTTTGCGATGAGAATATTGACCGGATGCGACTCCACCGCCTGTCGAGTATCTCCCAATTCTTCTTCTTCTTCAACGGGTTTGTAAAGGAGCCCAACCAGATCAGCATCTTGCTCAATCGCCCCAGATTCACGCAAATCTGAGAGCCTCGGCTTCCGGCTTTTATCCTTTTCAAGTTCACGATTCAACTGGGACAACACGATAATCGGAACGTTCAATTCCTTGGCAAGTGCTTTTACCCCGCTCGAAATATCTGAGATTTCTTGCTGTCGATTATCTTGAGCTTTTCGCGAAGTGGAGTGCATCAACTGAAGGTAATCGATGATGAAGAGTTTAACTTGATGCTGTTGCCACATCCGCCGAGCTCGGGCGCGCAGTTGAAGAATGGACAACCCTGGGGTGTCGTCGATGTAAAGAGGACTTTTGCCTAATTTTGCCGCCGCACCGGTGAGCTTTTTAAAATCTTGTTCGGCCATAAAACCCTCACGAATCGACCGAGCATTGACCTTGGCAAGAGAACACAGCATACGCATTACCAACGATTCTGAGGTCATTTCTAGACTAAAAACCCCCACGGCTTGTTTCTCGTTAATCACCACGTGTTCGGCAATATTCATCACCAAAGAGGTTTTACCCATTGAGGGTCGCGCCGCAATGACCACCATTTCACCGCCGTGCAGACCACTCGTCATTTTGTCAAAATCCGCATACCCAGTTGATAATCCGGTAAGTCCGCCACCGCGTTGGTGGAATTCTTGGATCATATCAATGGCTCCGTAGACCAACTCTTTCATTGGTCGGATGGTGGTAGTTTCGCGGTCTTCACTGATCCGCAAAATGTCCCGCTCGACCTCGTCCAATAAGCTGTCCACTTCCCCTTCGTGCTCATGAACCCGAGATACAACCGAGGTACAGGCGCTCAGCATGCGTCTTAGAACATGCTTTTCTCGCACAATTTCGATGTAGTAGGAAAGGTTCGCCGCACTAGGGACAGCGTCTTGTAGACCACTCAGGTAGCCTAATCCACCCACGGCTTCGAGTTGATGTGCATCCTTCAACTTCTGTTGAACCGTAATGAGATCAATGGCATCCTTATTGTCGTACATTTCTGCCAAAAGTTGGTAGATCGCCTGATGCCTCAGATCATAGAAGGTTTCGGCTCCAGTCTTAAACTTTTCGATGCAAATTCCCAAACATTCATTGGGAGCCAAGAGGGAGCAGCCTAACACCCCTTGCTCAGCTTCAATCGAGTGGGGCGGCAACCGATCGAGCTTACTCAGATCGATTTGAGGCCGATTTCGTTTCGACCTTTTAAAATCAGGTTTTGATCCGCTGTCACCACTGCGAGAATTATCGGGCGAGTCTTGCACTCCCCTCAGTACACGGTGCCTCGCTTCCCGGTGGAAGCCCCTGTCCTCCACAAACAATTCACCGATGGATTGTGAGTAACTTTGACTTGGCCTCAACCGTCGACTGTGATTGAACAGAAATCCATTCCCACTTTTGTCCTTTGAGAAGGGGTTCCTCAAAAATAGAATGTCATTTTTAACCCTCATCGTTGCCTAGTTGGTCCCAGCAATGGTTCACTTTTCGTATGCGCTGGCGAAAATGGCTTTTGTCTCTTGGATTGATTGCAGCTTCCTCCCTTGTGGCCGCAGAAAAGGCAATGCCTGGGCCGACGGGTTCACAAACAAACGGTGTTTTTCGAAAGGTGATTTTGGAGGCCGACCGGGATTTGGATGGGGATGGAAAGGTCGATGATGTCCTGATCAATCCGATGGAAATAGCGGTCGCTCGAAACGGTTGGATCTTCGTGATTGAGCGTGCTGGAGTGGTCAAGATTTGGAAGCCAGACACAAAAACCACCGTTGTAGCGGCCCAGATTTCGGTGTTTAGCGAGCTAGAAGACGGCTTATTAGGGATTGCCTTAGACCCCGATTTTCTAAGTAATCATTGGGTCTACCTCTTTCACTCCGAGCCGTTCACAACCCAAGTTCCCGAAATAGGTAAGGTGGGCGACAATCTGGTATCCCGCTTTACTTTGGTTGGCGAAACCTTGGATCTTTCTACTCGGAAAGAATTACTAAGAATCCGAACCCAGCGCGAACAGTGCTGTCACTCGGCCGGCTCCTTGGCCTTTGATTCGCAGGGTAATCTTTATGCATCGACGGGTGACAATACCCATCCGGGAGAATCCGATGGATTCACACCGGTCGATGAGCGAGACGGTCGAGGGCCTTGGAACGCTTTAAAATCGGCAGCAAATCCGAACGATTTGCGCGGAAAAATTCTGCGGGTCCATCCTGAGAAGGATGGCACTGTCACCATTCCCAAAGGCAATCTTTTCCCGCCGGGCACCCCGAAGACTCGACCGGAGATTTATGTGATGGGCAACCGGAATCCTTGGCGCATCGAGGTGGATCCTAAAACGGGTTATCTTTATTGGGGTGAAGTTGGCCCCGATTCAGGTGGGCCGAATGAAAATCGAGGTCCCGCTGGTTTTGATGAAATTAACCAAGCCCGAGTCGCCGGAAATTTTGGTTGGCCATTGGTCATTGCGGATAACAAACCCTATCGACGCTATGATTTTGCCAGTCGAAAAACTGGGGAAGCTTGGGATCCAGCGACTCCTTTAAATGAATCTCGCTACAACACGGGCACCCAGAAACTCCCTCCGGCTCAGCCCGCTTTCATTTGGTATCCCTACGGGGCATCCACTCGCTTTCCTGCGGTTCGAGATGGAGGCCGCACCGCCTGCGCGGGGCCGGTTTATTATTTCAACGAGACACTTGCCTCGCCGACTAAATTACCTCGGGAGTTTGATCACACCCTGTTTATTTACGAGTGGTCGAGGAACTGGATTATTGCCGTGCACTTAGATAAGGAAAATCAGATTGCAAAGAAGGCAGACGGATCATTGCACATGGATCGTTTTTGTCCCGACATGACCTTTATGCGCCCTATGGATCTGAGTATCGGTCCAGACGGTTGCTTATATATCTTAGAGAATGGATCCGCATGGGTGGGCAACAAGGATACCCAACTAGTGCGTATCGAGCATCACCCTTGAGCAACCGAGCTCTGGATAGGTGTTTTTAGCGCCGTTCAGTGTGGGCAATCGTCCCATAAACCGCCTTGGCGAGTTCCTCAGCTTGACGCTGAAAGGTGTCCAATTCAGGGAATGGTTTCCAGAGTATGCCCGCCTCCAGAGAACCTAGAGTGATCAAAGATTGTTCCCAATCCACCCGAGAACATCCCTGCGGCGGTTGGATACTGCCTTGGATCAAGAGCCCGAGACGCGATCTACGTTGTGCCGCTCCCGCAATCTTGCGGCTTTGAAAAAGAAGGTCAGAAGGCTCGGCACCAATAAAACACTGTCCTGGTCCAGAGGGATCGCAGCAGGGCGCAAGGACCGTTTCATAGTGAAGTCGCGCGAAAGCATCCCTTAACCATCGGTGCATTCTGGCGTAACTTTCACGAGCGTCCAACCCGTACCAAGTATGACTTGAGGGAAAGGCCACAGAATAAGTCCAGTCAGCGTCGTGTGGCACCAGACCTCCGCCCGTCGTTCTTCGGATGAGAGGTCGCAGTTCGGTCAGTGGGGCGATATCCAAATAGCGTTGAAAGTAGCCAAAGGTCGCTGCCGGACAAGTCCAAGAATAAAGCCGCAGAACGGGTTTGCCGAGGCGATGGACTGTCTCAAGAAGAATCTGGTCGGCCGCCATATTGAAGGCAGGGTCGGAGGGTGGAGATTGCAGGAGGAACCACGGGTCAAGCATCGTTAAAAGAATGAACGGTCACGGCTAGTTCGGAAAGCCGCATTGATTCGAAGTCAAATATCGATTAGATCCTTGCCGACATGACGAAGCGTGTTTTAACCCTTTGGGCCGCGATTCTAGCGGTTTGCCTAGCCGGTTGTAGTAAATCTGAACCTCGACTCGATGCCCAATGGCGGTTTAGCGGCGCAGACGGCTTGCGCACTCAAAAGGCTGCTCCCGCTTTGCAACAGATAATGTCGGATCCAAATGTGACTGAGTTGGCACCTCGACTTTCAACCAACGTGGCTAAGTTTGCTTTGGAATGGGTCGGAGGGGCTAACCCGATCAGCGATCCAACGAAGTCGACCGAGGCGTTAATTCGGCCGCTGGTCGATGATCTTTTGGCCCACGAATCCGCCGGTGAAATTTGGCGGCACACCGACGGAACTCCCGAAATCTTATTGGCGGTCCGCATCAGCACCGACCGAGCCTCAGTGTGGTCAGATGCTTTCCCAAAATGGGTGAAACCTTATTATTCTGGGCCGGTGGGTGCCACGGTAAGCGCTGAGAAAGGTTGGCTTTTTGCTTCGAGCCGGAGTGGATCGGAAAAAGCTCTTACCTTTCGCAACCGGGTCTTGGGATCCTCTGCTCAGCCCCAACGCCTGCTCGAATTTAAATCAACGCCCGGGGTGTGGCCCGGCCTCGATCTCGCCGCCACCGCGAGCAATGGAGCGGTCCGTTGGTCTGGTACTGTCAGCCATCCCAAAGCGGTCGGGTTAGTCCTAAAGGATTGGAATTATCCGACACATCTTATCCGGGAGCCATTAGTCGCCTTTACCGCGACCCGGGGAGTAACCTCCTTTATCCTCGAAGCGATCGGTACCGAGGCCTTCACCCGCGGGGAAGCACTCGGACAAATGTACCTCTGGTCACAAGGAGACAATCCCTTCTCAACTTACGGAGTGGTTCACTCGGATAAACCAGCTCATTTAATAGCTAAAGCTCATGCCGTCATTGAGCCCAAGTATTCGACCAACATCCTCGATGGACGCCTTCCGGGACTGGTGATGTATGATCAATCAAAGCAAATCCTCGGTTTGTCGAGTGCGCCCATTGCCACTCCCACCCTGTCTGGCCCCACTAACAGGGAACCGGGATTCGTCGGCTTGAGCCTAGTAAGTCTCCGACGCTCAACCAATCTGCCACCCGCGGAACTCTTTGCTCAGATGAAGAAACCAGGTGTGGTTTATTACGATTGGGAAATCACCTCGGAAAACATACCGCACTGGTCTGCAGGCCTCCAAGTGAAGGATATTTCGACCGGATTGCGTCCGAGTATGACTGAAGGTCCAGGACAGCGGCTTTTACGGAAGATAACCGATACCGACAACACCGTGACCGTTCTTCGTCAAATAACTCCTGGCGTCCTTGAGTTCCAAAGAAAAGCTCCGACCGGGTTGACGGCATTTGAATGGGTCGTGTTGACCCGTTGGATTGATCCTCCTATTGCCCCAGAGCGTAAGTTAAAGAGCGCTGTGAGTCTGCCGAATCTCAAACCATAATCCGTTAGTATGCTTCAACTTTGTGTTAATATTGATCACGTAGCTACGCTTCGACAGGCTCGTTATCGGGACCGTAAGAATGGGGAACCGGATCCGGTGGCTGCTGCTCAGATTTGTCTGGATGCAGGGGCACACGGTATCACGGCACATCTTCGCGAGGATCGCCGCCATCTTGTCGACGCCGATATTCCTGAACTACGACGGGTGGTCAGGCGGAGATTTAATTTTGAAATAGGTAATGTACCCGAGATCGTTGAGATTGCCCTCCGAGTGAAGCCGGATAGTGTTTGTTTGGTCCCGGAACGACGCGAGGAAGTCACGACCGAAGGTGGATTAGATGTGATCGCGAATCTGAATTCACTGATCGAAACCCGACGGCGAATGAACGAGGCGGGCATTGAAGTCAGTCTCTTTATTGGGCCTGACCTAGCTCAGGTGGATGCGGCCGCGGCGGTTGGAGCGCAGTTTGTTGAATTGCACACCGGCCCATACGCCCACGCTTTTCATTCTAAGCGAGAGCGCACTGCTGAGATCGAACGTTTAGTTGCGGCATCACGCCACGCTCATGCCTGCGGATTAAGGGTCAACGCGGGTCACGGGTTGACGATTGAGAATGTCCCATTGCTCCATTTAGTTCCCCATCTGCAGGAGTTAAACATCGGTCATTCCATTATTAGCCGTGCTGTAACCACCGGTTTAGCGGTTGCAGTGCACCAGATGCTTAAGGTGATGGAGGGTTATCCGGGATGAAATGCGTCAAATATCAGGGCCCCCGATGATCTTGGGGTTAGGAATTGATCTGGTCGAATTAAGTCGAATCCGATCAGCACACACGCGGTTTGGTGAACGATTTGCCCGGAGGATTTTGACGGATTCCGAATGGGAGTACTGTCGAAGTCAGAATGATCCGGTCCCGTCGCTGGCAGCCCGATTTGCTGCTAAGGAAGCCGTTAGTAAAGCCTTTGGAACTGGAATCAGTGAAACGCTGGGATGGCGTGATATGGAAGTGCTCCGCCTTGAATCAGGCCAACCGCAGATTCGGTTGCACGGTCCGGCCGAAATTCTTGCAAAAGCGCGCGGATGCCTGCGGATTCATCTCAGTCTGACCCACACTCGGACCACAGCAGCAGCGGTGGCGGTCTTGGAAGGCTGACCCTAGTTTTTCTCTGGTTCTAAACTGATAGGAATTTGCTTTCGAGGCGGAGTTCAAGAAAGCCATGAAATACTTCTCCAAATCCTCTTTTTCCCTTTGCGTCTCCGCGTCTTTGCGTGAGACCTCACCCACTCTCTATGAGGTCGTGCCAAACGCATCGCCAACGAGATGGAGGAACCGCCATTTACCCTCCGCGTCAAAAAGCAAATTCCTATCAATACTTTCAAGAGATTCGCAAAATTGATAAATGAGATGCGCCAAAAATATGAGGTTATAACTGCCCACGTTGCGGAAAAACCTTGTTCTTTAGTGGGTAAAGAATACGACTGGCGATTTGAGAAAAACGCCGACAACGAATCTCGGCTTTTGCATTTTTGGCGCAAGCTTGGTTTCGAATCGTTCGAGCCGAATAAAAATGTAGTAAAGATTGAAACCGCCGCCTCCAATCATTGAGTTCTTGTGCGCCAATATTCCATTGATTTTGTTTGATCCATCTTCAACGGTACGACGATTGACGGCACGTTAGTTTGGCGGCCAAAACGTTGTTGTTCGCTCCATTGATTAAGATTTGTGGAATATTCTAGGATTGTATCGAAGTCAGGTGAGATAGGGATGTTAAGATTTAGACCTGATTGTGGAGAATAGATTATCAGCAGAGGTCCGAATCCAGATGGGATTTCACCTGTATTTAAATTATTTGCGTGAAACTTAGGCCAAGGTGATTTAGCCAAACCTTCTGAACTTGAGGCTATAGCGTAACTCCACACATACACCGTGCCGTCGGAACCTATCGCGGGGGAGGAATTGCCCTTCCATCTTTCTGTCTTGAACTCCCACTTCTTGCCTCCCGTCGCACCATTCAGCGCGTACAGATTCCCGTCCCGACTCCCTACATACACCGTCCCGTCGGATCCTATCGCGGGGGAGGATTGGACCCATCCTCCCGTCAGGAACTCCCACTTCTTGGCTCCCGTCGCGCCATTCAGCGCGTACACCTTATTGTCATCACTCCCCACATACACCGTACCGTCGGGTCCTATCGAGGGGGAGGAAACGACACCCCGTTGCAACGTGGCACCCGCCCACGACTCATCCTTGGCCACTGTCAGGAACTCCCACTTCTTGGCTCCCGTCGTGCCATTCAGCGCGTAGACCTTCTTGTCATAACTCCCCACATACACCGTGCCGTCGGATCCTATCGCGGGGGAGGAATTGACCCTCTCTCCCGTCAGGAAATCCCACTTCTTGGCTCCCGTCGCGCCATTTAGCGCGTACACCTTCCCGTCGTCACTCCCCACATACACCGTGCCGTCGGATCCTATCGCGGGGGAGGAAGAGACCCGTTCTCCCGTCAGGAAATCCCACTTCGCAGTCCCCACGGGAAACCGAGTGACAACTATTAAAACAGGTTGGCTACTCACAGTTCCAAATGGGTTCTTTACATCGACTGTATATTTACCTTTATCATTGTTTTTAACAGGATCAAATGTTAAAAAAGAATTAGTAGCACCAGATAAATCCACCCCATCGCGTTTCCATTGATAGCTTAAATACTCACCAGAAGCTTCTACATAAAGAACCACGTTTGTTCCTTCCTGAAATTGTCCCCCCTGCGGTTGTGTTAATATTTGAGGAAGAGTGCTAACAACAGAAAGTGAAGCCTCCATAGAAACGACCACCCCAACTTCATTCGAAACCGCAACTTTATATCTACCAGCATTGCTAGCAGTGAGGTTTTTTAGTTTAAGCGCATTTGTATTATAACCTTGCAGCTTTATACCATCTTTAGACCAATAATAGTATAACGGTTCGGCTCCTGTTGCCTGAACACTGAGAGTTGCGTCTTTGCCGATCACGAATCCTTGTGATGTTGGGTGCGCAGTTATAAAAGGAGCAGACAATGGCAACTGAGATATATAGAAACCCCTTTCCCGCAACCGCTTTATAACACCATCTCTACCAACCAGATGACCTGCCCTTATTAATGTAAATGCAGTTTGGCCGCTTTGAATTTGTGCTTCGAGCGTAGGTATCCATCGACCTAAGGGTTCGGCTATCAAAGATGAATACAAGTTTGGGTGACGATCCGCCAATGTGTCAATCATTTTACCAATACCTACTACATCGCCGAGCCTCCACATATTCACCAAATCTGAAGCTGTATATCCAACCCGACCTATAAATGAATCAAACGGCTCTTCTGCTGATCGATCTTTAATTAATTTTCCCCATGAAGCATCAGCAGCGCTTGCAGATGCATCAACAGCTTGCTGATATGTATCAAGAAACGCTCGCGGCTTTAAAAGAGATTTTGACAGATTGAAATAATAATTGTCTGGCGCTCTAACCGGGTCGAATCCGTTTTTTAACAAACCTTGTTGTGCAACAAACTGCAGCGCAAACCAAGGACGATATTGTAACAACAAATCAACCGGTAGACCAAAGCTGGTTAACAACCCCTGCAATTGATCATAATCAGAGTCTCCAAGAATCAATTTTAGGTTGCTACCGCTTGGCAGCATTGAACGAGAAGTCGTATAAATTTCGGCCAATGAACCGCCCATTTCAATTGGGTCGTTAGGCAGAATTAGTTTTTGGCTTAATGAAAAAGCGGTGTCGAAGCTCTTAGGAAATGGAAGATCTGATGTCCTCAACGCTGACACGGTCCCACCAAGGTACATGGTTTTCCCAGCTTTTTGAATTCTCCAGACAAAATCTCCTTGCTGCTGAGATTGTGAGCGCCCAGTTCTTGATGTACCAGCTCGATACATGGGCCAATCCGAAGACGCTAGTCCTGTGGAATCTGTGTAAATCGCGAACACATTCCCGTCATTACTGCCCACATACACCGTGCCGTCGGATCCTATCGCGGGGGAGGACTGGACCAAATCCCCCGTCTGGAACTCCCAGTTCTTTGCTCCCGTCGCGCCATTCAGTGCGTACACCTTCTTGTCACTACTCCCCACATACACCGTGCCGTCAGATCCTATCGCGGGGGAGGACCAGACAAACCCTCCCGTCAGGAACTCCCACTTCTTGGCTCCCGTCGCGCCATTCAGCGCGTAGACCTTCTTGTCATCGCTCCCCACATATACCGTCCCGCCGGATCCTATCGCGGGGGAGGACCATACACGCCCTCCCGTCAGGAACTCCCACTTCTTTGCTCCCGTCGCGCCATTCAGCGCGTAGACCTTGCTGTCATAACTCCCCACATACACCGTGCCGTCAGATCCTATCGCGGGGGAGGAAGAGACCCGTTCTCCCGTCAGGAAACCCCACTTCTTGGCTCCCGTCGCGCCATTAAGCGCGTACACCTTCTTGTCATAACTCCCCACATACACTGTGCCGTCGGATCCTATCGCGGGGGAGGAATCGACCCATCTTCCCGTCAGGAATTCCCACTTCTTTGCTCCCGTCGCGCCATTCAGCGCGTACACCTTCCAGTCACCACTCCCCACATACACCGTGCCGTCAGATCCTATCGCGGGGGAGGAAGAGACCATTCCTCCCGTCAGGAACTCCCACTTCTTGGCTCCCGTCGCGCCATTCAGCGCGTACACCTTCCAGTCACCACTCCCCACATACACCGTGCCGTCGGATCCTATCGCGGGGGAAGACCTGACCACTTCTCCCGTCAAGAACTCCCACTTTTTGGCTCCCGTCGCGCCATTCAGCGCGTACACCTTCCAGTCACCACTCCCCACATACACCGTGCCGTCAGATCCTATCGCGGGGGAGGAGTAGACCAATCCTCCCGTCTGGAACTCCCATTTCTTGGTCCCGGGTGTTTGACCAATTAATTTTATACTAATTACAACAAAGATCAGAATTTTAAATAATATATTTCTCATATTATTATATCATTTACAAGTATAGAAATTTTCAAAAATTTATTTAGCAGCAAGTCTTCAATTAAAATTAGCGCCATAATCGAAGAATAAAATATAAATTTTTTAATCCAAAAAACTTTCTTTATCAGCCCCGGCATCTGGTCAGCTTTTATAAGAGCAATTTCGTCTGATTTGCTCAGTTCTCAGTCGGATGTGATTTTCAGATGTCGC
>CAMDGV010000088.1 GCA_945898055.1 Akkermansia muciniphila | reverse complement strand
GGGGGCCGAGCAATCAAGGTCGATCTGGCAACCCACAGGAAGGTCGGCAGGGTAATCGTTCAGAAGGTCGTCCCCAACGTCCCCAATTCGAATAAATAGCTCACTTGAATTCAGCCAAGTCCGACGGCTCGCAAGGGGCGTCGGACTTTTTGAAAACGACTTTCGAATTCATCCCTCTTCTTGCCGCACTTAATGGATTATTTGACGGTTATTTGAATCAACGTTACAGCCAAATTCTCCTAATTACTGAGCTATTTTAGGCGACTGAACCGTTTCAAACTCATCTTGGTCCATCAGGATTCGCATCCGCATACTACTTAAAAATTTCCGGCCTTGAAGCTCGGTTCGCATTGATCGAGTTTCCCATACGCCTTCCTTTAAAGGCATTCGTTCAATTGCAAAATTGAGTCGCTGAATCGATGCTGCAATCCCTCCCAGGATATCAAAAGACTTGATCAAATGAGCATCCACTCGCGTCAGTTCAAAGGCCGTTGAGTCCACCCAAATCCTCCCATTCAAAAGACTGACCATCCGGCTCATCATATCAGCGTCGCTGCCTACCGGTTTTGGACTAAACGAAAGGACATAATTCGTGCGACCCTCGATTATTTCCTCACCGCTTCTTTGATAATTAAAACGCCGTAAAAGAGCCTCATCAATCTCGCCTCGACCATTCTTTCCCTTTTTTGATCCTTCCCGATCCTTGCGAGGTCGCTCTTTTTGATCAGGCTCTTTCTGCCAATCTTCGTCACCTTCGCTCTCTGGGTCTTTTCCCCTGCTTTTTTTCTTCCCAGATACCTTCACCGGTTCTCCATTTACTTTTATTAAACGCAGCGTCTCCACCCCATTCGAAGAAACCATTCGTTGCTCACGACTCTTCCGACTCGCCACACCGCCACTTGCCTCCAACTCCTCCACAGTGGTTATCCGTCGACAGGAATGCCACCGACTTTGCTTGTTCTCAGATGTCAACCGCGATTGGTCAATCATCCGATCTAAAATATCGGTCGCCGAAAGCTCTGCCCCAGAGACACCTGTCCCATTCGTCAAAGCAACCACAAGTATCAGGGTTAACAGCGCGGAACAAACTCGCATCGCTCAATTCTAGAGACTGCCGATTATCAAGGCAATCGATCGTCCTCTTTCATTTGCCCCTTCTCTTACATTTTTCACGAAAGCCATTTGGCCTTAGAACCAGACAACGTTACCGTCAGCGGGTAATCTTATGGAGAATGTTGTCATCATCGGTACCGGTTGCGCCGGTCTCACTGCCGCCGTCTATACAGCTCGCGCTAATCTCAAACCCTTGGTGCTCACTGGAATCATGCCCGGGGGACTCCTCACCACCACCAGTATCGTCGAGAACTTTCCTGGATTTCCAGAAGGGATCGATGGCTACGAACTGATGACTCGTATGCAGGCTCAAGCCGAGAAATTTGGAGCTCAAGTCCGCTTTGCCACGGTCGAATCCGTCTCTTTTGACTCCAATGTCATTCAACTCTCCGTGGACGGCGAACCGGTTCAAACAAAAACCCTGATCGTTTCAAGTGGCGCCGGCCACAAACACCTCAATGTCCCGGGTGAAAATGAATTAGAAAAGAAAGGGGTCACTTATTGCGCTACTTGCGATGGAGCTCTGCCCATGTTTCGTAACCAACCGGTGGTCGTCGTCGGCGGTGGCGACTCAGCCTGCGAAGAGGCTAATTACCTCACTCGCTTCGCTTCGATTGTTTATCTTGTCCACCGACGCGACACTCTTCGTGCCTCCAAAATTATGGCTGACCGGCTCTTGGCTAATCCCAAAGTCCAACCCATTTGGGATAGCGCGGTAACCGAAATTACTGATATCGCAGCCGATAAAGTGACTGGAGTTAAGCTGAAAAATCTAAAAACGGGGATTGAATCGACTCTCGCTTGCTCGGGGGTGTTTGCTGCCATCGGGCATGTCCCGAATACCGCTCTCTTCAAAGGTCTTCTCGATCTTCATGATAACGGTTACTTCAAACCATCGGGCTTCGTAGGTACTCGCGTTCCTGGGGTCTTTGTGGCCGGTGATTGTGTCGATTCGGTTTATCGTCAGGCGATCACAGCTGCGGGCATGGGTTGCGCCGCGGCGATCGAGGCTGAACGTTATCTCGCCGGTCTCGAAGGTTAATCTGAGGGATGAAATCAATATCACCCATCGAGCTCGCGGCGCGTCTACTGCTCCCTAATCCTCCCCTTCTTCTCGACGTTAGAGAAAGCGAAGAGCACATTTTTTGCTCCATCGCTGGCTCCCGACTTCTTCCCCTTTCTGAACTCGCGGCCCGCGCCAATGAACTCGATGACTGGTCGGGGGCCACTGTCGTTGTCTATTGCCACCACGGAGTTCGGAGCGGTCGGGCTATCGGATTCCTTCAGGCCCTAGGCCATAAAGATCTCATCAATCTCTCGGGCGGTATCGATCAATGGAGTGAAGAGGTAGACCCTACTGTCGCCCGTTACTAAACATCCGAGGGGCCCGCACCTTCCGCGTAGATTCTTCTCTGTATCAACGTGCAATTCTTCGCTCACGCTGATCGACTCCCCGCATGCCCATGACCCGCGAACGCAAAACCTCTTCTCTCCCCCCTCCATGAGCGATTCTCTTCCTCCTCAATTGTCTCGTCGCGATGCGGTCAAAGCTCTGGTGGCGGCAGGCGCATTGGGCTTTGACCCCAACTCCGTGACCACGGCTTCCTCCGTGCCCTCCCTTGGAGGTTCCGCTCGGGTCCTCGTCGAGAATCGTCGTCTTGGGACCCACGATTGGATGCTGACTAAAACCCGGATTGATCCAAAAACACGCTATCGATGCCCTTGGATTGAAGGCTATGCCTCTCAAACTCGGGTCCGATCCGGCGATCGCCTTACCTTCTTTGTTAGCACCAATCCAACCTCAGATTTCACCATCGATATTTTTCGATTGGGCTATTACCAAGGACACGGCGGACGGCACCTCAAACATCTAGGCCCTTTCCAAGGACACGTTCAAGCGGATCCCGACATTGGGCCGAAGCGATTACGGGCCTCGCATTGGCAGCCTTCCGCAACTCTGCGCATTCCCCCCACTTGGCTCAGTGGAGTTTATGTAGCGAAACTCACCGAAGCGCGTGAAGGACTTCAAAGCTACATCATCTTTATCGTCCGAGATGATCGACGTTCCGATTTTCTCTATCAATGTTCTGATAATACTTGGCAGGCCTACAACCGTTGGCCGTCTCAATTCTCACTCTACGACGATGGTAAAAACGAATGGTATTGGGGCGGTGGAGTTCAAGTGAGTTTTGATCGTCCCTACGGGAAGTACTGCCAAATCCTTGATCAACCGCTCTCAATAGGTTCTGGTGAATTCTTTCTCTGGGAGTTCCCCTTTGTTTACTGGCTGGAAGCTCATGGCTTTGACGTCAGCTATATTTCCAACACCGATACCCATTCCGATCCCTCTGGTTTACTTCGCGCACGGGGTCTTATTAGCTGTGGTCACGATGAATACTGGTCCATCGAAATGTTCCGTAATGTTCAAACCGCCATCAGTGCCGGACTCAATGTCGGCTTTTTCTCTGGAAACGCTGTCTGTGGTCGGATCCAACACGACACCTCGGGTCGAGCCTTTGAAAGAACCGGGGTTTTTGGCCCGCCCGGCGGGACCCGAGAATTCGTGGCCATGGCTTCCCTCGCACACGAACGTCCTTACGCCAATGAATTAGTTGGCGCTCATAGTACAGGGCCAGTAACTGGCGGGGCCGATTGGATTTGTTCCCTTCCAAACCACTGGATTTACGCGGGGACAGGCATGAAACAAGGCGACAGAATTCCTGGGGTTATCGGCTGGGAATACCACGGTGATCCTGCCCCCATTCCCGGACTCGAAATCGTAGCGACCGGGCCCACTCAGGAATCCGAAGGAAAACCGAATGGGGGCGTTTATACGGGCACCGTTTACCCGGGACCGAAGGGGAACATCGTCTTCAACGCTGCCACTTGCTGGTGGGCCGATGGTTTGTCCACGCCTCCCGGCTATATTCGACCCAAAGTCTACACCGCACCTCAAGGCCCAGACGACCGCCTTCGCCGAATTACTCTAAATATTCTCAACCGGATGCGGGGGCACTAATCATCCGAGACCAACTTCCACCGACCACCGACCAGGCTACCGGGTCGGTGCAAATGGCCATTCTAGCAAAGCGGCATGACGCTGCGGGATTCGAAGCGGTCGGCGTTGAGTTCCAAGAATGGTATAGGCAAAAGCACGCTCTGGTGTAGGCACCATTAGCAGCGGCCATGCTCAACCTGCGCCCACCCCCCGATTCGCCACCCTCAACCCCACGTGGCCCGCGACCAGACCCAGTCGCGGCCGCACCTGTTGTCAAATTCCCAATGTTCTGAGTTTACTTTAATGCCACAGAGGGCAAAATGCCATTATGATTAAGACCCAAGTGCAACTCCCAGATCAGCTCTATTACAAAGCCAAGGCGATAGCTGAGCAGCGGGAATGGTCGCTCGCAGAGGTGGTGCGTCGAGGCATCGAATACATGGCCCTTGCCTATCCGGTGCACGACACATCGGGAGGGTGGGAACTTCCCATCCTCAAAGGAAGCGCCTTTGACCCGAACTTCGACCAATTGGACCTCAAAGCCCTCTCCAAAAACGAAGAGCTCATCCGCCATTGAGAATGATCGGCATTGATACCAATCTCCTGCTCTATTCGCTCAATCCTGCTTCAGAGTGGCATGGCAGTGCGGTGAGTTTCCTGCGGCAAAACTTTGGGGTTCCCTCGGTGCGGGTCGCCATTGCGGATTACGTTCTGGTGGAATTGTATATTCACCTGAGGAACCCAGTGGTCATGGCGCACCCGCTTTCAGCCGTCGCGGCCAGAGATTTAGTGATCTCATATTGGAAAATACCCAACGTCATGAGAATCGAAAATGCCCCCATCATGGACGCGGTATGGGCGCTGGCTGGGGGCAAGAATTTTGCTCGTCGGCAGATCTTTGATGCCCGGATTGCACTGACATTGCGGCACAGTGGAGTTACCCATTTGGCCACCTCCAATGTGAAGGACTTTCAAGGGTGGGGCTTCGAAAAAGTCTGGAATCCTCTGCTGCCATGATTGCAAGGCGGCATGGACTACGAGGGCTGGCAGTCTGCCTCCTGAGTCTGTTGTGGACGACGATGGGCAGTGCAGTCTCATTGACGGACCGAGGCGATTTTGGCCACTGCGTCAAAACCGCAAAGGGAGCAGGAGGACTGCAGAGCAGGCCGGAATAACCGCTGCTGAAGCGTAGCGGATTCAAAACGCAGCGAATCACTTTGCGCTCAGCCCCTCGAATCAGGCTCTCCGGCCTAGCCTGACTCGGCGGAGGCACCACGAAACGGGTTAGATCCGGTGGAGTTGGTTGACGGATGGGTTGCGTCGTCTTCCGCAGGCATACGATCCCTACGGTTGCCAAACTCATGCCTTGGAACTGGGAACCGGCGAAAGCCTAGTCCGGTTGGTCGACCTTTCGGCCCCGCCTTCGATCGTCGACTATCCTACTTTCGACAACTAGGAAACCATGGGGTTGGGCGACCGCTTACCTTCAATTACCGAGCCCCTGCCGGCAGTTTTTCAAGAAAGAACGAGGTCATCATCTCTCTTAAATGTAGACTGGTGTTGGCTCCTTCATTGATCGAGTGCGACCGATTCGGATAGGCCATCATACGGAAGGGTTTATTAGATTCGATGAAAGCATTCATCAACGCCTCCGCCCCCTGATAATGACAATTGTCGTCACCGGTGCCGTGAATCAACAAGAGCGCCCCCTTTAACTGATGAGCAAAGGTCAGCGGCGATCCCTGAATATAACCGTCCGCATTGTCAGACGGCAACCCCATGTAGCGCTCCTGATAAATTGTATCGTAAAGTCGCATATTGGGGACCGATGCAATGGAAATACCGACGGAATAAAGATCCGGATAACGCAGAAGTGCATTCAGGGTCATCGATCCACCACCGCTCCATCCCCAGACCCCCACCCGGGTCGCATCCAAATAAGGGCGCTTGGCCAACACGTGTCGCACGGCGTCAGCTTGGTCTTGTGAGGCCAACACACCTATCTTTCGGTAGATCGATTTACGCCAATCACGACCGCGCGGAGTCGCTGTCCCACGATTATCAAAACTCATCACCACATAACCCTGTTGAGCCAAGAGTTGGTGCCACAAACCCGTGGTACCACCCCATTGATCCTTAACGGTCTGCCCCGCTGGTTCCCCGTAGACGTAAATGATCAAGGGATACTTGCGACTCGGATCAAAGCTAGGCGGCAGCAGGGCCCACGCATCGATCTGCACCCCATCCCCCACTGGGACACGAAAAAATTCACCCCTCGGAAGTTTCAACGCAGCCAACTTTTCCTTCAGGACTTTGTTTTCGGTCATCAAACGCACTCGCTTATGATCGGGTAAAGAAACCAACTCGGTCATCGGCGGATTTTGGAAGGAAGAAACCGTGTGAAAAGCCAATCGGCCATTAGGAGAAATCGAATAACTATGAGTCCCAGACGATTCTTCCGGCGTCACTCGTTGAACCCGGTTTTCTTTCGCTGCAGCACGATAAAGATAGCGTTGAGAAGGGTGGTTCGGTGAGGCCATAAAGTACAACTGCCGACCCGCCTTGTCCCAGCGCAGAAGAGCCGTCACATCAAATTTGCCGGGTGTGGCTAATTGCAGCTTTTCTCCTTTTAACCCCGCCCAATATAGTTGATCCCATCCACTTCGCTCGCTCCAGAAAAGAAACTGTTGCGTCTCCGTATTCCAAGTCAGGTTGGCGTGTCCTTCTACCCACGCTGCATCGGTGTCGACTAGGATCTCCCGAGCCTGGCCCGTCAACGGATCGGCTAAAAAAACTCGGTTAGTATTTTGCAACCGGTTTAATTGCTGAATGAATAACTCCTTGGATCCCTCAGGCCATTCAAGATCGAAAAGGTAATGTTCTCTTGGATCACCAGGAATATCCATCCACCGGGTTTGCTCCGACCCTAAATCGATCACTCCAATCCGGCAGGCGGCATTTAATTCACCTGTCTTGGGATATTTAATTCGTTGAATTTTCGGATAGAGCCCTTCGGTGTTATTAACGAGCGGCATCTCTCGGACCCCTTCGGTATTTAATTGCCAATAAGCAATCGACGCACCGTCCGGACTCCAACGGAAACCATCCTGCAGGGACAATTCTTCCTCATAAACCCAGTCAAAGGTCCCATTGATAATCTCCTCCGATGGCGCGGTGGTCAGTGCCTTGATCCGACGACTGCCGATCTCTTGGAGATAAATGTTCCGCTCCCTCACATAGGCGACCCGACGACCGTCCGGTGAGAACTTAGCGAACATCAAAGTGGAGGCTGGCGCCTCGCCCCCAATCCGTATCAGCTCATGACTGGTCCGATCGAGCACCCAATAATTCCCTCGACTATGCGTCCTCCAAACCCGTTTGGAATCGGTGTAAAGCAAGAGGCGCGACTTATCCTTCGACCAACTATAACTCTCCACCGACAAAGCCACACCCTCCGAGGTTACAAAGTCGCTCGCCGGCACCAAAATTGTTTTTTTTCCGCTAACAGCATCCACCCGCACCAAATCTTTCCCCTTCCCTGCCATCGGAGGTTCCCAGATGAGATACGCCGATTCATCGTTCATCCAGTGCGCGCTGAAATCCTCACTCTTGTAGGTATCGGATCCAAACAAACCTTTCACCGTTAGTTCTGCCGGCCGACTATTAGTCGAATCCGCGGTCAAAACCAAAGTCAGGTGCAGGGTTACCCAAAGCGAAGCTAGGACCACCAAAGGCCATCGTGATCGGTCAGTTAGAGTCAGTTTGATGGGCGTTCTCATCAGGAATCAATGGCACGAATTCAGACAAATTGAATTAAGAACAAACATCCACCAGTCGCGGCCCTAGAACATCCAACCGAGGAGTAATCCCCAACCCTGGAGCCGATGAAGCCTGAAAATATCCCTCCACCCGCTGGGGAGCCCCCTCGGCAAGACTCACCGTCACGTAGCTATTAAAATCAGTACTCGTGAAACGGAACGGCTCCGGTGTGCTGTGGGCTAAATGAGCAATCGCAGCGGTAACAATGTCGCCGCCCCAACTGTCTTCCAGCGTCATCGCAATTCCCATACTAACACACAGGTCTCGCGCTTGCCGTGTCTTGGTCAACCCGCCAAGTTTACTAATCTTTAAATTAACCACATCCATGGCCAAATCGGCCTTAGCCCTCAATAAAAGATCTAGGGAATCGACGTTTTCATCCAAGATAAAGGGGTGATCCGTCTGGCGCCTCACTGCAAGGCATTCCTCGTAGGTCAAACAAGGTTGCTCAATGTAGACATCTAAATCTCGCACTGCGCGAACGACACGGACCGCCTCATGCTGGGTCCAACCGGTATTGGCATCCGCTACCAATCGCTCGCCGTTTTTGAGGATAGCACGAACCGCTCGAATACGATCAATATCAACATCGGGATCTCCTCCTACTTTCAATTGGAACCGCGTATAGCCTTCAGCTCGGTAGGCCGCCACCTTCGCTGCCATAATTTCAGGATCTTCCTGAGAAATCGCACGATATAAACGGACTTTATCGCCATAACGCCCCCCCAGGAGCAGGCACACTGGTAGAGATGTCGCTTTCCCCAGCAAATCCCAACAGGCCATATCAATTCCTGATTTAACATAGGAATGACCCTTGAGCGCCGCATCCATCCGATAATTAAGCTTGGTTAACTCTCGCGGATCTTCGCCCATCAGATGAGGCGCCAACTCACGAAGCCCAGCTCGGACACCCTCCGCATACGCCGGAAGATAAAAGGGACCCAGCGGGCACACCTCTCCGTAGCCAATCAAGCCAGTATCTGTCTCCACCCCAATCACGGTGCTGTCAAAAACGGTGACCGACTTTCCACCCGACCACTTATAAGTTGTTTCATGGAGAGGTAAGTCGACGCGATGAGCAAAAATACGGGAGATTTTCATCAACAAAAAAGAGGAAGATCGGGATTGGGCGCTGTCTTTAAAAAGCTCAAAGGTGAGGAAAGGTTGGAGAGTCGAGGACTAGAAGGAAAGCTGACTTTCCAAAAATCAAAGTCGGCCTCCCTCCCATCAACCGACTCAATCGGATCAGTACCGTTGCTCTCGCCAATCATCGACGGTCAAAGTCTTGGTGCTCTTCCAACTGGCGTGGCCATCGTAAAAAAGAAAATCGCCTCCATCGCCGTGTCGTTTGGCTGCCACCCGCCGGTCGCCGCTCAAGGTCTTGCCATTTCCACCATATGGAAGATGTGAGGGCGACCAAACATCATTTAGATCCTCACTTCCAATAATGCTGGTCAGAGTAAAAATCGGCCGCCATGGAGCATCCTCATTATCGGCAAGGTAGACCGTTTCGGTTGGGCTTTGAATGCGCTGCAAATTCTGGACGCCGCTAACCTCAGTGCCTACCGAATCCCGTGGGCTGCTAAATTGCCAAGCATTAACAACATAACACACGGTCTGTCGTTTATTCGGAAAGCTCGGGCAAGTATAAACCTTAACTCGCCCATACTGATCACGGGCAGCACTTGTTCCACCAAGGCTCGGAATATACATCTGCCACCAATAAGGCTGATTGCCTCGGGGAATCCGTCCACCGTTATCGTCGGCATAAAACTGCATGGCCAACCCCATTTGTCGGAGATTGTTCAAACAGTTTACCTTTTTAGCCTTCTCCTTGGCTCGAGCCAAACCGGGCAACAACATCCCAGCCAAAATAGCGATGATGGCGATGACCACTAACAACTCGATTAGAGTGAAGGCCTCACTCGGGAGCCGTCTTGGTCTATCGGCTTTCATTCCATTAATTATAAAAAGGCAATCGAAGCTGAAGGCAAAGAAAGTTTTCAAAAACCAACATTTAACCAGAAAAGACGGAGCGGTTCTCCTTCCGATTTATTAGTGGGACCGCTCGCACGCTGGACGAACAACCCTCTTCAGTTCACCGTGCCTCGGTGCAACCGGTCGATATCACACAGTTCCCAAAGGAATTAGCCGTCCGTTGGAGCGATGGACGAGAGGATTTTCTTCCTCTAGAAACCCTCAGGAAATTCTGTCCCTGCGCCGCTTGCCTCGGTGAGAAAGATATTTTCGGCACCACCTACAAGCCTGCAGAACGCCCCTACGGACCGCAGTCTTTCATCCTACGCAGCCTCACGACGGTCGGCAGATATGCGGTTCAACCCACTTGGGGCGACGGCCATGCCACGGGTCTTTACACTTGGGATTGGCTTCGTCGAGTCGGTGACGCCGTCCACGACGGCGAGAAAACACCGTGATTTCGTTCACCTTACTCTCTGGCTTACCGGCGGCTCGAGTGGCGTTTAGCGTGATGGCTAGTGCTCTGCAAAAATGGGAACTCAACAAGGGAACTGATTCCTCCACATTCTGGCTACGCACCTACTTTTGGATGCTTCCCGCTGGGATTTGGGTTGTCTTTATCGGCGGTTCACCGGGCCTACAGCTTCCGACAACCTTTTGGTTTGCAGCCGTTGTTGCGGGTGTACTCGACGCCATCGGCAACCGGATTCTGCTGGCGTCGCTCCGTCGAACAGATCTTTCGGTTTTTGGACCTCTTAATGCTTTGAGGCCTGTCCTTGCTCTCCTTTTCGGAGGGCTGTTCCTCAATGAATTCCCCTCCTTCCTTGGCCTCTGCGGTGTTTGGATTACCGCCGCGGGGGCCCTTCTTATTCTTACGCATGATACTTCAATCCGCTTAGGAAAAGGGGTTGATCAGCTAGGAATTTTACTGCGTATCATCGGTCTTGCTCTGTCAACAGGTGCCGCCGTTTTTCTGAAACAAGCGATCCTTCTGGGGGGCACCCGTTCCACCCTAGGGATCTGGATCGCGACTGGATTTTTATTCCACTTTGTTTGGAGTCGGGTCGAAGCCGCGAAAACCCCACCTCACCCGCCCATTAAAACTTCATCCGGCCGCTTTCCCTCGCTCGGACTTCACGCCGCCCTTTTTTTTGTGCTGCAAGGATTGACGGTCCAAGTCCTCCAACAAAATCTCCTCGCCTACTCTTTTGCCTTCTTCCAATGTTCTATCGTGCTGCAGGTGATCGTGGGTCGAGTCGCCTTTGCTGAACCGGCTTTTCTTCGACGGTTAATCGCCAGTGTGATTATGCTCGGTGGCACTCTTCTGATCGTTTGGAAAGGCTAAATTGCTTTCTTTAAAGTCTCTTACTTTTAACGAAGGCTCCATTGCCCTAACTCTCGTCCACGCTTACTTTCCTCCCACGAATGATTGAAGATATTCTGCACAAAATTTACGTCGCCTTGATTGTTGTGCTCTTTTTCGGGGCATCAATCTTCGTTCACGAATACGGCCACTATCTGATGGCTCGGTTCCGACGCTTAATTGTGCAGGGCTTTTCCATTGGCTTCGGCCCAAAAATTTTCTCTTGGCGGGATAAGGCGGGCGTCGAATGGGCCCTCCGTTGGATCCCGGCCGGGGGCTTCGTTAAATTGCCCCAAATGATCACTTCGACTGCGATTGAAGGCCATGCCGACCTCGATGTCCCTCCGATCTCCCCGACTTCCAAAATTCTCGTGGCCCTCGCTGGGCCCGCTATGAATGTCCTTTTCGCCTTCGCCATCGCTACACTCGTCTGGATCGTTGGACTTCCTGTGGTGATCAATCCACCGGTCATCGGTTACGTCGAACCGGGTTCCCCAGAGGCCTCATTGGGCATCCTCGAAGGCGACCGGATCACTCGGGTCGACGATCGCCCTATCCGCAGTTGGCAGGATGTTCAACGCTTCACGATCCTTGCTCGTACCAACCAGATCTCGGTGGAAATTACCCGTGAAGCAACGGTGCGGACTTACTCTCTCGCAGCGACTGTGAACCCAGCCTTCGGATTTAAACTCCTGAACCTCGATCCGCGCGATCATCCCGTCGTGGGCTCTCTGAGTCCATCAGGCGCCGCAGAAACCGCAGGCCTCCGCCTCGGTGATCAGTTTATTTCATTTGCCGGGGTCCCAGTGGTCGGTCAGTCCCAGTTGGTCGATCTCATCCGCGCCCGAGGTGGTGTCGAATCCGATGTCGAGATTTCGCGCGACCAAAAACGACTCTCCCTCCGGATCACTCCCCGAGTGGATCCTGAGACTAAGGTCGGTCGAATCGGCGTCGGACTCTCTCCGAGTCGAGTGCTTGCCTACCAACTCCAACGCCCAGGCCCAACTCCTTGGGAACAAATCTCTGGCGTCCTAGAACAGATGTCCGATGTCATCTCGGCTCTCGCTCACTCTAAGGAAACGGGTATCACCCCCAAAGAACTCAGCGGACCGGTGGGTATTTTTGGAAAACTGGCAGCCGACGCCAATGTAGACATCCGGCTCGCCTTGGCTTTCATCGTTATGGTTAACATCAACCTCGCCCTACTGAATCTGCTCCCGATACCCGTGCTCGACGGTGGCCATATTGTGATGTCGATCTACGAAATGATCACCCGACGTCCGGTTAATTCGCGTTTCCAAGAGGCCCTCACGGCCAGTTTCGCCATTCTTCTTCTCAGCTTTATGCTCTATGTGTCCTTTTTCGACATCGTGAAGCGTGGCCCCTTGTTTAAAGCTCTTTTCAAACAAGAGTCGATCGTCGAACCGATGCCAAAGACCACCCCTTGATGCTAAAAACTTAGCCGATTTTTCGCTGCCTTAATCACCCACTCGGTTGACGTTACACCTGCTTTTCCTCTTTAGTCCCCGACAGCATTCATGAAGTACTGCGACTCACTCTGGAGTTTTTCTCGCCGCTTAACCCGCGAAGTCATCGTCGGCGATCCTTCCACCAACGGCGTCGTCATCGGCGGCGGTTATCCTGTGGCCAAACAGTCGATGTTGACTTGCCATACGATGGATACCGCTGCGTGCGTTCAACAGACGCTTGATCTCGTTGCTGTGGGTTGCCAAATCGTCCGGATCACGGCGCCAACCGTCAAAGATGCAGCAAATCTTGAAATGATTGTTCGGGAACTCGACGCGCGTGGTTGCCACGTCCCACTCGTCGCCGATATCCATTTCAAACCCGATGCCGCCCTCGAAGCGGTCAAATGGGTCGAAAAAATCCGGATCAATCCTGGTAATTACGCCGATTCAAAGAAGTTTGCGACCCGTGAATATTCCGACGAAGCCTACGCGGCAGAACTGAGGCGGATTGAAGATCGCTTCACTCCGTTAGTGCTCGAATGCAAAAAACTAAAACGGGCTCTGCGCATCGGTACCAATCACGGTTCTCTTAGTGACCGAATTATGAATCGCTACGGCGATTCACCGCTCGGCATGGTGGAAAGCGCCCTCGAGTTCGCTCGTATTTGTCGCCAACACGACTTCCACAACTTTGTCTTCTCGATGAAGTCGTCGAATCCCAAAGTAATGATCGAATGTTATCGACTCCTTGCAGCGCGCCTCGCTCAAGAAGGGCCCGATTGGAATTACCCCCTCCACCTCGGGGTCACTGAAGCTGGCGAAGGCGAGGATGGACGCATCAAATCAGCTATCGGTATCGGATCTCTTCTCTGCGATGGCATCGGTGATACCATCCGAGTGTCCCTCACTGAGGATAGCCCTCATGAGATTGCTGTTTGCAATGAATTGCTCGAACAAGTGCCCACGCTGGTTGACACCTCACCTGCTTTGGCGATCACTCGCCCCACTTCAGTTCCTTGGGATTCTTTCGTTTTTAAACGGCGAGAATCCGACGAGGCGTCGCTGGGCGATCTTCGTTGCGGAGGAACGAACACGGTTCGCGTGGTGGTAACCCAAAGTGTCTTTGATTCCGTGGCGCCCCGAATCGCAGCCAAAGCCGATGTTCGACCGGAGGCCATTTATGAGGATCTTAATGTGCTCGAACTCGATCCTTCCCAACCGCTCTCAATCGAAACCATCCCGTGCGATACCCAATTAGTCACCGTTCGAGATGGCACCCCTCTCGTCCCTATCACGGCTTTCCGATTGCTCGCCGTTCAACTCGCTCGACTCGGTCGACGTAATCCTATTCTCCTCAAGGATTGCCTCTCGCTGCCACCCTCCCCGCTCAGCCCAGAAAAGGCTCTCCTTCAAGCTTCAGTCAACCTCGGATCCTTGTTGGCCGATGGCATTGGTGACGCTCTTCTCATTCGAGGCGAAACCGGGGCCGGACAATCGCTCCGATTATCTTTCAATATTCTTCAAGCTGCCGGTTGCCGTTCCTTTAAAACCGATTATGTCGCCTGCCCCAGTTGCGGTCGCACTCTCTTTAATCTTCAAACGGTCACCGCCCGCATCAAAAGCCGCACCGGCCATTTAAAAGGGGTCAAAATTGCCATCATGGGTTGCATCGTAAACGGCCCCGGTGAAATGGCCGATGCCGACTTTGGCTACGTCGGCGGTGCCCCCAATAAAATCAACCTTTATGTGGGTAAAAAGGCCGTCAAATTTAACATTCCCGAGGAGCATGCGGTCGACCTTTTGGTCGATCTAATCCGTGAACACGGCAAATGGGTCGAGCCAGAAATCACACCTCCAATGGCCTCCTAACGACCAAGGTGCGGGTGGCCGAGTCGATCGAAGAGAGAGCGATCGACTTAATCCAGTGACAGTAGAAGCAGTGCGACTCTTCGTCACCCCACATCCTGCTGCGGCGATCGTCTGTGAATTAGGGGCTTACCAAACCAAATGAGGCGATCACCCTGGCAAGTCGCGCTGGATCCTTCCGACAGACAGCCTTCACCAATAACCCCAGTGGGATCCCCCGGAATAAATGAGATAATTCGTTTGCCACGTCGCGGCTGAGCGCCAAGTCACCGCCCCGTCTAGAGTGCCCACATTCCCACCGCTGGCGCCGAAATCTTTCGGATTCTTGCCTCCGGAAGGACTAATGCCTGTCCCCTTGTACGGCCCGCGTCGCACCGGACCGCGCGGTCCATGCGGCACAGTGACCCACTCAGGATTCCAAACATTTTGATCACTGAACAACACCAAGGTGGGCTCATCGGTGAGCCTCTGCGGGGATATCCAACCACAGTTTGCAGGCATTTTTTTTCCACCATGATAATTGTAACCAATGTAATAACCAACTCCCGTTTGGTACCGTCCATCCGGCTTGTCGGTGGTTCCTGGGTAATGAACCGGGTAAATATTCGGGCAATCAAAAACTTTGTCTCCAAATTGATTGCTGATAAACCGATACATGAAGGTCTCGATGCTGAGCGTGTATGAGTCGTTGGCATCACGAATTCCTTGGAAAACCTTGTCATTAAAATCAAGCCCATAAATCTGCGCGGCGATCCCCAATTGATGCAGATTGCTGGTGCAGTTCGCCCGACGCCCCTTCTCCTTGGCGGAGGCAAGTGTTGGCAATAGCATGCTGGCTAGGATCGCAATAATCGCAATGACCACCAGCAGTTCGATGAGAGTGAAGGCTCTTTGATTCTGGGGAGTTTCGTGAGTCCAATGAATATCAAGGAATCGCATAAGATTTGGATCGGGTTAACCAAGAAAAATCAGGACGAGTTGGTGAGCATAAAACCTAGGCAGACATACCGAGTCTATCGAATTACTTTGAATGGCTAGACTCAAAGAATCTCCTCAGTCAGGGCTAAGTCGAGAACAAACTTTGGAGAACAAACTTTGGAGTCCTGAACTGCCTTCAGTGGCGACCAGACTCACATGCTGCTGGCGGTCTAACACCTCGCCCCCCCATGTGCCCACTCAAAGAACTGGCTGGGATTTCAGCGATGCTCTGTTCAATGACAATTATTCTTCCCCCTCGCCATTCCGAAAGGCCGAATCGGATTCAGCCGTCTTGTTTGACTGCTTTGGGACGACAGGTTCGCTTCCGGTTGTTCCCCACCCCGCCTCACGGCGACGCAGTTACCTTCAGCTACACGGTGCCATGCCAGCACCGTACTCGGTCTTTCACCGGTTAGTCGTTTCAGTCTCATGCTCACACGTTGGGTGAGTTTCCCGGCGACGAAGTAGAGCACAGTGGTCATGTATTCGACCGACCGATACCCGCGGGCCTTGCGCTTCACAGCCGAGAACAGGCTGTTGAGTCCCTCCATGAAGGCCGTCGTCAGACCTTGAGTCCAATGGGCCAGAATTCCCTCCAAGTGACCTTCGATCATCCGAGCGGCACGGGCCATCGGCTCGAG
>CAMDGV010000087.1 GCA_945898055.1 Akkermansia muciniphila | reverse complement strand
TGGCAGGCGGAGACGACGATGACGGTGGGGTGGATAGCCGAGCGTCTGGCGATGGGCCCGCGCGGTTATCTGAACCCTCTCTTGTATCTCTCGAAGCTGGGCGAGGAGTAGTTAATATCAAGAACTGCCCCCTTTATTGTTAGCCTGCTGGACGTGGGGAGCATGTTGGTGAGCCTGAATGTTCTTTTTCGGAAAAATGCCCGAATGACACTCACTCCTTGTGAAACTGTGAATCTGTGGTAAGACTTTCTCATGAAAAACATCACCGTAAGCGTGGATGACGGTACTTACCGGATGGCGCGAATTCGAGCGGCTGAACGTGCCACCTCTGTCTCGGCGCTGGTAAAATCCTATCTCCTTCAAATTGCATGTGGAGGAACTGCAGAAACTGAATTTCAGCGGCTTGAACGTGAAGAGCGTGATCTCCGTGATGAATTGCGTTCCCAACGCCTTGGTTTGAGCGCTGAGCATAATTTAAGCCGTGAAGAGTTGTATTCCCGCGATGAGATTCGTTGATACGAATATCCTCCTATATTCTTTAGAATTGGAGGCTTCAGAATCGGAGAAAGGAGCGATAGCAAGGAAGATTTTGTTGAGTACTGATTTGGCAATTTCGGTGCAAGTACTTCAGGAGTTTTATGTGCAAGCCACCCATTTACGCCGGCCTGATGCGCTAACTCATGATTTTGCTGTGCGATTGATTGAGAAGTGGATGAGATTTCGGATTCAAGATAATGCGGTTTCAGTATTGCGTGATGCACTTGAAATCAAGGCGCGCTACGGAACCTCATATTGGGATGCCGCAATTCTTGCAGCAGCTCAGTCTGCTCGTTGTAATGAGTTGTTAAGTGAAGATCTAAATCACGGCCAGCAATACGGAAGTGTGACGGTAGTGAATCCTTTTCTTAAAACGTAAGATAGATTTTGAAAGACTAGCGGATCTGAAGCCCAACTGATAGGCTCCACCAACTCAGCCGCCTCCCTATCGGCAAATTAAACTCGCTCTCGACGCCCATGCCGACGACCTCATTGGGGTTCGCAGGGGCGATGGAGCGAAGCCTCAGCCCCCACAGAAAATGTCCGCATTGCCTCACAATTTTGGTTACCTGAGGCGGGAGGGGGAAGAATAATTGTCGTTGAACACTGGACGGTCCATAGATTGTCGGGGCGCTCCTTGATGCGCGCATTGATGGCTTGCTGGAAGGGCTGGTCCTTCATCTCCACGACCTTGAACTGACCGGAGAGCTTTGGACCAACGTGCAAGCACGTAGTCTTGAGCACCTCGGGCGTGAGGATGGATTTGCCCTCGGGAGCCTTCGTGTCGGCGGCGGGAGCAACGTGAGCGACAGCGATGAGCAGTGGAACGAGCAGGGAAAGGCGGCGGTTCATGGCAAGGGTGTTGGCTGACGTCTTTAAGCTGAAACTAGGCATGGCGCGTGCCAAACCAAAGCCGCCGCCCATCAATCGTCTTCAATCTTTGGTCCAATCCTCCACCGCCAGCCCTTCGATCCACTGAAAATGCCGGTAGTTCAGCGTTGCCAGAACCAGTCCGTGAGCCTTTGCAGTAGCGGCGATGAGGAGGTCAAAATCTGAAGCGGAGTGTCCCTTCTTCTTCGTCCAAGATTTCATGTGAGCAAAAGCGACGGCCACGGAAGAATCCACCGACAGGGACCTTAGCCGATTCTTCAGGAGGTGCTCGTAGTGCACGTTCAGTTTGCTGGGACCCCTCAACTCCAGCCCGTAGAGCAATTCCGCCTCGCAAATCACAGATACCGCCAACGCTTCATCCCCCAGCACAGTCCAGCGGTTTTGCACCGAGGATAGCGGGGCAGGTTTGATGGGCTGGCAGAAAACCGAGGTGTCCAGCAGATGCGTGAGGGACATGGCTAGTTCTCGAAGGGGTCACGCCAGGTCTGCTTTGCTTTGGTCGGCAGCTCGAACTCCTCTTTCAACCTGCCATGCTTCCGCTCATACTCGGCACGTAAGGTCCAGACTGAGCGAGGTTTGCCCTTGCTCACTGGAATGGGCTCAATCGTGACGAGAGGTTTGCCGCGCCGGGTCACGGTCACCGCTATCCCATTGGTGGAAACCGCGTCACAGATCTCGGAGAGCTTCGTCTTGGCTTCAAAAATTCCGATTGAGTTCACGATCTGATTCTACTGGTTGACTGGTTGATTGGCAACGGTGACTTTGGGAGTAGCAGATTTGCAAAGCGGTGGGGTTATCGGGTGTTCCACAGCGGACTTCATCGCCGTCGATCGGCTTGAGATTGCCGCACTGATCGACAGAATCGCTCTGTAAAGCCGCGTCCAACATTGAACCCGCAGAACTGATAGCAGGAATTTGCTTTTTGAGGCGGAGTTCAAGAGGTGGGATTGTGTTTTTAGATCACTTGGGGATCCTATGTCGCCTCAAAGATGCAATCTCAATGTGTCGATTGAAGGTTTCTCTTCGTGATGATTTCAACGACGCCATCTCCGTAGTTGTGGTCAGTTCTGCGCCTTTGCGTCTTGGTCAAAAACGAGGGTTCATAATAATCCATTCATCGGTCAATTCAAACGCTCCGTTGTCGAGAATTAAGATATTCTCGAAGCTCAAGCGTGGCTACGTCTGTCAGCTTGTCCAAGCTTGTATTGAGGCACGACACCGCGTTGGCATACCAAAAGCATAGGTTTCTAGCGTAATGTCACCCCAAGCACCGGAAGGCAAGGTGGTTTTTTTCAATAAATTCGTGCGAAGCCCAGACGAAGACAACAGTTCGGATGTCTCAGTTCAAAAATCGGGCGCTCGGAGGCTCAATCCGTCGAGCCGGCAGCGAGACTATCGGTCGGGACGCGACCGGGGAATCACTTCAGATCTTCGCCCGCCGCGAGTCCGCCAATGGTCCAATCGAGGTTGTAGGTCCCGTAGGGCGCGGTCTTGTTCATCAGGTTCGTCTTCACGTAGGCCGAATGGCCGTCCACGAAGAGCAGCGGCCAGCCGTCCTTGCCATGCGCCAGGTTGCGCTCGAAGAGTTGCCCGTTCTCTGGCTCGGCGAAGCAGCTCATCAACGCCTTCTTCGAAGGGGAACGGACGTCGATGGTCTTGCGCTGTTTGAGCGCGCCTCCGCCGTCGTCGTTATAGAACTGATGGTAGTAGTAATACGAGTTGCCGAAGAGCAGGTCGTTGGTGCGGATGCCCCCGTTGGCCGCGCCGTTCTGTTTCACCCAAGCGATGTTCCAGGCGGGCGGTTTGTCGCCTGGGCAAAGGTAGAACGATCGGTTGTTGGTGCTGATGTACGGGTCGAGCAACTTGAGCAGGTCGACGAACGGCATCTGCGGCCAGGCGCGCCCGGAGAACGGATAGCGGTCCTGGTTGTCGCCTGTGTACATCGCCATGGTGATGCCGAGCTGCCGGAGGTTCGAGACGCAGCGTGCGGTGATCGCCAGGGTCTTGCTCCGTCCGAGCGCGGGCAGGAGCATCCCAGCCAGGATCGCGATGATGGCGATGACCACCAAGAGCTCGATCAGCGTGAACGCGCGGCGACCCGAGAGCCGGGGCGGGAGCATTGCTGATAGAAAATTGCTTTTTTGACGGGACAGGGAAAAAAGCGAATTGGTTTTTAGTGGGCTAATTTCGGACTTTATATTCCTCGATGATAAACTGTCAATGTGGGCGGTGACGGTTTTTTTGGCGATCTAGCTTTATTAGTGACTGAGTTTTTCTTGAGCAGCGGCCACCGATAGGAAATTGCTTTTTGACAGGGAGGGGAAATCGCGATGTGGCTCGCTCGGCTCGACGGAGTCTCGCCCCACCTTTCGGTTCATGGAAGCTGGGGAAGATGCCGCCAGTGCTGGGCTTTCTGCTCCGAGGCGGAGGTTCATCGCGCGGGCGTGGGCAGTTGCGCGCCGGTGGACTTGAGCCAACGGCCGAGTTCCTCATTGAGCTTCGCAGCCAGCTCAGTCCGTTGAAAGGCGAGGTTGCGCGTTTCGCCGAGGTCTTCGGACAGGTCAAAAAGCTCGACGGAATTGTCGTCGTAGCGGCGGATCAATTTATGCTGCCCAGAGCGAATGGCGCCGGCCGGCCGGTTGGCGCCGTGGAAGGCGTAATGGGGATAGTGGAAGAAGAGCGGAGGGCGGCTTTCGGATTTGCCTTGGAGCACCGGACGCAGCGTGGCGCCGTCGAGCGATTCGTTGGTTCGCAGTTTTACCTGGGCGGCATCAAGAATGGTGGCGGCCAAGTCCATGGTGATTACGGGCGTGGCGTTGGTGGTGGCGGGTTTTTCCACGACGCCCGGCCAGCGGATGATGAGGGGCACGCGCAGGCCGCCTTCGTAGAGATCGCCTTTGCCGGAGCGCAGAGGACGGTTGTCGGCGGCACCTTCCCAGCCGCCGTTGTCGCTGGTGAAAATGACCAGCGTCTTGTCCGCGATGCCGAGTCGGTCAATTTCGTCGAGCACCCGGCCGATCGCGCGGTCGGTGGCCTCGATTTGCGCGGCGTAGATTTCGTTCCTGATGCCGGGGCCGCCCTTGCCCTTGTATTTGGCAATGAGTTCTTCCGGGGCCTGGAACGGGTAGTGGACGTTGTAGGTCCATAAACAGGTGAAGGTGGGCTGGTGATGATTCTTCTGGAGGAAGGTGATGGTTTCATCCGCCAGTCGGTCTTCCAGGTATTCACCCTTCTTGCGCGGCTTGATGGCAGGGATGCGGTAGGGATCAAAATAGGAGGGCGGACCGCCGAGGCCGCAACCGCCGATGTTGATGTCGAAGCCTTGATGCTCCGGCCAGAAATCTGGGCCGCCGAAGGAGGGATCCTTGGGATCACGGTCACCGGAGAGGTGCCATTTGCCAAAGAAGCCGGTCGCGTAGCCGGCTTCCTTCAAGCGCTCGGCGAGTGTGACCGTCTTGAGGGGCAGCACATGCTCCGCGGCCGGCGGTTGCACGGGGCGATCCTTCGGCCAAAAGGACGGGCCATCCTTGCCGTGTTGGGTGATGTGAAGACGGGCAGGGGCCAGTCCGGTAATCAATGCCCCGCGCGTGGGCGAGCAGACCGGTGCGGCCGCGTAGGCCTGGGTAAAGCGGACGCCCTGTTTGGCCAGTGCATCGAGGCGCGGCGTGTTGAGGCGTTCGTTGCCCTGGCATCGGAGATCCATCCAACCGAGGTCGTCTACCAGAACAAGCACGACATGCGGCGGAGTGGTGAGCACGGCGGCGGCGAGAGGCATCGCCCAGCAGGCGCACCAGCACAGCGCCAAAATAATGCTGGGATAGGAATGCATGATTGAGGCTTGGTCGCGGTCGGCCTATTTACTTCGCGACCTTCAGCAGTTCCAACACTGATTCACCCATCGCCTTGCCGATGCGGTTGAACCAGATCGCGCTGCCGTAATAATGGTAGGGACGATCGCTGCCCGTGTGGCTCCATTCGGGGTTTTTCTGCCAGTTCGGAAACATTTCTTCGGCGGCCTTGTCCACCAACAGGTCGGCGCGGAAGGCTTTGACGTTGCCCCTGAACTCAGGCACGTCGTTCATCGCCATCTGTGCTTCGCGGACGACCAGCATGCCACCGGTGGCCGGTTTGGATCCGTTCTGGCCGAGTGCGCCGATCACAAACGGTAGCTTCGGTGCCTTGAGATCCGTTCGCACATCGTTGATGAAGTGCTTCAGGTTGGACTCGTATTCTTTCTCGGCGCCGAAGATGTCGTTGAAGCCTTGGAACCAGACGAAGCCCGCCAGTTCCGGAGTGGTGCCTTTCAGTTCGGAAAACATCGTGGCGTGGTTGTTCATCACCTCTTTCACTTCTTTCATCATGTTGCGATAGGAGGAACCGTAATCCGTTTTGATGTCCTCCATCGTTGGCAGAGGGGCGTTCTTGCCGTTCTTCACGTTGCTTCTGGTGACGGCCGCTTGCGCGTCGGCGAGTTCCTTGTTGATCGACGCAGGAAATCCGGCCGAAGGCGAGCGGAACAGTTTGAACAGCGAATGACCGCCCCAGGCGGCTTTGACCAGGATGACTGGTTCGTCAAAATGGTTGCCCATGGCGGTCCCAAATTCCAACTCGACGCCCGTAGCCCCAGGAGACCCGTAGCCAATCGTCAGCGGCCCTTTGCGCCCGAGAAACTTGATGCACACATCATCGCGCACGATCCACTGGTCGTCCTTGCGTAGATGGGCGAAGAGGTTCTTGGTGGCCGCGTTGGTCGCCTGGTAATTCAGCAGTCCATTGCTGGCCTTGCCTTCCATGTTCGACTGGCCGGCGAGCAGAAAGACTTTGACCGGCTTGGAATCTGCGGCGGCGTGGGAAGCAGCCAGCGGGACGAGGAATAGGAAGGTAAGGAGCCAATAGGAAATTCCTGATAGGAAATTGCTTTTTTGACGGGTAGGGGAAAAAAGAGAATTGGTTTTTGGTGAGACAATTTGTTACCATATATTTCTCGATGATGGGCTGTCAATGTGTCCAGTGACGGTTTTTTCTATCTAGCTTTTGAACTGACAAGCTCAGGCACAGGTACGCGACGCATCTGCTCGACGCCGGTGCGGACCTGCGCAGCGTGCAGGAACTGCTCGGTCACGCGTGCCTGACCTCGACTCAAGTTGACACGCACGTCACGGCGGAGCGTTTGCAGAAAGCCCACGACGCCGCGCATCCACGGGGGTAGCCGAAGAGGACCGTGAGTTTCGGTTTGAACTCAGCCTCCAACCCCCACTCTCGTGACATGAACGTGGTGAGTTCTCTTCCATGTTCTGCTGGTGTCGTTCTGGCCCTCTGCGCCGGCTTCAGTCCCCCTGTCCGTCGATTGATCTGGGCGACGAAGGGGTTGGGCGCCGGCGTGGGTATCAATTATTGCTGAATTTTGCGACGTCGCCCGGTCGGCCTTGGACAACCTTCGTTTGCTCTTTTCCTACGGACCTGCCCGGCTGCCACGCGTCACCGTGCGGCTTCTTGAGAATAACCAACGCCCCCGCATCGGTCAGTTTGAAGGTGACGCGGTTGCCGATCTCGGCCTCGATAAGTTCGTGAAGCTCTGGGTTGTCGGTGAGGCGACAAGGGTAGGCGTAGAAGCCAGGTTGCACATCGGCGGTTGGATCGAAAGGCCGGCGAGGCTGGGCCGGTAGCCGCCGCCGATAACCGAGAGGGTCGCCGGGAGCCAGTGGGAACCACCGAAGGTCGAGCGAGAAAAAGTAGTTTGCGACCGGACAGTCGGCGCCCGCGGTTTTATTTGGTGAGACGTCCAGAACCTGATGGGCATCGGTCGGGTTCAGAAGCTAATAAACGGCGGACTTGAGTGTAAAAATCCCGTTGGAGGCAGCGGAGAGAACCTGCTTCGCCTCATTGGACCTCTCGGTGGCTGCCGAAGCGCGCTGTTCGGAGAGACCGGCAGATAGCCAGTGAGCCGTCACTTCGGCCGCACTTAAAGCACGGTCAAAAACTGCGATTTCATCCAGTCTACCCTCGAAACGAGATGCAGGGTCAGCGTCGCCACCGAAATAAAGCGGTTGTCCCTGAACGGTCAGCTCGGCTTCACCGCTGATTTCAGGATTCGCATTCCCGTCGAGATGGACGGTGACTTTGCGGCCGGCGCGGACCAGCACGACCTGATGCCACTCCTTCAACGCGAGTTCGGATTTTCCAACGAACGTCTGCCCTGCGCCGTTATCGAAATAGAGATGGCCGGGCCGAGCACCTTTTCTGCCGGTGATGCCGAGCGAGTCACTCTGACCTTCGCCACGGGCGAACACCAAGCCAGTCACGGCGCGGATGCCGGTGGGCAATCCGTTCCACAGCCAGAGCTCGACGGAATGATTTTGTCCGATCGGCACGTTCCCTCGCAGTCGACCGCCCGCGAAATGCGCGGCGCGGTTAATCTGGCCAAGGCCGGAAAATTTTGACGGCGTGAGTTGCGGCTTGGGAGAAATGCCGGTGCCGCTGCCGACGCCTGGAAGAAAGAAGGCGACGCCATTTTCATAGGTTGCATTACGGTTCGCGCCCGTGGCGTCGTAGGCGGTTGGCCCGGACATTTCATTCAACCGCCAGTAAGCGGATGGTTTAGCCGCCAGCACGCCAACGGCGTAGGGGCCGTGTAGTTCTAGGAGCGGTCGACGTGGCTTACCCGCAACGAGTTCTAGCAGGCCCAGAAGCGTTTCGACGATCTTCGGTTCGGCGTTGGTCTCGAGTCCTGCGGTGCGCGCGGGCCAGGTGGTGTAACCGCCGAGATGATGCTGTTCCGGCGGTGGGATGTAGCCCTCGGCGCCATTGGCGAGTTCGATGTTGAAGGTGGAGGGGAATGGGCTTTGGGCTTTTAGCTTCAAGCCAGTGAGGGCGAAGACTTCATTGGGCAGCGCGGCGATGCCGAGTTCCCCGATTCGGAGCGCTTGGACTTTCAACTCGGTGCGCGGTCGGTCGTGGAGATAGATTGCTTCGAGCGCGTAAATTTCCGCCTGGGATTGGGGAAGTTTGTTACTGAGCTTCAAGGCCATGCCGCGCGCCCAGTCGAGACGTTGTTCGTTGGGGGTACGATAGCCAAGTTCGATTTTACGCTCAGCCATCTGGAGCGGTGCCGAATTCTGCCACTGGATGCCTCGCACCATTTCGGCGACGCGCTCAGCAATTTCCTTAGCGTAGGCATCGTAGCCGATCTCGTGTTTTGGTGCACCGTAGTCCATCCACATCTGGTCTCCGCTCGTGCCCTGCGACATAAGGCCGACAAAGGCTTTGTCGGCGCCAAGCATCGTGGCGACATGCTGGGCGAAGCGGCCGTAATAATCCGACGAGAGCAGCGGCGAGCCGTAATAGTGCTGGGAGTAATTGGCGAGGAGCGCGAGCGGTTTACCATCGATGCGTTGCACGGCCAGTACGGAAAGCTGTGGATCCACGGGGCCGCTGGGGCCGATGGCGTCGGGGCTTTGGTGGCCGGGGTGCATGTTGGCGCGGACGTTGAGTTGGCCGAAGGGATCACTAAGCAGCTTGTCGGGTCGGCGAATCCAGCGGCGGTTGAAGGTGTGTTCCCAGTCATCGGCTTGTGCCCAGCCGATGCGGGCCGGAGCTAGACGTTCGATCGCTCCGACGATGCCAGCGGCTAGGCGTGCGGGAAGAAACGCTGCGTAGCCTGGATCCACGCGGCTACCAAGACAGCCCATGGACGCCGGCGCGGAGTGGGTGTGAGTTGCGGAGACGAGCATACGTTCGGTGGGAATTCCCGTGGCCTTGCTGGCGTTGGCTTTGGCTTGGTCGATGAGATCGCGAGGAATCATACAGGTGTCCACGACGCACAGGACGAGTCGGGTCGTGCCATCGTCAAGCGCGAGTGCTTTGGCCAAGAGGGGATCGGTCACCTCGCTGGCGGATCGCTCGGTGAACATCGCATTTACGCGAACGGGAAAGCTGAGAGGGGCGATGTCAACGGCATGTGCGCCGGCACGGAAGACCGGCACGGCGCCCTGCAGGTTTGAGAAAAATCCAATCAGCACGAGGAGCAGGCATCTTAAAAGCGGAGTCATCGAGTCATTGAACTAAGAGGCTGGAAGCGGAGCAAGACTGATAGAAATTTCCTTTTGAGGTAGAGAGTTAGTTCTTGAGGATGCCCAATCCTAGAGAGACAGCACCGGAGGGATTATCCGCAGCAAAGCCCGCCGATTTTGCAGACGCGTGGGCGCGTTCTAATCCTGGGACCATCGTCCGTCTTAGCCCCATGCCTAGAGTCACGCCGTGAGTATAGTTCACTGAAGTACCATGCTCTGAACTCAAAGGTTGGGAGGGTGCATCAGGGTGCAGTCAATCAACGGTTTTACGGGCGTGGAACGTTCTGCTGGCAGCCGACAGGCAGACGCGCGACTCGATCGCCGCGACTCCAAAGACTTGCGGATGATTTACGTTTCGAGGGTTACAGTTTTTTAGTCGCGAAAGAGTTGAGGGATATCTTTGCTTCTCGTTGGTATGACAAGGCTCTAGGATTTGCAAGATGGGTGGGGGTAAAGAAGCAGATAGCGTTAAGTTGAAAGGGATCATCAAATCGATGGTGCCGCCTTTGGCCCTGCAAATTTATCGTCGATTGCGCGAGGGTGCACCATCGGAACCGGAATGGGAAGTGGTGCTGGGAGGTTGGTTGGCGAACAAGGAATTAGGTTGGGATCACCCGAGTATCTCGGAGGTGCAAAGAGGTAAATGGTTCAAATTCTGTGAATTGATTCAAAAGCCACGTCCTTTGGCGGTTTCGCATGAATCGCCCGAACCGCACGGCGACGATGTTCTCAGTCACAATGCGTTGATGAGTTATGGCTACGTGCTGGCCCTAGCGGCCGGGGGTGGCAAGCAGATTTCGATGCTAGATTGGGGGTGTGGGGCGGGGCATTATTTTCCGTTAAGCCAGCAATTGTTGCCCGGAGTGACCCTAGATTACACCGGGTATGATAGGGGACATCTCATCTCGCTAGCGCGCGAATTAAATCAAGGGGCGGCTTTTTTTGAGCAACCGGATCTTTGTTTCCAGCGCCGTTACGATCTGGTGTTGAGTAGCAGTTCATTGCAATACGTAGTCGAGTGGAAGGTGGGTATTCGGCAGTTGGCTGCGGCCACCGGCCGATATCTGTTCATTACCCGATTGCCTGTAGTGCTGGATACCACGCCATTTGTGGTGGTGCAGCGAGTGAAGCCTTACGGCTACGACACGGAGTATTGCGGTTGGGTCTTTAACCGAATGGAAGTGATCAATGAAGTTCTGCAATATGGGCTGACTTTCGAGCGTGAGTTCTTGATGATGGACCGTCCGCAGGTGAAAGGAGCCTGCGAACAGGTCCAATATCGTGGATATCTGTTTCGTAAATCCGACGCGACATGACTCAACTTTTTAGCGGCAAAAAGGTGCTAATCACCGGCGGGCTTGGCTTCATTGGGTCGAATCTGGCACGAACATTGGTCAATCTGGGAGCGGAGGTGACCCTGTTGGACAATCTGACGGCTGAAGGTGGGGGTAATCTTTTTAATATTCGCGGTCTGGAAGATAAATTGCGCAATCATCTCGGGGATGCCCGCGATGTCCATTTGATGCGCGAGTTGGTGAAGGATCAGGATTATCTGTTCAATCTGGCGGGGCAAAGTAGCCACTTGGATTCTATGCTTGATCCGTTTGCTGATATGAATGTGAACTGCCAAGTACCGCTGGCGGCGTTGGAGGCGTGTCGGTTGGAGAATCCAAGCATTCGTATCGTGTTTGCGAGCACACGTCAGGTGTATGGAAGGCCCAATTATCTGCCAGTGGATGAGAATCATCCGGTCAATCCGGTGGACGTGAATGGCATCCACAAGCTCACGGGGGAGCGTTATCATCAACTCTATCATCAAGTCTACGGTTTGCGCACGGTGATCTTGCGATTAACCAATACCATCGGACCACGGATGAGGATAAAGGATGTGCGCCAGACATTTCTTGGCGTCTGGATACGGTGCATGATGGAGAATAGGCCTTTTGAAGTCTGGCATGGAGCACAGCGGCGCGATTTCACCTACGTGGATGATGCAGTGAGTGCGTTGCTGCTCGCGGCCAGCAAAGATGCAGCCATCGGTCAGATTATGAATTTAGGCGGGGATTGCGTGATCTCCTTGGAGTCACTGGCGGAACGGTTGAAGAAACTGCACAGTGGTGCGCGTTTTCAGATCACTCCATTTCCTAAGGAACGAAAGGATATCGATATCGGTGATTATTTTGCGGACGATCAGAAATGCCGACAATTGCTGGGATGGGAACCTAAGATTGCGCTCTCGGAAGGATTGAAGCGGACATTGGTTTTCTATAAAAAGCACTGGATGGAATATGTATGAGTTTGACTTATGCGACTGAAACAATGCCTCTCTGCGTGTCGAATCCGTCGGCCAGTTACCTAGCCTATAAGAGGGAGATTGATGAAGCGATCCAACGGGTATTGGCTTCCAAATCTTATATTTTGGGGCCGGAGGTAGAAGCCTTTGAACAGGAGTTTTCGGCCTATATTGGGACCAAGCACGGTGTAGGAGTGGCTTCCGGCACCAGTGCGTTGGAGTTGGCTTTGCGTGGGTTATCGATCGGGGCGGGGGACGTTGTCTTCACGGTGTCACATACAAGTGGAGCTACCATTGCGGCAATTGAAGCCGTGGGCGCAGTGCCAGTATTGATTGATATTGATCCGGTGACTTACACAATGGATGTGATGGAATTGGATTGGGCGGTGAAAGTTTGGCGAACTCAGCCCATCGAGCAAGGAAGGCGCTTAAAGGCGATTCTGCCGGTGCATCTGTATGGGCAGATGGCGGCCATGGACGCGATTATGGCGATCGCTGAGAAGCACGAGCTAATGGTAATCGAGGATTGTTCGCAGGCGCATGGAGCGGAACAGAAAGGGAAGAAAGCGGGAGGGTTTGGTAATGCGGGAGCGTTCAGCTTTTATCCAACCAAGAATCTTGGGGCCATTGGTGATGCTGGGGCGGTGGTCACTTCCAATGAGGAATTAGCTTGGCGTATTAGGCGACTGCGACAGTACGGTTGGAGTGAGGCTAATCACGCCATCGAACTGGGTATTAACAGCCGTTTGGACGAACTCCAGGCGGCAATCTTGAGGGTGAAATTGAGGCATCTATCAGTCGATAATGTGCGGCGAATTGCAATTGCGGAGAGTTATGCCAAGGGATTGGCGCCGTTGCCGATGAAGTGTCCCGTAAGATCTGCGGACAATCGGCATGTTTACCATCAATATGTCATTCGGACAGAGCATCGAGGCGAGCTAATTAAGCATCTAAAGAATCACGGTATTCGTGCGGGCATCCATTATCCTCAGGCGGTGCACCAACAGCCGGCTTATTCCGGCAGATTGAGGTGCGGACCAGGCGGCCTAGAGCATACGGTCGCGGCGGTGGAAGAGATACTCAGCCTGCCGATCTATCCACAGATGAGCGATGAGCAGGTGCAAAATGTGATTGCGGCATGCACACTTTTCTGGCGGTCAATGGGGTGCTTATGATCCGGTATTTTTGCACCTATTTTGACCGGCATTATGTAACGCTTGGGTTGGCCCTTTACGAGTCGTTACGACGGTTCTGTCCGCAGTTCCGATTGTGGGTGCTGTGTTTAGACGAAGAAACTTTCGAGTTATTGTCTGAACTAAAACTGGCGCAGGTAAGACTTGTTAAACTACAGGAATTCGAGGCATGGGATAAAGATTTGCTGGTCGCCAAAGCCAACCGAAACCGTTTGGAGTATTACTTCACATGTACGCCGATGTTGCCGGGTTTCGTTTTGCAGGATGCGCCTGAAGTGGAGATGGTGACGTATTTGGATGCTGACTTGTGGTTTTTCGCTAATCCGGAGGGCATTTACGAGGAAATCGGCACCCATTCGATCGCCATTGTGGGGCATCGATATGCGTCAGGGGCACTTTTCTTGGAAGAGCCAGCGGGTGTTTACAATGTTTCTTGGGTCAGTTTTCGACGAGACGCGGAGGCGATGGCTTGCTTGGCACGATGGCGGCAGCAATGCCTAGAATGGTGTTATAATCGGTCGGAACAAGGGCGTAACGCGGATCAGAAGTATTTGGACGAATGGCCGAACAAGTACCCGAATCTAAAAGTGATCGAGCAGATCGGTGCGGGTGCAGCGCCTTGGAATATCCAGCAGTATCGAATCAGCACCAAAGGAGAGCAGATTTTCTTAGATGATCAGCCGCTTTATTTTTATCATTTTCACGGAGTAAAACAATTGGTCCCGCGGGTTTATGATCCGGTGTTGTCACATTTCAAAGCCCGTTTGTCGCCCCTGCTAAAGGAGCTCATCTACAAATCCTATCTCTGTAGGCTGGAGGCAATTTCTCAACGGGTAATCGGAAGCAAGAAGGGATCAAGATATCTGACGAATCTGCGCACGCAGAACTGTCAGACCTCCCCTTCCAAGGAACTCAGTTTATTGAGGAGAATTAGGAGGGGCATCCATGTGGTTAAAATGGTGATTGCAGGAATTTATATCTTTATCCCGGATATGGGAAAGCGCATCGCCCAGCTTAAAAATGACAAATTCTAAGTGAAGTAGGCACCGATGGTGCACAAAGTTGAAGCTAGACCTAAAAGTTCGGATGGGTGCCTGAGAATTCTTCCAGCGAAGTTTTCGAGATTCAGGGATTTGAACTCTCGCTCGAGTTTTAGGTATACCCTCCGTTTTTCTGAAGTCTGAACTTTTAGAAAAAAAGGGCGAAGACACTAAGGTCATCGCCCTGAGGTGATAGATAGGCTTATTAAAGGATCTGATGCCGTAGGTTGATACTTCAGCTTTAGCTCAAGGCAACGGCTTCCATTTTTGGTAGCGATAACGGTCCCAGACCCAGCGAAAGTCTGGGTTCTTGCCAGTCCCACCGGCCCAGAAAAAGCTATCCTTACCTTGAGCGGAATCGGTGGCTGCCTTAATTGTGGCAGGATCGATCCATTTTTTGCCTTCGTAATGCCCATCTTGGAAAGAGAATGTGCTAAAGTTGCCGTGGAAAATGGCGAAAGGATCAACCCAACCTGGGGTGCCGACGTTAATCACCCAAGTCCCTAAATTGTAATTCCTAGGATCTGTTTCTTCAATGAAGACGAAGGTATTTGAAGGCTCGTCAATCTGGCCAGCCTTGGTGAAAGGAGTCTGGACCGGTTCCCAACTACCCCCATTTAATCCATTCGCCTTCGAATAACTATCATAGGCCCAACCCGCTCCTGGCTTTCGTCTCGCCCGAAGATCTCCTGGGCAATGGTAGGCTCCAAACGCCCCGCAATATTCCCAGAGCGGAGAATTAGTGAGGCCTTTTTGCACCCGCTGAAGGGCGACTGCTAAGGAAATTCCTGAGGCAATATCGGGACTCGGCCCGCCCCAATAACCGCCTCCAGGCAGTCCAACGACTTGTCCAGCTTTGTTGCGCCAACCATCGGATGGAGCCAAACCATCGTTTGCGTCATGCGAATACATGATCCAAGCCAAAATCAGTTGTTTTTGGTTGTTGGCGCAGGCAGCTCCGGTGGCTTTTAACTTAGCCTTCGCCAGCGCTGGCAGTAACATTCCAGCCAAGATCGCAATAATCGCAATCACTACAAGGAGTTCAATGAGTGTAAATCCGGCCCTTAATCTAGGCCGCTTACGGGAGGTTATCTGGTGCATCGTTAGTCCGGGTAAAAAGGATTTTGAAAGAAAAATTTTGGTATTTCTAATTTTGAATAAGCTGATTGGGAAATGTCAACAGCTTTGATCTTAATTTGTCTGAATTCGATGAGAATGTCCCCTTTTGAATGGAAGTAAAACTGATAGCAGGAATTTACTTTTTTGACGCGGAGGGTAAAACGTCTCATCAGAAGACTTCAGGCGTGGCATGGGCATCTTGCCCATGAGGTTCGGCGCAACCGCTAGGCGCGCCGTGGCTCGCCTCCGACGTGACACGGGCATCTTGCCCGTGTCATTTGAGTCTAGAGATCAAAGGATGTTGGTTTAATCCGCTTGATCCGCGTAATCCGCAGTCGGTTTGAACTGCGATTTTTTGAATGACGGCAGGACGGACTACTTTTCGTGAATCAGGAAGGGTTGCAGGTCGGCCAAGGGCAGCGAGGGCACGCGGCGAAACTCTTCCACGTTGAGCGTCGCCACGGAGAAGCCGTGGAGCAGGGCGATGGCTGCGATCTGCAGATTATGGGGCCCGATCAATGTTCCGCTCGTCGCCAGCATCGCCCACAGCGGGGCATGGTGCCGAGCTACATCCAGATCAAATTCCAGCACCTGAAAGCGGGTGAGCAGCGCCTCGACAAAGGCCGCCCGCCTGGTGCGGATCGCCTGACTCGTGGCGCGTTCGACTCTATGCAACAACTCAGACGCGGTGATGGCGGTGATGAACAACTCCTCGTCGCCCAACGATGCGCAGTAGTTGGCGAAGCGCAGCCGACCCCGCTCGGCGGCGATCAGCACCGAAGAATCCAGAATCATGCCCATGGGTCGCGGGGTGCAGGCAGCGAGCGGGATGCGGATTCGAGCTCGAGGGCGAAGGCATCGGAAGCATCCAAGTGGGGAAGGTCGGCCCAGAGCGCGGCCAACTCGCCCCCCGTGATGGTCGCGGAAACGACGGGAACAATTCGGGCCACGGGTTTGCCGCCTTTGAGCAGCACGGTGGTTTCATGCCGATAAAATGTCCGGCTGATCACATCCGAAAAATTCCGAGACGCCTCGGTGACCGTAAGAGTGTTAGACATTCAAAAATCAGATAATCAGATTATCTGCTTTGCAAGTTCATTGTGGGTTAAACTGTCGCGCTCATCATAAAGTTCCTGCTTGGAACCTAGCATCTAGCAGCCTGAACCCCTCGGCTTGACGGACTGACAGATGGCATGAGAGCTAGCGGTCGCTGGGAACAAAGTTCAAGGCGGGCCTCTCCCCATGAAAAGACCTTCGAATTCTTCATCGTCTCTAAGCGTGGCATCGGACCCACCGTTGCCAGTTCTCACTGCAGTAGACCCTCTCCCTGAGGCTCCACCAACTCAGCCGCCTCCAGATCGGCAAATTAAACTCGCTCTCGACGTCCATGCCGGAGACCTCATGGTGGTTCGCAGGGTCGATGGAGCGAAGCCTCAGCCCCCACAAAAAATGTCCTAGGACAACTTTCTTCGCTGGGTCGTTAAACAGAAATCTCAAGCTAAAGAAGTTTTCAGCTGCTACGAGGCGGGCCCGACTGGGTATTGGCTTCACCGTAAGCTGATTGAGATAGGGATTGTAAATTAGGTTGTTTGTCCGACTTGCCTGGATGTGCGTCGAAGTGGAGTCAATAACGATAAGAGTGATGCGTTAGAGCTGGCAACCCGCCTCGATCTTTATTTGGCCGGCAATCACAAATCTTTTTCAATTAGATCGTTGGGAATTTCTCAAAGAGTTAGTAAGCACCGATTTACTAGAACAACTAGAGATCTTCCGAGATTTAATTTTGGTCATTAATAAAGCGGTCCAAGATCTCAGTAAACGCATTGAGGCAGATGCCCACAAAGTTTTACCTAAAGGGATGGAGCGATTAGCCCATGAGAACGTAGAGACAGAGGTTCGCGACTGGAATCGTTTTTCAAGCCGCCGCGCCATCGCGAGTTACTCAGGACTGACCGGAGGGGTCAGTTCATCGGGGGAAAGTCGGTCTGATTTAAGGATTACCAAGGCAGGAAATCGACGATTACGGACCGAGTTAGTCGAGTTATCGTGGCGCTTTTTGCTCTACCAACCTGACGACTACTTGATGAAGAAATGGGGATTCGTTCTCAACAATCCCCAAGCGCATTCGCGCGCACGAAAACGGGCAATGATCGCCTTTGCCCGACAACTTTTGGTGGATCTTTGGCGTTGGAAAACCGGGCGGCGAACGTCCGAACAGTTGGGTTGGATAATGACCGAAGCGTAAAAAACTCGCCCTCGAATTCACTGAACTAAAACTTCTTTTAACCTCTTTTCGGAAAGCGGTGCGTGACCCGTTCAAATTCCTGGTCTTCAACGACCGATTGATAGATTGGGCGCGCTCGCTTTCCCACCCTTAAACGTTACGGACATCACCCTCGTGGGCAGTCGCTAAAAAAGCGACTGACCCGGATAGCAGGTTGTGACGCTTGACATC
>CAMDGV010000086.1 GCA_945898055.1 Akkermansia muciniphila | reverse complement strand
TTTGGGACCACTTTTGGGCATTCGGACGATACCTTTCGCGACCCCGTCTTTTTGGAAATGCTGAGTCGTGGACTCGTCTGGGCCGCAGGTTCAGCGTCCTCTCGAGGCAGTCACTGAATCCAGATCATAGGAAGGGTTGAGCGTTGTATGGTTTGCGATTCGAAGACTACTCCGAATCGCACCGGTAATATGAAGTTTGGCTGTTGACACCGCTTGAAGGAGTGAATCTCCGTGAGCGAGGCAAGCGGTGATAGCGGCGGAGTAGGTACAACCGGTTCCATGAGTGGCTACGTCTCGAATAAACGGCGCAGCTAGAATCCGTTCCTGTCGACCATCCCAAAAAACATCGGTCGCCAAGGGAGTATCCCGCAAATGCCCACCTTTAATAAGAGTGGGAACTCCCCATCGGCCGTGAATTCCCCGCGCGGCGAGGCTGAGATCTTCGACAGAGCGAAGAGGTCGGCCCAAGAGAGCGGCTGCCTCATCGAGGTTTGGGGTGACCACGGCTGCGAGTGGAAGAAATCGGTCTTGAAGAACCCGCAGAGCCGTTGGACGAAGGAGAACGGTTCCAGAGGTGGCAATCATCACGGGATCGATGACCAGTTTAACTTCCGGGTGCTGACTGAACCAGTCGGCAACCGCCCGAATGATCGCAGCACTATACAGCATTCCTGTTTTTGCGGCGACAGGAGGTAATTCAGCAAACACAGTTTCCAATTGAGCGCGAACAAAAGATACTGGGATTGAGTGGAAAGCAGCGACGCTAACAGGGTTCTGAGCGGTGAGACAGGAAAGAACGGTCGTGCCATGAACACCTAGGATCGCGAAGGTTTTCAGATCAGCTTGGAGACCGGCACCTCCGCCGGAATCGGACCCGGCAACGGTAAGAGCTATAGGGATTCGCTTCATTCGAATTTTCAAAGAATATCGATAGGGGTCTTGTCGAAAAGAAAAAGGTTAATTTCGCAGGAGAAATCGGGGCCTTGCGATCAACGATTGAGGCCCAGAAAAGGGGAAAATAAAGAAAAGAGGGACAATTTCCTATCAGTCAGTAGTTGACCCTCACGCCCTCACGCCCGCTTCGCTCAAGACGCCAAGACGCCAAAGATTCGAGGGAGAGAAAGAGAAATCAATAGGATTCAAGGGAGAGAAATAAATAGTCTGCCCCATAGTTTTGCCCCTCCTAATCCCCTTCCCCCTTTGCGTCTCCGCGTCTTTGCGTGAGACCTCATCCGCCCTTTTCCCTTCTCGTCAAAAAGCAATTTCCGATCAGTCGGTCCCGAAAGCATCCGCCGCTTCTTCGCCTGCGGTCAGGCCCTAGGAGCCATCCTCCAAGCCTCCCGCTGGAGTTCGTGGTCTAGGGGGCGGGTTAACCTTCTCCAAGCCCGCGGTCGGTCGAGGGTTCAATGAGTGATCACCGCTGCCTTGTGTTGCTCGGATTTGAGCCACCACGAAATCTTCGAAACGAAGTCGTCACTTGTCTAAAACAACACTGGGTCGCCAATATGATTTTTTATGAATCGATTTTGGATGCCGTGGCTAGCCGGTCTGGCGTTGGTTGCTGGTTGTCTCACACATCAGCGAACCGGCCGTTCAGCCCAACCTGAGGTAGGAAACTGGCCGGGCAGTCGCCCGGATGGAACGGTTCGATTGCCCAATCAGTGGCTACTGGATCCGGTGGGCAAGCAAGTCTCTCTCGGAGATTTCCCGGTAAACATGGCCGTTGATCCATCGGGGCGTTTTGCTGCGGTGCTCCACTCCGGCTTTGGCCCCCACGAGATCATCTTGGTGGACGTTCTGGGTGCCAAAATTCTTTCCAGGACCGTTCTTCCGGAAGCTTTTCACGGAATCGCCTTCACGCCGGATGGCAAGCGGATCGTCGCAAGTGGCGCGGGAAAAGAAGTCATCCATCTGTTCGATTTCTCAAAGGGCGGCCTCGCCAATGGCAACACCGTGGCGCTGCGGCCTCCGTCTGAAAGGGGGATTCCAGCGGGAATCGCAGTGAGTCCGGACGGTCGAACGATTTGGGTCGCGAATGTGCTGGGACAATCCGTGACCGAGGTCGCTCTTCAGGCATCCACGAATGCGGGCTCCGTGGTTCGCGATATCCAGTTGGGAGAGAGCATGGCGCCGCCGGTCGCGGGAGAAAAAGACCCGTGGCACGATCTCGACGAAGAATCCATCACCAAGCGTGCTCGTGCCCTTTTGGAAGTACTAAACACGGAGGCACCGTATCCATTCGCCTGTCTACCCGACGTCGCCCGCGACCGACTTTACATCAGTCATTGGGGTCGTGCTGAGGTGGGTGTTTTGGAGCTGAGTTCAGGGCGCAAATTGGCTCGATGGCCCGTGCAAGATCATCCAAATGAGATGGTCCTCAACCGGGCAGGCAGCTTCCTGTTCGTCGCCAACGCCAACCGCAACACCATTAGTGTTCTTGAAACCGCTGGCGGCAGTTGCGTGGAGACCCTTGCCGCCGAACTGGAGCCAGATTCGCCCCCGGGCTCAACGCCCAACAGTGTTGCCCTCAGCCCCGACGAATCCTTGCTCTTCGTGTCGAACGCCAACATCAACGCGATTGCCGTCTTCGATGTTCGGCAGCCCGGTCGCAGTAGATCGATGGGATTCATTCCAACCGGATGGTATCCCACTTCGGTCCGCGTCACTCCTGATGGTCGTCGGCTTTTGGTGACCAATGGCAAAGGGTTGGCTTCCAGGTCCAATCGTATGGGGCCTCAACCCGGCCGCGAAGCACCGGCAACCATTCGTGAATACATTGGCGGTCTCTTGCCGGGGTCGTTGTCCATCATCGAGTTGCCCAAGGAGCGCGAAGATCTTGAGAAACAATTGAAGCGGTACACGGCCCGAACCTTGGCGTGCCGCCCGCCGGCACCGCCTGAAAAGGTGGAGCCGGGACACCCCGTGCCGCTGATCACCGGCGGCCCCTCTCCCATCCGTCATTGCATCTACATCATCAAAGAAAACCGCACCTACGATCAGGTTCTGGGCGACATGCCGCAGGGAAAGGGTGATCCCACGCTCTGCCTTTTTCCCGAATCCGTGACCCCGAACCATCATCGACTCGCCCGAGACTTCGTGCTGCTGGACAACTTTTACGTCGAGAGCGAAGTGAGTGCAGACGGCCACGAATGGACCATGGGTGCTTACGCGACGGACTTCGTCGAGCGTCTTTGGCCGATGAGTTACGGCCACAATCAGGACCGTAAATACGCCTATCCGAGCGAGGGGCGATTCAAGATTGCGCAGCCCGCCGGAGGTTATCTTTGGGACCGGGCTAAAGCGGCCCAAGTGACCTACCGAAGCTACGGTGAATTCGTCAACAATGGTGCAACCACCAATGACCCTTGTTCAACCTTGGTTTCGACGCTCAAGGGACATTTTGATCCGCACTTTCGGAGTTTCGACATGGATTACAGCGACTTGTCTCGGGCAGACCGATTCATCTCCGAATTGCATCGATTTGAGCGCGAGGGAGAGATGCCTCGCCTGCAAATTGTGCGGCTTCCAAATGATCACACGGCCGGAACTTCTACGGGCAAGCCGACTCCTACCGCGTATATGGCTGAAAATGACCTGGCCCTGGGTCGACTGGTCGAGGCCGTGAGTAGGTCCAAATTTTGGGCCTCCACCGCGATTTTTGTGGTGGAGGACGACGCACAAAATGGCCCCGATCACATTGATGCCCATAGAACCATCGCCTATGCCATCAGCCCATACGTGCGACGCAAGACGGTCGATTCCACCCTGTACTCGACCTGTTCGATGCTACGGACCATGGAACTCATCCTCGGAATGAAGCCGATGACCCAGTTTGATGCGGCTGCGATGCCAATGCATGCCTGCTTTGGATCCAAGCCCGATCTTAAACCCTACACGGCCATCACTCCCCAAGCTCGGCTCGATGAAAAGAATCTCGCGGATGCATGGGGCCGCGAACGTTCAGACAAGATGGACTTGAGCCGCGAAGATGCGGCGGATGATCTGGAACTCAACGAGATCATCTGGCGTTCGGTACGGGGTGCCCAGTCATCCATGCCCTCTCCGGTGCGCGCTGGATTCGTTTTGGCTGAAGGGATGGATGACGATGATGAAGACGATAAGCCCAAAAGGAAACGCCCCTAATTCTCCCAATGGATTGAGCAATTGAGAGGAATTTGCTTTTTTGATGCGGAAGGTAAAGGAATCACCCGCCTAATCTACCTCGCCAAATTTGAGCGTGCGACAGTGCGGCTGACTATGCTTTTAAACGCCGCCAAGAAAATCCCGCGCTCATGTTCGCAACGGAATAAGAGCCTGCACTTCACCTTGGCTGTTGTTCAGCACAGTCTGGTGCGGAATCGGGCCAAGTTCGCTGGGCAACCCCATTACGATGAATTACCCCTGATTCGGGTCACCTTGAGTTTGCTTTTGAGGTGCGGCCAGACGTTTCTCACCGAGTAGAGTTCGGTAATTATCGACCCAAGCTTGCCAAATGTCCTCTCTGCGAAAATCGCGAATGACTCGACGCCGACCGGCTTCACCATGTTGTTTCCGAACTAAGGGATCTCGCAGATAGCGACTGAGAGCACTCGCCAATTCCCTGAAATCGCCGATCTCAACCAATGTCCCGGTCGAGCCATTAATCACCGCATCGATTGTCCCGGTGGCCTTAAAACCAACCACTGCTAATCCAGATGAGGCGGCTTCGAGCAAGACGTTGGGAAAACCCTCGCGATAGGACGGAAACGCAAAGAGATCGAACAAACCGTAGTACAACGTAACATCTTTGATCAGTCCGGGCATTGTCACGTTTGGATGCGACTCTAGACGGCTCAGTAATTCTGTCGGCAACGGATCGCCCTTTTCGGCCTCGCCAATCAACATCAAACGAGCATCCGGAAACTCATTCAGCAATTGCTGAAATGCCGCAAACAATTCGAAGATTCCTTTATCTCGAGTCAAACGTCCGATAAATCCGATCACCGGAGAATCGACAGGCAGATTCCACTTGGTTCTCAATTGGCGAATCTGCGACCGCTGAGTTTCCTTGAATTGAAATCGATCAACGCTGACTCCGTTCGATGAGCCATGCCGCAAAACGACGATCTTGTCCCATGACGAAAGCTTGCGAGTCACATAGGCGTCTCGCAAGCTAGGACTGACGGCGATGACTTGATGAGCACAGGCTGCCGCAATTCGTTCGGTTGCATTGAGCAATTGGCGTTTCAAACCAGTCACGGTTTCTAAACGAAGGCCGCGAAGTGTGTAGATGCGGACGGGAATTCGGCACAACCAAGCAGCAAGATTCCCTAATAAGCCGGCCTTAGGTGTCCCGGCGTTCATAATCTGTGGCTTTAGTTTTTTGAGGATGACATACAGCCGCCACAACGCTCGTAAATCACGCCACGGCGAAATCTCTCGCTCGATTGGAATCTCGATGATGTTAATGCCCTCTCGCTTTGCAATTGCCTCTAGCGATTCATGCGGCGAGGTAATTAGCGTCACCTCAAATCCTTGTTCGCGAAGAAAGGCGAACTGTCCACGCATTAAGATCTCGGCGGTCATTGCGTGCGTGGTTATGTAGCAGAGCCGGGTGTGAAGCTGGTTTTCACCCTGCACAATGATAGATGACATAAATGCTAGCCGCCGCCTCAGACCACCCCTTATGTACACATTTTCCCAGCAAATGGCATCCTAATTCTTCGGCGGCTCAATCCGCCTCCGACTTCGGCCCTTCAGGCTAGAAATGCTGCAGGTAACCGCCGCTTCAACCCAGGTATCCGTCCTGTCCTCAGTTCCTCCTAGGCACCTGTCAATCGTCGGGAGATCAGAGCCGAAAGCGGGAAGGCCGAGTGAGCAGCAGTGCAAATCAGTGGTTTAAAAGGACGGACTAGTCGGGCCCGCGGATAGGGTGATACCGCCGTGCCTCCCCGCTGCCTCTCCTCTGATCAACATTATTCGAGGGTGTTAGTTGAATAGAAGTCGGAGGACTGCAATCCTCAGTCCCACTGTATGACACCGGAAGAAGCTGTCGGCTTGCTGGACCGTTTTCAGCGCGGAGAAGTAGATAGAGAGCAGGTTCTCGGGGCCTTTCAGGCTGCACCTGTGGTTGACCTTGGATTTGCTGCAGTCGATCTCCATCGAACCTTGCGCAAGGGGTTTCCGGAGGTGATTTACGGGGCGGGTAAGACAGCGGATCAAATAGTGGCAATCGCGGAACGAATCCTGGAGGCGGATCATCGGGTTTTAGTCACTCGTGTGAATGCAGAGCAGTCTTCTCTTTTTTGTCGGCGATTTGAAACAGCGCGGTATCTGGAAACGGCCCGATGCCTGACTTGTGAGACGGTTCCCCTCGTCAAGCGCTCTGGGACGATTGCCGTTGTGGCCGCGGGAACAACCGACTTGCCGGTGGCCGAAGAGGCGGCCGTCACTGCTGAATTTATGGGCAATACCGTCTGCCGCATCTACGACGTTGGGGTGGCGGGGTTACATCGCTTACTTCGTCGCTTGCCAGAAATTCAGGCGGCGAACGTCGTAATCGTGGTCGCCGGTATGGAAGCCGCCTTACCGAGTGTCGTGGGAGGTTTAGTGGCACGCCCGATGATAGGGGTACCCACCAGTGTCGGATATGGGTCTCACCTCGGAGGACTGACCGCTTTACTGGGTATGTTGAACTCCTGCGCCAGCGGGTTAACGGTGGTTAATATTGATAACGGATTTGGCGCAGGATATGCCGCCAGCGGGATTAATGCATTAGCCCAACGCCCAGTGTGAGGGCTGATTCGGTAATCTTCTCGGTCAAATTAAACCCGGGATGGGTTCTCCTCGGGTCATAGCCTCAATGATCCTCGGTGGGATACCTGGCATAAGGCGGACTTGGTCAATGTCGAGAAGGCTGTGCATAATGGTGGCCAATAGGTCTCGCAAAGTCACAGGTTGCGATGCGGGTTCGCCCCCATCACGCGATGATTGCCCGATGACTTGCCCCATCTTTAGCCCCCCACCGTAGATGAGAAGTGGAGCAAGATTACCCCAGTGATCTCGTCCTCCGTCTTTATTGATGGTTGGAGTACGACCCATTTCACCACAGCAGACCAATAAAATTTTGTCGCTCAGACCTCGGGCTTCGACGTCCTCAATAAAGGCAGAAACGGCATGATCAAAAGGAGTTCCCACATACTCCATTCCCACCTTCATTGGCGCGTTATTAACGTCGGCGTGCATATCCCAAATGAAACTAGTCGTCACCGTAACAAACCCGACCCCACGTTCGCAGAGTCGTCGTGCCAAGAGCAATTGCCGACCCAGGGTCAAAGCGTTGGTAGCGTAGTGATCGATATTTTTCCACTTCGGATCAATACGCTGACGTGGTAATAAAGGAGCGGTATCGTAGCGGCTAATCAGGCGCGGGTCTTCGCGGTTTAGATCGAATGCATCGAATAGTCCACCGTGCAGGGCATTAAAGGCTTGGCGTTGGAATCCATTGAAACCCTGAACAGCTTCGTTTCCATCAGCCCAACGCCTCCAACTGTCGAGTGAATCGAGCAGAGCACGTCGATCTTCAAAGCGGCCTGCAGGAAGATTAAGCTGCATATCTTGCTGAAGATCCGCACCGGCCCCCGGTACAAACGGAGCAAAGGTGCGGCTAAGTTCCCCGGTGCTTTCAAAGTTACCAAAATCAGTCACTGCAGCCTGTGCAGTGGCGTCGATAGAGCGTGGGAACAGAGCGACATTGGTGGGCATCGCCGTCTCAGCTCGAGACGCCCCAGCGATGCTAGAATAGAGGGATCCCATGTTCGATCGCAGTGTGTCGGTACCAACGATGGGTTTGATATCATGGTTACCATCGCCGGTAACAAAGGATCTCACGATACTGAACTTATGAGCGAGCTTAGCGAGTCGAGTAAACGTGCTACCGAAGGTAACCCCAGGAAGAGTGGTTTTGATCTCACCCGTGGCACTCCGAATAGTCGAGGATGCATCCATTTTTGGATCAAAGGTCTCAAATTGAGACGGTCCTCCGTGCATGAAAAGAAAGATAACCGACCGGTCTTTGAGGGGACTCTTTTTTGCACTAACAGCACCTGCTGCTGCCCGAAGTAAAAAGTGATCACTGAGAGTCAACCCTCCGAGGGTTAAAGCCCCGGCTCTCAGGAATTGACGTCGATGCCAGCTTCCTGCCTGTCTAAAATGATCCTGAAAGGCTAGCATAGAAATAGTTTATTGGAGAACCCCGACTGTATTGGAAAGCAACAACGAGGCAACTTGGAAATTTCACTTGGAAATTTCGCCGGCAAGCTGCTGGCCGAGGCAGACGCTAAGAATTCCCAGACCAACAACCTCGGCGCAAATCACCCGAACCTTGGCCTGCAGTCACCTCATAAGTCAGGACCCGCAGCGATCGAAAAGGGGCGGTGAGGCCCAGTCCCTTAGCGCGGCCCCTGCTCTGAAACTCCTTCAATAAACTCAGAGCACCTCGAGACTAGACGTCATTTTTCGAATGAAGAGTGAACTCGAACGCCTCCGCTAAAAAGTGCGCGTACCGCAACTAGGCTTTTCCGTATCGCGCCGTGCGCCGCGGTGAGACGGCGGGTCATGGTTCTTGCGAGATGTCGAGGGTCAGCGTCCGCAGCACACCCAGGATACCTACCCTTCGTAGTACGACCCGAAAAATAAGTGAACTATCTTGCCGAGCGCTTAAAAATCTAAAGGGCAAATTCTGCCTGTTGCTGCAGAGTCTCGACCCGTTTCCCCGTTGTAACACCCTATTTAACTACGGCACACCTACTGCTTTCCACCATGGAAATGGGTTTAACAAATGTCATCAGCGCCGGAAGCACGATGACCAATGCTGTGTTGGGCTCGGGTAAACCCGATTCAGTCAGTACCTTTGGATCAATTCTGCGGTTGGGTGGGTCTCTTCTCATTGTCCTCGGTGTTCTCCTCGCAGTCGTTTGGCTGCTCCGGCAGTGGCAGCGCATCGCCGCTAAAACAGGTCCGCTCGCCTCTTTGAGACTAATTGAGTCCCGTTCACTCGGCTCCAAACAGGCCTTATATCTGGTCGAATGCGAGGGGCAACGGATGCTCCTTGGCAGCTCTCCTGCTGGCTTGAGTCTCCTCTCGTCTATCCCCCAAACTTCAAGTTCCCCTCCGACTCCAACGCCCACACCCAACCCAACAGCAAACGGTGGACCGTCAATCTCCACGTCGTTTGCTGACACTCTCATTCGCGCCATCACCCGCGCCACGTGAACATCCTTCTTGTTTCTATGCTCAGTTGTTGCGCCGCACCGCGGGTTTCCCCAACTCATTCACCCATTCTCTCCCAAGCAATCTCACTGGCTCTAAGTAGCTACCACGGATCGCATCGCCTCATTAAAAAAGGCTGGGCTCGCCTGGCAATTATTCTCACCGGACTCTTACTAATCACGGGAGAAATGGAGGCGCAAACTGCCCCTTCGGTCCAAAATGCAATCTCTCCATTTCGACTTAATATTGGATTAGATAATGCCCCTGACTCCAAAGATACAGACGTCGCAGTCAAGGTTCTTTTTCTCATCACTATTCTCTCATTAGCACCGTCGATCGTAATGTTAATGACCTGCTTTACACGAATTGTTATCGTACTCTCATTTATTCGGAATGCCTTGACCATTCAAGGGGCCCCTACCAACCAAATTCTGGTCGGTCTTTCAATGTTCCTAACCTATTTTATAATGGAACCTGTCTGGTCACAGATTCAGAACAATGCGCTCCAGCCATATATGGCGAAAGAAATTGACTCCGATCAAGCGGTGGAAGCAGCTGCCAAACCACTACGGTCCTTTATGTTACGACAAACGCGACCCAAAGATGTTGAACTATTTGTTGAACTCGCAAAGCTGCCAGGAACATCTGTCGATGCATTGCCTTTGAGAGTTATTATCCCAGCTTTTGTCATAAGTGAACTCCGCACTGCATTTCAAATGGGTTTCCTGATCTTTGTACCCTTTATTCTCATTGATATTGTTGTGGCAACAGTACTTATGAGTATGGGAATGATGATGATGCCGCCCGCGACAATAGCGCTCCCACTAAAAATCCTTCTATTTGTTCTTGTCGATGGCTGGCATCTTATCATTCGATCCATTCTATTGAGCTTTGGATCCTAGTTTTCTAATAATAAATATATATGAATCCCGAATTCGCGATTGAACTCATTAAATCCTTAATAACGCAAGCGGTATCTCTCTCGACCCCGATCTTAATGACAGCATTATCAATTGGACTCGGAGTCAGTATCTTTCAGGCAACCACCTCGATCAATGAACAAACACTTTCATTTGTTCCTAAAGCCCTTGGGATCCTGGGACTGATTGTAACGCTCTTGCCTTGGATGGTTCGGACCGTAATGGAATTTACACGATCTGTGATCGAGAAGATGCCGCAGATGGTGAACTGACCCAACCTAGGAGAAAAAGCGTCTATGCCCCCAGTTTCTGAACTTATTCTCTGGACATTGGTCATGGTTCGCGCGAGCGGGTTAATTGCCGGATTGCCCATTTTTTCGACAAACAATGTTCCCAAACCCGTTAAAGGGGCTCTCGGCATGCTCCTAGCGGTTTTAACGACGCCGATGCTGCCGAGTGTGAACTTGGATCAGACGGATGTTTGGTCATTAAGTAAGTTGCTTCTAATTGAACTAAGCATTGGATATTTACTTGGATTTATATGTCGTTTTATTTTCTTCGCATTAGATATCGCCGGTTCGATTATGGCAAATGATCTTGGATTATCGATGGCTACTATGCTTAATCCTGCATCCAATGCCGCGACTCCAGTTATTTCGACGCTCTTCTACTGGATGGGAGTGATGTTGGTGTTTGCACTCGATATGCACCATTGGATCTTGGCTGCATTTGTACGCTCTTACTCAGTTCTGCCAGTGGGCGGAGCTCATTTAAGCGAAGCTCTTCTGGAGGATATTTCGCGTCGGACAAGTTGGATTTTGAGTACGGGATTACAGCTTTCAGCGCCAGTAATGGCTGCTTCATTTGTTATCACACTGGTCTTCGCGCTTCTAGGACGAGCCGTACCTCAGATGAATGTATTTACTGAGAGCATGCCAATTCGTACTGCAGGTGGATTAGCTATTTTAGGACTTAGTATTAGTTTTATTGGCGATACCTCTGGCAATTTTATTAAACGAATTCCCGATGATATGTTAAATGTTGCAAAGATTCTAGGTGGAGGCTAAAATATGTCGGAAGATTCAGGTGATAAATCAGAATTGCCCTCAGAGAAGCGACTCCTTCAAGCGATTGAAAACGGGCAGATTCCAAAATCCCAAGAGATTCAGACTGTCGGGGTCATTTTTGGCGGTATGTGGGCGCTGCAGACTTATGGTGGTTCGATTTGGCGCGATATGAATCATGTGTTTAGTGGCGTATTAGAGCACATGCATGATACAAAACTTGATAGTGATTCACTGCCTGCATTGGCTTCTAAATCGGTTCTAGTAGTTATGGGTTGTACGGCACCAGTTGTTGTCGCGACAGCGGGTGCTGGGTTGGCCATTGGCGCCTTACAAAATAGATTTAATTTATCTTCGGATTTAATGAGTCCGAAATGGAGTCGGTTGAATCCAGTAGCTGGGTTTGGAAAAATTCTATCTACACGCTCTATTTTTACAGCCGGGCTCAATATATTAAAATTGGGGATCATCGGGCTTTTTTCGTGGTCGAAGATTGAATCTATTTTAAATGATCCTATTTTTCATTCGGCTGTCGATACGGCTCGAATTGCCACTTTTCTTGCGACTACCTGTGCGTCGTTGGCCACGCAAATGTTGATGTGCCTAACGGTCTTGGCCGCATGTGATTATGGGTATCAGGTGTGGAAAATGAGCAAGGATCTAATGATGACTAAATTCGAAGTCAAAGAGGAGTCAAAGCAAACGGAGAGTAATCCTCTGATGAAAGGAGAGATGAGGAAGCGTCGATCACGCATGAAATCGTTTCGTGCACAATTAGAGGATGTATCGAAAGCCGATGTGGTGCTGACTAATCCAACCCACTTAGCGATCGCTCTTTGGTATGATAAAGAGTCCATGGGAGCCCCAAAAATTGTGGCTAAGGCACGCGGTTTTAATGCGGTCCGTATTCGCGAAGAAGCGAAAGCAAATCAGATACCTATTATTGAAAATAAGCCATTAGCACGAATGTTATTTAAGTATGGACGAGTGGATGGGGAGGTGCCTTTTCAACTCTATTCGGCGATTGCTGAAATTATGGCCTACGTTTATCGAATCAATCGGTTCCGTTACCATAGTCAGGGGCGCCCGGTGACTGCGAGGCGGTGAGGGTGGGGCGGCAGAATCGCCTTGTTCGGATAGGCAAAGACTACCGATCGAAGAGAATAATCCGAGAGTGAGTGCGGAAAATAAGGCATTTTCTGCTTGGACCGAGTTTTGCTTGTAGCCCATAACGGATGAGCAAAACTTCAGAGAAATTATGGGGACGGGTAAGCCAGATGGATCTCTGGTTGGTTCTCGGGGTCTTTGGGACGATCATGTTGCTGATCATGCCCGTTCCGCCCTGGTTATTAGATCTACTCTTGGCGGTGAGTATTGCTTCATCGTTACTGATTCTTTTGGTTATTCTTTATATTGAAAATCCGTCAGATTTCACTGGATTTCCTTCATTACTGTTATTTGTCACCATATTTCGTTTAGCATTAAATGTTGCGACGACCCGATTAATTTTAATGAATGGCGATGCTGGCCATATTATTGAAGCATTTGGCAACTTTGTTGTTGGGGGCAATTATGTTGTCGGCATGGTTATTTTCTTAATTTTAGTCCTAATTAATTTTATTGTTATTACAAAGGGTGCTGGGCGCATCGCCGAGGTAGCTGCACGATTTACTTTGGATGCGATGCCCGGTAAACAGATGGCGATTGATGCGGAGTTGAGTGCGGGGGTGATCAATGAAGATCAAGCGCGAGCTCGTCGACGTAAGGTGGAGCAGGAGGCCGACTTTTATGGAGCTATGGATGGAGCATCAAAGTTTGTTCGGGGTGACGCGATTGCGGCTTTGTTAATTACTGTAGTGAACGTTTTAGGGGGATTCGCCATTGGAATTGCGCAACGTGGAATGTCGATTGGGGATGCCTTAAGTCGGTATACTTTGTTGTCCATTGGCGACGGGTTAGTGTCTCAGATTCCCGCGCTTATAACCTCAATGGCAGCGGGCATGCTGGTGACCCGGGCCGGTTCGAAAACTAACCTAGGTGAAGAGTTAGGGAAGCAATTGACAGCCTACCCAAGGGCTTTGGCGATTCTTGCGGGAATGCTCGGTTTTTTGGCCATAGTACCTGGCTTACCGACGGCTCCATTTATGATTTTAGCGATCATGATTTGGATTGTTGCTCAGCGTTTGAAGAGTCAAGCGGTGACTCTAAAAGTGGCAGGGGCTAAGGGTGCTGGGGCGCGAGGTTTGAGGCCTGGCGAAGGAGCGGTGGCGGGAGGTGCCGCAGGCGCGGCAGTGGCACCCGTTCCTGAGAAGTTAGAGAATCTGCTTTCACTGGATACCATGCAGATTGAGCTCGGATTCGGACTTGTTTCATTGGCTGACACCCGTAAGGGAGGAGATTTGCTGGAGCGAGTTACCGGGGTTCGACGTCAGTTTGCTCAGGACATGGGGATTGTTATTCCGCCGATTAAGTTAAGAGATAATTTGCAAATCGGTGCGAATGAGTATCGTTTTTTACTCAAGGGAAACCCATTGGCGACCGGCAATTTAATGCCTGGATATTCATTGGCGATGAATGCGACGAACAGCCGTGTCACACTTAAAGGAGTTCCGACCATTGAGCCTGTTTTCCAATTGCCTGCCACATGGATAACCGAAGTGGAACGTAAGACCGCAGAAGTCGCTGGTTACACCGTGGTGGACGCTTCGAGCGTCTTGATAACCCATTTAACCGAGATCTTGAAACGGAACTGTCACGAGGTGCTCTCGCGACAGGATGTGCAACAGTTGTTGGACACCTTAAAGGCGACGCACCCCACGGTGGTGAACGAATTAGTGCCGGCATTTTTGACCGTTGGACAGGTTCAAAGAGTCTTGCAGAATCTGTTATCGGAAGGGATTTCGATTCGTAATTTGACGACCATCCTTGAAAAGGTAAGCGATTATGCGGCGATTACTAAGAACCCGGATGAATTGAGTGAGCACGCCCGAAGAGCCTTGGGAGCTCAGATTGTGAAGCCTTATCAAGACGAGCGAGGCACCATTAAAGCGATCACCCTTGATCCGCGATTGGAGCAGGAAATATCTAAAGGAGTGCGGCAATCTTCCACGGAAATTGCTCTCTTGCTTGAGCCCCGCCTAGCTCGGCATTTGGTGGATCAATTATCGCGCCAGATGCAGACCTTACTGGCTGATGGGCGTGCTCCGGTTGTTTTGTGTGCCCCGCATATCCGGTTAGCTTTCCGACGTTTCTTTGAAGCGACCTTCAGTGACCTCACCGTCCTGAGTTATTCGGAAGTGCCGAGTCGGGTTGACATTCAGAGCACCTCGACACTGGCATCGCCGGAACCGATTGCAGCCTGAGAGATGCAGTGAAAAGATCGATCAAGAAGTTTTAGTTCAGCAGATTCTAAGGCGAATTCTTTGGGCTTCTGTCATTATAATGATAGAAATTTGCTTGCTGGTGCATGTTTCCTGAGAACTAGAAATGAGGTAGTGTGCGGAGGCGAAAGTGGAAGCCCTATTACCAATAGCCAAAGCAGCCGTCGGCACCCCAGATCTGGGAACCGCGGTAACGATTCATCTGCCGAAGGTCTTTCCATCGAACGGATCCGTCCAGATGGCCCACATTACCGCCGTTTGCGCCAAGGTCAGCCGGTCGTTGCTCGTAAGCTTCTGGGTGATTATCAAAATAAGTGTCGTCGGCAACGCGGGCACCCCGAGCGGTGTGCGGTGCCAAGATACGCTGATAGGCCGGTGAATCCACATTCAGGTCGGCGAGCAAGACCAGTGAAGGGTCTTCGGTCGCCTTCTGGGGTGATATCCAAGTATTTGTCACACCGGCGACTAGATCCCAAGGGGAATTAGGGTGTCCGCCGAGATAATGGTAACCAATAGCAATGCCGTAATCAGGATGATTTCGCCAGTCGGGTCGTTGCATCCACCGGGTTAGGTTCGGACAATCGAAGGCCTTTAGCTGAGTGGTATAACGCAGGAGATTGGTCTGATTGACCGAAGAAAAAACGGGCGTGTGGGTGTCTTTTTTGTCCCCTTTATCTGTACCCCCTTCAGGAAGACTCTGTTGATTGTCATTGGCATAAAGAAGTGCGCCCAGAATGAACTGCCGCATATTGCTGAGGCACGCGGTGCGATTCGCTTTTTCTTTGGCCCCCGCCAAGGTGGGGATCAGTAGTCCTGCCAAAATCGCGATGATCGCAATAACCACCAAAAGCTCAATGAGGGTGAAAGCATAAGAACGATGGAAACCCTCCACAGACCTGGGATTTGGAAAGGCGTTCATGCAAAGTAAAAACAGAGGTCTCAGGGGCCAGTGCGCTCAAGGACTCGGACAAAAAGGGGGGAATCTAACAAAGGCATGTCCACTTCCAACCCTCCGTTTTTTTCCGTGAACACAGTTTCAATGCCCCTCCAATCCGGTAACCCGGATCCGAGTGAGGATGCTAACTGAATCTGGATCCGAGCGCCTTCGTTGGCAGTTAACGGCACCGGCGATTCAGTAATAACCCGAAGCCTCCAGAGACCGATTTCAGGCAAAAGTTGGGCCATTAGCCTCAGGTTAGGTAAGGGAACCGTCTCAACCGCTGTATCCAAGGCCACTATTTCAGAATTACTGCGGGCGTAAATTCGGCCCTTGGAAAAGGCGGGGTGATTCCAAGACTTACCCCCGAGCGCTGGGTAACGGGCGATTTCAGTGTAGGCGGCAGGATTAGGTTCCAAGAGAACCAGTTCACCCCGTTCGGTCAGGATCAATAGTTTCCCTCCAACTTTAATCAGCGACCCATAGCCGGGATTACCGGATCCGACGGTGCTAGTGGTCCAAGTGTTGGTTCGACCGACCAAACTAAAGCAAGCGAGACTTCGGCTTCCGCGCTCAACAAAACTGTAAAGGTATCCCTGATGATGCACCGGCGTAGCCCAATGGTTTTGGTAGGAACTGCTTCGTTTATAATCGGTTTGCCCGACCAAAAATGTTCCACCTGATCGTGTCACTTTCGCTGTCCATGCTCCGAGAGAATAGGCGCAGGACGCATATAGGTAATCATTGGCTACCACCGGCGTCGCCGCGGTCGAGGTTGACGAGGGCGTGAAACCGTGTCGCCACAGGACAGTCCCCGTCTCTGGCTCCATCCCAAGCAAACCTCGCGAGGTCAAGAACACCACCTGTGGCGTCCCCCCAATGTTAGCGTAGGTCGGTGAAGCGTGCGTCATCGCGTCTGTTTGCCCACTCCACACCGTCGCCCCATCGGTTTTACGAACAGCGGTAAGAGTCTGGTTCGCTACGTTGGAATTAAAAAAAATTAGGTCGCCCACTAACAGCGGTGATGCCGCATTTTGCCACCGAATAATCTCTGTGCCTGGAAATTCCGTGACGAAGTCTCGACTCCAAATCACCGTCCCACTGTCCGCCTGTAGACAAAAGAGTTTGAGGTAGGAAGTCAGGACATAGACCCGATTCCCCTCCACGGTTGGCGTGGACCGTGGACCGTCGGTGCTGCCTGTCCCAGCGTCTGGGTAGTCGGCAGTATCTACGGGCGTGGCCCACAGTTCGGTGCCGGTGTCGGCATCTAGCGCCACACAAATCTCGCTCGATTGTCCGGAGACAGATCGGTGGACTTGGGTAAAGGCTCGTCCGCCGCTCACCGAAATGGAACTCCAAGCGGGTGAGATCGATTTTCTCCAGACGACTCTAGGCGGAACCGTTGACCAATTAGTGCGCAGATTCTCTGGCGAAGAACCGTCATGCACAGGCCCTCGATATTGGGGCCAATCGGCAGCCAGCAGAGTTCTGTAGGCTAACCCGCTGAACCATAAAAGTGTAATTAGAAGACACTTCATCGCAACCCGACATTCCCAAAAAGCAGTTATTATTGATAGGAATTTGTTTTTTTTGAATATGTAACCTGCCTCGGCTTTGATCTTGCTTTTCAAAATTTTGATCAAGAAATGGTCGGTATTATCTACAATATATAATCCAAAGGATAGAGGGATGTTCATCGCTTACCTGAATGAAAACCCCGTTGGTGTTGCCGGACTGAGAAGGTTCAGGAAAACCGATGCATAAGTGAAACGTATGGTTGTCAGGGATGAAGCAAAAGGCAAAGGAGTTAATAAGCTGTTGCTAGAAATGTATTCAAACAGCGAGAAGTTTTACCCTCCGCGTCAAAAAACAAATTCCTGCTCTGTAAGAGGGCAAGGATATTTTTACTGTTCTCTGATTCTGAGCGGACTTTTTCATTTTATTGAGTTTTTTAGAGCTAACTTTTCTTTGAATTTGGCAGTAGGTTGCACGACCCAAATAATTCGATATTGAACCGAATTGGCTCTTCTCTGCACTTTTATAGAAGCTCTTCTCTGCTGTCTTTTTCTAGGGGTGTTATTTCGCTAAATTATTTTGATAACCCATTCACTTAAATCGTTTCCCTCTCTTATCCGCCTTTTCGGTTCAACGTCTTTCCCACTGTGTGGCCGCTTTGAAGTCAAGCGTCACAACCTGCTATCCGGGTCAGTCGCTTATTTTAGCGCCTGCCCACGATGGTGATGTCCGTAACGTTTAAGGGTGGGAAAGCGAGC
>CAMDGV010000085.1 GCA_945898055.1 Akkermansia muciniphila | reverse complement strand
CTCCCCCTTTGCGTCTCCGCGTCTTTGCGTGAGACCTCATCCGCCCTTTCCACTCCTCGTTAAAAAGCAATTTCCTATCAGTTCAAGGGAGAGAAACAGGTAGCCTGTCCCATAGTTTTGCCACTTTCCCGGTGGCAGCTACGGCAGCGAATTTAAACGCAGGGTGAGTTAGACCCTCGAGACCATCAATCAGCGACGACTGGAGCACTCGAAACTCCCGGGCCGCCGACTCCGCTTTCGCCTCGCGCACCGTTCGAAACTCGACCTCAAGGTCCGGATTGGAACCTGAGCAATCCTCAGCAAAATTACCCAAAATTAAGGGATTTGAAGTCTCACCTGATTTTGGGGATTTACCCCGAATTTTCTGAGGTCTGAGATTATACACTCCCGCAGAGGTCGACTGTTTGCCCCTCAGCTTCGGAACATTTTAGAGAGCCACAAAACAAACGCTTCCCTCTTCGACCTCCACTGATTGCGAGAGTCTGGCCTAGGGATTCTGAGATAGGCTCAACAAATGAATCAGGGCAGCCCACACCGTCATCGACACCGAGAGGACTGTCACTCTACCTCTAATCGACGGTAAACTTAGAGTCCAACAAAGCCGCTTCGCCCAGTAATTAGAACCTTCGTTTCAAGTGTACGATTACCTAGCAATGGGAGTTCGGCTAACTTGCCTCATCATTCCCTGTGAACGGGCTCGGGTGAGGTTAAAGAAACCAGCCCAAACTTTTGGGAAAGGAAGACGCCAAAGAGATCCCCAAATGAGGGCTCGCACCTCAGATCTGGAGATCTTTACCCGTCCAGCAGCACTCAGGACCGGAGTTGTCGCCAATCGAGCGGTCGTTTGAGCCCCAATGAGAACAGGCCAAGCGCAAGCGAGGCGAAGACGGAGGTTGGCAGGAGGCAGGGTCAAAGTGTACCGCCATCCCAGCGCAAGATGTTCGTTTGCAACAGCCAACCATCGATTATAAACCGGCCTAAACTGAGATTCCTTGTTGGGATCCAAAAGGTCCGTGGGCAAAAGGCCAACGGCAGCGAGTTCGTCGGATGGCAAATAGCACCGCCCCACCGCGAGATCTTTAGGAAGATCTCTCAGAATATTTACCAACTGAAGACCTTTACCAAAGCGAATTCCATCAGCTAGCAATTGATCATCATCAAGGCGGGCAGATGGGAAGACCGATTTGCGACAAAGATGGGTCCAAAATTCCCCAACACATCCCGCAACTCGATAAGTATAGTCGTCCAACTCTTCCGTTGTGGAGAGAGAACAGAGACTTGGAGAGGCGGTTAATTCAAAGCGCTGCAAGTCCAGTTCCTGCCCAGCTGCAATCGTCTCAATCACCCGGCGAAGGTGGAAGAGTTCAAAGGGATTCAACTCGAGAAGAAATCCGAGTGCCTCGTCAAGCCGAGTGAGTAACGCGCGTTCTGCTGGGGAGAAATCGACAGAGTTAATCAGCAGTGACTGGAGATCGACGGAACCTTGGGTTGTCCCAGCGATCCGAGAGCGGAGAGCGGAAAGGGCAGCAAGACGAAGAGTGACCGGAGCCGATGCTGCATCAGCAATCGTGTCGGTCGCGCGCGCTAAAAGATAGGCCAAGCTAATAGGACGCCGGACACTCTGAGGAAGAATCCGCAGGGTGAGGTAGAACGAGCGAGAAACATCCCTCAACAGGGCAGTCAGCAAGCCTTGCCCTTGGACGCCGGTAATAGCCACGGGCCAATCAAACCAGAGCGTCAACAGAGATGCGACATTCCTTGCTGGGCTCATGCCTTAATTTAGAGGGCTCAAGCCGTTTCTATCCCGACTGCGACGATTTCGATCTCGACCCCAGCGCCTTACTAGTTGAAAGAAAGTCACGAACTGAGGAGGGTAACGCGAGGCTATGGAACCATTTGATCCCCTCCCCCCATTCCTACGTGAGGATGCAGCGATCGGTGTGGCGCTGCGTCGGTCGCTGATTATTTTGCTCTTAATCGGCGGCCTTGCGGGTGCGGCTATCTGGTGGTTTTCCCGTCCCGGACCGATGAGTCAATCTCTTCCAGATCGATTAGCGGTCCCCTTGAGACGAGAGGCTGAATCGACAGTGCGTCCACCGAAAGTGCTATTTTCTTCCGTAGGTTCTAGGTCAGGCGTCACCTTTATTCATCAGAACGGTGCAGAAGGTGCCAAACTGCTACCCGAAACAATGGGCGGCGGGGTCGCCTGCTTCGATTTCGACAACGACGGGGATGTGGACCTTCTTTTTATCAATTCCAACCGATGGGCTGGATCGAAATCGACAGCCCCAAAGCCGCTGAACGGTCTCTTCCGAAACGATACCATCCACGGAGGCCCTTGGCATTTTACCGATGCGACAAGCGGATCAGGTCTGGACCTTCCTTTTTACGGAATGGGGGTTAGCTGTGCGGACTTCGATGGAGACGGCCTGAGTGACGTGTTGATCACCGGGGTGGGTGGCATCCGACTTTTTAAGAATAAAGGGGAAGGAAAGTTTAGGGACATCACTGCTGCCAGTGGTTTACCCTCGGAAGGGTCGGACTGGTGCACAGCCGCTGCTTGGTTTGACGCCGATAACGACGGCGACTTAGATTTATTTATTGGGCGTTATGTGGTTTGGAGTCCGGAGCTCGACCGAGAGGTCAACAACCAGCTCGTGGGGATTGGCCGCGCCTACGGAAGACCCTGGAATTTTCCAGGTGCCTTTCCCTCCTTGTGGCGCAACGATGGGTCGTTGAGAAGTGGGCAACCTATTCATTTTACGGATGTATCGGAAGCGAGCGGACTACGAATTCGCAATCCAGCCACAAGTTTGCCGATGGCCAAGACCCTTGCCGTGGCACCGATCGATCTCAACGAAGATGGATGGATGGATCTTGTTGTAGCCAACGATACCGTTCAAAACTTTGTGTTTACCAACCGTCATGACGGAACATTCCGAGAGATAGGGGCACAAAGCGGCGTGGCCTTTGACTCCTACGGTCAAGCTCGCGGGGCCATGGGCATTGATGCCGCTCGATTCCGTAACGATCGAGCTGTCGGCATTGCTATTGGGAACTTTGCCAACGAAATGAACGCCCTTTACGTCACCCAACCCGCACGAGACCCATTGCTTTTTGCTGATGAAGCCATCACCGAGGGGCTCGGTCCGGCTAGTAGGATGTATCTAAAATTTGGACTTTTTTTCTTCGACTACGATCTCGACGGTCGTCTCGATCTATTAACCGCCAACGGCCACATCGAGGAAGAAATTGAGAAGATTCAAACAGATGTCCATTACCGGCAACCAGCCCAACTTTTTTGGAACACCGGCAAGGGTATTTCTTTTATTGCAGCAGATACAAACCAATCTGGGGCTGATCTTTTTCAACCTTTAGTCGGCCGCGGATCCGCCTATGCTGATCTCGATGGAGACGGTGACTTGGATATTGTGATTACCCAACTCAATGGTCCGCCCTTACTTCTTCGCAACGATCAGTCATTGGGGCACCATTGGGTGCGAATCCGGCTAGAGGGAATTACCGCGAACCGAGAGGCAATAGGTGCTTGGGTGAACGTCGTGACCGACGATGGGCGGCGCCTATCACGGCACCAAATGCCCACAAAAAGCTACTTATCTCAAAGCGAATCAACCCTCACTTTTGGCCTAGGTAAGGCTAAAATAACCTCTATTGAAGTTCGCTGGCCCAACGGAATTGTTACTCCGCATACCGTACCACTGGATCAAACCACAGTGATACGGCAACTCCGGCAATAAAGGTCGAGGGGGAAAATCTTCTCCACTAACACCTTTGTCCAAGGCTATTCTCAGTCACCTCTATCCCAATTCGATCCACTCCGCCCCGTCGTTTCAAATTTCTTCGAAAAATATCTCAACCTCCTTGATCGCGGCTTGGCCCGTATCCGTTGCCATCACTGCAACCACGGCTACCTCCTCGCTTTCTCCTTCCCTCTCGCTGGTTTTGCCCCGCCTGCCATCCACGCAAAGTCCTCTCAACTCCGCCCATCAAATTCTCCGCACCGCCCTCAATCAACCCAAAGGGCTTCCCGCCTTCTTTCTCACCCTCCACACCTTCGTCGAGTACCTCGACTTTCATCCTGACCTTCATGCTCTCGTTACCGAGGGACTCCTCGATGCTGACGGCGTGCAGAGCGCGGGAGCGAAAGTCGGGCTGTTTTGGAGGCGATGGAATGAGCTGGCTGCGGTGACTGGGTTGAATGAGTGATCCGTAGTTGGATTTCAGCAAGATCACGCCCCTTCCGAGACGGTACCATTGAGTTCATCCGTGCAGGCTACACCCAAGAAGGACGAATTGGGAACCATGGGGTTGGGCGTGCGCTTACACTGGAACACCCCAAGTTCCTAGGCCGGCGACTCCGCTTTCGCCTCGCCCACTGTTCGGACCTGCACCTGAAAGTCCGGATTGGAACCGGATCAATCCTCAGCAAAATCCCGAGGAATCCGGGGATTTGAGGACTCATTTGCTGGCTCAGATTTTCCCCGAAAATTCTGAGGTTTGGCTTTTGAGGGAAGCTTTTTCGAGGAGGGCCCGGGCCCATCGACCAACCGTGCCCCTGAGGCACTTCGGCACTCCGAACTTCCCCCACCTTCCCCCGCCTCACATCGCAGGGCGAAGGAAGGTGGAGCCCACTTTAAAAATAGTTTAAAGAAGAAGAGATTATGTTGAATGCAAATTGGATTGAAACGTCGAGGGGAGCGCTGGGAAGGAAAGTGAGTTTAGTAGGGTCCCTGCTAGAAAAAACGTCCTTCGCAGATTTGGGTTGTCCGATAAGTATTGGTTGGTTGGTTGGTATGGTTATGGCGTGAAACCCTGTTTGGTTTCACGCTTTGGGTGACGCTCTTCCTTGGTTTTTAGGTTTCCAAGGAAGAGCGTTTTTTATTTCGTCTTGAGGGGCTTCAAATCGGAGGCCCGCCAAGGCCCACCTCCAAGAGGAACCGACATCATCATCGGTTCATTAAACATTCAAACTAAGCCAAAGAACCTCCAAAGCGGGTTTAGGTGAAGACGAAGAGTGGAGCTTGAACCGAACCCAGAGGTGGGTTGACTAACTCGGCGGCGACCCTATTCCTCCCCCTCTAATTCACTATCAGAACCGATCACCACGCCGTACTCTTTTAATTTGTTGCGCATGGTTCGGATACTGATTCCGAGCTGCCGTGCCGCATGGGTACGGTTCCCTTTGCAGAGTTCAAGAGCTTCGAGAATCGCGCGCTTTTCTACTTGATCCAGGGGCAGGATCATTTTGGGTAAGGTGTCGACATTGGAGGGCGAAGGAGAGTTGGGATCCTCGGTTTTCAACTGATCGACAGTTGCCCTCGATGACGCTGATCCCTTAGGGATAAATCCTAGGAGTTCTGTTGATAATTCCTCGCCTTCGGCACAAAGAATCACTGCTCGCTCGATGACATTCTGTAATTCTCGCACGTTTCCTGGCCAAGAGTGGGTCAACAAACTCGCGCGACAGGTGGGGTTGATCCCATTCACACGAACACCGTGTTTCCGGGCAAACCGCTGCACAAATTGCTCAGCCAAGTGAAGAATGTCTTCCTTTCTTTCTCTCAAGGGAGGAACAAGAATTGGAACAACATTCAGTCGAAAATAAAGATCCTGGCGAAATTCCTTGCGGGCAATGCTCTCCTCTAAATTGCGATTGGTGGTAGCGATCACTCGGACATCGACCTTGATGGTTCGATTGCCGCCCACCCGTTCAAGTTCGCGTTCCTGCAGAACTCTCAGTAATTTAGACTGAACCTGAGGCGAGACTTCACTTATTTCATCGAGCAGGATGGTGCCACCGTGTGCTAACTCGAAGCGACCCTCCCGTTTATTAAGGGCACCAGTGAAGGCTCCCTTTTCGTGCCCGAAGAACTCACTTTCGATCAGATTTTCGGGAATGGCAGCGCAATTTACCTTAATAAATGGAGAATTGGCGCGGGGACTCTCACGATAAATCGCTCGAGAAACGAGTTCTTTGCCTGTCCCACTTTCGCCCTGTACCAAGACGGTTGCCTGCGTTCGTGCCACCTTTCGAATTAGATTTCGTAACCCCTCCATCGCCGAACTACGACCCAACAATTCATACCCCGTTTCCTCTGCCTCCTCATGACTAAGGTAATGATTCACCTTGATCAGTTGGATGAAATCCTCCGCTTTTTTCAGGGTGATATCGATTTGGTCTGCGGTAAACGGCTTGATCAAATAGTCGAAGGCCCCGTTACGCATGCAGGTCACTGCCGATTCCACTGAGGCATGACCTGTCATAATCACCACCAGAGGTCGAACGGGGCGGTTCTGCAATTCGCGCAAAAGATCCGTTCCCTCACCATCGGGAAGCCGAACGTCGACAAAAACTAAATCCCAAGTGTCTTTGGCCAAGTGTTCTTGGGCAGAAGCAAGGGTGGAAACCCCCACGACATCAAAGCGACGTTTGTGCAATTGAGCCTCAAGAGATCGACGGATAATGTCATTATCTTCAAGGATTAGTATTTTCTCAATGGGCATGTGAGGGAGGGGCAGAGACTAAGACCGCCTGAACCTGTCATTTCTCCTAGGTTAGTCATTTTTTAAATCACTTAAAAGACAAGTCTTGGGTCTAATTCTCAACACCGTTTCGTTCCAATCTCCTTTTAACTTTGCGCTGCGTAGAAGGCCTCCACACGCGCCATAATATCTCGATACCCAATATCCTGCTCGTAAATACGTTTAAATTGGACAATGGCATCCGCTGGTCGCCCCATGATTTCCATTAAGACGCCGAGATCATAACTCAGTTCTTTTGCTTCTTCGTCAAAGACAGGTTTCTCTTTCAGGGCTTCCTCCAACTTCTTTGCTGCGAGATCATTCATGCCCCGGCGAGCAAAACCTCGCGCGAGCAAAGTCATGGCGGCGATGCGGCGCGATGGATTGTTCTGAGCCTTTTGCAGTTCAGCAATCGCTTCTCCAATCCGCCCCGCTTTGAGGTAAAGTTCACCGAGTTCAAAGCGAACATTCAGATCCGTCGGGTTGGCATCTAATCGCCGGCGGACGTCCTCCAGCAGGAAGGTCGCGCGCCTCTCACGCACTCTCTTGAGTGTTTCGGCAGACTCAGGGGCATCTGAGCTCAGAGCTTTCTCTTCCGCATCAAACTGAAGCAGTCGTGCGTCTCGAATCTGAATCAAAATCTGCGGATCGTTCAGTCCTGTCACTTGCAGCAAAAGCTCGAGCCAGCGGATTGATCCGGAAGTATCACCCTTTTTTAGGCTGAGATCTGCCAAAGTGCGCAGCACACGGGGATTACTTGGATCGGTTGCTAATTTAAGCTCTTGCTCGGCAATAAGACGCGCGGCAACGTCAACATCCTTCACCTCGCGAGATTCAAGTTCCAACGACTTAGCTTGCTCTTTGTTACGAAGTAAATCGCGGTAACTCCCAGATCCATCGGCCGCTTGCTCATAGCCACCTTCCTCCATGGTCCGGGTCGCCAATAAGTTCTTTAGCTTCTCGTTCAAAGCCGGATCATGCGGATCGTCCAACAAAAGGTCGCTGAGGATTCTTTCGGCCCGGTCACGATTACCGAGTTGATTCTGCAGATCGGCCAACTTTTCCGCTAATTTACGATTAGCAGAATTGGCCTTAAAGGCGATTTCCAGTGAGAGAATTGCCGTTTTGGGGAACTGGGAGATGAGTGCAGCTTCAGCCAAAAGTTCATGGGCTGCCATGTTAGAAGGATCCTCATTCAGCACCTCCTCGGCGATGATAATCGCGTCGAGCGAATTAGATCTTAAGGCAATCTGCCCACGGGTAACCGAGTTCGCGGAACCGAGAAACCTCCGGAATAGGCCACCACCGTTCCCTTTCCCAATCCGCTTATGTTGTGCAGCCCGAAGGGCTTCACGAGCTTCGTAGAAGCCGGGTTCGTTCTTGACCACTTGAAATAACAAAGTAACCGCATAGTCCAAATTGTTTTTTTGCAGTGCTGCAATCCCTTTCTCAAACATTTCCCGCTGCGGAACGGGCACCTCCTCTAGCGTCTTCTCTGCCATAGCCTGACTCTAACGAAGAGCCAGAGCTCTGGCAATCTGCGACGCTGATCAGGCTCAGCAGCGCCGCGAGTGAGGTCGGTGCCTTGTCGCCTCGTCCAACCCTTATTTTTCGGACGATAGAATTTTTTGCAGATCACGCGCCGATCTGTCCAAAAGAAAAAGTCTACTGGCGAACCATAGCTCTCGGTAGCCAAGCCAAACCCTCAGGTTTGCTCACATTCCCATGATTTGGTATCCGGCATCGACGTACAACACTTGACCGGTAATGGCCGCAGCCCCATCTGAAGCTAGAAAGACACCCGTATGACCTAGTTCCGAAGGTTCAACATTACGCCGCAACGGAGAATGAGCTTCATAGTGCTTCAACATATCTCCGAACCCTGCAATACCCCGCGCGGCAAGGGTGTTCATTGGCCCAGCACTGATGCAGTTTACACGAATCTTTTTGGGTCCCAAGCTATGGGCAAGATAACGGGTCGATGCCTCAAGGGCCGCTTTGGCTACACCCATCACATTGTAATGAGGAATGACTTTTTCCGCCCCATAATACGACATCGCCACCATTGAGCCACCTCGGTCCATTAGGGGCGCGGCTTCTCTGGCGAGTCCAATGAGCGAATAGGCACTCACATCATGGGAAATTCGGAAGGCCTCTCGGCTCGTATTGATAAAATCGCCTTCTAATGCCTCCCTAGGGGCAAAGGCGACCGAATGCAAAAGTAAATCCAGCCGACCAAAGGTCTCCTTTACTGTCCCAAAAACCGAGCGGATCTGATCATCACTCGTCACATCGCAGGGGAGAATAAGCGTGTCAGGCCCGAAGGTCCCAGCCAGTTCTTCAACATTGTCCTTCAGGCGATCACCTTGATAAGTGAAGGCCAACTTTGCCCCTTCCCGATGCCAAGCTTGGGCGATGGCCCAAGCGATGGAGCGTTTATTGGCAACACCAAACACAATTCCCAATTTTCCTTGAAGAAGACCCATGACGCGCCAGAGCTTGGGCAAATTAGTCTTCCGGATCAAGATAGGGATTTAGGCCAGCTAAACACCTCGTCGGGTCACAGTTCGTTCTGGCCCACGGGGAACCCACGCCCACTCCTCCGTTGGACGGTCGTCCACCACGTCAATCAACTCCAACGGTCCAACGGTCCAACGGTCAGGCGGTCAATCAACGAGGTATGAATCGACTCTCGGCCTGTCTTTTGCGGGACTTGAACTGAGGTCACCGAATTGACGACCTCAGCCCGACCCAGAATTTACGGAAGTTGCTTTAAACGAATATCGCGAAACTGGATCAACATCGCCGGCCCGGCATGGATTTGGAGGGCAAGAATACCTTCCTTCGACGCTTTGGCTGATTGTTGATCAAGGACATCAACGGTCTGCCGATTGTTAATGAAATGCAGCAGGTGATTTCCGTCAGCAATAATGGTGTAATCATTCCATTGCTCGTCACGAATTGACGCCTGAAGCTGTTTTGAATCGGCGAGCTTTCCAATGACGGTGACTTTAGTGCGCCCGTCTTCATCGGTGATCAAGGTGCGTTGACCCCGTTCAGCAAGAATTCCGCGTCCGCGTTCCTCATAGAGAATGCCGCTGTAAGTCTTGCCCGCCTCCAAATCGGCTTGGTACCCCCCCACGATAAATTTCTCAGCATCGACCAGCTTGCTGCGATATTGAATGCCGGAGTTTCCATTCAAAACTCGGTATTGAAGCCGAAGTTCAAAATTTTTGACCGTTCCATTGGTCCAAACCAAAAAAGTATTGTTCTTAATTGGGGATTCTTTGGTGGTGATCCCCGTGATTGCGCCGTCTTTGACGGACCAAAGGGTACTTAAACCTTCCCAACCCGCTAAGGTTTTACCATCGAAAAGGGATACGGTAGGTGCTTCCTTGGCAGCGGTAACGGTGAAGGAACCACCGGTGATGGCGAGTGTGGCGGCGGCGATAAGCGCGCCGACTTTAGAGGTAAAAAAGGTAGACATCTTAGGAGTTGTCCACCGGAAGGGCCTAGCAGGTCAAGCGAACGATGCCAAGAGGCATTATACTGGGAGCGTTTAGCGGATCGACTCCGAGCACGCGGCAGACTTTGAGAATGAGACCAAGGGCAGAGGCGGGTACTGATGGTTCTTCTCAAAAACGAGTCAGAAGCGACCTGTGCTCAGCCTGTAACGACCCAAATTAGGTCATCGAGTTGCCGCAAAAATTGGACCTCAGTCGCGCTAGTCCAAGACGTCCAAACTCCCCATGGATGTTAACTCAAAAGAATCGAAGGTCGCACCCTTCCTCGCCTCATGCCAAGATTGGTCTATGATTCGGTCCATTTTTGTCCAATCCGTTTTCTGGCGGGTAGCGGCCACTCTTTCTTGGGCCTTGGTTTCCCTCCTGACACTGAAACTTTTCCGTCGGCATCTCTCGCTCGAATTGTACGGATTGGTCGGCCCCGCCCTGCAGGTGCTCGGAAGCTTGCCGGCATTGGATGGTGGATTTCGGGCCACCCTCAATAGACGAATGCTTTCGGCTGGGGCTGGGGTCGAGTCCGACGCATTGGCGGCCTTCGGGCAACGCCTTTATTCCCGACTAGCGCTCACCGCAACCGGACTCGGATTGCTGCTTCTTGCGACCTATTCTTTTACTCCAAATGCCCAACTTATACAGTTGCCGTGGCCGTTCTTTCCTCTCCTCGGATCCTGCTGCGGCCTCGTGGTCCTCGCTTCCTCATTCCTCCAACAAATGACGGGCGTCGGGCTGCAACGTCGTATGTTTATTCTCCAACTTATTATGGCTTGGACCTCGCTGGGACTTCTCTGGGGCGGTTTTCAGTTAGGGGCCGGCTATTGGTCTTTCCTTCTTTCTCAAGGTGTGCCGCCGCTGATTTCTATTCTCCTCGCTGTCCCGATGCTTCGACGAGTATCGCCCAGCCTCTCCATCCTCGATTTTTCTTGGACTCCTCAGGATACATCCTCTCTGAGAGCCCTCTGGCCCGAGTCTTCCGGCGTGATGAGAATGCAGTTTAGCACCCTCCTTCTCTACACCGTTGACGTCTATCTCGTCAGCTGGATCTGGACCGGTTCTTTAGTCAGCCACTATACTCTCTTTGCCAACCTGTTCTCCCGCCTCCGCCAACTTCTTCAGTCCGCAGATGAAGCCGTTTGGCCTTTGCTCGCTGCTAAACGTAGTAAAGGTGAACAAATCTCCGCCGGTGTTTTACGATTTAATGGATGGCTTTACGGAGCTGCCCTCGCGGTGGCGGCGGTCTGTATCGGCCCATTTGTGACCGGTTTTCTCGATAAGACATGGGCTGCCGCACCCACTCTCGCCACCCTTTTTGCTGCCCGTTATCTCATCACTGGCCTCGCTTCTCAGCCGGCTTGGTGGCTTTACGGACACGGTCAGACCCGATCTCTCGCAGGTCATATGGAACGAGAGCTTCTCACTTCCCTCGCCCTAAGCCTGCCTCTTGGGGCGTGGCTTGGCCCCATCGGTATTGCCATCGCTTTCCTCTTGGGAACCTTGGCTGGCTCCTTAATTCCTCTGCCACTCGAATATGCACGGCGCAACAACCGTTCCGCCGCCGAGATCTTCTCAGTCTCGTGGCTCCGTGCTTTCCTTGCTGCGCCGATGGCTGGGGGCCTTGCTTGGCTCGGTTTACAGGTCGGCGGCTCTTGGCTTTACACGGTGACCTTCGCCGGTGTTGCAACAGGCCTCACTCTCGGAGCGGCCCTAGCCTTGGCGGCATGGAAAGCCAGAAAAGCGGGGGATTTTAATCGTATCGATATCGCCAACCATCTTTAGTTCGGAAATCTCTGACTCCGACCTTTCCCGTTTCTCTCTTTCCCGTTTAAGTGCCTGCGCTACCGCCGTCTGCCTCCGATGAAACGCCTACTCAGACTCCTTCGAACCGCGCGCAACCGAGTTCTTGGCCTATTTTCAGGACGCGCAGGAGGCCTCCAATTCGAAACCGATTTCTGGGACGATTATTTCCGCTCTCAAGGGGGTAAATGGCCGGAGGATTATCGACGTCGTCTCGATCCTTCCTCGCCTCTCGAATCGATGCATCGCCCTTTTATTGATCGGTTACCCAATCAGACGGTACAAATCCTCGATGTGGGCGCCGGTCCACTGACCATCCTTGGTAAAGTTCATCCTTCAAAAACGGTCCAAATTACTGCCGTGGATCCGCTGGCGGCCCGGTATGATGCTTTGCTAAAAAAATACGCGGTCACCCCACCCATCCGGACCCGCTTAGGTTCCGGCGAAGCATTGGTCTCTCAGTTTGGTGAAAACACCTTTGACTTTGTCTATGCCCAGAACTGTATCGATCACGCCGAAAACCCTGTCGAAGCCATGCGACAAATGGTGAGGGTCGCTCGCCCAGACTGTGATGCTGTCCTCTACCACGCTCCGAATGAAGCCGAGACTCAGGCTTACTCAGGACTACACCAATGGAATTTTACCCTCGAACACGATCGATTCATCGTCACTGGGCGCCATGGAAAAACCGATGTCGCCGAAGCTCTCAAGGATATTGGCGTCTGTACCGCCCGATTGCACGAAGGCTGGATCCTCACCATTATCCATAAATATCCCAGCGCAAGCCTCGGATCGTCTCAGGCGAAGTCCTCCGCGATTTAGGAACTCAGTGCATTCCAAGCTTGGAACCTATCTCTTCTGCCCGTTAAAATCCCTAAGGTGACCTTCCTCACTCCGAAATGCCTGCCTGACGGCCGTTCGCTCCTCAATATCGGCTGCGGTTGGAAAACGCATCATGGTTGGACCAATATCGACTTTTCGCCCTACGCTCGACTGGCCGCTAATCCGAGACTAGCTCGGTTGCTGGCTCAGTTCGGCCTTCTTTCCACGCTTCGGAAAGAACGACTCGCGCGGACAGATCCCTCGATTTTTTACCACGACCTTCGACTAGGGATTCCCTTCGCCGATGCCAGCTTCGACGCTCTCTATAGTTCTCATTTTTTTGAACATGTTGATCGCGCTGATTTACCCGCCCTGCTGGCCGAATGTCGCCGGGCTATGAAACCTGGCGCCCTGCTTCGCGTGGTTGTACCTGATTGGGAATTACTCACCCGCTGGTACCTAGCGGCGCTCCAAGATTGGGACAACGGGAAAGCAGGTGCTAATCAACATCACTTGAAAGCTATGCAGGATCTGATTGATCAAATGGTTCGATCCGATGCGTCGGGGGCTCGTCAAGGCTCCCTCTTTGGTCGTTTCGAAAATTGGTATCGGGGCGGCGCTTCGGGGACAGGTGAACTCCACCGCTGGATGTACGACCGTCGATCTATGGTCGAATTGTTAGAAAAAAATGGCTTTTACTCCTGTCAAATCGAATCCGCTCGGACCAGTCGAATCGCTGGGTGGACCGACTTTGCTCCCGCTCTCGATCTCGATGACAGCGGGACCGATTACAAGCCCGAGTCTCTCTATGTCGAAGCTGTCCGCTGATCCCAACTTGAAGCCTCTGCGGATTTTGCATCTGTTAGGATGCAAAGAGGATATCGGTGGGGTGCTCACTGTGGTGCGTGAATTAGCTGCCACCTCGGTGGCTCAAGGCGCTATTCATGCAGGTCTTGTTCACACTTCTTTCGTCGAACGACGCCCCTCTTCTTTGCAATGGTGTCGCTCACCTCATCTACGAATGGAATCTCCCAGGGTCGCCTCTCTCCTTTGGTGTGGATTTCGTGCAGCTCTTGAACTCGGTCAGCACCAGAAAAAATTCAACCCAACGGTGCTCCATGCCCATTCTCGTGGACCTCTGGCAACGGTCTTATTCGCCCGTTTACTCGTTAAAACACCGCCCATCCTCTTTACAAATCACGCCTTTGCGCGCACGCCTGCCTTCTATCGCTGGGCCGCCGCTCGCCCCGGTCTTACCACTGTCGTTCTCTCCCACGCAATGGCGACCCATTACGGGCTGACCCCTCTACCTTCCAATGTTAAGATCATCCCGGCTTGCTGTTCCGATGCTTTGTTCGAACGTCCACTCCAGCCCTCGATTCGCTTCCCTCAGCGAATTCGCCTCGTTGGCGTCGGAAATCTAATTCGCTGGAAAAAATGGAATCTTGTCCTCGATGCCCTCGCTCGCTTGCCCATCTCCTTACGACAACGATTTCATTTCACTCTTTGGGGACCTACCCCCTCCGATCCAGATTCACAGACCTTCGCTGGCGAACTCAAAGCGATGATCGGACAACTCGGTCTCGCCCCTTACGTCCGGCTCGCGGGTCCCACTTTAGATGTTCCATCAGCCATCGAAGCGTCAGATCTGTTTGTCCTACCTTCAACCAATGAACCTTGCTCGGTCGCTCTCGCCGAAGCTCTCGCTCTCGGTCGACCTGCTGTCGTTTCCTCCAGTGGTGGCAATGTGGATATCGTTCAACACGGCCGCACGGGGCGCTTGTTCAAACCCGACGATCCCGCGGACCTTGCTCGACAATTAGCTGGCTATGCCGAAGGTGATTGGACCACCGCTGGACCTGAGGAATGCCGAGAAAGCATCCGGCATCACGCCGCATCGGCGGTCTGGAATCTCTATGACAAACTGTACCAGCGGTTGCTTGTCGGCCCCCCATCGCTCTAGGGTGCTCACACGGTGAGTTCCACTCTGTACGATTTTCTTCCGCGCCTCGAGGCCCCCGATTCAGATTTTCTCTTGGGGCGCTTCCTCGACTTTGTCACCGCCCGCGGGGTGGAACTTTATCCCGCTCAAGAGGAAGCGATCCTCGAATTGTATGAGGGCAAAAATGTCATCCTCAATACTCCGACCGGATCTGGTAAATCTCTGGTCGCCTCAGCCCTCCACTTCAAAGCTCTCGCCCAAGGTCATCGCTCTGTTTATACCTGCCCAGTTAAGGCGTTAGTTAACGAAAAATGGCTCTCGCTCTGTCGCGAATTTGGGCCGCAAAATGTCGGCCTAAGCACCGGGGACGCCACCATTAATCGAGACGCTCCGATCCTTTGCTGCACCGCCGAGATCCTCGCTAATATCGCCCTCCGCCAGGGCTCCGCCTCCCCATTCCGGGACGTGGTCGTCGACGAATTTCACTACTACTCCGACCGTGAACGTGGCGGCGCTTGGCAGATTCCCTTGATCACTCTTCCGCAGTCTCGTTTCCTGCTGATGTCCGCGACTCTTGGTGAAACGGATTTCTTCGAGCGCGAACTCACTCGACTAACTGGCAAGGTATCCGTCACGGTCAAATCGATCATCCGCCCCGTTCCCCTCGATTTTTCGTGGTCTGACACTCCCCTCTCTCAAACGCTCGAAGCCTTGGTCACTGACAAAAAAGGGCCCGTCTACGTCGTCCATTTTACTCAAGCTGAAGCTGCCGAAAGCGCTCAAGACTTTACCTCTATTACGGTCGCCTCTCGTGAGGAAAAAGCTGCCATCAATACCGCAATTGAAGGTGTCAAATTCTCCAGTCCCTACGGCACTGATATTAAACGATGGCTCCGGTCCGGAATCGGTCTTCACCACGCCGGACTCCTCCCACGCTACCGTATCCTTGTTGAACAACTCGCCCAAAAAGGCCTCCTCAAGGTCATTTGTGGTACCGATACTTTGGGCGTCGGGATAAACGTCCCCATTCGCACCGTGCTCTTTACTCGCCTCTTTAAGTTTAGTGGCGAGAAAACAGCCATCCTCGCCGCACGTGACTTCCATCAGATCGCCGGTCGCGCGGGTCGGAAAGGATTCGACAATCTTGGTTGGGTCGTCGCACAAGCTCCAGAGCATGTAGTGGAAAATCTTAAACTAGAGGAGAAATCAAAACGCGACGGCAAAAAGTTTGTCCGACGTCAGCCTCCCGATAAGGGCTTTGTTAACTGGGATCGTAATACCTTCCAAAGACTTATTCTTGCCCAACCGGAACGACTGGTATCCCGCTTCCAGATCTCTCACGGTATGTTACTCAATGTGCTCTCACGCGAGGGTGATGGCTGTAACGCTCTCCGCCAAATCATCCGCGATAGCCACGAATCTCCGACCCAGAAGCGCGCTCATTTCAAGCGGGCTTGGCAACTGTTTCGTGCACTTGTCGATCGCAATATTATCACCCTCGGCACACCGACTGAACCTCTTCCAGACGGTCGCAAAGTACAGGTCCACGTCGATCTCCCTGATGACTTTTCGCTTAATCAAACCCTCTCTCTGTATCTACTAGATACACTTCCACTCCTTAATTCAGAAGCACCCGAATACGCGCACGAGGTCATCACCCTGGTAGAATCAATCCTCGAAGACCCTGACATAATTCTCCGTCGACAACTTGATAAGCTCAAAGGTCAAAAAATCGCCGAACTCAAGGCGCAAGGGATGGAGTTCGATCAGCGAATGCAGGAATTAGAGAAGCTCGAATATCCTAAGCCCAATCGCGAGTTCGTCTACAGCACGTTCAACGCTTTCTCCGAAAGACACCCTTGGGTTGGGACTGAAAACATCCGACCAAAATCGATCGCGCGAGAAATGTTTGAACACTACCGATCCTTCTCCGATTACATTAAGCTTTACGAAATCCAACGCTCTGAAGGGCTCCTTCTTCGACACCTCACCAGCGTCTATAAAGTTCTCCGACAAACAGTTCCGGACGCTGCTAAAAACGACGCGCTCCATGAAATGGAAGCTTACCTAGCACTCATGCTGAAACAGGTAGACTCGAGCCTGATGGAAGAGTGGGAACGGATGAAGAATCCCACCGCCGTTCCAAAACCAGAGTTAACCGAAACGAAGCCTCCTGGAGCCGAAGAAGCTGCCAAGGACGTGACCCGCGACGTTCGCAACTTTACTTCATTGATTCGTGCGCGATTACTGCCTTTTCTACGGGCACTTTCTCAAGATGATTTTGAAGAGGCAATCGGTGCTCTGGATTCTCCCCTGGCACCTGAAGGTCCCACTTGGACGGCCTCAACCCTCAAAGCGGCGATTGAACCTTACTACACTGATCACGAACGAATCCGCCTTGATCCCGAAGCTCGCAACGCTCGTCACACCCATATCGCAGTCTCAGAAGACCGCAAATTTTGGAAGGTACAGCAAGTCCTCATTGATCCATCGGACTTCAATGACTGGATGGTCGAATTCGAAATCAATCTCGAGGCAAGTCGCACCGCCCTTGCTCCGGTTATTCGACTCGCCGTCATAGGACCGGTTGGCGCCTAGCAAAGTAAATTAATTCGGCGAATTCCCCGGAGCGCGGCTGTGTCGAAGACCCGTCGCAGTCGTCTTGAATCAAAGGAGACGTGAGAAAAGTCCACGCGACTTTGGACGAACTTTCGCCCCCGCCTTCGATCATGCAATATTCTACTTTCAGCAACGAGGGAACCATGGAGTTGGGCGTACGCTTACGATTAAAGAGCACCGGAATATGCACAGAGTCCAGCCCAGCAGAGTCCACCACCTGTCGTTCCTCAGGGTGAGCGTAGGGTGAGTCGAGGACACCCAGATTAATGACGCATTGGATGCCTTCATCGGCGAGTGAGGCGAGTTGTCGCAGAATCAGGCTGACCCGACGTCCAGTTGTCGGCTGAGCCGAGACGGAAATCGGGAAGATCAGACCTCAGAAAAGTGGGGGTAAAAACCAAAGATCAGGTGCGAGTTCAAATCCCTGAGCTTTGAGCGATTTTTTGCGGTGGCAGACTTATCGTGGGGAAGGCCAGGCGATGAAAGTAGCAACTTGTTTCCAGAACTGGTCGCTGCGGTGCCACCCACGCTGGTCGCACCGACCGACCCGGTGATTTCGATTCTGGCCGCCGCTTCGGATCGCCATTCGGCGTCAAAACCCGCCCGCTCGGCACCCCTGCCGTCCTCCGGTCAATGGATCCTCGGCGCCGATCAGCGCAATCCCCTGCTCACCGTCTACCACGATGAGGAACACCAGCAACTTCGGGTCTACT
>CAMDGV010000084.1 GCA_945898055.1 Akkermansia muciniphila | reverse complement strand
GTTGGGCAGCTTTTCGCGCTCGGGTAAGACGAGGAAGCGGGAATTGTTGGCGACAAGCCCGAGCCGGCGGGCGCGTTGGCGCGGGGACCAGCCAATCCAGCTATCCCGTGCCTTGAGGTGCAAGGCGGCGACGCCAAAGGCAATCAAGGCGACGTACTGGCCATCGAGTTCGGCCACGTAACGAAGCGAGGGGCCGTAAAGCGCGCATTTGCCAAGATAGTGGTCGGCCTCGAGTCGGCGGTCGAACTCCTCGCGCTCATGGGGATCGATCAGACGGACCGTGACTCGCTTGAGAAGATCCGTTTCGGCGGGCAAATTGGTGCTACGCACCGCAAATCTTGAACACGGGCTGAAAAAATAAACCAGTCAAAACGCAAACGATCCCACTTCACAATCAACTATTTAGATGCAGATGAATCAGCCCTGGGATCAAGGTGAACATTCAGGAAGAAGTCTCTTGTTGGCTTAATGATGAAATGCCCGGAGAGGATGCACTTAATGGATGGCCTCGAGCTACTGTTTCAGGAGCCACACTTCGCTGACCCGCGATTGCTGGCGCCAGTTGAGGACCGCCTCTTCTGGGAGTGAATCAAAGGTGACCGTTAAGTAACCCCCAACGAGAAGGCTCGATGGAATGAGGAATTCGATAGGTTGCCCGACTTCGATCCGGGCATCGGAGGTGGCTGCAATGAGTTGTCCGTTAGCCCTCGGTCGAGCCAAGCCGAAGCCGATAATTCGAAGGCGGTAATCTGCCAGTGGATCGAGGTGGCTATATCGGAGTCCGAGAGGCCAATCAATGCTGGTTTGCCACGATAATCGGTGACGACTTAAGCCATCGTTCCACCACCAGAAACCAGGGTTAGGGTTTCGTTCCATTGCTGGATCGGTATTAATGCCTTCGCCACGGATGACGTGGGGAGATTGAGCAATACTACCGACTTCGTCGTAAAAGCTCCCAGAACTTGGATTCTTCCACATACGAATTTTCTCCAAGGCTCGAAGACGTTCTTTTTCAGAAGGTAGGGTGAGAATGCGGCTAAATTCATCCTCCAGCCACCATCGATTATTGAGAGGGTGATCAACAAAATCGAGGACAGCACCTCGTTCATAGCCACTGGCTTGATACTGAGGCACACTGGTCTGGAGTTGGATGGATTCAAAGAGATCTTGGCAGAGTCGACTGATTCGGGTTCGCCGTTGTTTTGCTAGAGGGTTTAGGAAGGGGCGCCGGAGTGAGGTGAGAGCCGTATTGATGGCTTTGGAAGCACTGGACTGGGTGGCGGTAGCGAGGTCGGCGTTGGCTGACAGTTCGAGATCGGATTCGAAGATAAGACGCTGACGGGTGTAGGCATCATAGTAGGCACGAAGCAGGCAGAGTTGCCAACGCCAGTCAGTTTGGAGTTGAGGCTGAGCTGATTCGAGAGTTTGCCAGAGAGTAAGAGTGGCTTCGACACTTCCATTCTCGACGAGAGCCCCTTCCCAGTTTTTCTCGAGAGCAAGGATGCCATCGGCAGCCGACTCGGCGGGGGCGTCGCCAAAAAAGTAACGGGTATAGTCGAGGAGGATCGCTCGAGGCGATAGTTCGGGTTGCCATCCTAAGCGGCTGAAGACCGCTTTATTGACATCGTCATGGATACCGTCGGAATAAGTAATAAAACCGGAGGTAAACGGGCCGAAATAATCTTGAATTGCTTTATAGAAGACCGGGCGTGGATTGACCGGTTCACGGCCGAGGGTGAGGTGAAAGGAAGGATCCCACCAAGGAACAGGGAACTGGCAACGGACAGTATGAGTAATATCGGGATAATCTCTCAGTCCATACCGGAGTGGAAGACGGGTTCGGATTTCTGGGATGGGAGGGCTACTTGGACCGGCAACGAGGCCACCGAGCCAGTCGGGTTGATTTTTGTTAATCCAGTCGTAAACAAATTCGACATCGTTTTTTTTGAAGCCCTGCATCGAGAGCCAGATTTTAGCCTTGGGATGGGACTGAAGAAGCGGGCCGGACAAGTCAGTGAGATAAGCGAGGACTTCGTTCGGTTGATTATTCCCGGGATCACCCCCAGGAAAGAAGATCGCATTGAGCCTGGGACAATCGCGAAAAAGGGCGACATGTTGAGCCCGGTGGGCCTCCCGTTTGAGGGCATCTTTGAGGTCGAATTCGGCAGGAGCCCAGATCCAGTAGTCTAATTCGTAACGAGCGCAGATTTCGCTGATTCTGCGGTTCATTACCTCTCTAGGCAGCGGCATATGTGGGCTTGTTCGGGTATCATGAAACGGGATTCCCTCGATGCTATTGGCTCCAAAAAGAGCGAGTTCGCGAATGTATTGATCGAACTGTTTGTCATCCCAACCGTCGTAACTATTCGCCGTGTGACGATAGCCGAGTTGATGGCCTCGAATGGGTAAAGCTGGGGAGGTGATGAGATCAATCGCATAAGGAAGAGAAGCGTGACCCTTAGCCCAAAGGAGAGCGCGCAAGAATTCACCGACACCAAAGAGAGAACCGCGTGAATCGGAACCGAGGATCCAGACTGCTGGAGTCTGGGATTCGGCCTTAGAGACAGTGAAACGGAATCCTTCGGCCTTTGGCTTACTCTCAGAATCGGGGCTGCTGCTTTGCGGTGGGGTTGGCCAATTTGCTGGATGACCCTCGGCAGAAATCGCAATTGCAACGGTGGATTTGGGCCAATTGGTGCTAATTTCCCAACGGAATCCGGTTCGTTTTTGCACTTCCTCCACCAGCACTTGAGCTGCCATTACTTCGGCTGAAGCCCGGGGGCCTGAGCGGACAACCACAGTGGCCTGTGAGAGATTTAGTGTGGCAGAAGATTCCGATCGGCCACCGGCGTGGAGGCAAATAAAACTAAACCAGCAGAGAGTTAAGCGAAACACTGCGAGAAGGGAGGGGTGCGGCAGTGGAATCATTGAGGTCAGATTCGCGGAAGTTGGAAGCGAAGAACATCTCCAATTGCACGGTTCAATCCGGCTTGATGTTTTCTTGGAGTGGAGGACCTCTGATTCTGAGGGCCGGCGGTCGTTGGTTCGTTGGGGTCGATGTCCCGTCCCACCGCCTCAAGGGGGACAGGAGGTCGCGGCAAGTTTTGCGGCATCGTAAACCTCGCGAAGAGTTGATCCTGACATTGCGGCGACACTGCGGCACGATTCGTATTCGGGAGCCACCTGAAGAAGCCGTCCATTGAGGCGCCCGATCTTGATTTGAACATGACCAAAGGCGGTTTTGACCGAGATCATTTCACGCGGTAATTTGCGTCGTTCTGCCTGCGTTCTACGGACACCAAAGGCAGTGGTTTCGGTGAGAAGAAGTTCCGTAAAAGTATCGGCATCGGCGGGTTCACACAAGATAGTTAAAAGCACACCAGGACGGTTTTTCTTCATTTGAATTGATGTGTGAAAAACGTCGAGAGCACCGAGACGCAGAGCTTTTTCAAAAAAATGCCCAAGGATTTCGGAAGAAATATCATCGAGATTGGTTTCGAGGATAGTGATAGTATCGGTCAGCCAATCATTGGACGCCGGATGGGGGGAGGAGGTGCTGAGGACGGCTCTCAGAACATTCGGTCGGGTGCGATTGTTGCGGGTCCCTAGACCATAGCCTATTCGGGTAGCGACCAGTGAACCCATTGGCCCGAAAGATTCGGCGAATTCGGCGAGGAGAGCGGCGCCGGTCGGAGTCACCAGTTCGTGAGGTTCCTCGCATTGAGTGAGAGCGATACCTCGCGCCCCTAAGATTTCCAAAGTAGCGGTGGTAGGAATAGGAAAACGACCGTGGGCACAAAGGACAAAACCTGTGCCTTCGACAACCGGGCCACTAAGGACCCGAGGGCAACCGAGCAGCTCGAGGCAGATGGCAGTCCCGACGATATCAACAATGGAATCGACGGCGCCCACCTCATGGAAATGAACTTTTTCAGGGTGAACACCGTGGACTTTTCCTTCAGCGACCGCGACGCGATAAAAAACGGCAATTGATTTCTCCTTCACCCAGTTGGAGAGAGTGCTTGCTTGGATTAGGGAGCGAATTTGGGTGAAATCCCGAGAATAAGAAGCGTGCGAATGAGCTTGGGCCTGGACGGTTCCTGTGGTGTTGTGGTGAGAATGGAGAAGATCGCACGGAGTTGAGGTAAGATGGACATCGAATTTAACACCTTCGATGGAGGCCTTGTGTTGGCGAGCGACGTGGAGGTGGTAGCCAGTGACATTGAGTTTGCTCAACTCCCGTTCAAGAGAAGAGAAAGAGGCTCCGAGATCGAGCAGTGCGCCGATGAACATATCGCCACTGACACCGCTGAAGATATCGAGATAGAGCGTTTGCATGGTCGAATTATGCCACCAGGGGAGGCACGGGGGAAGTGGCAGTGAAAAGTAAAAACCGCCGAAACCCAGTGATGGATTCCAGCGGTGAAGTCAACCGTCCTTGATCGGAGCGGACTGAGTCGATGGGGATTAGGTCGACTAGAAAGCGGCTTGAGCGCCCTTGATGGCGCGTTTTTGCATCCAAGGCATCATGGCCCGGAGCTTGGCGCCCGTTTTTTCGATCGGATGTTTTTCACCGGCGGCGAGTAGGGCATTGTACTTCTTGTATCCACCCTTGTATTCAGCGATCCAATCTTTGGCGAACTTGCCATTTTGGATATCCTTGAGGGCGGCTTGCATCCGCTTTTTGACCGAGGCATCAATGATTTTGGGGCCGATGCTGACATCACCCCATTTTGCCGTTTCAGAAATCGAGAAGCGCATACCAGCAATCCCAGCCTCATTCATCAGATCGACGATGAGTTTGAGTTCATGGAGGCACTCGAAGTAGGCCATTTCAGGAGAATATCCTGCCTCGACGAGGACTTCAAAACCGGCTTGAACCAAGGCACTGGCGCCACCGCAGAGGACGGTTTGTTCACCGAAAAGATCTGTCTCGGTTTCTTCCTTGAAAGTGGTTTCAAGGACCCCCGCGCGCGTCCCGCCGATACCTTTGGCCCAAGCCAAAGCGATTCGTTTAGCGGATCGAGAAGGATTCTGGTGGATGGCAATGAGAGTGGGAACACCTTTGCCCTCAATGTACTGGCGGCGGACGATATGTCCGGGGCCCTTGGGAGCGACGAGGACGATATTGACGTCTGGCGGGGCAACGATGGTCTTGTAGTGAATCGCGAAGCCATGGCTGAAAAGGAGGGTTTTGCCCTTGGTCAGATTCGGAGCAATATCCTTCTCATAGGCAGCCGGCTGCTTGGTGTCCGGCAGAGCGATCATAATGACATCCGCCCGCTTGACAGCATCGGCACTGGCGACGACCTCGAAGCCCTTTTCTCGAGCTATTTTGATTGATTTAGATCCCTCGTAGAGACCAATGATGACGTTCAGGCCGGATTCCTTTAGGTTCAGCGCATGGGCGTGGCCTTGGGATCCGAAGCCGAGAACGGCGAGGGTTTTGTCTTTGAAAACGCTTAGGTCGGCGTCCTTGTCGGTGTAGACTTTTGCCATAAATACAGAAACGAAAGCGGGATAATGCCTAAATTTTTTTACGATACAAGCTTAGGAGAGATGTTTTGTGGCTGAAGATGCATTTCGTTGCGCTTAATCCCCTTTGAATTTGAAAATATCGGATCCAATGGGGTCTCAAAGCAAGGCAGACTCGACGCCATTGACAGCGTTTGAATCTCAGTTGCGCGGCGGGAATCCCTTGCTGGCATTGGCTCCCATGCAAGATGTCACCGACCTGCCCTTTTGGAGTCTGCTCTCGGACTATGGCGGGCCCGATGTCTATTGGACTGAGTACAGCCGAGTTCATTCCACCAGCACCCTTGATCGAAAGGTTTTGGAATCGATTACTAAAAACCCCACCGGTCGCCCCGCAATCGCGCAACTCATCGGTAATGATCCTGAAGCATTGGTGCGAGCCGCCTTGGAGTTACAAAAGTATCCCATTGTTGCGATTGATTTAAACTTGGGATGTCCGGCACCGGTGGTGTACCGGAAGTGTGCGGGCGGCGGTTTATTGCGTGAACCCGCTCGAATTGATCGTATTTTGGGTGCGCTACGGCAGGCGGTTACCAAAGTGAAGTTCACGGTCAAAACTCGGATTGGGTTTGATGATGTGAGGGTGTTTGAAGATCTGCTGCCCATCTTTGATCGGCACCAAATCGATCTTCTTACCGTCCATGGTCGTACGGTGGCTGATATGTACCGGACGGAAGTTCGGTATGAATTTATCGCTCGAGCGGTGGAGCGGATGTCGTGTCCCGTCTTAGCTAATGGTAATATTTATTCTCCAGAGCGGGCAGCTTCGGTGCTGAGTCAAACCGGAGCTCGTGGCCTAATGATTGGTCGTGGTTGCATCCGAAATCCCTGGATTTTTGAACAAATTCGCGACCATTTAGGGGGGAGAATTCCCCGCCAACCGTCGGGGCGAGATTTGCTTGATTATATAACGAAGCTGTATGAGGCGACCCGTCCGACCGCTGGATTTAGTGAACGTTTGCAGGTCGAAAAAATGAAGAAATATATGAACTTCATTGGCGATGGAATTGGGGTGGAATTCTTGCACCGGATCCGGCGCTCAACCGAGCGCGCGGAGTTCTTTGAGGTTTGCACTGAGTACCTGAATCACTCGTATCCAATGGGGCTTTTGCCCTTGAGTGCGATCAATTCGAGCGGAACAAAGGCGAATTGACCCAGCAGGCCGCGTCGCATTTTGGGGAGTTGAGTCCTTCCGGGAGAGATTACTCGTCGGAATCTTTCATTCCGCCTGAGCCATGCTTTCTGTTGCTGTCCACCTATCGATAAGTGGACTCCCCGCTTGGGCACCCATCCACCTCTTTTAACTCGTTCGCCGTTCCACGTTGACCACCGCATTGTAGTCAGGGACACCGCTGGCAGAGTCGACGAGTCCCGCGCGAAGAAGGACATTTCCCTCCGGCCAGTGGACCTGCAAATTACCCGGCGCAATCGGTGCGATGAAGACATGCCCGTCATAGCGACCGGCTTCATTAACCAAGGTAATTGAATCTTTATTGGACAGTCCTAATCGGTTGGCATCGCTAGCAGCCATAAACACCGCATCGCGGGCCGCACCAGTCAAGGGATCTACTTCGGCATAGATTAAGGTATTGAATTGTTTCCCTCGGCGCGTGCTGACGACGAAGCGCGGATTGGAGTCTGAATTGACGGAAGAGCAAGCCGATGTTTGGCTCGGTTCCACGGCATTTTTCGGGACGGAAATTACCTTAAAATGAGCCTGTCCATCTGGGGTAGCAAAGGCTCCATTATCGCAGAGTCGAGGCCCCCCGTATTGGACAGCATCGCCTGTTTTTGTGAGGTGCTGGCAGCCGTCGTAATAAGGAACAATGCGGGCAATTTCTTCGCGCAGTTTCCAACCCGTTTCGCCTCCCAGCAAGTGAGCTCGATCTGGGTGAACTGCAGCGGCCACCTCACGGAGGATTTTCCATTCAGCGCGCGCTTCACCCACTTGACGGGGTATTTCCGGACTAAAAGCGATACGACGTTCGGTGGTCGTTTCGATACCGCCATCGTCCTGTTCGTAGCGAGTCTTTGCAGGAAGTAGAATGACAGCCTCGCCGGCTGGAAGGAGCATTTGATCGGTGATTAAAATATCCTGATGAATCCGGAGTGGGACTCGAGTGAGAGCAGCAGCCACGCGGTCGGGGTCGGGGAGGGTTCGTAGAAAATTTCCGCCGACATTATAAAAGACGTCCAAGCTATCCGTGGCGCAGGCCTCTACCATTTCTACTGCAGTCAGACCCGGCCAATCTGGGATATCGAACCCATATTGAGCCGAGAGTTCGGCAGCATTAGCTGCAGTGAGAGGCTTGCCACCGGGCAGGGCCGTCGAGTAGCAGCCCATTTCGGCGCCTCCTTGAACTGAGCTATGACCGCGGATAGGCATTAAACCTGTCTTCTCGCGGCCGACATATCCCATAGCCAGTCCGAGATTAAGGACGGCACTCACGGCATCGCCGCCGTAACTATGTTGAGTGATGCCCATACTCCAGACAAAGACCGCGTTAGGAGATTGATGAAGGAGTTCGGCGAATTCTTCCATTGATGCGCGGGAGAGACCCGAGGCGGACTCGAGTGAAGGAAAGTCAAGGGCCTCGACGGAGGCTTGGAGAAGTTGAATACCGGCGGTGTGTTTGGTGATAAAATCCTGATTTACCCATTGGTGTTGGAAGAGAATTTTGAGGACCCCAGTAATGAAAGCGATGTCCCCCCCCTGCGAGACAGGGAACCACCAATCGGCAATGCCAGTGCCAAAAAGAGCTGAGGACGCTGTACTGGGAACCCAGTAGCGTTTGAGTCCCGGTTCGAGGTAAGGATTGACGATAGCGACCTTGGTTCCGAGACATTTAGCTTCGTGCAGATATTTGGTCGTGACAGGTTGATCATTGGCGGGATTCGCCCCAAAGAAGACGATCAAATCGGTTCCATACCAATCCTTGTAAGAGCAAGTAGAAGCGGCATAACCCACCGCGTGTTTCATGGCCGCCGAACTCGGCGCATGGCAGAGGCGTGCCGCATTATCCACGTGATTCGTCCCGAGGAAGCGAGCGGCTTTTTGCGCCATATAATAGACTTCATTTGTGACCCCACGCGCTGTGACAAAGAAAGCGACTCGATGAGGACTCGTCTGACGAATGCGGTCACTGATGCGGGTAAGAGCTTCTTCCCAAGAAAGACGTTTGAAGCCTGGAGCACCTGCTTCACGAACCATAGGGAAGGGGATGCGCCCGAGTTCACGCAGTTCCGCATTGGATAGGCTTTGTAGGGTGGCCACGTTGGCGAGGACTTGGGGATCCAGAGCCGGCATGGTGTTTAAGCGCAGTAAATTGAGCCGGGTCATGCAGAGATGAGTTCCGGAGATCGTCCAGTCATGAAGTCCGGCCACGCCGAGGGCGCATCCATCGCAGACTCCTTTACTAATCACCTTCCATGCGTAGCCTAAATTATCGCGATTGCGCCAGAGGATCTCGGCCATATCGCGGAAGTGTTTCGGTTTAGTTTGACCGATTCCAAATGGAATAGCTGACAGGATTTTCTCTGGAAGAGTCAGTTGAAGCCGGTGTGACATGGGCGGATCATGCCCTTATTGATCGATGGCTTCAAACTCACAAACGATTGGACGATGATCAGACCCCATACCCCAATTTGGAATTATGGGGATGTAACTGCCTTCCCGCCGCCATTCGTGGCCCATTGCTGCGTTGACGAGAATGTAGTCGAGACGACCGTAGGTATCTTCCTTGCCGTAGTAATGAGTCCAAGCGACATGGCGCGGTTCCCAGCGTGACTTTTCCGAAGGCGCCTGATCGCCGTTACGTTCGACCGGTCGTGTATCGATCAAAGGCGATCGCGATTGACGAGCGAGCAAAGTCCGAAGGGCAGGGGAGTCTTTCGTGTCATTAAAATCCCCACAAACGAGGATATTGGCAGCAGGAAATGCCTGAATACGTTGATCAATCAGACGACGCAGGAGGATAGATTCCTGTTCTCGGAGGGCTGCTTCTTCTGCATGTGCAATGACCCGTTTTGACTTAAGATGAGCTGCAAAGAGAGTCATTTGGTAGCCAGGAAACGGTTCGAGATCCACCTCTAGAAAGCCTCGACTGGTGCGGAAACGTCGACCCTCGAGCAGAAAACTTAAATTGGTATGTGGTCTTCTGGCGATGAGAGGAAATCGGCTTAAGAGTGCGACAAAAATATTAGTATCGTAACCAGAAATATGCTCCCAATGAGGGAGATCGAGACCGGCCTTCTTGAGCCGATCTTTTAGTTCGAAAAGTGAGTTCGTACGGCCGATTTCTTCAAGAACGAGGATATCAGGTTGGATTACGACGATCGATTCGACCACTTTGACCCGGTGGGACTCTGGTTTGATGGAACGGGTGCCAGAAGGTGTGATCAGATAATTCTCTACGTTGTAAGTAGCCACCTTAAAGCGAGGCGGATTAGCGGCTTGGGTCGCAGTTTCAAAAAAACAAAGCAGAAAGAAGAGATGACGCACGAGGGAACAGCCTAGCCCTCCGCAAATCAGTACCAAATTTTTTTGCAGGATTGAATGTCAGTGGTAGTTTAGTTTAATGTCGAAGGTCAAGATGCGCCCAATGAATGCGGAATTGGAAGTTGAAGAGTTCGGTCCGAGTCAGGCGATTAAGCCATTGTCTGACCAGCAAAGTGAACCGGACTATCGGGAGTTGAGGATCGATAAAGTCGGTGTACGAAACTTGCGTTTTCCGATTCAGGTTCGAGACAAAGCACACGATCTCCAAAATACGGTGGCCACCTTGGGTTTGTTTGTTGATTTGCCGAAAGAATTCAAGGGGACACACATGAGCCGGTTTGTAGAGGTCCTGAATTCGCACGGAGGCGTGGTTCACGTGGAGAACATCCCCGTTATCCTCAAGGCGATGCAGGAACGGCTGAAGGCACACAGTGCTCATTTGGAGATCGAATTCCCCTTCTTCTTGGTCAAGAAAGCTCCAGTGTCTGGTAAGGAAGGAGTTATGGATTATCAAGTCCGCTTTGATGCGACACTTCATGGAAGCGATCTCGACTTCGTCCTGACGGTCAAGGCCAACGTCACCACATTATGCCCGTGTTCTAAGGCGATCAGTCGTTATGGAGCACATAATCAAAGGGGCGAAGTTACTGTTCAAATTCGGTCAGATAAAGCGATCTGGATTGAGGAATTGATTAGTTGGATTGAAGCCAGCGGTTCGAGTGAAATGTATTCACTTTTGAAGCGCGAGGATGAGAAAGCCGTCACCGAGCGAGCCTACGAGAACCCTGTTTTTGTTGAAGATCTTGTTCGTAACGTGGCCCTACGCTTGAATCAGCATCCCTCTATTTCTTGGTACAAAGTGGAAGCTGAGAATCAGGAGAGCATTCACAATCATAACGCCTACGCCTGTATTGAAAAAGGCTAAGAGGGTGAAGGGGCGGTTCTAACAATCGACACTAGTTCAGGGGCGGGGAAGAATAATTGTCGTTGAACAGTCATCCGGCCGCTTTTGCCAAGGAGCTTCAACAACCCCTCCTGCCGAGGGCGGAGCACCATCTTCTCGCGCGCCGTGGCAACCGAGAACTGCCTCATCCGCTCCCCCTTTTGCCGCAAACCTTCCGCACCAGACTCCAGCCAAGAGGTCAGGTCATCGCCCTCGCGTCGCACCGTATCCAGCGCCGCGTAGTAGCGCGGGCGCTCCTCCTAGTCGAATTCGTCCACCGCGAAGATGTGATGTAAATTAAACCCTGGCCGGTCAAGCTCCCACAACGCCAGCGCCCGGCCCGGGCGTCTGTTCCCGTCGGCAAATGAATGAATCGTCTCGAAGCGGTGACGAACGATGGCTGAACTTAGCATCGGCGAGATTCCCGGCGCATCCTTGTTCCACCATTCGAGCAGTTCAAACATCAGGCCCAACACATCCTCCGGCGGCGGCGGCACGGACTGGCCCACCCGCACCTGCGCCAGCAGGGCCGCTGTGATGGTGAACTAGCGGCTGGTAGCTCATCTGGAACAGTCGGCCAATGGGGCAACCTAGGGTCAAGTATCGGTCAAGTTGTCATGTCCGCTTCCCTGTCTGCTGTTCTCAACCGGGATTTCACTGAAACACGTTCTTGCACCGTCGGGTAAAACCGGGCCAATCACTGAAATGGCGGCGGTGGGGTTCATTCGGCTGGGGTTTTCAATTGATGAGGCGGGATGGGCCGAAGCGGCACCGGACGGTCAGTGAGATCCGAGCCATACTCCGTGAGCACTAACTGAGTGGTCTCTCGCTGGTGGCCTTCGCGCGACACCACAAACTTTGCTCCGCAACCCTTTTGCGATGGCGCTCCTTGGATCCCAGTTGTGACGTGGAGGGTAAATGGTGGGTAAATGGGTAGTTGGATTTGGGAAGGAAATGGCTTAAAATCCCAGAATGTTCCTGCGCGCGTTTTTTTTGGGATTAGGGATGGCCAGCTTGGCTTGGGCCCAGTCGACGGTGGTCATCAGCGAGTTTCTGGCCAGCAATTCTAAGGGTTTGCCCGATGCGGATGGGGATTTTTCTGATTGGATCGAGATCCAGAACACCGGTATCGCGCCGGTGAATTTGCTGGGGTGGACGTTGTCCGATGACCCATCCAACATAGCGAAGTGGCGATTTCCGGCCACGAACCTCAACGGTCGGTCGTTTTTGGTAATCTTTGCCTCTGGTAAGGATCGGGCTGTGGCGGGTGCTCCTTTGCATGCCAATTTCAGCCTCGCGGCCGATGGCGAATACCTGGGGCTGTTCGCGCCCGAAGGGAAGAGTGCGGTGAGTGAGTTTGCGCCGAATTTTCCGGCTCAGAAATCCGATGTGTCATTCGGGTTGCTGGCCGGCAAGGGGTTGTATTTTAAGCCACCCTCGCCCGGGGTGACCAATAGCGGTGGTTTCGGGGACTGGGTCGATGCCCCGCAGTTCAGTCAAACCCGCGGCTTCTTCGAGACTCCCTTCGACTTGACCCTCTCGTCACAAACCGAGGGAGCAGTCCTCCGTTACACCACTAATGGAATATGGCCCACTGCCACGACAGGGCTGGTTTATTCGGGCCCGGTTCCGATCCGTGGCACGACCATTCTGAGGGCGGCGGCCTTCAAGGAAGGGTTGCAATCCAGCCCGGTGAAAACGCAGACGTACCTCTTTCTGCAAGATGTTATCCGCCAGTCCACCAACGGGGTGGCGCCTCCGGGATGGCCGACTTCGTGGGGGGCCAACACCCGCGATTACGGTATGGATCCGGACATCGTGAATTCGCCCGCTTACCGGGATCAAATCATTCCGGCTCTTAAATCCCTGCCGTCCTTTTCAGTCGTTACGGATTTAAAACACCTCTTCGATTCGACCACGGGCATCTACGCCAACCCTGGACAGGATGGGCGGGACTGGGAACGACCCTGTTCTCTGGAATTGGTGTTTCCGGATGGATCCAAGGGTTTTCAGACCGATGCAGGGATTCGAATCCGTGGAGGTTTTTCCCGCAGTACCGGCAACCCCAAGCACGCACTCCGTTTCTTTTTTCGCGAGTCCTACGGCGCGTCGAAGCTGAAGTTTCCCCTCTTTGGCAATGCGGGCACCGATGAGTTCGACGCCCTCGATCTTCGCACCTTTCAGAACTACTCGTGGAGTTTTCAGGGAGATTCCCAAGGGGTCTTCATTCGTGATCAGTTCAGCCGGGATAGCCAGCTCGACATGGGGCGACAGGGGGAGCGGGGGAATTACTACCACCTTTACATCAACGGTCAGTACTGGGGCCTCTACAATAGTTGTGAGCGACCCGAAGCGGCTTATGCCGCCACCTACTACGGCGGCAACAAAGACGACTACGACGTCATCAAGGTCGAGGCGGGGCCTTACACCATCAACGCGACCGACGGGAACATGGACGCTTGGACCCGTCTCTACAACGCCGCCAAAGCGGGCCTCGCGGACAATGCAGCGTATTTCAAATTGGAAGGTCGCAATGCCGACGGAACCCTGAATCCCGCTTACGAGAACCTGCTCGATGTGGACAACCTCATCGACTACCTCCTAGTGATTCTCTATGGCGGCAATCTGGATGCGCCGATTTCCAACTTCCTCGGGAACACTTCTCCGAACAACTGGTATGGACAGCGGGATCGGACGGGGCGTCACGGCGGGTTCCGGTTTTCGGCCCACGATTCCGAACACACCTTGCTGAATGGTGCCGAGAATCGAACCGGACCTTACGGAACGGCCACCAGTTGGAGTGTCACCAAGAGCAATCCCCAGTATTTGTGGCAGCAACTTAGCTCCAATGCGGAGTTCCGCCTTCGAGTGGCCGACCACATCCAAAAACATTTCTTCAACAGCGGCGCGCTGACGCCCGTTGCCGCCCGAGCCCGCTTTGCGGTGCGGACCAATGAGATTTACTCCGCCGTGGTGGCGGAGTCGGCCCGCTGGGGTGATTCGAAGGTGGCCGCCCCTCTGAATCGGGATCAGCACTGGTTGCCGCGGGTCAACAACATCATGGCCAACTACATGAGCCAACGAACTGCCACGGTCTTGGCTCAATTAAAGGCGCGAAACTTGTATCCAGCCACTGTGGCGCCGGCCTTCTCTCAGCACGGTGGTAATGTGATCGGTGGATTCCGGTTGGCCATCACGGCCCCGGCCGGCGACATCCGCTTCACTTTGGACGGATCGGATCCGCGTGAGATCGGCGGCGCGGTGGCGGCAGGGGCTCGGGCCTACTCTGGCGAAATCACCCTCAACCAAAGCACCACCGTCCGGGCGCGGGTGCTTAATGCGGGCAATTGGAGTTCGTTGATCGAGGCGTCATTCACCCGCATCCAGACCTTTGACACCCTTCGAGTGACGGAGATCCATTACCATCCGGCCGCCGAGGGCAGCGTCGATGGAGACGCCTTTGAATTCATCGAACTAAAAAACGTAGGGACCGACACTCTGGATCTCAGTGGTGTCCGATGTGTGGATGGCATCGATTACATATTTCCGCTCGGGCTGCGGTTGGAACCCGGGCGGTGGGTGGTGCTGGTCTCCGATGCGGAGGCCTTTTCGCGGAGATATCCCGGCGTGCCGGTGGGCGGCGTCTACCAAGGACGTTTGTCGAATGGGGGTGAACGGGTGGCGCTAGTTCATGCGACGGGAGCACCGTTGGTCGAGGTGACCTACGGGGTTGAGTCTCCTTGGCCTCCGGCGGCGGACGGACAAGGCTTCTCGCTGGTTCCGATCGAACCCCATGGCCCGGCCCCCAGTCTGTCGTCGGCGTGGCGCACGAGCGCGCGGATGGGCGGCTCTCCCGGGGCGGATGATCCGGTGCTTTCAGTGCCTGTCATTCAGGTGAGCGAAGTTTTGGTGCATACCGATCCGCCCCAGTGGGATGCGGTGGAATTATTTAATCCGGGGAATGTGTCTGTGGAAATCGGTGGATGGTTTCTGACGGATGAGCGGAGTGAGCCGAAGAAATATCGGATTCCTGATGGAACTCGAATTTTGGCCGGCGGCTATTGGGTAGTGGATGAGACGCAGTTCAGTGCGTTGTCGCTCGGTGCGAAGGCCTTCCGTCTGGATTCCCACGGGGACTCTCTCTGGCTGTACTCGGCCGACACCGCGGGCAACCTCACGGGCTACAGCGACGGGCTATCGTTCGGGGCCACCCCCAATGGAGTGAGCCTTGGGCGGTACACCAATTCCGTGGGGGAGTTACAGTGGGTGCTTCAGAGTGCACTAACCTTGGGTTTTCCCAACGCCCGACCGGCGGTTGGGCCGGTCATCTTGAGCGAGATCGATTACCAACCCAGCGCGGGATCAGTGGAATTTATCGAACTTCAGAACCTAGCCAACTTCCCCGTGCCGCTGTTCGATCCCTTGTTTTCCACCAACACTTGGCGCTTGGCGGGGGTGGATTATGCGTTTCCGTCGGGGTTGATGATTCCCGCCGGAGGACTGTTGGTGGTGTCTGCCGGCGATCCCGCGTGGTTTCGCCAACGCCATGGTATCCCGGATTCCGTGCCGGTGCTGGGTCCTTGGGCTGGCGGCTTGCAAGACAACGGGGAACGTATCGAACTTCAACGACCAGATTCTCCGGATCTGGAGACCAATCAACTCGGACAGATTCGGGTTCGGGTGCCTTACCTGACGGTAGATACGGTCCGCTATGGCCCACAATCGCCATGGCCTGAGGCAGCGGCAGGCAAGGGTCGTTCTCTGGAACGTCGGAGCCCAGCCAGCGTCGGAGATGATCCCGCTCAATGGGTGGCCAGTGCGGGGACCCCGCTCCCAGGGTTGACCTCGGACAGCAATCGCCCGCCCCGGGTGGATGCAGGTCCAGATCAGGAGTTTCCGGCGGTAACCCGGTTTCCTCAATCCGCGTCCCTGGAAGGCGTCGTCTCCGATGACGGAAAGCCGGGGGATGCGTTGACCTACCTTTGGACTCAGGTCGGAGGCCCGGGTCCGGTGGTGATTGAATCGCCGGACCAGCGCCTCACCCGAGTCCGTTTGCCGGGGCAGGGTACCTACAGTTTGCGCCTCAGTGTTTCCGACGGTGCCTTGTCGTCGGCCGATCACGTGGTCTTGACCGCAGGCCAGTCTGGAAGCGATGTGACTTGGATCCCGACGGGTTCCAGTTGGCGCTACCTAGACACAGGAGTCGATTTGGGGACCGCTTGGCGTGCCCCAACCTTCGACGACACTAGTTGGAAAACGGGCAAGGGGATCCTAGGTTATGGTGATGCAAATCAGGCCACGACTCTCGGGTTTGGGTCCAATTCCAGCGGCAAATACATCACCACCTACTTCCGCCAAAAATTTGATGTCACCGACCCCGGTTCGGTGACCGCCTTGCTGTGTAAGGTGTTGCGCGACGACGGAATTGTGGTTTGGCTCAACGGCGTGCAGGTGGCCAAAGACAACTTGCCTGAGGGGGATGTAGTGAATCAAACGCTGGCCAGCAGCGCCATCGGTGGCACCGACGAAACTACTTACTTCGACTACCGCCTCGACCCGACCGCATTAAAGGCCGGTGAGAATATGCTGGCCGTGGAGGTGCATCAGAACTCGGGTTCTTCCAGTGATCTGAGCTTCGACGTGTCGCTGCAAGCCACCGTGTTGCCGATCAACCGGGCGCCGACCGTTGACCTGGGCGCTGATCGACAACTGGCCGCTCCGGGAACGCTCTTGCTGGATGCCCTTTTCAGCGACGATGGGTTGCCCCTGCCACCCGGAGTCCCCTGGTTCCAGTGGAGTGGGATCAGCGGGCCGGCCGTGATAACCTTTGCCGAGGCCACAGCCTCCCGGACCGCCGTGACCTTCGATCAACCCGGAGACTACGTGATCGGGTTTCAAATCAAGGACGGTCTTTTGTCGGCCCGGGATGAATTGGTAGTCCGGGTGGGCGGGGCTCCGTCTGGCCCCGTTGTCACTCTGGAGACTTCGGCTTCGGGCTTGGTGTTGAAGTTCAATGCCGCGGCAGGGCACCCGCACACGGTTCAGTTCTGCGACGATTTGATCCGTGGAGCTTGGGACACGTTTGAGGCGATGCCCTCCATCTCCAGGGCCTCCACGCTTACGGTTGCGGTGCCTGTGTCCAAAGGAAGCCGGTTCTTTCGTGTGCTCGTTCATTGAAGCGAGCCGACGTCTGTCCCAACGTTTGGGCTTTGAACCTTATCGAGCAACGCATCGCCGCTCGCCAGGCGGCGGGTCAACCGAGATTGGTGATCTACATCGGAGCCGGTGATCCGTGGAGAGGTCAGTTCTAACAATCGACAATGGTTCAGGGGTGTTCTGTACAACGACAATTATTCTTCCCCCTGCCCGTTGCCTCAAGAGAAAATGTTACCGAAAAAAAGGTGTTCTGAGAGTGGTCATTTCTCGCCTGACTTCACGAGGTTGACTTCCTCTCGAACGTTGGGGGAGTTGTAGCGCAGGTGAGCGTAGCGATCCGTAGCGGAAACTCCCCCAACGTTCGACCCGTAGGTGGTGAGATCGGGGATACCTCGAGGTGCTCACTCGCCCCAAGCAGTACCAACGTGCGGGCCATCGAGGCGCGCCACTCTCCTACTCGCCTCTGCAATGTTCGAAGCTGACTGGCGTCATGCTGTTCCGGGTAGTTCTTGATCAATCGATCCAACAGCGAGGTTGCGGTGCAGTCCGGTTCGCTTTGCAACGACAGCAGGATGTCCGCCCACACTCTTGCGAAAGGATCCTCTCGCGTTCGCCAGTTCCTTGTCTTCGCGGGCCCCTTCTGGTGGGTGGGTCTTACTTCACCGGAGCGCCAGGATTCCGGGAGCTTCGACAGGAACTGGTTCAAGTCACCCTGCGATGGTCCGTCGACGGGTTGGCCAGTGCTTAATGTGGCCAGTGCTGATTGTCCTTGTCGGATCCGATGCAGGAGGCCGACCGGATCCAGCAAGCACTGCTGGTTGCGCAGTGTGTCCTTGATGCCTTGGCTGATCCCGGGGTGGGCCAGGAGTCGATCGCAGGGCGTCGCCGGCGCGTGATAGGACTTCTTGATCTTCGACCCGTCCCTGACTCGCTCCCGTAACTTGAAGGACGGCTGGAAGAAATTTACGTACAGCCGGATTATCTGGTGCAATTGAGCGAGGGTTTGTCCGGCCACCAGCCCACTGAAACGGGAGTGACCCACCATCCGGCGGATAACCGCTCCATTCTTCTGCTCAATCCAAGCTTGATCATTCTTATGATTCACGCGGGATCGGGTGAACACGATCTTCTCCTCCCGACAGTACGCAGCCAGGGTTTCGTTAATGAACGCCCCATCGTTGTCGGAGTTGATGCCGCACACCGACATCGGCATCTGAGCGCGAATCCGTTTCAATCCTTCCACCACCAAGTTCTGCTCGCGCGCCAGCAAGGCAACCGCCTCCGTCCATCCGCTACAGACGTCCGTCGCTACCAGACTGTGCAGGTACTCCCCCGCCATGCTTCCTCCACAGTGAACCACGAAGTCAATTTCGAGGTGTCCGGGCAA
>CAMDGV010000083.1 GCA_945898055.1 Akkermansia muciniphila | reverse complement strand
GTTCTTCGAGAGTCCCGAGCTTTTAAATTCAGCGATCCGTAGTTGGATTTTAGCAAGACCACGACGCTTCCGAGACGGTACCATTGAGTTCATCCGCGCAAGCGACACGAAGCAGGACGAATTGGGAACCATCGGGTTGGGCCTACGCTTACGTCTGGCGAGCGGTGCTAGCCCCCCGGCGACCGGCGATAGACCTTGTGAATCGCCGCCTGATCAGTGGGTTTAATCACGAGCTCATCGATATTCACATGGGTAGGCCGAGACGCCATCCACACCAATGTCTCAGCTATATCTTCAGGAGTTAACGGTTCCACGCCTTGGTAGACAGCGGATGCGCGGACTTCATCGCCTTTAAAACGAACAGAGGAGAATTCGCTGAGCGCCATACCGGGATCGAGAGAGCACACCCGGATACCGGTTCCGTTGAGCTCAAGGCGAAGAGCCTGAGTAACGCTACGTTCAGCTGCCTTGACCCCGCAATAGACGGCCCCCCCCGCGTAAGCTGTGTGACCGGCAATCGAGCCAATGTTTATAATACTAGAACCAGAATGATGACTCAGAAGTGGGAGAATGGCCCGAGTTACCCGAAGAAGCCCGAGAAAATTTGATTGTACCATTGCCTCCCAGTCCGAGTCCTTCCCAGTAGCGACCGTGTCTAGACCATGGGCACCGCCTGCGTTGTTGATCAAGACGTGGACACACGGGGTGATTTCGGAAACCCATGAGGCGAAGGTGATCACCGATTGTGAAGAGGCCACATCCAAAAAATGGCTGTGGGCGGAAGATCCGAAATCGCGGCAAGTCTGGGCAACTTTCTCGAGGCGCTCAATACGCCGGGCCCCTAGAATGAGGTTGGCGCCTGAGGTGGCAAAGGCCACTGCAGCAGCAGCCCCGAATCCGCTCGAGGCACCGGTGATAAGAATCCATTGCCCTTTTAAAGTCATCGGTCAGATGTAGCTGTGGCTAGAATAATCCTGCACCCAAATAGGTCATTGATGAGACTCCAAAGTGGGCTCTCGACTTTCACCACCCAACAGAGTTGTTGCTGCGGGGCTCAAGAGTCAAACTAAAGAACTGAAGTCCCATCCAATTGAGGAGTCAGCTATCGTAGCAAAGCGCCTCGCCCCTTAATAACCTCACCAGTCGTCAACTCATCCGATCTCAAATTTAAAGCTAGTCAATACTCCAAAATTTATTAACATATTTAGGAATTTAAACTACATAAAAATTTCTTGTAGATTTATAGAAAACTTGGTTCCAAAAGCAGCAGTCGGCGTGCAGTGCAATGCCATAAAATGCTGGTTGCAACAACCCGATTCGTAAAAATAATGTTCAAATTAAACGCAAGTCTTAGGGCCAAGTTGACGCTTTACGGCCTAGGTATTTTTATTGCAGGAGTCCTAATCCCTGCCTCGGTATCTGCTTTATTATTCGGCATGCAAATTCACTTTCAGAGTGGGTTAGACCTATTCCTGTCTAGTGGTATTACCATTCTTTTAATAGCCTGTGCTGGGGCATTTTTTTGGGGAATTAATGGTTCGGGGCTAAAGCGGCTCCATCATTTAAAATCTCTTATAAATCAAGCTGGAAGAGACGGAGTAGCTCTAAATTCCTCAGATGTAAGTAAGAATGAATTGGAAAATATAGAAGCCTCGTTGGATCGGTTGTTAATTCACTTCAGCGGCGAAACTAAAAACTGGTCGGATTCCTGTAAGTCTCTTCAGTTAGAGGTTCAGTCTCACTCTCTTAATTTAACAAAAAAAACAGCCGACGTTCAACATCTAGAAGTTCAATTCCAGAACTTATCCAACAAAAGAAATAACTTTAATTCTGCATTGTTAGAACTTAGAGATTGTCAAATAACGTCTGATATTAAACTTTATTATCGGGAAGCAGTTGCGATAATATCTAGAGCACTGGAGGTCGAAAGGGTCAGCTTATGGTTTTACGATTTCGACAAGATTTCAATTGAATGTCACTATATTTTTAGACTCAGTGATGGGGTCGTTGACGAGACTAAAGTTCGACTTTCAGAAATCGATTACCCTTGCTATTTTGCGGCAATCAAGACAGCTGAATCAATTATTGCAAACAATGCAATTTTGCATCCGGCAACGCATGAGTTTAAGGATGGATATCTTATTCCACTAAATATTTTTTCGATGTTAGATGTGCCATTGCGATTTGGAAGCGAAGTTACTGGGGTAATCTGCTGTGAGCATATAAATAATGAGCGACAGTGGACGGATGATGAACACAATTTTGTAATTACAGCATCGATTTTTCTGATGCTGGCCCGAAGTGAGAAAAATCTGATCGAAATCAACGGGGATCTTAAGACCCTTATCGAAAAACAAAATCTATCGTTACTAGAAGGCGAAACTAGATTCGATGCAGTAGTTAAAAACTCTCTTGATGCAGTGATCATACTTAGTGCTCAAGAACGTATTTTATTCGCAAATAAGAAATTTTTTGAGCTCTTAATGATCCCTGAGCAGGATCCAGGTAATCTAGTTATTGAAGATTATGTTGCACCCAACTACAGAGAGTTTCTCCGTGATCAACATAACAGACGCATTCTCGGCGAAAGAGTGCCAACTCAATTCGAATATCAAGCGCTTCGTTCTGACGGAAATCTAATTTGGTGCGATGTTCATATAGAGACAATTTTTCAAGATGGAAAACCTACTGGTAGCCAATCTGTCATTCGAGATATTAGTGAGCGAAAAAAAGTCGCATCGGAGTTATTAGCTAGTGAAGAGCGGATGCGTCAGATTATTGAGACAGCAATGGATGCTGTTATTACTATGGATGCACAGGGATTCATTACGAGTTGGAACTCGCGGGCTGAGATTATTTTTGGTTGGAAAAGAGAGGAAGCTATCGGGTTAAAATTATCTGAGACCATTATTCCAATGAGCAGTCGTGCCGCTCATGAATTTGGCTTACGTCGGCTAGCTAATACCCAAAAGAGTGAGGTTGTCGGCAAGATCTTACGAATGACTGCGGTCCGGAAATGTGGATCAGAATTGCAAGTGGAATTGATTATTTCCTTCGGCCTACTTCATGGGCAAATCCAATTCAACGCCTTCGTTCGCGATATAAGCGACAAGCTAAAGGCTGAGGCCGAAATTGAGCGACTTTTACTGATTGTTCGTGAAATTGATAATGCTGTGATTATAACCGATGTGACTGGTGGGGTTGAGTGGGTTAATCAAGGTTTCACTCGGCTTACAGGGTATTTGTTTGACGAAATTAAAGGGAGGAAACCAAGTTCATTTCTTCAAGGAGTGAATTCGAATCCGGAGAGTATAATTAAGATGCGAGAGCAAATTGCTTTAGCTAAACGCTGTGAAGTCGAGATAATTAATTATTCTAAGACCGGAAGGGAGTATCTGGTAATTGTTATAATTCAACCTATATTTAATGCTAATGGAGAACTTACTGGTTTTTTCTCAATTAATACAGATGTCACTGCGGTTCGAAAAGCGGAACGGATTGCTTTGCGTACGCAGCGATTAGAGTCCATTGGAACTTTGGCTGCGGGAGTGGCCCATGATCTTAATAACGCACTTGCACCTATTATGATGAGTGTGGATATCCTACGGTTGGATTATCCTGCCGAGTCTGGGACGATCGATATTATTGAGTCAGCAGTCAAACGGGGAGCGGCTATGGTTCGTCAATTATTAACTTTTGCCAAAGGAGTTGATGGAAAACGGGTCCGCCTTGATCCCGTTGAATTATTAGCAGAAATAAATAATTTAATACATAGTAGTTTTCCTAAAAATCTACGAATGCTTAGTAAAATTAGTCCGAATTTGCCTTGTATTCTCGGTGACTCAACTCAATTACATCAAGTACTATTAAATCTTTGCTTGAATGCGAGAGATTCTATGCTTGATGGGGGAACGTTAACTCTATCGGCGCTATCAGTTGAAATTGACTCTGAGGGGATCATTTCTCATCCTGACGCTAGATTAGGGCGCTATGTTGCGTTCAGCGTGAATGATACAGGAACAGGTATTAAGCCTGAGATAATTGAATTTATTTTCGATCCATTTTTCTCGACAAAAGGGCTTAATAAAGGGACTGGCTTAGGTCTTTCTTCGGTTATGGGTATTGTGAAGAGTCACCAGGGATTCGTTCAGGTTTATTCTCAGATCGGGGAAGGTTCAGTTTTTACGGTTTATCTTCCGGCTTATGTAGATATGATTCAAGAAAGTGATTCATCCGGTAAAGATCGCAGGAAATTTTTAGGTCACGGGGAGACTGTTTTGTTTGTAGATGACGAATCTGCAATTCGAGAGGCAGCCGGCCGTGGCTTAAAGCAGTTAAATTTTAAAGTGTTAACTGCCTCATCCGGCAAAGAGGCTTTAGATCAAGTAGTATTGCATAGAGAGATTTTGCGGGCAGTGATTACAGATTTACATATGCCGAATATGGATGGGCTGGAGTTGGTTCGTCGTTTGCGCGAATTGCTGCCGAGTCTTCCCGTTTTAGTAATTAGCGGACGACTGGATGCGGCGACTGATCTGGAATTAAAGGCGCTAGGGGTTGTCGGTCGATTGGATAAACCGTTTACGGGAGGGCAACTTGCGGATGCGATGTCTGATCTTCTCGGGCAGAAGTAGGTTCCTGAATTAGAGGGCGAATGGTGGCCTTGGCCTCAAGCGTGCGCCCAACGCTAGGGTCGTCAATTCGTCTCCCTTGGGTGTAGCCTGCGCGGGTGAACTCAATGGTACCGTCTCGGAAGCGTCGTGGTCTTGCTGCAATCCAACTACGGATTGCTGAATTTATAAGCTCGGGACTCTCGAAGGCTGAGTTTGCTGCGAGATTGGGGGTTCATCCTCTTTTGATTGATCGCTGGCTGCGGATCAGTCGTAAGCGTACGCTTACGGACATCTGCATGAGCCTGATCCACACCTGTCGGAGCAGCGGGGCCAACCCCTTTCAGTACCTGCTGGCGCTGACGCGCAACCCGGAGGCGGTGGCCGCCCAATCCCAGCGGTTGGCTGCCGCGGAATTATCCAAAGCCTGTACAACGACGATTATTCTTCCCAGGGGGAAGAATAATCGTCGTTGTACAGAGGTCGGCGGTTCAAGAGGTTTACCTCCCTCAATAGTGGCTCAATTTCAATCGGAGTAGGCGCAAGCAATCCGCTGAGATCGTACGCCGACGCTCGCTCATTAGGCCGGTATTGCTAGAGAGCGTAATTTATCCCAAGGCCCGGTGATCGCTAGGGTGACGCCTGGGTTTTGTATGTTAACAAAAAGAGTCGTGCCATCTGGAGAAAAACAAGGCCCAGCCAACTCTGAAATCGAGGTACGTGCTAACTTATAGATCTTCCCTTCCGGCGTTACTCCAATGATGTGGTTGGGATTCCCGCCGTCCTCACAAATAATCAGGTCGCCCCAAGGCGCAATGCAGCCATTATCGCAGTTCTCCACCAGATTACCGTCATCGGGCTCTATGAAGAGTTCGAGTTGGCCCGAGCTTTTCGCTTCGTCAGGAGTTCCCTCGTGTGGGCTAGGCAAATAACGGAAGATCTGGCCCTTGCGTTTTTGTCCGCCGTTGGTGCAACAGAAATAAATAGAATCCCGACCATACCAACACCCTTCCCCACGGGCAAATCGGGCGGCGCCTCGTTCCAGATATCCTTGGTAACGGAGATCATTGTCCGGCGATTCGATGTTCTCCAAATCCACCCATTCTACCGCCATTTTAAGGCCAGGAGTGATGGCAGCAGAAACCCAGTTTCGGGTATCGCTTCGGGGTTTATCACGCAATTTTAGGGCCTGAAGACGTCCACCTTGACTGAGTTTCCCCAGTGTCGTGGGGATGAATCGATAGAAGAGGCTATCGAAGCAATCTTCAGTTTGGTAGACGATCCCACTCTTCGGATCCACCGCAACAGCTTCATGTCGGAACCGGCCCATCGCGATCAGCGGAACTGGTAGGGTTAAGCCGCCTGAGGCCAAGGCGGGCACTTCAAAATTATAGCCGTGCGGCTTTTCAATATCCGAAGGGTTTTTCTCGTCGTCACCTGGTTTCTCCACGGCTTCTTCGCAGGAAATCCATGAACCCCATGGCGTCGTCCCGCCCGCGCAATTTCGGTAAGTGCCAGCAAGACTAAGAAAGTGGTTCAGTCGCTTTTTCTGTCGAGTATCATAGACCACCGTGGTGGTGCCACCGAGTCCTGGGATCGTGCCGCGGCCAGAATCGTAGAGGAAAGATCGATCGACTTTACGTAGACTTTGGCGTCGAGGGCCAAAGGCGCTGTAACTGCTGTGCTCAGGGCCTAATTCATGATTTCGAACCAGAAGAGTGGTTCCGTCGGGTCCGGGAAAAGCCCCCATTCCATCGTGCATTCCCGGGACCACAAAGCCATCGGACATTCGTTCTCCAACCTCCGAAAGTAACTCGTAAGTAAAGCCTTCTGGCAGGTCGAGCACTGCGAAAAAATCCGATCCGAGGGCCGCATCGAGTTGCTTGTAATCTCGGGTGCTCACCCCTGCTTGGGCAAATTCTCGGAGGCCCGCAAAAGCCATAGCCACCGCGCCGGACCGGCCAAAAAAAGAACGCCTGGAGACTCTCATGGGAAAATCAGTAGCACAGAATCTGGAAGGGGCGTGTCACATTTAGGTAATTTGCTACGGGTGACAGGCGCAGGCAGAACCGCAGGAGGTCGATGACGGAGGCTTGGAGGCTGAAGCGGAGGCTTCGTCGCCCTTGAGCATCAGAAACCCTCCAGAAATGATGCGTCGAACTGCTTCACCTGTTTTGGGATGACGAGAGAGAGCGGTTTCGTTCATGGACTGTTTCACCTCAAAGCGCTCGGTCGGTTGGTCGGGAAGTGAGGGAATCGTCTCGTAAAGGTAGATCGGCATTGTGGTGGAAGTCTGACATTCAAAAGGCCCGCAAGGCAACTGGTCAGTTATTTAGAGAACTCGGCGGCGCCTCTCTTGGCGGAATCCAGTAGCGACGGCGACTGAACGGACAGCCAGACGTTGCAAGGCCACTTTTGACCCTCTGCCTCAAAAAGCAAATTTCAATCAATTCAATAGCCCTCAATCCTGAAGAGCGTTCGCTCGGAATGAGTGATGGATGAACAGGGGCAACTCAGTGGCTCACCCTTAAACCAGCCACTGCCGTAACCAATGCCACGACTGTTCAGCGGCGAAAAATAGAACCCAAGTCACAAGCGCAAAGTAAACTAGGGTTACGATGAGGCTGACTAAGGCGAGCAGATACATCACGCCATCTCGTTGAAGGCGTCCGAGACAGGCGAAGAAAATGAGGAGGGCGGGCAGGGAATTTTGGAGCGGAACAACCAGAAACGGGACAGCGACGAGTAACCCGCCGGTGACGATGAGGAAAGCGGCACCCCGCGGACCGAGGGCTTCGACTAGCTTTGGTAAGCGTCCAGGCTTACTGATCCGGGCTAATCGTCGCAGTAACCAACAACCAAATTCGGAGAAAGCACTCCACATCCTGATTCCCGGTCGGACCTCACTTAATCGGGCGGGAAGCCAAAGAGATTCGGCCCCTTGCATCAGGCGCCAGCCCATCCCAGTAAAGGCAAGGCCGCCGAGGGTAGCGAGGGGACCGGTCGGCAAGGGCTGAATAAAGGGGAGGGTCAAGAGGAGACAAACGAGCCACGCATTGTTATCCCCTAATCGGGCTAAAAACTGACCAATAGTCTGCCCACCCGCACGTGCCGCCTCTGCGCCGTTTTGGAGGCGCTGAATGTATTCTTCTGCCGTGGCTATCATAGCCCGTTGAAGGATTGCTTCATGTTCCCGGTTGACCCAAGGAAAGGTGTTTCGTCGACTGCCAAAAATCCGGGACTGAACCAAGTAGGAGCGATGGCCGAACCGATGTGAATCAAGGGAGGAGGCGGGTTACCAAGGCACTGAGCGCCTTTCCATCAGCACGACCTCCGGCTTGAGCTTGAGCCACTTTCATCACTGCGCCCATGTCTTTCTTGGAAGTGGCACCGGTCGAGGCAATAGCCTCACGCACCAAGGCTTCAATTTCCTCACTAGAAAGCGGCTTGGGCAAAAACTCTGCAAGAATGAGTAACTCGGCGCGTTCAATGGAAGCCAGATCTTCTCGCCCACCTTTCTCAAATTCTTCGACCGAATCCTTCCGTTTCTTGGCCTCCCGTTGGATGACGATGAGGACGTCAGCATCTCCTAAGAACTCTACCTTTTTCTCAATCTGGGTGTAGCCCAGAGCGGATTTAAGGGCGCGAAGGGTATTGGTCCGCTCGGCCTTGCGGGCGAGCATAGAAGCCTTGAGTTCGTCGGATATCCGTTGTTGTAAGCTCATGATTCAGGGGAAAGTTTACGCAGTTGGTCGCGGACCTTGGCTGCCCGCTCATAGTCTTCCGCTCGGATGGCCTCGGCGAGATCCATTTGTAGACGTTCAAACTCTCCTTCAGGGGGTTGTCGTTGCAACTCCTCAAGCCGCTGCCGTAAAGACATTAATTCGCCGGAGAATTCTAAGAGGTCGTTGCGGTCGTTGTTGCGATAGAAATCTTCAATCGCAGTAATTCCTTCTTCGATGGAAGCGATTGAGGCCTGCCGGGCTCGAGAACTTAATTGAAGTTCGCTTCGGGCTCGGGTTCTCATCATCAGTAATTGCGGGGTAAATTGCGCTAAGCCCCAAGCGAGAGGGGGAGCGGCCGCGTACCTTCCAACAAATTCGAAGACTTCTAAGTTTCGGACGCAGTCACGCTCAACTGCCTCGAAGTCTTTAAGTTGAAAGAAGCAGATGTAGCGGTGGTGATATTGGACGGCCTCCTGTTGCAATCGTGAGCACTCCTCGACGCCGAGGCTAAAGGGGGTCGAAGTGATGATCTTACTGCGTATTTGATAAAAGTGATGCCACGACTCATAGCCCATCGGCTTCTTGCCGTCCGGTCGCCCGAGGGTGTTCATTTGAAGAACACCGAGATCAACACGGAGTTGAATTTTCTCCCCGTCCTTACTTTGAAAGCGCCGGGCGACGACCTGACCCGGTTTATACTCCCAATCTTGAAGGAGCTTGGTGATATCGAATTTCATTCGGTTCGCGAAGATGGAAACAGGAGGTCAGACCGTCAAGGTGTCCGAAAGGGAACTTTGTGCCAAGGGCCGACTTTAGACGCCGTTAGACAGACGGTCGAGCGGCAAGATTGTAACCTTAATTGATTGGTGTTGGCAGTGTAACTGCTGCGATTCTGCCAAAGGATTTCCACTATTGTTGTGTCAGCTACTTTGACGCGAATAACGGTTCTTAGAATAAGGTAATAGTTTTAAAAATAAGAATAAAATGAATTATAAACCCAATAAAAACAGCCTTTCTACCTCTCTGAGGTGGCTGATTTGGTTAACGTTTTTTGGGTTGAACCTGGCCACCTTAGTCGCAGAGGCGCGAATCAAATCCACCCAGACAGAGCAAGCAAAAATCTTTTTAGGCCCAGATTCCGATGGAGATGGGTTGCCCGATATCGAAGAAATTCGGTTTGGTAGCGACCCCTTTTTGGCAGATACAGATTCAGATGGAGCCAATGATTTAGCTGAATACACGGCTGGGACACTTCCTCGCGATAAAACTTCCTACCCGATTTTTCTCGAGACGGACCGAAACCGTCAATTGTTAACCGGCGATCTTTTGCGGTTGAGACCGCTTATTTTGAGGCCATTCAATCTACTCACTAATATCACTTACGAAACTAACGATGCGACGGAATTAGGGGGGGAACCTGTTATTGTTACCAATCAGGTGGTTAGCACCAATTTTACAACTTACCAATGGTCGCGGGACGGTATTCCTCTCCAAGGCCAGACAAATTCTACGGTGGTTCTTTTTGGCATAGACCGGGCCCGAGGCGGTCGCTACGCCTTGGAAACTCGTTTGGAAGCGAGCGTGCAAAAAGCCGTGGGAACAAGAATTGATGTCTTGGGTGTTACTGAGATGCAATCTCTTCCCCAACCGGCCGGAGATATAATAGCCTGGGGCCGCGAACCGGGCGACCCTCCAGTGGGGATCTTGGATGCAGTGACGGTCTCCGCAGGATTTGTTCACGCCTACGCCCTCCGAATGAATGGCAGTCTCGTGGGTTGGGGTACAAACAGTGTCGGTCAGTTGAAGACGCCAGCGACCCTAGGGCCGGTGCGTGCTGTCAGTTCTGGTGCATTTCATACCGTTGCGCTCCCGACGAATGGACAGGTTGTCTGTTGGGGAAATGATCAGTTTGGGCAGCTTCGAATTCCACCCGATTTGAACGAAGTGACCGCGGTGGCCGCTGGGCATTTCCATTCCCTCGCCTTGAGATCAGACGGAACGGTGGTGGCATGGGGTGATTCGTCATCGGGTCAGTGTGATGTTCCATCCAACTTGACGCATGTCGTGGCTATTGCTGCAGGTGGGTCCCATTCGATGGCCCTGAAGGCTGATGGATCGTTGGTCTGTTGGGGTTCTAATGCTCGAGGACAATCGACTCCGCCTCTTTCGCTTCCGGCGATTGCTCGAATAGCCGCTGGCGGAGCCCATTCGTTGGCCTTAACAACCGGAGGAAAGGTTTTCGCTTGGGGCGAATCGGCCCAGCGCCAAACCCCGGTGCCGCGTGGCTTGCCACCGATCATTGCCATTGCTGCTAGCCCTAACGGCTCTCTGGCAGTGACTGCAACCGGTCGCGCCGTTGGATGGGGAACCCCTTCGACCTTAATTACCGCCTCAGGCTCGGCCACCAATGGGGTCTTCCTTGCCGCCGGCTTTCAGGCGGCCTATTTAATCCGCCCGAAGCCCGATCTGGATCAAGACGGTTTGGACTCAGATTACGAACTGACCATCGGTACCAGTCCGACTGTGGTCGACTCGGATGGGGATGGCTTGGAAGACGGTATTGAACTGCGACTCGGTTTAAATCCTCTCAAAGCCGATAGTGATGAAGACGGCAGCAGCGACTGGGCCGCCGTGCTGCAAAGCTCTGACTCCGATCGCGACGGTCTTACCGATGCTGAGGAATTGAGGCTTCGGTTGGATCCATTTAATCCAGACTCGGATGGAGATGGTGCCACTGACGGATTGGAGTTGGTGGCGGAGACTCAACCTCTCGACTCAGCGAGTTTTCCCCTGATTCGTTTAAATACCCGGGAGCAACAACTTTTAATTGGCGACACGCTCGTACTAAGGGCGGTGGATTTGAGGCCTGGAGCTCCAGTGGTTTTGCTAACCAATACCGTTCCGGGTGTGGTGGTCGTCGACCCTGAAACCGGTGAATCAACCACCAACGCTCCAACTGTGGTGGTGGTGACCAACACCCCGGCGAATCCATCTTCGTCTTTTCAATGGTACCACAATGGGAAACGGGTGAGTGGCCAAACGAATGTCAGCTTTGTTACGCTGGACGTCTCCACCAATGAAGCTGGGTTCTATCGGCTCGTAGCGACGTCGGGTGCCTCCACTAATACCCAGGCCAGCGGTGATGTTCTGGTCACAGTCTTCGTGCCAGTACGCCCAGCCTTGCCCTCGTTGCGGGAAGGATCGGTGGTGGCGTGGGGCGATGACACTTTCGGCCAAAGCCGAGTGCCTCTTGGATTGTCTAACGTCGTCCAAGTGGCCGGTGGGCTTGCGCATTCTTTAGCTTTGCAGTCAGACGGAAGGGTGGTGGCTTGGGGGTCCAATGTGGAAGGTCAGTCTTCGATTCCGCTGGATCTAACTAACGCCGTTGCCATTGCCGCAGGCTCTGTCCATTCCATGGCCCTGACCCGAGACGGGCGGGTGCTCTGTTGGGGTGATTCATCTCGAGGCCAAGGCAACGTCCCCAGTCTTTTGACCCATGCTGTCGCCATTGCCGCAGGAGCCTTGCACAGTATGGCTTTGGATGACACGGGTCGTGTTTGGGCTTGGGGCGATTCCTCTTGGAATCAGACCAACATCTCCGGCAAATCCGCCCAGCGCATCTTTGCTGGCTACCGTCTCTCCGGTCTCATTGGATCGAATGGTCGCCTCGTTACTTTCGGTCAACCCGCCATTGCCGACATCGCCGCCGCGACTGCGTTTGCACCGGGCTCAGAGACTCACGCGGCCTTATTTCGTAACGGTGGGCTCCAGACCTTCGGCGCACTATCGGTCGTTCCTGCTGGGATTATACCCTCGGTGGCTATTGCTTCTGGTGAACACTTTCTTGCTGCATTGAAGGCGGACGGAACGGTGGCAGTCTGGGGTGCTCCCGGTCGCCCAGTTACTAATGTCCCCATTCGCTTGTCATCCGTGGTCTCTCTGGCGGCTGGATATGGTCATATCTTGACGGTAGTAGCCGCAGGAGATTTGGATGAGGATAAACTGAGTGACGTCGCCGAGCGGTCGCTAGGGACTCGGGTGACTGCCTCGGATTCCGATCGCGACGGGGTGGAAGATGGGATTGAATTCCGGGTCGGATCTAACCCATTACAGGCGGACTCAGATTTCGATGGATTATCCGATTTACTCGAACTGCGAAATGGCTTTGATCCCTTAGAGGCACAGGAAAAGTCGGTGGGATTGCTTGAAATTCAACCGGCTCTACGGCTCGATTTTTTCACCTTAGGCGGCCCCGGCTATCGCCTTCAATCTTCAACCAATGGAGAGGTTTGGTCAGACCTTCGAACCAATCTCTTCGCCCCACGCGGACGCTGGTTTCTGCGAGAAACAAATCTCACTGCCCAAACCCGGTTCCGCTTAGTTTCGCCGTCCACAAATTTGACGGTGACCGATCCAAGCGCGGTTATTGGGACGGTGCGGGCTTGGGGTAATAACGAATTTAACCAAACGAAGGTGCCGTTGGAGCTTAAGAATATTGCGACTTTGAGTGCAGGGACCTGGCATACGCTCGCTTTGCTGAAAGACGGATCGGTCCAAGCTTGGGGCGATAATACCGACGGACAATCTTCAGTGCCGACAAATCTTACGGGTGTGATCGCCGTTGCTGGGGGCGGTCATCACTCTCTCGCTCTGTTGACCAATGGTTTGGTGAGTGCTTGGGGTCGGTCTAATTATGGCCAATCGACACCTCCAGTGTTTGCAAATTCGGTCATCGCTATTGCCGCTGGCGGAGATTTTAGTCTGGCCTTGCTCGAGGATGGGTCCGTTGTGGCTTGGGGCGCAAATTACGGTCGCCAGATGGAAATCCCGACGGGGCTCACTGGGATCAAGTCGATCGCTGCGGGTTGGAGTCATGCCGCTGTTGTCCGTAACGATGGAACTGTGGTCTGTTGGGGTGAAAATCGTTCAGGCCAATGCACGGTGCCCCCCGGTTTAGCTGATGTTGTTGCGGTGACCGCGGGTGATTCCCACACGGTGGCACTGCTGGCTGATGGGACTGTTCGTGTTTGGGGTTCTAATGTTGAGAAACAACGGACGATCCCTTCAGGACTTAATCACGTGGTAGAAATTCACGCTGGCTATAATCACACCGTTGCCCGTCGCCAAGAGGGACAATTGGTCACTTGGGGTGGCAGTTCTGAGGACTCTCTTCAGATCAAGGTCGGGGTTGAGTCCCCGATCGCTTTCTCTGCGGGTGGCGCCCACACGGTTGCCTTTATGGATCCGATCGATACCGATGGCGATGGATTAGATAATCGATACGAACTCCAACTTGGCACCTCGCCAGACTTAGTCGACACCGATGGCGATGGGTTATCAGATTCCGGTGAGCTCCGTAATGGATTCAATCCGCTCGAACCGACCGAAGCGCCCGATGCAAGTCTTAACCTCCAGCCTGCCGTTCGTTTGCGCCTGTTTACTTTAGGCAATGGAGTGTTCCGACTGGAATCCTCAAGCGACCTGATCAGTTGGACTCAGGAAGGCAGCCAAATCGAAGGTATTAACGGCTATTCATTCCAAATTTTAGAGAGTCCAACCGAAAGCCGTTTCTATCGGCTCATCCAGGTTTTACCACCGAGGTAGGATGATTCGGTCCTCGGTAGAGCAAGTCTAAGGGGGGTATTTATGCCCCCTAGAATACGCCGATTCGAAAGCAGATCGTTAGCGGGTGATGCCTACTTGGGACATCAGCCAAGCGTATTCGAAAGAGACTTCCTTCAGTCGATCATATCGCCCGCTGGCGCCTCCATGCCCCGCTCCCATGTTGCATTTGAGCAGAAGCAGGTGGGGGTCGGTTTTTAACGAGCGAAGCTTTGCAACGTATTTAGCCGGTTCCCAATACATCACCTGACTGTCATTCAAACTTGTGGTCACTAAGATCGCTGGATAAGCGCCGCGCTGCAGATTGTCATAAGGACTATAGGACCGCATATAGTCGAAGGCGGGCTTTTCATTTGGGTTTCCCCATTCCAAGTACTCACCGATTGTGAGAGGGAGACTGGCATCCATCATCGTGTTTAAAACATCGACAAACGGAACCGCTGAGTGAACAGCTCGAAAAAGATCGGGACGGAGGTTAACGACCGCACCCATTAGTAATCCCCCCGCGCTCCCCCCTTCGATTACCAATCGATCAGGGGCGCAGATCTTATTTTTAATCAACCAGTCAGCAGAATCTACGAAGTCGAAAAAGGTATTCTTTTTTTTCAGTAACATTCCGTCATCATGCCATGCTTCACCTAGTTCATTGCCGCCGCGAATATGGGCGATTACAAAAATCATACCTCGGTCGACCAGCGAAAGTCGGGCGATTGAAAAAGAGGCGTCCATACCGAGTCCGTAAGAGCCGTACCCATAAAGAAAGCAAGGTGCTGTGCCGTCGAGCGCGACACCTTTTTTATAGAGAACAGAGAGCGGAACTCGGGTATTATCTCGGGCGGTGACCCAGCGCCGTTCGGTCACATAGTTCGCCGAGTCATAACCACCGAGTACTGGGGTACGTTTGAGCAGAGTCAACTGGCCGGTCGCCAGATCGCAGTCGTAGACGCTCTGCGGTGTTGCCATCGACTGGTAACTCAACCGGAAGGCGCGCGCGCCTAACTCAGGGGTCCCAGAAGGGTGAGCTGAATAGACAGATTCTGGAAAATTTACTTCGGTCCATTGATCCGAAATCTTGTTATGGATGCGCAAACGGGTAAGAGCTTCTCGTTGCTCGTGAGCCACTAAATGGTCGCGGAACAGTTCAATTCCCTCCAATAAGACGTCTGTCCGGTGGGGAATCAGTTCCGTCCAAAGTTCCGGAGTCGCGACCGGAGCGGTTACCAACCGGAAATTCTTTGCGTCGCGGTTGGTCCGTAGAAACAGGATTCCTTCCCGATGTTCGACGTCGTATTTGTGCCCCTTGGCCCGTGGCAAAACTGTCGTGAAAGAACCCCGGGGATCGGTGGTCTTGAGGATGCGCTGTTCCCATGTGTCGGTGCTCTGACTCGAACAAATAAACCATTGATGATCCTTACTTCGGATCAGGCCAATTCCGAAAAGTTCGTCCTTTTCCTCAAAAACGCATTCGGGTTGGGAACTTTCGAGATGGAGACGCCAAAGCTGGTTGCTGCGTTTGGTCACTGGATCCTCAGTCGTATAGAGAACTGTCTGGCCATCGGTGGACCACTCAAAACTGGTAACGCGGTCGGCAAGTGGGCCGCTAATCTTCCCCGTAATTAAGTCTTTCGTGTAAAGTGTGTATTGCCGAAATCCAGTGATATCAGTGCTATAAAGTAAGTGGATACTGTCGTCGCTGACCTCAAATCCGCCCAAACCGAGAAACGGATGACCGACCGCCAGCGTGTTGAGGTCGAGTAGAATTTCCTCCACGGCATTCGGCATCGCTTTACCGTCTTGCCCCGCTGCGCGTCGACAATGAATAGGATATTGGCGGCCCTCCTCAGTGCGTGTGTAGTAGAGATACTTGCCGCGTTGCAAAGGAACAGTGAGATCGGTTTGCTGGATGCGCCCTAGCATCTCCGAATACAATGCTTCACCGAATTTTTTCTCTGGACGCGTGGCTGCTTCCATATAGGCATTCTCAGCCTCGAGATACTGAATCACCTTGGGGTTACTTTTTTCGCGAAGCCAAAACCAAGGGTCACTAATCGTCTCGCCGTGCCAGACGGAAAGGTGCTCCTGAGTTTTAGCCAGTGGGGGCAAGGCGGTGGGAATAGAATCGGCCATGGATGAGGTGAGTACGATCAGGTGTGCCAGAAGAAAATGTGCCCGATTACTGCGCCGCGCAACTCGTGGGTAATCACCGAAAGACAGGCGTGGTAATTTTGAAGTTAAGTTGGAATTCAAATAAGTTCTTAGTGGGTCAGAAGGTGCATTTATAAGCTCAATTCGCCCCCCAATGAACGGCCTAATTAGACCCTTCGAAGCCCGGGTTGCCGTTGGATGATCCGGATCCGAAGCGGTCTTCGCTCATCCTTTCTCGCCCTACCTCTCGGAGGCGGGTTGCAGCCAATCGATCAAAAATTTACCAATTTTTTCCCACTGTAATAGGGCTTTTAGACTCTATTTTTCCCACGGTTACCGTCGTTAAAGTGGATTCTGTGAATCTTGGAATTCAGAGTCCTTTTAAACGTGAGACACGCGGCCCTGATCCAGTAAGTCACCACCAAAGGAAATCCTGGCTCGGCGGTAAGCTTGCCAATGCGTTCATTTTATCGGTTGGAAGAAAGCTAAAATATTCGGCATGCGAATCGCCGAACAGCATCATCATTCGGTTTTTACCCTTGTAGTTATGCCATTGATGGCGCGTTTGAGTCACGTCGCGGTTGGCGTGCCAGATCCAGTCACCTTGGATAATCTTGGTCGAAGATCGTTGACCTACTTCCGAGCTTTTAATTGATGGAATAGCTTTATTATCCTTGGGCCCACACACCATTTTTACTCGGTAAAAGTCAAAGGCATACTCGGTCAAATAACTATTTCCATATTGAACATAGGCGTTGGTGCAGTTGACACCTCTGCCCGCCAGCGACCAAAAATCGCCTTTGTCTGATGGGCAACGAAAGACCTCATAACTATTTCCAATGTAGGTATTCAGGGGCTTATTTGTCGCCGCACTAAAAACATCGTAAGTCCCATTTTTCCCTCCTGTTGCGGCCCAATCAGCGATCGCTGGGTAAAAGTCCCGGTTATCTTCGGTGTACATGAAGTAGGCTTTCCCCAACTGACTTTGATTGCTCATGCAACGAAGCGTCATGGCTTTTTTCTTTGCAGAGCCAAGTGCAGGTAAAAGCATCGATGCCAAAATCGCAATAATAGCGATCACTACCAACAGTTCGATCAATGTAAAACCAGCCCGTCTCTGCCAATTTGGTAGGGCAATGTCAGGCGTATAAGTTATAGATCGAGTGGAAGATTTCACTTCCCTACCCTTTTGCTATTTTAGCCGCGAGTCAATATGGGTTTTTAGAGGAGCATCAGGGACGAATTGCGCCAAAAGTCCTGTTACCGTCGCCAACATGGACAAATCGATGAGTTCTGGGACGCGACAGAAGGTGTTGATGAAGCTGCGAAGGCGCTACCAAGGTGCAGGGGCCGAGCATCGCAGGAAGCTCATCGATCAGGCGGGTGAACTGCTGGGCTACCATCGAAAGTCTGCGATCCGGGCGCTGAGTTCCGTAGTGGCGGAACCGGGAAGGCGGACCAATACAGGGCGGCCGGCGCGGTATGATACCCGGACCCTGATGCCGTGGTTGAAGCCGATATGGCAGACGACCGACGATGCCTGCAACCGGCGGTTGGCTGCGATGCTGCCGGAGTGGATCCCAGCCTTCGAGGCGCATGAGCGGAGCATGCCCAGAGAGGTGCGAGAGCGCTTGCTACTGGCCAGCGCGCGGACGCTGGACAAGTTACTTGAGCCGTTGTGTGGACCCGCCTCGCGACGCTCGTTGACGCGTCCTGGTTCGCTGTTGCGGCAGCAGATCCCGGTTTGGGGGAGTCTGTGGGAAGAAAACAAAGCGGGCTGGCTGGAGGTGGACACGGTGGCGTTGTGCGGGGGCAGCGTGAGCGGGGAGTTCGTGTGGATGCTCGATGGCGTGGACTACGCGACGGGACGGGTGGAGGAGGATGGCGAGACGTGATGCCATTAAGGGTATTCGTTTGTGATAGGTTCCTTGGCTGGTCGCTTGAGGTTCATGCTCGAAATGGATTTAGCACTTTGAGCCCTGTCTTTTCAAAATCACTGACATTACGAGTGACTATGGTCAAGCCATGGCGATGTGCGGTCGCCGCGATCTGGCTATCCAAGGAGGGAACACTGATACCTGCTTTTTCCCATGTGGCTTTTAGCTGACCCCAGACATGCGCGGTGCTGATGTTGAAGCTGAGCATGCGGCCTTTCATGCAATTGCAGAGGTTTTGAAGCCAGTGAAGAAGCTCGGTCCTGCGCTTTCCAATAGGTAGGCGTTCAATCCCTCGACGGATTTCTCCAATAGTAACGGTACTAACATAGAGGGCGCCTTCATTTTTATGAAGCCAAGCTATCACTCGCTGATCCGGCTTGGGCTTAGCAGGTTCGCAAAAGACATTAGTATCGACCAAAAAGCTCATAGTGACAGGGGTTCGGAATCATCCTTATCGCGGTGGGGAATTTCAAAGGGGGCCGGACAGGCTAACAACAAGCCCACAAGCCCTCGATTGGGGGGCTGGGTGATCCGGCGGAGAGTGATGGTATCATCCTCCTCAGCAAAGACTTCGAAGTCATCACCCGCTTTGAGGTGCAATTGCTGCCTCAGTGCACTGGGCAGCACGATTTGACCTTTTTGAGATAACACGGTAGTCATAGTAGGAAAATCTTACTTCAATATCGTGGAATAGCAATCTCGCAGGCAATTAGAGAAGGAGTTAAGCAGGGCAGAATAGTCCTCAGCCCGACGTTTGCTGGCAGGGCCGCCCATTCAAGAAATCCATGAACTGATAGCAGGAATTTGCTTTTTGAGGCGGAGTTTAAGATCGAATGCTTCGTGCCATCCCGTTTGTTTAATCACTCCAAACAAAATCCCTCAACACAAAAATGAAAGTAAATGCACACTGACCCCTATTTCCTTACAATGAGCCAGAAGCCGGAAAAGTGCTGGAGATGATTGAACGGCGTTTGCTTTCCGTCGCTCTCAAAAGCTTGCGGGGCTTCCCGGTCGTGGGCCTCACCGGGCCACGGCAATCGGGCAAGACGACGCTGGCGAGTTTTCTCGG
>CAMDGV010000082.1 GCA_945898055.1 Akkermansia muciniphila | reverse complement strand
TCGAGTAAGATTGAGGAGGGAAAGTAACAAATAGACGAGCCTCTACGGAGAGTCAGCCTGTGCGTTGGTTGGCCGACATGGATTCGAACCATGACTAAGGGCTTCAAAGACCCATGTGCTGCCATTACACCATCGGCCAAACGCGGCGGTCAATTTAGGGATGACTTCGCCACTCTGAAAGCGATTTTTCTAAATGAATTGAGGAATTCCAAAAAAAGGCAATCCCAGTCGACTGAGCAGCACCTAAAAAATTAGCAAAAAAAGCCAGAAACACGAGCAAATCCAACGAAGATCATAGGCTGTGCCGGTCGCAAAGGGCACAAATATTTCGGCGTCTCTATTTTCAGTCAGTGCAGCCGTTCCCGAGGGCGACGGGCTTACAATTTGGGAGTGTAACCTAAAAAGTGCCAGCTCGAGGCTCCGTCTCGGTAGGTTACTCTGACGGCGCGGTTGGCTGATTTTGGCGGGGTTACTCGGATTTATTGGTCAGGGCGCCGCCTCGATCGATGCTGGGGTTGATTGAGTTGTTCTCTGCGCTTCCCTCGCCGTAGTCATCGGTGCCCCTGACCTGCCATTGGCCATTCGCGAACCTCGAAACGTTGGCACCTTTATGACCCGCTTTTGGACAGGAATCACTTATGCCGAGTGCCCCTTGAATTTGGCGCTGACGCTAATTTTCTGTGCACCGTTCACTCGGTGTAGGAACCTTCGCCAACCATGAGCCGCAAACTTAACATCGCTATCGTCGGACTCGGCTTCGGATCCGAATTCATTCCCATCTATCAACGCCATCCTAACGTCCAGATGTATGCCATCTGCCAACGTTCAAAAGAGAAACTCGACGCCGTAGGGGACGCCTTTGGGGTGGAACGTCGTTACTCGTCCTTTGAGGATCTTCTTAAGGATCCCCTGGTGGATGCTGTTCACATTAACTCGCCAATTCATTTGCATGCGCCACAAGCGATTGCCGCTCTGCGCGCGGGGAAGCATGTGGCTTGCACCGTCCCAGCCTGCACTACAATTGCGGAAGCTCGGGAGATCGTCAAAGCGGCTCGGGAGAGCGAAAAAAAATACATGATGATGGAGACGGTCGTCTGGAGCCGCGAGTACCTTTATGTTCGGGAATTGAGGGATACCGGTAAACTAGGTCGGATCCAATTTGTGCGCGGTAGTCATTTGCAGAATATGGACGGCTGGCCCGGCTATTGGGAAGGCTTGCCTCCAATGCACTACGCGACTCACTGTGTCAGCCCTTGCTTGGGGATCGTCAATGGGGAAGCTGAATTTGTCTCCTGCCTTGGGTCCGGTCGTATTGCTGAATCTCGTATTGCTAAATATGGATCTCCGTTCTCGTTCGAAACGGCTCAATTTAAGGTTCGCAATCAGGATGTTGCTGGGGAGGTAACTCGGTACCTTTTTGATGCGGCGCGCCAGTATAGGGAGAGCTTTGATTGTTACGGATCACAGACCTCTTTTGAATGGCAACTGACCGAACACGATGAACCGGTGCTGCATCTGGGTGGCGAAAAGGTTGCGAAGGTGAAAATCCCCGACTTTGGCCATTTGCTGCCCGAGGGTATTCGTGATTTTACGACCAAGGGAGTCTATGATATGAGCGAAAATGTGCACCTCAGTTTCCTCCAAGGAAGTGGGCACGGCGGGAGTCATCCGCATCTCGCCCATGAATTTGTGATGAGCGTTATCGAGAATCGTCCGAGCTTCCCCGATCTTTACCAGTCCGTGAACTGGACTATGGTGGGCATTCTTGCCCATGAAAGTGCCCTGAAGGGTGGCGAGAAGATGTACTTGCCTAACTTCCGAGGACTTTAACTCTTGGCGGTGCCCAGAGGGGGGATGAAGCTCAGGTGGCTCATCCTCTGCTAACTCTGAGTTTGTTCGAAAGGAGACTCAGTTAAAAAATCTTCTAGCGTCGCCACCAACTACGCGGCGCGCCCCCTGTTTCTAGAGGGGCCTCGTTGAGAGCGGGCGCAACGAGGTCGGGAGTGCGGCCAGTGAGTTGCCGGATCAGTAACTGGCTGCGAGCCGCGGTGAGGGCCATAATAAACTCGTCATAATCGGCCCAGCGATCCTTGGGTTTTTTAGCCATCGCCCTCGCAAGAGCTTCGCTGGTTGGTTGAGTGACTGTAGGGTTCACTTCAGAAGCCGTCTTGAGTGGAATAGTCAGGTGGGCGGCAATGACATCTTCGACCGAGGGAGCTTCAAAAGGGACTCGTCCGGTCAGGGCATGATGCAAGGTTCCAGCGAGGCTGTAGATGTCGCACAAAAAAGTATCCCCTTCCTGACGAACCCGTTCCGGAGCGATGTAGTAAGGGGTGCCAAAGATAGGGGCATAGTTGTCGGTCTCAGCGTCGGCTTTTTTGGCGAGACCAAAATCGACGACTTTAGGTTCGCCATCCGCACTGAAGAGGATATTGCCTGGTTTGATATCCAGATGCAGCAAGCCCCGCTTGAGTGCCGCTTGGAGCGCTGAGGCGACCTTAATCCCGATGTCGAGAACATCGAGTTCTGGGATCGTTCCACTCTTTTCGATCCGAGAATCGAGCGTGCCATTATCAGCCAGTTCCATGGCGAGGTAACGAAGCCCGTCGTGATAGTCGAAAGAGTAAATATGGATAATGTTCGTGTGATTGACTTGAGCACAAGCGCGGGCCTCGACAGCGAAACTGGTCACCGCACTCGAATCCTCAGCAAACTCATGCTTCATCAACTTCACAGCGACTTCTCGTTGAAGAGCCGTATCCCAAGCTCGGTAGACCGTGCCCATTCCTCCTGAAGCAATCTCTGAGCGGATCTCGTATTGGCGCAGCATCATCGGCATCAAGATTTGCTGGCTGCATTTCGTGCAAGCCACTGGTTCTAAAGGTGCTAGATCGCCGGAAATGAACTGCTTTGCCTTACAGTTCGGGCAGCTCACCATTTTAAGTGATTTACGAGGGAGAATCTCCATTGGATAGACTGAAAGATGAACGGACGCGCGGTTCGACGACGATCAAGACGAGGGCGAGCCTATTTTTTCTTTGGATCGAGGTTTCCGGCGAGATCCTGAGGACTCAACTGTGATTCAAAGCCGTTGGAGGGTATTTCCATTTTAACTAACCACAAAAGAGCATTTAGGAAAATCTTCCGTTGATTCTCATCGCCCCAGTTGGCGTGGGTATGGCCGCCAGTAAATCCAAGTCCACGCCCGCCGTCGGTTCGATCAATAGTCCACATCATCGCTTCCCTCCGACCCGTCGCCGCCACCACATGCGCATACGGGCCGGCTGGCCATACATAAGGCCCATTACGAACCGAGTCGGTAGGACTGTCGCTGAGAAGCCAAGTGGCCGGTTGTGTTCCCTCCGCCCAGCGCATGTTAAAATACCATTCGTCCCGCGTCGAAAAAGGCTTCACCCCTCGACTAATTGGATGTTTGGGAAAGGTGCTAAATTTGGGAGACCACATAGGGTTAACGCTGTAGCGATCTTCATAGTGTCCACCAATCCAGCGTTTCATCGCCGCCGCAGGATCGCCTGTGGGAACTTCAACGCCGTAATGAGCAAATCCCAAGCCGCCGCCCCGGGCAGCTAAGGCGTCGAGCACCTTGACGCGATCAGGCCGGATTGCCGGATGCCCGCCCCCTCCGTCGGCATACACCACCACCGCATCCGCTGTGGCTATCAGTGAATTGTCATCCTCGACTTTGTCGCCAGTCACTCGCGTAGGCCAGCCGTTTGAATAGACTTGCACTTGAAGACCGGGTTGACCTGCGAGGCACTTTTGGAAAAGAAGGCAACCACCGCGAAATTCGTGCATCCCTGGGGGATGACTGGGTCGGCCAGCGATCAGAACGAGACGGCGATCGGTAGCGCTGACCTGGAGTGTGATCAGCAGAAAGGCGACGAGTGAGGCAGAACGTTTCATTGGATCAATAGACGGGGTGACAGAGTTAAGGGAAAGAGCCTGAAGGAAAAGCTTGATCTTGTTTGGCACCTTCATCCAGACCTAGTTTAACCCTCAAATGGCCCGATTTAAGCCTGAATTCGGGTGCAGAGGGTTTCCTGATCGCTTATTATTGAGGACAATTGAAGCCACCGATTAAAATCATCGATTGACCTTGTGGGTGGTGCTGAGGTTCAAACAGTCCGTGCAACCCGATTCACACCCTGTGCGCACCGCCTTATGGGCGGGTGTCGCCGCTAGTTTCCTCTTTGGCTCAGCACAAATTGCCTGCGCTGATGCCTCTCTCAATCCCTTGTTCACGGATCATGCTGTCCTCCAGCAGGGACGTGCAGTGCCCGTCTGGGGGCGGGCCGATAACGGTGAGAAAGTCACTGTCGAATTTGCCGGCCAGAAAGTTTCAACCGTAGCGTCGAACGGTTCGTGGAAGGTCCAACTGAAGGCGCTGAAAGCAACCTCCGAGGGGCGGGTGCTCAAGGTTCACGGAAAGAACGCCTTGGAAATCTCTGATGTCGTGGTGGGCGAAGTCTGGATTTGTTCTGGGCAATCCAATATGGAATGGCCGTTGTCGGCGAGCTTTGAACCGGCTGCGGACATTGCCGCCAGCGAGAATTCTAATCTACGACTGTTTACTGTGACCAAACGCCGATCACCGAGTCCTCGGACGGATCTCGATCACGCTAAGCATTCTTGGGCTTCCGCCTCGCCAGCGGCGGTTAAATCTTTCTCTGCGGTGGGGTATTATTTTGGTCATCGCCTTCAACCTGCTCTCGGAGTGCCCGTGGGATTGATCCACACCAGTTGGGGCGGGTCGCCGGCGGAGGTCTGGATCAGCAGCGACGTCCTGAAAGACAATCACGTCTACAGCCGAGATATTCTAGATGCCGCTTTGCCCTCCCTCCGCGCTCATGCTGAAGCCCTAAAGAAGTGGTCAGAGGCCAAGAAGAGGGCTGAAGCTAAGGGGGAGGTCTTTACTCAAAGAAGTCCGGGAGCACCGTGGTATCCGGCTGAATTATATAACGGGATGTTGCGCCCTCTCATGCCCTACGCGATTGCTGGAGCCATCTGGTATCAGGGGGAGTCCAATGCGGGCCGAGCGTGGCAATACCGGGATCTCTTCGGTGATATGATCCGCAACTGGCGCAAAGATTGGGGGCAGGGTGATTTTCCTTTTCTCGCTGTTCAATTGGCTCCTTGGGATAAGAGTCGAAAACGTTCCTTGGACGAAATCACCGCTAAACCAATGGAAAGCGATTGGGCAGAATTGAGGGAAGCTCAAGATTATGTGGCGACGACACTAAACAAAGTGGGCGTGGCAGTGATTACGGATGTCGGGGACAAGGATGATATCCACCCGACGAAGAAGGAACCGGTGGGAACGCGTCTTGCCTTGCTAGCGCAAGGAATCGCCTACGGTAAAAGCCTCGAATTTAGAGGTCCTACCTACAGCTCGATAGCCCATGTTGGATCGTCATTGGTGCTGAGTTTTAATCATGCCAAGGGTCTCAAAACCATGGGGCAAGCGGCTGCAACGGGATTTGCAGTCGCCGGCGAAGATCGCGTCTGGCATTGGGCGAACGCTGAGGTCCTCGGAAACACCGTACGGCTCTCGTCGGCAGAGGTACAAAAGCCCATCGCTATTCGCTATGGTTGGTCTGATTTCCCGGTCTTGAACCTGTTCAATGCCGAGGGTCTTCCCGCAGCGCCTTTCCGGACCGACAACTGGCCTGTAACGACTCAGAGATAGAAAACCTTGGTGAATGCGGACTTGTTTTTAAACGGGTCCGCATTCGGTCAGATCGCTAAGCAACCTGCCGATTTAGATAGCGACCACCCCTTTAATAGCTGGATGCGGATCATAGCCGCTGAGCGTGAAGTCTTCGTAGACGAACTCCCGCAATTCCTTCCGCTCAGGATTCAAAGTCAGGGTGGGAAGTCCGCGTGGCGGGCGGGAAAGTTGCAACTGCACTTGTTCCAAATGATTTGAGTAAATGTGCAGATCGCCGAAAGTGTGAATGAAATCCCCCGGCTGAAGACCCGTCACTTGTGCGACCATCCGTGTTAGCAAGGCGTAACTGGCGATATTAAAGGGAACACCAAGAAAAAGATCGGCGCTCCGTTGATAGAGTTGGCAACTGAGTCGACCTTCGCTGACATAAAACTGAAACAAAGTGTGGCAGGGCGGTAAGGCCATTCCCTCGATCTCCGAAGGATTCCATGCAGAAACGATCAGGCGACGGCTATTTGGGTTTTTGCGAATCTGCGAAATTACCGACTCGATTTGGTTGATGGACCGGCCATCAACTCCGCGCCAGTCTGTCCATTGGGCACCGTAGACTCTCCCTAGATTACCGTCGGCATCCGCCCACTCGTTCCAAATGGTAACGCCTCGGTCTTGCAACCAGCGGACATTCGTTTCGCCCCGCAGAAACCACAGTAATTCGTAGACAATACTTTTGAGATGGACCTTCTTGGTGGTGACTAAGGGGAAGCCTTCAGCCAGAGAGTAGCGGGTTTGGGCGCCAAAAAGGGAGTAGGTGCCCGTACCTGTACGGTCTGCTTTGAAGGTCCCGTTTTTTAGGACTTGTTGAAGAAGTTCGTGGTATTGACGCATGAGTCGGTCCCGAGGTTGTTCCTATTCATTTTAGCCAGAGCGCTATTCCTCGATCAGCTTAAAAAAATCTTAGAGAGAAAGACAGATCTACCCCTGCGGGCAGTTCAGTTATTAAGTCTCAAGCGCGTTGCAAAAACCAGATTGACGGAGGGCTTCAAAAAGGACAATGGCGACACAGTTTGATAAGTTGAGCGACCGCGCTGATGGATTAGGCATCGGAATATCGAGCCACGTCTCGCGATAACACTCCAGCAATCCGGACGGTAATCCGGCTGTCTCGCGTCCGAATACAAGATAGTCTTGCGGCTGAAAGGAAGCTTCGACATAGCTTCGTGGTGCCCCTTGCTCAATCATCCAAAGGCGGGCGCTTGGGGGTAATGCCACGGAAAAGGCTTTCCACGAGGCCCAGCGTTGCCAAGTAACAAGCTTCCAATAGTCCATGCCTGCACGGGCTAATTGACGGTCGTTAATCTCAAATCCCAAGGGCTCAATGAGGTGGAGTGTACTGCGGGTCGCAGCACAGAGACGGGCAATGTTGCCAGTGTTCGGCGGAATCTCAGGTTCAAGTAGGACAATATTCATCACTCATTGATCCGCCGGATGCGGACGTCGCGGTGTCCCTAATTTACGGTAAAAGACAGCCCAAAGAACTAACCCGTTTGCTGGGGCCGTCATGCCCGCGAGACAACGATCGCGACTGTTCAGCATCGAGAGAAGCGAGTCGCTCGGAAAACGACCCTGCCCCACCTGAACTAACGTTCCGACAATACCTCGGCACATCTTGTAGAGAAAACCGTCTGCCTCAATCACCACGGTGATCAGTGGCCCCGATCTCCGGATATCACACCGAGTCAGACGCCGCACCGTATGCTGGCGCTCATAGCCCGGCGTGGCGCTGAAAGCAATGAAGTCATGGCTCCCAATAAGAAGGGCTGCCGCCCGACGCATCGCCGTCACGTCAAGAGGCTTGGGAACATGCCATTGCTGCCGCATGCCCCGTGGATCATGCGCGGGATTGTTCCAAAGCGTGTACCTGTACTGTTTCCCTACGGCGTCAAATCGAGCGTGGAAGTCGGGTCGCGTCCGGGCCGCCTTCACCACTCGGATATCGGGTGGTAGATGCGCATTAGTCGCCAATAACAACTTCGCTCCATCCATTCGCCACGACTTAGCCGGAATATCAAAGTGCACAGACATCCCTCGGGCATGGACCCCAGTATCCGTTCGGGAAGAACTCATCACTCGGGGGTGGCTGGGGAACAGGCGCGACAAAGCTTCCTCCAACTTTTCTTGGACACTGATTCCCTTCGGCTGAAGCTGCCAACCCAAGTAGTCCGTGCCGTCATAGGCCACAGTCAACCGGAGACGGACCCACCCAATGGGAGCGTTGTCAGCGCGTTCTCGGGTCCGTTTCACGTCGATAGGCTTACTGACCCACTCAAGGTGTCAGGCTGTCCAAATACCCTTGCAATAGCACCGCAGCGGAAGCGGCATCAATTTTGCCGCGTTGATCACTTGCTCGGGTTCCCCCGCTGCGGAGGGCTTTCGATGCCGAAACCGTGGTTAACCGTTCGTCCCAAGTTCGGATAGGAACCGCGATCACATCCTTTAAGGCCGCAAGGAAGACGCGGACCTTGGCGGCGGCATCACCGTAGCTTCCATCCATATTGCGGGGCATTCCGATCAGGATCTGTTCTACCTGTAATTCGCGGATAAGTTCCCGCAACCGTTCAATAAATTTAGAAAAGGGCTCGGTGGCTATGAATTCAACCGGTCGAGCTATCATCTTCAATTCGTCGCTGGCGGCAACCCCGATCCGCACTGTTCCATGGTCCAGAGCAAGAATTCGCATGAGTCAAAGGAGCGAAGCAGAATCCTCATCAATCAACAAGACGGCCGACGCATTGCGCCGGAGCACCGAGGCGGGGCAGAGGGAATTGATCGGGCCCTGAAGCATTTCTCGCACTGGTTTAGCCTTCCGTTTTTCGGGACTCACACAGACGACCTTTCGTGCCGTCATCAGTGCGGGAAGAGTCAGGGTTAAAGCGTAAGGGGGGACACTCTCGAGCGAGGGAAAATGCCCCTCTTTAACCTGCTGCATCTTGCAAGCGTCGTCGAGTCGCACCAGTTTAACCCATTCAGAATCATCTAACCGGGCCACATGGGGATCATTGAAAGCCAAATGGCCATTCTCGCCGACCCCGAGGCAGCAAAGATCGATGGTTTGAGCCTCTAACAGGGATCGGTATCGGGCGCATTCGACATGGGGTAAATCACAATCGCCCTCCAAATAATGAAATGCCTTGGGATGCACCAGTGATTCAACCTTCTCCTTCATATACCGTCGAAAACTGGAGGGGTGATTGCCAGGGATGCCGAGGTACTCGTCCATATGAAAAAGAGTGACTCGTGACCAGTCAATCCCGCCAAGTTCCACAAGATTCTTGAGGAACTGAATCTGAGAGTTACCCGTAGCTAAAATCGCGGCAGCAGACCCTTGGCGCGCCAGTGTTTCCGCGAGATAATCGCGGACATAAAGTGCGACATATTGGGCTAGTTGCGGTTGGGTAGAGAAGACATGAACCTGCAAAGCGTCAGCCTTGAAGGAACGAACCGGGATTGCAGGAGCGCTCATCGCGACGTGGACACTGCGTGAAATTTGAGCCTTCGACAAGCGGAGGAAGAGGTAAAAACCGTCGGGAATGGCGATTCTGGATGCCGAAACCACCGCAGAAGCTGGAGCGAGATGAGCAGGTTCTTTTGGATGGATTGCGCTTCGAGCTGATTGAAACCAAGGACAAAGCCAAGTGAAACCGGCTGGCCCGTAGGCCCACTCTCTCAAGAACGCCCGCTTCGTGGGCTGACAACTGTGCCCAACCTCGCCTCCGGGGCCCTTAGCCTTGGCCTGAAACGGCTCTCGGACGACTGGTAGCCGGCCTCTCGAATTGTTTAGACAAGGATCGATGCATCCCTGCACCTACAAAATCACGAGAAAATAATTTTTGCCTTAACTAGGTAACTATAGTTAGCTGGCGACGTTATGCACAAAAAAACCAAACTTTTAGCCGCAGTAGCCCTCTTTGGGTTGCAAGCTGTAGCGAACGATATTGAGCCTTCAAAGGAGAACTACTCGGTCCCTTTCACGACACAGTCCATTGTTATTGATGGTGCTCTGGGTGAGTGGTCGGGTGTGCCCATTCTCGCTGATCCAAAATTCTCTATCCCTAAGGGCAAGGGATCCGCTGGAACCTACGTTCTCTTTGAAGAATATGGTGGCGGCACTTGGTCCGGTCCAGATGACCAGACCTCCGCGGTTCAGATTGTTTATGATGCAGAAAACGTCTATTTCGGCTTCGTGGTGACGGATGATTACCATGAAAACGCGGCCAATAGCGCTTGGAACGGTGATTCGATCCAGTTGATGATCGCCAATGGTGATCGTAGCGCTCAGGTCGCCCTTTACAATTATGCATTGGGCGGCACCGACGGAGCACTCGCTGAAACGACGATTGTCAACCACGAGGCGGGACCGGGGGGCACTGAAGGCGTTGTGACTCGCAACACTGCCACCAAGCGGACCACCTACGAAATCAAGCTCCCCAAGGCGGCGCTGGGTATCACAAAGCTCGCTGGCGACGTCACCTTCGGTCTAGGTATGGCGATCAATGACGGCGACGAAGCCGCGGGTCAGAATGGCCAAAAGGGATGGGGCGGTTTGGGTGCTCATGCGATTGTGTTCGGAAAAACACCCTCCGAAACCGCCTTGATCACTCTTCAAAAGAAGAATGACATCGAACCAAGCAAGGAATTCTACACGGTAAATCGGGCTCCTCGCCCGGTCATCCTCGACGGTAACCTCGACGAATGGTCGGGCATTGCAGTCTTGGCGGATCCGAAGTTCTCAATTCCTAAAGGGTCTGGCCCCAATGGAACCTATGTTCTCTTTGAAGAATACGGTGGCGGTACTTGGTCCGGTCCTGATGACCAAACCTCCGCCGTTCAAGTGATTTACGATGCTGAAAACGTTTATTTCGGCTTTGTTGTGACCGATGATTACCATGAGAATGCGGCTAACAGCGCTTGGAATGGTGATTCAATCCAATTGATGATTGCTAATGGCGATCGTACCGGTCAGGTCGCCCTTTACAATTATGCCTTGGGCGGCACCGACGGAGCACTTGCTGAAACGACGATCGTTAATCATGAAGCTGGACCCGGTGGCACAGATGCCGTTGTGAAACGTAACACTGCTTCCAAACGGACCACCTACGAGATCAAATTGCCGCTCGCTTCGCTTGGATTAACTAACTTGGCTGGCGGTACTAAATTTGGTTTGGGCATGGCGATCAATGATGGCGACGAAGCCGCAGGTCAAAATGGTCAAAAAGGATGGGGCGGTTTGGGTGCCCATGCGATTGTCTTTGGAAAGACACCGTCCGAAACTGCTTTGTTTACTCTAAGCACAGCCGCTGCCAACGATATCGAACCGGGTAAGGAATACTACACCGCCACTGCCTCCGTTAAAAATATCGTTATCGACGGAGATTTGGGAGAATGGACCGGCGCACCGGTGTTGTCTGATCCTAAATTCTCCATTCCTAAAGGATCTGGAGCCAAGGGGTCCGGTCGCTATGTTCTGTTTGAAGAATACGGTGGCGGCACCTGGTCCGGTCCCGATGACCAGACTTCTGCCGTTCAGGTCATTTATGATGCTGACAATGTTTATTTCGGCTTTGTCGTGACCGATGACTACCATGAGAACTCAGCCAACAGCGCTTGGAATGGTGATTCAATTCAATTGATGGTCGCCAGCGCAGATCGGCTGTCTCGGGTGGGCCTCTATAACTACGCCTTAGGTGGCACCGATGGGGCCCTTGCGGACACGACAATTGTCAACCATGAGGCCGGCCCCGGTGGCACTGAAGCGGTTGTCAAACGGGATACCGCCAACAAACGGACCTACTACGAAATCAAATTGCCCGCTACCGCTTTGGGTCTAACAGCACCGTTGAAATTGGGCTCTGCCTTCGGTCTAGGTATGGCGATCAATGATGGCGACGAAGCCGCAGGTCAGCGCGGTCAAAAAGGATGGGGCGGTTTGGGTGCCCATGCCATCGTCTTCGGAAAGACGCCGTCTGAAACCGCTTTGGTTTCTCTGGGTGCTGCCGCAACCGGTGCCGATCGTTTGTTCCTCTCCGCAATCAACCCTGGAATTATTAATTTCTCCTTCCGGGTCAACGACAAGGGAATCTCTCTCTTTAAATCAGCTAAAGTCACCATTGACGGCCAGGTAGTTACTACGGTCTCCGGTGCCAAAAATGCTGATGCGACCGACGTGGCCTTCACCGGTGTCCTTCCCTTCACGGCGGGTACTCATACCTACGCGCTCGAAGTCACGGATACAAAGGGCAATATTGTGAAAGACTCAGGCACTTTTATCGCTGCCAATGTCGCGGTTCTGACTCAGGCCAGTCAGGCTGTTTCCGTCGATAAGTCGAAGAAAGGCTTCATTTGGCGGGTTGTTCAAAATGAAGAGATGACTTCTGCCGATATCTCCGATGCCGAGTTGGCACTCGTTGGATCCTTGAAAGATGCCAACGGCGGGTTGTTCGCCAACCTCGCAGAACCCTCTCAAGTTGGATTGGCTCTGGCGCCCGGGGTGAAGGATGGTGCAACAGTCAAGTTCCAGATCGACGGTACAATCAATCTGAATTCGACCGTCAACCTAACCGGTGAGGGTTCTGCTGGATCGATTACCCCAGATGATGGGATGCCAGGCGTCCCGGGTTCTAACAATGCCACTAGCGGCATTGCTGCGGAAATTGTCACCTACTTGCAGTTGCCTAAGGGTGTTATCACCCTCGGGATTAGTTGTGACGATCGGTTTCGTGCTCAGGCGGGCACAATTTTGACCCCGGCCGACGGAATTCTGCTTGGAGCAGGCGGTCTCGAATTGAATGGAAATACCGCAACCGGGATCACCAAATTCTACGTGCAAGATGCTGGGGTCTATCCTGTGCGCATCGTGTTCCAAGATAGCGGTGGCGCTGCCCATATTGAGATCGTTAGCATCAACGCTGACGGTTCCAAAGTGTTGGTGAATGATGTCGCTTCGGGAGGCATTCCTGCCTATCGGGTCGGCGTTGCTCCAGTCAAATCAAACCTTGCCGCCGTCGGTAAAGTGCCTGCCGGTATGTCCGGCGTCGCCCTTTCTGGGGTCGTTCTAAATACAGCAACTAAAACCATTACCGCCGACATTCCGTCTACGGGTGGTCAGGGCTACCTCACCATCACTCCTTCAGTGACGATTTTGAAGGTGACCAACTCAGGCAACAAATTGGTCATTACCTACCAGTAAATCAGCGCGATCGAGGGGCGGTCGATTTTACATCGTAACCGTTCTCGAACTCAATGGGGTCTGGTCTCATGACCAGACCCCTTTTTTATAATATAAATCCCTTTTCAGAGAAATGGATGCCTGTAAATTTGAGCAGGCTCTTGGGGACTCCTTGGACTCTCGCTCTTGAGACCTCCTTTGGGTCTGCTTAAGGTGTCCTTCCAAACTAGCTTTGATGGATCTATCCCACCTTCGCTTTTAAGTTCAAATGATCGATGCCGCTTTGATCCGAACCTTTTTCCTTTTTGTTATTTTATCCGGGCTCGCTGCTCGGTCTGCAGACTGGGTTCTTGGGCCTCAGGCGCGGACTTTATCTTTGCCAATGCAGGAGAATCGATCGCCCGGATTTCTGTCTCGAGATCCTCATCAAATCGGTTTGGTATTTACCAACGTGATGGTTGGAGATTTTTATCTGACCAATGCCGTGGCTCATAATGGTTCGGGGGTGGCAATGGGAGATGTCGACGGGGATGGGTTGACGGATGTTTACCTCTGCAGTTTGCAAGGTCCTAATCGGCTTTTTAGAAATCAAGGTTCATGGCGTTTCGAATCGATGGAGTTAGGAGAAGCAGCCTGCGCATCGCAAAGTTCGACCGGGGCCTGCTTTGCCGATGTCGACGGCGATAGTGATCTCGATCTCTTGGTTAACGGAATCGCTGCAGGAACTCGACTTTTCATCAATGATGGCCTTGGGCATTTCACCGAAGCTCAAGCTTCTGGCTTGTCCACAACCGCTTCCGCAACCTCCATGGCTCTCGCAGATATCGATGGCGATGGTGATCTCGACTTATATTGCACCCACTTTATCGACGTTATGCGTTTGGCCGATCCCACGACTCGGTTCGCCTTGTCTCGCCGCGGTGATCAATGGGAGGTGAGTAAGGTCAACGGAGAGTCCACGCGGTCCCCCAAATGGAAGGGTCGATTCGAAGCCTCACCCGATGGCAAGGTTCGGGAGTGGCCTGAGGCTGACGGGTTCTATCGGAATAATGGCCATGGCCAGTTCACGGCCATTCAAAATGAGCTTGGGATTTTCTCGACTGCAGATGGGAAGCCGATTCCGCCCTATCGAGATTGGGGTTTGGCGGTGATGTTTCGGGATATGAATGGCGATGGGATCCCAGATATTTATGTGTGCAATGATAACACCTCTCCAGATCGGATCTGGATCAATAGTGGAACTGGAACTTTTAAGGAAGCTGATCCAACCTTTTTAAGGCATACCAGTCGATCTTCGATGGGAGTTGACTTTGGCGACTTGGATCGGGATGGCCAGGACGACTTTTTCGTGGTGGATATGCTGGCCCGAGGGCATCCGCACCGAATGACTCAATTGGTCCGGGACCGACCGCTCCTCGCTGAATTGGAACGCGTGGATGAAAGACCGCAATTTAATCGTAATACACTTTTCTTTGGACGTTCAGGAGGAGGCTTTTTTGAGGCAGCTTTGATGTCTGGAGTTGCCGCGACCGATTGGACTTGGTCACCCCTGTTCATAGATGTGGATCTCGACGGTTACGAGGACATCCTAGTAACTAACGGCTTTGAGTTCGACGTGATGGATCAAGACAGCAGTCTCCAAATTAAACATTCGGGTAAGAAGTTGACTGAAGCGCAACTTAAGCGATCGATGCAATATCATCCGCACTGGCGGAGCCGAAATGTAGGACTTCATAATTTAGGAGACGGCCGCTTTGAGGAGTCTAGCACTGCCTGGGGCTTTGATCTGGCAGGTGTTTCTTACGGGATGGCCGCTGGAGATTTAGATAACGACGGTGATCTCGATCTAGTCGTCAATAATCTCAACGCTCCGGCCACCATCTACGAAAACAAATCAAGCGCTCCTCGGATCGGGGTCAGGTTGGTAGGTCAACGTCCCAATACCCAAGGCATCGGTGCTAAAATAGTTTTTTATTCAGACTCAATAACTCAGTCCCAAGAAATGATTGCGGGGGGGCGTTATTTGTCGGCTGACCAAGCGCAACGGGTGTTCGCCTCGGACCCTAAAAAATTTAAAAATACTCGGCTTGAAGTGACTTGGCGAAGCGGTTTCGTTAGCCGAATTACCAATAGCGTCTCGGGTCAAATCTATCAATTAACTGAGCCGAATGGGGTGACTCTTCCATCGAAAGCCGCCCAGTCTCTTAAGCCCCCCTTCTTTGCGGATGTGAGTGCGCGGATCAGTCATCGTCACTCTGAAGAAGAGTTCGATGACTGGCTTCGGCAGCCTACCTTACCTCGTCGATTGAGTCGCTTAGGTCCTAGTGCCGGTTGGTTTGACTGGGATGGCGACGGATGGGAGGACCTCTTTATAACCTCCGGTCGGGGTGGAGCACTTAGCCTCTATCGGAATCAATCTGGAGAAGGATGGACTCCAGTGGTGGGAGCCCCAATGGCCTTAGGGGATCAGGCTGCGGCTGTCGGTTGGTCTGATGGTCAAGGACATCGGCGGATCCTTGTCGCCTCTTCTAATTATGAACAGTCTGCACGGACGGAATCATTCTTGGAAATTTATAACCCCGCAGATTTGGCGCATCCAGAAAGAATTCCGGCCGGTCCCGCTGCACTTGGAGCGTTGGCGTTAGCGGATATTGATGGGGACGGAGATCTCGATGTTTTTGTGGGGGGGCGATGTCAGGCTTTAAGATATCCGGAACCCGTTGCCTCCCAGGTGTGGATGAATGAAAAAGGCAAACTCATCTTGGATCCGGTCCGTAGTCGACCCTTTGCCCGGGTTGGTATGGTGACCGGTGCCACGTTCGCCGATATAGATGGCAATGGAATCGCCGATTTAGTGCTCGGCACCGAATGGGGGCCAGTCCGGCTTTTTCTCAATCATCAAGGGGTCTTCACGGAGGCGACAAAAGAATGGGGGCTTGAGGGGATCAACGGGTTGTGGACCGGAGTTGTGGTAGGTGATTTCGATGGAGATGGACGTCTCGACTTAGCCTGCGGTAATTGGGGAAATAACTCTATTTACGAACTTTATCGCCCTAAAGATATTCGACTCTTTTACGGCGACTGGGGGCAGGATGGAGTGGTGCGTGTCCTAGAAGCCTGGCGTTCTGGGACACAGTGGTTTCCGGTTCATGATCGCACGTGGCTAGAAACAGGATTTCCTAATCTCTCAGCTGAGTTTAAGACTCACGCAGAATTCTCTCGGGCAACGGTCAATGAGCTCCTGAAATTAGACGGAAAAGTGATCTCCCAGGTGGAAGGTCAGGAATTCTCCTCCACAGTTTTTCTTCAACGAAACGGGCGATTTAAACCGATCCCTCTTCCTAAAGAAGCCCAACTGACACCGATCTTTTCGATCCAAATCGGGGAGATAAATGGCGATGAAATCGAGGATATTTTTTGCAGTCAGAATTTCTTTGGAACAGCTTCTGATCTTTCACGAGAGGATGGGGGCCTGGGTTTATGGTTGCAGGGAATGGGCGATGGCACGTTCAAGGCTTTGCCTGCTCAAGAGACGGGAGTCCGTATTCTTGGGGAGCAGCGGGGCGCCTCGGTTGGGGATTTCAATCACGATGGACGTTTGGATCTCGTGGTTTCCCAAAACAGTGGGATGACTCGACTCTATGAAAATCGGCGAACCAGCCCAGGTTTGCGAGTGGTCCTTAAAGGATCGACCTCAAATCCCGAGGCCATCGGTGCCGTGCTCCGCCTTAATTTTGCCGACGGGCATCAAGGTCCGGTTCGACTTGTCACTGCCGGATCGGGATACTGGTCTCAAGCAGCAGCGGTTCAAGTGATGGGCCGATTGTCTAATTCGGTAAGCCTGCAAGTTCAGTGGCCTGATGGGAAAATTCAGACCGTTCCCATCAAGACTCAGGACTCGACGATACCCTTGGAAATCCAACGCTAATTTTAGATCGAATGACTCGAATCACCTTTCTTTTAATAAGCCTCTTACTATTAGGTTGTGAGGGTTCTTCCACCTCAAAATCAGAGGGTGCTTCTTCGCCTGCTTCTAAGACCGCTGCTTTTGAAGTCAGCCCATTGACTAATATGATTCGCATCCCGGCTGGCACCTTTCAGCGGATTCGTTTCCCGGTCACCGTGACCCATGACTTTTGGCTGGGAAAATATGAAGTGACCCAAGGTGACTTTCAGAAAGTGATGGGCAAAAATCCAAGTCACTTTATTGGAGATTCCAATCGACCTGTCGAGAAAGTCCCCTTCGTCTTAGCGAACGAGTATTGCGCAGCGCTAACCCTGACCGAACGTGCTGCTGGACGAATTTCAACAGGATATCAGTATCGGTTACCCTCTGAGGCCGAGTGGGAATATGCCTGTCGTGCAGGGGCAACTAATCGCTTTTCTTTTGGCGATACTCCAGCCCTCGGAGATTCCTTTGCTTGGACTGCGGAGAATTCGGATGCCTCCACCCACCCAGTTGGCCTCAAACGCCCCAACGCCTGGGGTTTGATGGATATGCACGGAAATGTTTGGGAGTGGTGCTTGGATTGGTTTGAGCCTTATCCGGCTAAAGCGCTCATCGATCCCACAGGGCCAGCAACTAGTAAATACAAAGTGTTTAAAGGGGGAGGATGGAATCAAGACGTTGAATATGCGGGCGCTTCGAGTCGATTCATGATGTCGCCATCGAATGGGATTCACTTTGTCGGATTCCGTGTCGCTTTGGCACCGGCACGTCCTTAAAAAAAATCGATGTCTCATCGCCAAAGAACAGAACACTCCTTTGGATGTTGATCTGGCTCGGGATTTTGGTCCTAAAGTTGGACGCGAGCATCCTCCTTTTACCCGACAGCTCGCACCTGGATTCAGGCGATTCGATTCACGATGCCCTACAATTGAGCGTAAGCGTACGCCCAACCCCATGGTTCCCTCGTTGCCGAAAGTAGCCTCAGACCTTAGAAAATTCGGGGTAAATCCCCAAAATCAGGTGAGACTTCAAATCCCTTAATTCCGGGTAATTTTGCTGAGGCTTGCTCAGGTTCCAATCCGGACTTTGAGGTCGAGTTCCGAACGGTGCGCGAGGCGAAAGCGGAGTCGTCGGCCCGGGAGCTTCGGGTGCTCCAGTTGCCGCTGATTGATGGTCTCGAGGGTCTAACTCACCCTGCGTTTAAATTCGCTGCCGTAGCTGCCACCGGGCAAGAGGTGGATCAGGACCTCGGTTGAACTCACTTCCAAGACCCCGGGAGAGTGTGTGAGTTGACGAAATTGTCCGTGGTCGTCCCGGTAGTTGTCATAGCTCTTCTTGAAAGGTTGCGGGGCTTGGTAGAACCCTTTGCGCGCCGTGATCCGGAGCACATCCAGCAATCGTTTGCTGGAAGGTTCCAGTTTCACCCTGTCGGCTTGGATCATGGCCTCCAGGCGTGATTCAGTGGCCGCAGTCGCTCCGATCTCGACGCGGATCCGGTCGAGGAGTTCGTGATGTTCCGTAATGTTTTTTCGCCGTTCCACCCGCGCCGCTGCGTACGTTTCCTCGAGCTTCCGCAACTGTTTCAACCGCCGCTGTTGGGCTGTGCCTTCGGCGGACTCCGTTGCGGGTGCCGCGGCCAACTTCGTGGTCAGTTTGTACAACGACAATTATTCTTCCCCCTGGGAATAATAATCGTCGTTGTACATCAGTTCCTGAATCTGACCTTCTCGACGCGTGTGGGCCAGGAGGGCGTGTTCCTCGGCGAGTAGGTCCTTGGCCAAGCCCCGGTTTGCCTGGTGGAATCGCTGATCCAATGCCTTGCGGATGCCGCTGCGAACCTCCCGGTCCTCCACTTGGCCCTTGAGTTTTTCATACTCAATGCACCTATAGCTGGTGATTTGATTGATCCCAAAATGGGCGGCCCAAATTCTTTTCTGTAAATTCGGCGGGTTTCAAACTGAGGGTGAGTTTTGGTTTTACATGTTGAAGGCAAAACTATGGGGCAGGCTATCTGTGACTGGCTATCTGTGCTTCACCAGTCCTCCAACACTTTCTGCTCGCCGGTGTCGTGCTTGACGTGGGGATTGAAGTAGAGGTCCGTGCCCACGGCGTCGCCCAACCAGTGCTGATTGGCCCAAGAGCGCCTGGATCAACTCGGGATCGGCGGCCAACGCCTGGAGGCAAAACTATGGGGCAGGCTATCTGTTTCTCTCCCTTGAATCCTTTGCGTCTTGGCGTCTTGAGCGAAGCGGGCGTGAGATACTGATAGGAAATTGCTTTTTAACGAGGAGTGGAAAGGGCGGATGAGGTCTCACGCAAAGACGCGGAGACGCAAAGCAAACTAAGGGGCAGGCTACCTGTGACTGGCTATCTGTGCTTCACCAGTCATCCAACACA